>NZ_BAKF01000148.1 GCF_000614025.1 Prevotella aurantiaca JCM 15754
ACCTATCTCCTCAGCCGTAAAAACGCTGTAAATCGCAGGAATTGAGCCAAAGTAATAATTCTTCCTCCCTTTCATCAATTGTACGTGTATTACCTTTGTCATAGTTCTCTCTTTTTGCTTGCAAATATACAAAATAGTTACTATATACGATATTTTAACCATATAATATTTTACTAAATGCGTAAAATAAAAGGTAAGCTGTAAATAACCTACCTCATCAATTTATACATAAAGCAACCCTGTCAAAGCTATTTGCTTCGCCTTTGTCGCCGTCAATACTCCTTACACTATTAAGTACACATATTCAGGCTTAAAACGTCCCAAATCGCCCCATTTACCCTCCTATGTAACATTTTTCTCTCAAACACCATTCAAACGCTCATCGAATGTAACGCAAATGTAACACGATTGTAACATTTCGTTTTGCACCTCATTCATCCTCTAATATTCCGTAACTCTCTGATAAACAAACAATCTAATCACGTCCACCCAAACATCGTATTTACACATTTCGTTTTACCCCCCTTA
>NZ_BAKF01000147.1 GCF_000614025.1 Prevotella aurantiaca JCM 15754
TGCTTTGCAAGACGTAGACGGCGACGGCTACCTCGACATTGTGGAATCCGATAAGGAAAGTGAACTGAAAGTAACCCGCTCTGCCATCGGCAGAACGAACATGCTCAAGAGCGTGACCAACTCCCTTGGCGGAACCTTTACACTGGACTACGAACACAGCACGCCAACCTACGGACTGCCCGGTGGTAAATGGGTAATGTCGTCCGTAACCATTGACGATGGTATCCGTGATGATGGACCGATGATGAAGACGATGTTTGCCTATTCAGATGGACAGAAGGATCGCCACGAACGTGAGTTCCTCGGCTTTGGTAAGGTCGTAACCAAGAATATCGACACCGAACAGGGAGAGTCCGCAGTCTATCGTCAGGCTGTGCAGCTCTACGATGTGTCCACCTACTACGCACAGGGCAATGAGCTTGGAGCGTCTGTAGAGGATGCCAAAGGCAACAAATACACCGAGACACGCAATGAATATGACGGCTATTATATCACAGCCAACGGTGACAGCTATACTTTCAACAAACAGAAG
>NZ_BAKF01000146.1 GCF_000614025.1 Prevotella aurantiaca JCM 15754
GGTCTGCTTGGTGAAAGTGTACTTGTCGCCATTGGCAGTGAGGTAGTAGCCGTCGTACTCATTACGTGTCTCGGTGTACTTGTTGCCTTTGGCATCCTCCACAGAGGCACTAAGTTCGTTACCTTGTGCGTAGTAGGTGGACACATCGTAGAGCTGCACAGCCTGACGATAGACTGCGGATTCACCCTGTTCGGTGTCGATATTCTTGGTTACGACCTTTCCAAAGCCGAGGAATTCACGTTCGTGGCGATCCTTCTGTCCATCAGAATAGGCAAACATCGTCTTCATCATCGGTCCATCATCACAGATACCATCGTCAATGGTTACGGACGACATTACCCATTTGCCACCGGGCAGGCCGTAGGTAGGCGTGCTGTGTTCGTAGTCCAGTGTAAAGGTTCCGCCAAGGGAGTTGGTCACGCTCTTGAGCATGTTCGTTCTGCCGATGGCAGAGCGAGTAACCTTCAACTCGCTTTCCTTGTCGGACTCTACGATGTCCAAATAACCGTCGCCGTCCACGTCTTGCAAAGCA
>NZ_BAKF01000145.1 GCF_000614025.1 Prevotella aurantiaca JCM 15754
CTGGTGCTGTAGCTATAACACAGGAAATGGTTGCAACAAGTGATGTCAATCAGACAGGCATTGCTTTTACATACAATGATGCAAGTGGTAAGAGTGTAACTCGCTCCACTATGATGGATTTCAATGGGGATGGTTTCCCGGATATTTTTCAAAATGGAATCATACAATATACAAATTCGCAAGGAGGTATCAGTGGCGAAAAGTATAGTGGAATCGGAACCATTGGCAGTGAAAATAAGTCTAAAGGCTGGGCATTAGGCAGCGACCCTATCGTTTCTGTATCTTCTACAATAGCACATATAGCAAAAGGAAAAGACCATACGAGTAATCAGGGGTCGGCTAACAAGGCGAAGGCACGTATGTCAGGCTCTGTGAGCATACCTCCCTCTAACAAGGATTGGAGCACAGAAACATTCATGGATGTGAATGGAGACGGTCTACCTGATAAAATTATTAAGGGAAATAAAGTTCGACTTAATTTAGGGTACAACTTCACAGAACCGATTGATTGGGGAATTGATCGAATACAAGGA
>NZ_BAKF01000144.1 GCF_000614025.1 Prevotella aurantiaca JCM 15754
GAAAGTCATGACTCGGTCAGCCATTGATGGCAACTTCAAGCCGAATGACGACTACGAGAAGATGCAGTTCTACTATCACCCCGACCACTTGGGCAGCTCAAGCTACATCACCAACCTTGACGGCGAGGTAGCTCAGCATATCGAGTACGTGCCGTTCGGCGAGGTATTCATCGAGGAGCGCAACAACACTTGGAACACGCCTTATCTCTTCAATGCGAAAGAATTTGACGAGGAAACGGGAATGTACTACTATGGTGCGAGGTACTATGAGCCACGGTTGAGTCTATGGATGACTGTGGATCCAAAGATGGAGAAATATCAGAATGTTAGTGCCTATGTATATTGTTTAAATAACCCATTAAAGATTATAGATCCTGATGGTAAAGATATTGTCTTTCTACTGGACAGAGAGGCTGCTAATGGATTTGGTCATGCTGCAGTTCTCATTGGAAATGAAACCTCAGGGTGGAAATACGTTTCGATAAATGGAACAGGAGGAGGAAATCCGTGGGGAAAGAATCGAAATCCTGATTCAGGAA
>NZ_BAKF01000143.1 GCF_000614025.1 Prevotella aurantiaca JCM 15754
CGAGGAATGCAGTAATTCAGAGTTTCCTCCATCTTTCCACATCTTCCTTGTATTGGTCGAGGTGTTCCCGCAGTACCTGTTCGACATATCCCGAAACGCTCGCTCCATGCTCACCGATTCTCCGCACCACGAAGTCTAACTTTCGTTGGGTTTCCTCTGATACATACACGGCTTTGCGGTGGCTGTTGCGAAAGGGCTGGAGATATTTCCCCTGAAACTCGGATAATTGCTTTCTGTCCTTTGTTTTTCCCATTCTTTGATGAAATTCTTCGGTAGAAGTAGCCCTTTCTGTTGGCGACAACGCTGTTTCTTGATAGGACGGTTGAGAAAAATCCTTGTTACTCTCCTTGTCATTTTGTTCCTCAACTTTATCAACAGGCTCAAACCTTCTCTTTTCCTCTTCATAATCGAAGGGCTGGTCAAAATCGGGTAACTCTTCGGGCTTGCGGAGCTTAACGCCATAATTTCCCATATCTCTAATGGCTTGTTCCAAGCGTTGTTTCCTTTTTTCATCTATTCTTGCCATAATTTCTTGGGTATCGGGTTATAGTGTTTTTCAAGCATGGCTTGTATGTCGCTCTGCTTGTA
>NZ_BAKF01000142.1 GCF_000614025.1 Prevotella aurantiaca JCM 15754
CATAAAGAGCATTTACTTCGCAAATCCCCTTATTATCAGACTTGTTGACTAATATAATATGGTGCAATTTAAAATCTTTGTTGTCTTTAACAAATAGTGTGTCTTTGCCAGTTTGTGAAGTAGAAATTTGAAATTCAGTCTTATTAACAGCTGGCGGGAAACTGTCAAAATCGCCTTTATTATCGCAAGAGATAAGAGATGATACTACAGATGCGATAATTACTAAATACTTGAAATTTTTCATAACTTTTTTTTATAAGATTTATATTATTTTTCTTGAACTACCAATTCTTCTCATTTTTGTAGGTATAACTATAATAATATAGCTTGTGTGGGAAGATGTCTTTGCTTAAAAATCTTATTTAAGCGTTATACCTATACCGCCATTTTCGCCTAAAACGACTAAACCAACCTCAATATCAGCTGGTTTCTTGCCAGTATATGTTATGGCGTATGCCTTTTTGTGTGCAGTAGTAGATATTCTTTCGAGTGTTCCCCAGTTATAAATCTTAATCAATGATGCTTCACCATTAGAATATTCTACTTCTCCATAGGTTGTACCATTTATTTCAAACTTTGTCTGTTTTTT
>NZ_BAKF01000141.1 GCF_000614025.1 Prevotella aurantiaca JCM 15754
TCTGCCTGATTCGGGGACGTGGTACTACATCGTCTTCTTCCTTATCGGTATTGTAGGCTACTTCTGTGTACCTACCGTGGCAGGCTGGATTATCGAAGCTGGAGGTGGTATCGGCTCATACGGTCGCAACGTCAACCAGACAGCACAGCATGGTGCGCAAGGCGCATATACTGGTGGCAAGGCTGCTATGGCTGGCGCAGGTGCTGCTGTGGGAAATGTCGGTGGACGTATCAAGGGTGCACTGCTCAAAGGAAAATAGAAATCGAACAATAATGCTTAATTAATCAACAGATATAAAAGAAAAATGGAATTCAAATCACTTGGTAATATCGAAACCTCATTCAGGCAGATAAGACTCTATGCCTTTGTCTTTGCCATCGTATGCGTGGCGGTAAGCGGTTATGCCGTCTATGCCTCATACAGCTTCGCTAAGGAGCAGAGGGAGAAAATCTATGTGCTTGACCAAGGAAAGTCGCTCATGCTGGCTCTCAGTCAGGATGCAAGTCGTAATCGTCCCGTAGAGGCAAGGGAGCATGTACGTCGTTTCCATGAGCTGTTCTTCACCATTGCACCCGACAAGGATGCCATTGAGAA
>NZ_BAKF01000140.1 GCF_000614025.1 Prevotella aurantiaca JCM 15754
CCTGCCTGATTCGGGGACGTGGTACTACATCGTCTTCTTCCTTATCGGTATCGTAGGCTACTTTTGTGTACCTACCGTGGCAGGCTGGATTATCGAAGCTGGAGGCGGTATCGGCTCATACGGTCGTAATGTCAACCAGACAGCACAGCATGGTGCGCAAGGAGCATATACCGGTGGCAAGGCTGCTATGGCTGGCGCAGGTGCTGCTGTGGGAAATGTCGGTGGACGTATCAAGGGTGCACTGCTCAAAGGAAAATAGAAATCGAGCAACTAAGCCTAATTAATCAACAGATATAAAAGAAAAAAGAAATGGAATTCAAATCACTTGGTAATATCGAGACTTCATTCAGACAAATAAGACTCTATGCCTTTGTCTTTGCCATCGTCTGTGTGGTAGTAAGCGGTTATGCCGTTTATGCCTCGTACAGCTTCGCTAAGGAGCAGCGGGAGAAAATCTATGTGCTTGACCAGGGAAAGTCGCTCATGCTTGCCCTCAGTCAGGATGCAAGTCGTAATCGTCCCGTAGAGGCAAGAGAACACGTTCGCCGTTTCCATGAGCTGTTCTTCACCATTGCGCCCGACAAGGATGCCATCGAAAA
>NZ_BAKF01000139.1 GCF_000614025.1 Prevotella aurantiaca JCM 15754
TAGTAACAAAAACAGAGATAAACGATAAGGTTAAGGAAACTGTAGCCGTTGCTTCTGAGAACGATACGCAGATAATGGAAGATACCATTTCTGGCGGAGAGACAATCCCATTACAGCCGTCATCATCAGAGTCTGCCCCACAACAATTAGTATCAGAACAGCCTTTCATGACTATAGAACCTGCGCCCGAAGGCGTACCCGCCTTGACACTTCATCATCAATACGAGCAAGAACCACAAGAAATTCGTACGGATATTGAAGCCCCGAGAGAGATGAACGGGCAGACGATATTCTTTGACGACGATCATCATCCGGTGGTGGACAATAACATGGAAGACATCGGACAACCGGAGCAGCTGTCACTGTTTGCCCCAGAGGAATACAGCCTTTGGACAAGAGAAGTAAGCCGTGTGAACAATGAGATCAAAGAAAACACAGGAACTTCACAGGCGCACCGTCCTATAACTCAAACTGCTCCCCAGAAACCATCGGAGAGCAAGATACAAAAGGCGGTAGCTGTTCCTCAACGGCGTACCCGTAGTAGCAGGAAAGCAGCTTCTTCTTCTCCACGTGAGCCGTCGCTTTTCGACTTCATGAACGAAGCCGAGGAG
>NZ_BAKF01000138.1 GCF_000614025.1 Prevotella aurantiaca JCM 15754
TACTGCCAAGGACATCGGTATCGACCGCCCCGAAAAGAATGAGATACTACATAATATACCACCTACGCCCGAACAGGAGGTTTTTATCGGCAAGCTGATGGAGTTTGCTAAGAGTGGCGATGCCACAATCTTGGGACGAGCACCTCTGAGTGAGAGCGAGGAAAGGGCAAAGATGCTGATTGCAACAGACTATGCCCGAAAGATGAGCTTAGATTTACGCATGATTGATGACAAAGCTTACTCAGATCATATCGACAACAAGGCAAGTCACTGTGCCAAGATGCTCAATGACTATTACCAAAAGTTCGACGCACAGAAAGGTACACAGTTCGTTTTCTCTGATTTAGGCACTTATAAGCCCGGTGGAGACTTTAATGTCTATTCGGAAATCAAGCGTAAGCTGGTAGAAGACTATCACATCCCGTCCTACGAGATACGCTTCATTCAGGAGTGTAAGAACGAGAAGGCAAAAAAAGCGATGGTAGATGCGATGAACCGTGGAGATATTCGTATTATTTTCGGCTCTACATCCATGTTGGGTACTGGTGTGAATGCTCAACAACGTGCCGTGGCCATCCATCATTTGGACACGCCTTGGCGACCTTCGGACTTAGAGCAGCGTAACGGACGAGCGGTGCGCAAGGGAAACC
>NZ_BAKF01000137.1 GCF_000614025.1 Prevotella aurantiaca JCM 15754
CCGCTGCGTGAACTCACCACCGTAGGCTGCGCCCTTGGCATCGTAGAGGTTGGTTCTAACGGAGTCGCCCGAGAAGTCGCGCCAATGATAGTACCCCTGCAAGTCTGTTGTCAGGGGGACGGTCTTCAGCCATGCCTCCGCACCGCTGACCTGACCGGGTGACTGCGCACGGGACTGCACGGGAATGAATAAGGCTGTAACTATTAGAAATGCTGTTTCGTGTAAATGTCGTCCCATAAGTTAATACTGTCTATGTTCTTTTTCAGTCTGATAAGATACCCGCAATAAAAACGGTAAAGAGAGAAAATCCGTAAAATAAAAGTGGGATGGATTGTATCGTGTGTGCGAAAATTGATTAATGCAAAGCCTTTTCGTAGAGTCCTGCATATCTCCCTTGACTGCCGAAAGTGGCGTTCTTTATGTCAAGGGGGCTGAAATTGGTAAAATCAACGTTGTCTTCATAAGCATGAACGTTTAAGTTGTTTTTTCCTAAGCGCAAATATAGGTTATTCTTCTTTAATTTGCAAGGAATTGCACAGAAAAATTTTATTTTTAACACGCAAAAGGATGATGAAGACAATAAAAAGGAAGTATTAACAGCAAATTCACGATGAGATGGGCTTTGGGCATAAAACGGCAATTCAAGTGCGGAAAAATGAAACGGACTGATAAAA
>NZ_BAKF01000136.1 GCF_000614025.1 Prevotella aurantiaca JCM 15754
TTCCTCGGCTTCGTTCATGAAGTCGAAAAGTGACGGCTCACGTGGGGAGGAAGAAGCTGCTTTCCTGCTACTATGAGTACGGCGTTTGGGTACGGCTGCTGGCTTTTGTATCTTGGACTCCGCTGGCTTTTGGGAAACAGTTTGTTCTACAGGACGGCGCGCCTGTGAAGTTCCTGAATTATCCTTGATTTCATTGTTCACACGGGTAACTTCTCTTGTCCAAAGACTGTATTCCTCCGGGGCAAACAGTGACAGCTGCTCCGGTTGTCCGATGTCTTCCATATTATTGTCCACCACCGGATGATGATCGTCGTCAAAGAATATCGTCTGTCCGTTCATCTCTCTTGGAGCTTCAATATCCGTACGGATTTCCTGTTGTTCCTGCTCGTATTGATGATGAAGTGTCAAGGCGGGTACGCCTTCGGGCGCAGATTCAACAGTTATGGAAGGCTGCTCTGACACAGATTGCTGTGGTACAGACTCCGATGATGGTGGTTGCAATGGAGTAGTCTCTCCATTGGAAACGGTATTTTCTGTTGCCTGTGCCTTGGTAATGGTAAAATCGTCCGGTTCTATGACTTGCCCGACATTAATTTCCGTTTCAGTTTCCAACTCTTCCTTGGATATCTTGATTCCAGAAGTACCGTTCACAGTCTTCTTAACCGTGTCTTCTGTATTTGTTACCG
>NZ_BAKF01000135.1 GCF_000614025.1 Prevotella aurantiaca JCM 15754
TCTGGTAGTCGAACTTACCCGAACCGTCAGCACCCAACTTGCCCTTATCACTGAACTTGTAGGACTTCAGCTCTCCGTGATAGCCAGTAAGGTAATACTCGTTCCAAGCCTCTGAGGTCGTGATTCCGCTTGCCTGTCCCTCATACTGTTTATTGGCGGTATAGCGTAGCGGTACGAAAGCGGAAGCGCGGTCGCTACAGAGCTTGGTCTGCTTGGTGAAAGTGTACTTGTCGCCATTGGCAGTGAGGTAGTAGCCGTCGTACTCATTACGTGTCTCGGTGTACTTGTTGCCTTTGGCATCCTCCACAGAGGCACTAAGTTCGTTACCTTGTGCGTAGTAGGTGGACACATCATAGAGCTGCACAGCCTGACGATAGACTGCGGATTCACCCTGTTCGGTGTCGATATTCTTGGTTACGACCTTTCCAAAACCGAGGAACTCACGTTCGTGGCGATTCTTCTGTCCATCTGAATAGGCAAACATCGTCTTCATCATCGGTCCATCATCACGGATACCATCGTCAATGGTTACGGACGACATTACCCATTTACCACCAGGCAGGCCATAGGTAGGCGTGCTGTGTTCGTAGTCCAGTGTAAAGGTTCCGCCGAGGGAGTTGGTCACGGTCTTGAGCATATTCGTTCTGCCGATGGCAGAGCGGGTTACTTTTAGTTCACTTTCCTTATCGGATTCCACGATGTCGAGGTAGCCGTCGCCGTCTACGTCTTGCAAAGCG
>NZ_BAKF01000134.1 GCF_000614025.1 Prevotella aurantiaca JCM 15754
CATCATCAGATGCTCGCGCAAGGACGCGAGCCGTGAAAAACTCATCTTCGACAACATCTTCATGGACACCGACGGCAGTGGATCTGACACGTTCACCTTCGCCAGCTTCGACGGCATACTGGCACGGCTGACACCGCACGATGCGAGCTGCACGGGCGGAAAGCCGCGAAAGGACGGCAGCCTTGACATCAGCATGGTGGTCGGCCTGCCGAGTTTTTCATACAGCTTGCTGGCGGATTCCGTGGAGAATATGGAGAAAGGTGCCGTAGCTTCACGGGGAAACTTCACCACGAAGACATACACGGTGAAGAACCTGCTCCCGGGAAACTACAGTCTGCTCATTAAGCAGAACGCGGGCATCGACATCACGGCGGAGAGCACGGGAGGCGTCGAGTATGCCCATGCGGTCGGTCGCCGAAAGCAGGGAGAGGTCACATGGACTATTCCCTCGCTCACCTCCGACTACAGGGCGGGACTCTGCACCACGCTCGGACTGGGAAAGAACATCCTCCACGGCTTCGACGTGAAGAATGCCACGGCACAAGTCGTGGTCGAGGGTAAACCCATGGGTGCTGCCGTCACCCTGAATGGAGGTGACGCACTCGGCATCATCTTCACCCCCGACACGGTAAGCTATACGGTAAACGGCATCGTTGTCCACCGTGCGGCCAAGAAAGCCGGTCTCGGCTGGCTCTTCGGCATGGGCTTCAACAAGGGACTCTCGACCATCGACGGGCTGAGCATCGACGG
>NZ_BAKF01000133.1 GCF_000614025.1 Prevotella aurantiaca JCM 15754
CACACATGGATACGGACTTTCAACTTCAACCCCGCCCTGAACTTCTCCGAGGGGAATCAGCCGAAGGAGAGTCTACTGAAATACTCCAACCTCGCGCAGATGACCGTCATCGGGGTGTTTGCCCCGACGACCACCGCCTATAACAAGGACGAGGTGCTATATGCCGTCAGCGGACGCAAGGGTGCGGGAAGCCTCGTGAGCAGGGACAAGGCGGTCGGGCAGCAGGGCATAGAACCGCTCAACTACGGAAGCACGGCCGGCGAGGACCTTCTTTATTCGGGGAGCGAGAGGCAGACCGCAGAGGAATTCAAGTCCACGAGTCCCCGCATCGTCTCATACATCAGGGCATACGCCCCCGTGCATTCCGTGTGGGGAGAAGGCAGACGTGCGACCATCACCACGGGAACATACAGGGACGGAGACGTCAATTTCTCGACAACCTTTGACAAGTCCCTGTTCGGGGGCGGTGCGCTCAATGGCTACACGCCCGAGCTCATCGCATACGGCAGGACGCTCACGCCGCTGGAGCGCAGGCAGGTGGAGACCTATCTCGCCATCAGATACGGCATCACGCTCAACGGCTCATACTATACGGGGACTGGCAACCTTTCATGGGACAGGGACGAAAGCGCCGCCTACCACCACAGGGTGACGGGCATCGGGCGTGACGACGCGGGCGACCTCTTCCAGCCTCTCTCCACGACGAGCTACGAGGAAGCACCAAGATACTCTACTGAAAAGACATACGACAGTTTCAGAGACGCAGACCCATACGGCCTGCCGACGAGCCAACGCCTTCTCGTCATGGGACGCGAGGATGGCTCTCCCATGCCCGACGGCGGCTTTATGATATGGGGCGACGACAATGCCGCCACGACCACCGTCGAGAC
>NZ_BAKF01000132.1 GCF_000614025.1 Prevotella aurantiaca JCM 15754
TCGGGTTAATATGAATATCAATAATAATACTGGCAAAAAAAATGATATTCAGATAAAACAACGGATGCATCTAAAATATTCTGAAAAAACTGATAATCGTTAATATTTTCAAAAGGTGATATGTCATTTAATGACGTATCACCTAATCCTATTTGTATATGAAAATGAAAAAAAAAGTCATTATTATATGTTTCCTGATAATTGCATTGTGTGTATTATTTCTTGAAGTCTTAAATATATCAATTGGTTATTATGGATATGGCTATGATGGAGCAAGAATGTTTTCTTTAACTAAACAGGAATCCAAAAATAATGGTGTATTTGTCAAGGATGTAAAATATAAAGTGTCCCCACTATTACATGTAAAAATATTTTTGTTGAAAAGGGATTTAAATGGGACAACTTCATGAACATGCACGCAATCAAGCTAACAAAAAAGGATGATACTGGAAACAATCACCCAGAACTCCCATACCAAATAATAGTTGAATATGATAAATATAACTATGATGATAGTGTTTACTGTATCGTAATCCCATATAATAAGAAACTAAAGAATAGTCATTTCAATGATACTTTGTTTTTTAGAGTTTCTATTTCTCCCTTGAATAATATAATGCACACAAGTTATTACACTCTTAAGGTGTGGGATGATACGAAAAGAGATGATATTAGGTAGTGTCTGAAACTCTCCCCGAGGATTCGGGCACGGACAAAATCGGATTTGCTTACGACACCCGATATATTGTATAAGGCAATGACACGCAGCTGGTCTTTCACGTCGGTCATACGGGTGTCCCATCTATCCCAGCATGGCACTTCCTCTGTCTCTCTGTGTCCGTAACGATTGTTGTTGGCTACTTCTAATTTTAGCCTAATCTTATGTTTTATTCTGTTA
>NZ_BAKF01000131.1 GCF_000614025.1 Prevotella aurantiaca JCM 15754
GTACTATGAATCAGGAGAATATTAGGTTTATAAGGGAGGACTATTTAAGTACCAGTTGTCGTGAAGTCGTTGATCAATGGCTTAACCGCTGGCTTTCTTCTCATTATTTGGCAGTTTATATCGACGCAACTTTCATTGCCACTCGCAGGGATAAACAAGTTTCCTAAGAGGCTTATTATACTATTTTAGGAGTATTGGACGATGGAAGCCGAGAGGTGTTAAGTGTAGTCAATCATCCCAGTGAGGGAGCTATATGCTGGAAGGAAGAGCTTGAAGCGTTGAAAGAACGAGGAGTTACTCAAATAGACTTAGTAGTATCTGATGCACTTCAAGGAATAGAGATTGCTGTTTGTGCAGCTTTCCCCCAGGCATCTCATCAGTTTTGTGTAGCTCACATTAAGCGACAAATACTAAACTGTGTCTCACATAAAGATAAACCGCAGATAGCAGAAGAACTCAATGAGGTTTTTACTTTAGAAAACAAAGAGATAAAATCTTTATTGGGATATGAACAATCTATGACTTTGTAGCCAAATGGGAAAAAAATACCCAATATTGAAAAAGTATAAAGACGATCGAAACGTTGCTTACTTTACATATATGGACTTCTCTGTGCAAGTGCAAAGGTGCATATATACGACTAATTGGATTGAAAGACTCAATAGAAAATATAAGAGAACGATAAAAATGAGAACATCAATGCCAACAAGTAAGTCGGTACTTTTCCTACTTGCAAGTGTTGCAATGCAAGAAACAAAAACAACATATGCAAGAAAAATTCATCAATGGAAATTCTGGAAACAAAAGAAAGAAAAATGAATAAGAAACAGAGAAAAGAAAGAGAATACTTACACACTTTTTAGGACACTACCCCATTATCATTATCAATTTATATGTTTCATAATTCATGATTCATCCTCCC
>NZ_BAKF01000130.1 GCF_000614025.1 Prevotella aurantiaca JCM 15754
GCCATAGCGGTAGTCGAAGTTGGCTGCTTCGCTGCGGTAGCCAAAGGCATCGTCTACACGCTCCACATACATATTCATCACCGGCTCATAGCGGTAGGTGTACCACATGCGTTGTCCCTTGCTGTTAGCAGGAAGCGTGGTCTTGATAATGTTGCCGTAAGCATCATAAGTATAGTCAGAGACAGCTTCACCGCTTCCAAGTTGTTGCTTAATCTGTGTAATATGGTCGGCATAGTTCAAATCGTAAGTCGCAGAGACTTGATGATAAGTCTTACCATCACCGCCTGTTACGGTTACGTTGGTAGGTAGCCCGAAGATATGTTTGTTATCATTGTGAGCATATTGTATTGTGGTTTGGTAGTCGAACTTACCCGAACCGTCAGCACCCAACTTGCCCTTATCACTGAACTTGTAGGACTTCAATTCACCATGATGCCCCGTGAGGTAATACTCGTTCCAAGCCTCAGAGGTGGTGATGCCAGTTGGCTGTCCCTCATACTGCTTATTGGCGGTATAGCGGAGCGGCACGAAGGCAGAAGCGCGGTCGCTACAGAGTTTCTTCTGTTTGTTGAAAGTATAGCTGTCACCGTTGGCTGTGATATAATAGCCGTCATATTCATTGCGTGTCTCGGTGTACTTGTTGCCTTTGGCATCTTCTACGGAAGTACCAAGTTCGTTACCTTGTGCGTAGTAGGTAGACACGTCGTAGAGCTGCACAGCCTGACGATAGACCGCGGATTCTCCCTGTTCGGTGTCGATATTCTTGGTTACGACCTTTCCAAAACCGAGGAACTCACGCTCGTGGCGATCCTTCTGTCCATCTGAATAGGCAAACATCGTCTTCATCATCGGTCCATCATCACGGATACCATCGTCAATGGTTACGGACGACATGACCCATTTACCACCGGGCAGGCCGTAGGTAGGCGTACTGTGTTCGTAGTCCAGTGTAAAGGTTCCGCCGA
>NZ_BAKF01000129.1 GCF_000614025.1 Prevotella aurantiaca JCM 15754
CGTAAAAAGAGCCGTCCTCACAGATGACACTCATGTTGGTTTCCGTCTCAAAGTCCTTCACCGAAGCCTTTACACGTAGCACGTTCTCGGCATCCTCCGCCTTCCCTGCGATAATATTCTGTGAACCCAAGTCTACATAGCGAATGGCAGAAGGAAGATAAGATGCACGGTCTTGTCAAAGGTAACGTCCAGACCATACGGCAGTACGACACGCCCCGTTGGTATGGCACGGCTCATACCTTGAAAAAGCTCTCCCGAAGTAAGCGGACGGCTCGGTGTCAGACCATCATTGTTTTCCTGTGCTGTGGCTGTTGCTCCCACCATGCAAGCATAGCCATTGATAAAATAATTTTCTTCATTGTTCCTTTTTTATTTGATGTTATTTTTACTTATCATTTTCGATTGTTTTATTTGGACTGAACCAAGAAAAGGCGGTAGCCACCCTTGAGCGTTACCTTGATAGTGCGCAGCTTCTTCTGAAGCAGCTGACTTGCACCCTGCATCACCCCACGGGCAGCCTCGGAGATAATCTGGTCCTTGGCAGAGGAAGCGAAGGTAAAAGATGTGCCCATTGAACCACCGATGTTCGCCCCGACTTCCTTAAGCGCATTGATGTCCTCCGAACCTGGTATATACACACCCTCCTGTCCGTCTGTGTCGTATGCCGAGAGCTTAACAGCTATGATATGGCCGTCTACCTCAATGCTTTTGATAAGCAGGTGCATACGGTTGCCTTCTATCTTGGCGACTGCTATGAGTCGGCTTTGTCGTGGAATGTGCAGTCCCTCTACCTTGGCACTTTCAAGCAGACGGAGCACGACATTGTCCCCCTCCTTAAGAACAGTAGTCCTGTCCACTACAACTTTCAGTGTATTGCGCATCGTAGGAGCAGCCGTGCTTGTAAGCGAATGAAAGCCCATATTACGAGCCTTCTTGCCGTATTCCTCCATAAAGTACACATCGCTCATAGGTTGGTCAAGTGAAGATACTATCTGTC
>NZ_BAKF01000128.1 GCF_000614025.1 Prevotella aurantiaca JCM 15754
TGTAAAAAGAGCCGTCCTCACAGATGACACTCATATTGGTCTCCGTCTCAAAATCCTTCACTGAAGCCTTTACACGCAGTATATTCTCTGCATCCTCCGCCTTCCCTGCGATGATGTTCTGTGAACCCAAGTCTACATAGCGGATGGCAGAAGGGAAGATAAGATGCACAGTCTTGTCAAAGGTAACGTCCAGACCATACGGCAGGACGACACGCCCCGTTGGAATGGCACGGCTCATACCTTGAAAGAGTTCGCCCGAAGTAAGCGGACGGCTTGGTGTCAAACCATCATTGTTTTCCTGTGCTGTGGCTGTTGCTCCCACCATGCAAGCATAGCCATTGATAAAATAATTTTCTTCATTGTTCCTTTTTTATTTGATGTTATTTTTTACTTATCATTTTCGATTGTTTTATTTGGACTGAACCAAGAAAAGGCGGTAGCCACTCTTGAGCGTTACCTTGATGGTGCGAAGTTTCTTCTGAAGCAGCTGACTTGCACCCTGCATCACCCCACGGGCAGCCTCGGAGATAATCTGGTCCTTGGCAGAGGAAGCGAAGGTAAAAGATGTTCCCATTGAACCACCGATGTTTGCTCCAACTTCCTTAAGCGCATTGATATCCTCCGAACCTGGTATATACACCCCCTCTTGTCCGTCTGTGTCGTATGCCGAGAGCTTGACGGCTATGATATGCCCGTCCACCTCAATGCTTTTGATAAGTAGGTGCATACGATTACCTTCTATCTTAGCGACAGCTATGAGTCGCTATGCCGTGGAATTTGAAGTCCCTGTACCTTGGCGGTTTCAAGCAGACGAAGCACGACATTGTCACCCTCCTTGAGCGTGCTCGTTCTGTCCACTACGACTTTCAGCGTATTGCGCATTAAAGATGGAGAACTGCCAGTAAGCGAATGGAAACCCAAGTTGCGAGCCTTTTTGCCGTATTCCTCCATAAAGTACACATCGCTCATAGGTTGGTCAAGTGAAGATACTATCTGC
>NZ_BAKF01000127.1 GCF_000614025.1 Prevotella aurantiaca JCM 15754
AATGACGGACTTGACGCAGGATTTATAAGTCCTCTCAAAGAAGTTGGTGGCATATTCAGCGACAAACCTACTGCCTTAGGAGGAACAACAAGCCTTTCTTATGGTGGTTCTTTCTATGCTGGAGCAGGAGTTGATGATCAAAGTTCTTCAACAAGTGGCACTATTGGAGGTTCTTTTAATTACTCTCATGATAATTCTAAGGGATTATTGACTTTTGCAGACCTTAACGGAGATGGATTACCCGACAAGATATATCAGGATGGAGGTTCTGTGTACTATCGTCCGCAAATATGCACAGACGAAAAGAAAATAACCTATGGAGAACCTATCAAAGTTATTGGTATCTCTAAATTTTCTGCTTCATCCAGTAATACTTTCTCCGGAGGACCTGCCATCAAGGCTGGGTGGCAGTATATTATGGCTACTGTTGCTACAAGTACCTCCCGCACAACTACTAAAACCTCTGTATATTTCAGTGATGTTAATGGTGATGGGCTTGTAGATATAGTTTCTAATGGTAAGGTTTATTTTAATCATATAGAATTTGATGCGCAAGGTCATGCTATTCCTCATTTTACGCTTAGCAGTGCCGATACACCAAGCCCTATCATCTATGATGCCAAGAAAATAGATAAAACTATTGGGGAGGTTGATCCTGCCGAGCAAGCAGAACTGATTAAATCCTCTCCGATGGAAGATATGGTACGTGTATGGCAGGCACCTAAAGATGGAATCATCAGCATCTCGGGTACAGTTAGTTTGATTACTCCAACAGGCGAATACGATACCGATGAGTATGCTCATGCTGATGGTGTGCGCGTAGCCATTCAGAAAGGTCGTACGGAACTCTGGAACAAGAAAATTACCAAAGGAGATGCAACGGCTTATAATGCAACGGCACAGAATATCACTGTCAAGAAAGGCGACCGCATTTATTTCCGTGTCCAGTCTGGTACGGAGGAAACAAGCAACGGTGCCTTTGACAACGTGAAATGGGCGCCTGTCATTACCTATACAGGTGCGGCAGAAACACTCCCT
>NZ_BAKF01000126.1 GCF_000614025.1 Prevotella aurantiaca JCM 15754
GGGGAGTGTTTCTGCCGCACCTGTATAGGTAATGACAGGTGCCCATTTCACGTTGTCAAAGGCACCGTTGCTTGTTTCCTCCGTACCAGACTGGACACGGAAATAAATGCGGTCGCCTTTCTTGACAGTGATATTTTGTGCCGTAGCATTATAAGCCGTTGCATCTCCTTTGGTAATTTTCTTGTTCCAGAGTTCCGTACGACCTTTCTGAATGGCTACGCGCACACCATCAGCATGAGCATACTCATCGGTATCATATTCGCCTGTTGGAGTAATCAAACTAACTGTACCCGAGATGCTGATGATTCCATCTTTAGGTGCCTGCCATACACGTACCATATCTTCCATCGGAGAGGATTTAATCAGTTCTGCTTGCTCGGCAGGATCAACCTCCCCAATAGTTTTATCTATTTTCTTGGCATCATAGATGATAGGACTTGGTGTATCGGCACTGCTAAGCGTAAAATGAGGAATAGCATGACCTTGTTCGTCAATTTCTATATGATTAAAATAAACCTTACCACTAGAAACTATATCTACAAGCCCATCACCATTAACATCGCTGAAATATACAGAGGTTTTGGTAGTCGTGCGAGAAGTACTTGTAGCAACAGTAGCCATGATATACTGCCAGCCAGCCTTGAGGGCAGGTCCTCCAGAGAAAGTATTACTGGATGAAGCAGAAAATTTAGAGATACCAATAACTTTGATAGGTTCTCCATAGGTTATTTTCTTTTCGTCTGTGCATATTTGCGGACGATAGTACACAGAACCTCCATCCTGATATATCTTGTCGGGTAATCCATCTCCGTTAAGGTCTGCAAAAGTCAATAATCCCTTAGAATTATCATGAGAGTAATTAAAAGAACCACCAATAGTGCCACTTGTTGAAGAACTTTGATCATCAACTCCTGCTCCAGCATAGAAAGAACCACCATAAGAAAGGCTTGTTGTTCCTCCTAAGGCAGTAGGTTTGTCGCTGAATATGCCACCAACTTCTTTGAGAGGACTTATAAATCCTGCGTCAAGGCCGTCATC
>NZ_BAKF01000125.1 GCF_000614025.1 Prevotella aurantiaca JCM 15754
TCCTATAATAGTTGAACTCCCTAGTGTTTATCGGGGTTGTAAGTCCTTAATATGTTTCCAATAAGCAGTTCTCGCTTCTCTTTCGAAAGTCCACGATGAAGACGCAATCTCATCTTCAATACAGAGTTAAGAGACTCAATAGCATTGTTAGTGCGTGGAACTTGATCGGCAGGGAATTTCTCAAAGGTAAATAGTGCATTTAGATTGCGTTTTAAACTATAAATAGCACTTCTCGTTCTTCTATGAGTGAAGTGACATTTGCCATCTTCACCATAAGACTTCTCTTGCAAAAAATCTTTCCACTTTTGCTCCCATTTTTCAAGAGATGTCTCAAAGTCTAGACGACTGGATTGTGTAAGTTGATGCGCAATGCCTTGAGTTCTTTGGCCGCAGGTAAGCGAGGATTAGTGGTGAGCAAATGTCTTATTCGCTGAAGCTGATGAAACTGACAATACTGATAAGGTATCTCAGGAAATGCTTCCTTAATACCTGATAATGCGTCACTTACAATGGCTCTGATTGTAAATCCTTGATCTTGGAGACAGGAAATTCCAGCTTGATAATCAGAAATTCTCTCCTTACCACGTAAGAAGCGATAATGCAAGACTTTGTGTGTTGTTGCATCCATAAAAATGACTACTCCAAAGTTTCGCCCCCAATAGGTGGCATCCATTTGTAGCGTTATAGCAATGGGATGAATTCTGCAAGAAACATCCTGATTTTGGGGTACGTTTTTGAGATATCGTTGTAGGGTAGAAACTGAAATACCATATTTTTGAGCTGTTTCAAGCAATGTATGGCGCCCTTGTAAGTAGAACTCAACAATGGCTGCCTTATTAGGCTTTTCACGACCACTAAAATAGCATTGACAACTCTTGCAATACCAATACGAGGAACCACGTTTAACTCCTTTGCGGATTACATCATGAGAACCGCATTTCTGGCACTTTTTTTATGATGATTTTCCATTATAGCATTATAAACACCTGCAAAGGTATGAAAAAGAGAGCATTATGCCCCCTTTCAGGAGTACATTTGACCATTAAGCC
>NZ_BAKF01000124.1 GCF_000614025.1 Prevotella aurantiaca JCM 15754
TGGAAAAGCCACACTAATTTGACCCACCCTGGCAAGTATTTTAGACCCAGTAAGGTTAAAATAATGAGACCCACCTCGCCAAAATAAGAATGACCCTTTGAAACGCTAGTTTTTTAGGGTCATTTTGTAGTTTTGTGTTACTGCCCTGGCCGGCATTAAAAACATAAAACTATTATTTATATGACAAAATTAAAGAATTTATTGCGCTGTTACGCATCTGGTATGGGAATAAGAAGAATTTCTAGTACTTTCCATATATCTCGTAACACCCTCCGCAAGTATGTCCGTAAATTCCAAGAAAGTGGCTTGTCCATGGAGCAAATTCTGTCGCTTTCAGATGATAAGCTGGCGGACTTGTTTTCAGATGGGCATTCTCGTAACCGTCCGCCTTCTGCTCGCAAGTTGGAGTTAGAGGCACTTGTTCCTGATTATGTGAAACGGCTTAGCAAGAAGGGTGTTTCTATCTTATCTCTTCACACGGAGTATCTCAAAACTCATCCTAATGGTTACCAGTATTCTACTTTCAAACACGCAATCCATGCCTACAGATGTCAAACACGAGCCGTAGGACATGTAGAGCACCTTGCTGGCGATCAGATGTATATTGATTATGCAGGTGATAAGCTAGAGATAGTCGAAGAACAGACGGGTGAGGTGCGGAAGGTAGAGGTTTTTGTGGCTACCCTTCCATGCAGTCATTACACCTATTGCGAGGCAGTGTGGTCGCAGAAGAAGGAAGACCTTATCGTTGCTTGCGAGAATGCTCTTCATTTCTTTGGTGGTGTACCCAAGGCTGTTGTGCCTGACAACTTAAAATCAGCCGTTATCCGCAGTGATCGTAATGAGCCTGTTATCAATGACGACTTCGCTGCTATGGCTGAATTTTATGACATGGCTGTTTATCCAGCTAGGGTGCGCCGTCCCAAGGACAAGGCACTGGTTGAGAATGCTATAAAGCTAATGTATCGGTCGGTATATGTAGATATTGAAGGGCAAATTTTCCATAATCTAGAATCACTTAATGTTGCTATACGCACATCTTTAGAAGCA
>NZ_BAKF01000123.1 GCF_000614025.1 Prevotella aurantiaca JCM 15754
GGCGGATTATCTACCACTGTTTATCAACCTCAGGAGGGTGCCGTTTATGATGCCAATACACTGACCAATGTGGCAGAGAGCACTTCTTTGAACCTGTCAGGCAAGTTCGCCAAACCCGTCACAACAGATGACGTTACGCTCAGAATTGTCGCATCTAATGAGTTAAAAGACAGCTTGGGTAATAATAATCCGAATTATAAAAAAAGAGAAATCTATACCCGTACCTTAGCATGGAATGAAGCGTTTGACGGAGAAATTAAACAGACGATTCCTAATCCGGATGGCTTGACAAATCTAAACTTTGAAATCTGTTCTTCTTCTAATGTGGACTGGTCGAAAATAAAGTGGACCCCACAAATAGAGACCATAGGCAAGGAAGGTAGCAGGCAGCGTACAGCAGGGGCAACCCATTATGTTCTCTTTGCTGACATGGTTAGTGAAGGTAAACCTGTAGTACTTGCTTCCAATGTTTCAACCCTGACAGTTACTCCGAGTATCACGATGCTACCACCAACGGTAAACGGAATGGTAACGATGACTGTCAAGACTGTAGACAAACTGCTGGGTAAAAAGACTTACACTTTCAGTGGTGGCAGTCTTTCAGGGGATCCTCTGATAATCACCGGTATCAGTGCAGGCAAGATATGGATAGATTACTTCTATTCAGGTAACATCTCAGGTCAGACAGTAACTTCTGCAGCTACTGTCAGTGGCATAGGAACAGCACAGGCAGGCTTCTATGCCCAAACAGAGAACAAAGGCTTCGGCACAATGTATCGTGGTTGGGGTGGTTTTGTTTATAATGCTTCCGAAGGTAGGTATAGCAAACCTATTGATGAATCACTGCTGAAGCTCCCCGATAGCAAGGATGCCAAGATGGATCCTTTGACAATGGCATTTGTACCAATAGGAACAGACCAAAGTTCATTTGATAGATGGATAGGACAACGAGCAGAATTGTACCTTACAGCTAAAGAGGCTGGGGCTTCAAGACTAACTGAACAAAATGTAATATTAACTAACCCTTTCGAACATATTGATGATATAACAGGAGTTTCCGGTACGTGTCTACAAGGAA
>NZ_BAKF01000122.1 GCF_000614025.1 Prevotella aurantiaca JCM 15754
ACCCATCTTAAACAAGCAGTTCGAGCGAGCAAGGCAACTCTTCATTTTCTGTGCCTTTACGGGACTGGCTTGTGTGGATATGTTGCGACTGACACCTAAACATATCCACCATTATGATGACGGAACGTGTGAGATACGTATCAAGCGACAGAAAACGGATGTGGAAGCCATCATTCCACTTCTGCCCATCGCAAAGGAGATACTTGACATTCATATAAAAGGGAAACAACACGATGATTTGATATTTCCAACATTGAACGTCAGCAAGGCATCTTTCGCCTGTATAAACATTGGTCAGATATGCCAAATTGAGAAGGGCTTGACCTTTCACATGGCTCGCCATACTTTCGCCACGACCATCTGCCTTTCCAATGGTATAGCAATGGAAACGCTCTGCAAGATGCTCGGACACAGCGACATTGGAACGACACAGATTTATGGAAAAATTACCGACCTGAAAATCAGAGAGGACATGAATCGTTTGCAGGAACATAAAAGTAAGGCTTTTTCTGACTATACGGAAGCTATCGAAAAGCAAAACGCAACAATATTTTAGAAATCAGCAAAAAAAATATGTATGAAAACAGATAATAGCAAAAAGGAACTTTTCTATTTTCGATTGAAGTTGGAAAGCTATATGAGTGAACATCACCCCGAAAGAATGAGTGATACGGAGTTTATCACGCAAGAGCCGACATGGCACTGACCGCCTACTGCGATGCCGTGGCGCAAGGTTTTAATCATCTTGAAGCAGAAAGCATGGCAAGTGAAGTGCTTTTCAGTGGACTGCATTTCTCAAAGTACGATACCCTTGTTTCTGTGTTGGAAAACGAGTTTGAAAGGGAGCTGCCAATGCCACTTCCTGAAAGACTCGCACCCATATTGTTGTCGAACAAGGCTGTTCAAGCCACATTCGACAAATTCGGTTTGACGGACATATTTGCTTCTGACGAGCAATACAGCCGTCTTTACACCGAACTCACAGGCACAATAGTGCTGCTCACCAAGAGCAATCATTTGCCAATCGTTGGTCAGACAGAGGGGTAAACCTAAAGGCGTTGTAAGCAAAGGCACACGCAAAGTCCCTGATGCCGTTTCTTATCGTGCAAAGGTACAACGGCAGCCTATCTGCCTGACAAGGTCGAGTCCTGCGGATGGAGAGAAGAATCTCCACCACAGGA
>NZ_BAKF01000121.1 GCF_000614025.1 Prevotella aurantiaca JCM 15754
AAAACGGTTTGCCTCTTCCATGAGCATTCCATTGCTTTGTGAATCCTCCGTCAGACAATTTTTGAGCAGCTCTGCACTTACATACCCCTTTTGCCAAACCAGCTCATTGTATTTGGTTTGTATCTGTCCTTCCTTTTCTGTCAGTATGCGGTTGATGTTCTTCATCTCATCAGTGTCGCCTTTGCATCTGCCATGCTTTGTGTCCCAATTGTTTGGATTGATATCCAACCCCATACTGTATTGTACTTGTTGTCCGTCTATCGTGATTCGTCCCATTATCGGGCATTTGCCGTTCTTCTTCAGTTTGGAACGGTTGATGTAAAACAATGTTTTGAATGTACTGCGTGCCATAAGCTATAATTTTAAGGTGAAAGTGTGTTCTATCCGCTGTTGAATCTTCTGCATATCCTGCCTTATTCTTTCTGAATTGACCGCTGCATACACTTGTGTCGTTCTCAAATTGGTATGTCCCAACATACCGCTAACTGTTTCTATCGGAACACCTGCCGATAGGGTAATGACCGATGCAAAAGTATGGCGAGCCATGTGAAAGGTCAGAGGGGTTTCCATACCGATACTTCTCTGTATGTGGTGCATCGCATTGTAAACCACGTCTCTTGGGGGAACGTCAAACACATATCCCGCACGTCTGCCCCTATATCTTTCCATAATTGTCTTGGCTGGGGAGAGAACTACTACGCGAAAAGAGGTCTTTGTCTTGACACGCTTGCTTTTAATACATAGCTTTCCTTCCTCAATGATGATGTTTTCCTCTTTGAGATTGCGTATATCCGAAATGGCAAGACCGCTGAAGCAGGAGAACACGAACAAATCACGGACGACACGATATTTTTCCCATTTGATGGGCAGGTCGATAATCTTTTGCAGATCGTCCTGCGTGATGTTTCTCGGCATTCCTTTCGTCTTTTCGTAACTGTAACCAATGAACGGATACATGTCTATCATGCCATTTTTGACAGCCTTGTTCACAACCGCCTTCAATGCAGCCAAGGCACTGCATATACTGCCACGTTTCAGTTTTCGGTCTATTGTCAGAAAGTATTCATAGCCTTCTATAAAGGAAATATCCAGCTCCATGAGCGGAATATCACTTAACTTGTATTTCCTACGCACATACTCCCGAAGAAGAGTTTGCTGATAGATACGCAGCTCCAGTGTTTTCATTGCCCGGTCTATGCCCACTCTTTCATGAATCTGTGTGAGGTACTCAGCGTAGCACTCTAAAAGCATTGCGTTTT
>NZ_BAKF01000120.1 GCF_000614025.1 Prevotella aurantiaca JCM 15754
GAAACGGTCTGCCTCTTCCATGAGCATTCCATTGCTTTGTGAATCCTCCGTCAGACAATTTTTGAGCAGTTCTGCACTTACATACCCCTTTTGCCAAACCAGCTCATTGTATTTGGTTTGTATCTGTCCTTCCTTTTCTGTCAGTATGCGGTTGATGTTCTTCATCTCATCAGTGTCGCCTTTGCATCTGCCATGCTTTGCGTCCCAATTGTTTGGATTGACATCCAATCCCATACTGTATTGTACTTGTTGCCCGTTTATGGTGATTCGCCCCATTATCGGGCATCTGCCGTTCTTCTTCTGTTTGGAACGGTTAATGTAGAACAATGTCTTGAATGTACTGTGTGCCATAAGCTATAATTTTAAGGTGAAAGTGTGTTCTATCCGCTGTTGAATCTTCTGCATATCCTGCCTTATTCTTTCTGAATTGACCGCAGCATACACTTGTGTCGTTCTCAAATTGGTATGTCCCAACATACCGCTTACGGTTTCTATCGGAACACCTGCCGACAGGGTAATGACCGAAGCAAAAGTATGGCGAGCCATGTGAAAGGTCAGAGGGGTTTCCATACCGATACTTCTCTGTATGTGGTGCATCGCATTGTAAACCACGTCTCTTGGGGGAACGTCAAACACATATCCCGCACGTCTGCCCCTATATCTTTCCATAATGGTCTTGGCTGGGGAGAGAACTACTACACGAAAAGGAGTCTTCGTCTTGACACGCTTGCTTTTAATACATAGCTTTCCTTCTTCAATGATGATGTTTTCCTCTTTGAGATTGCGTATATCTGAAATGGCAAGACCGCTGAAGCAGGAGAACACGAACAAATCACGGACGACACGATATTTCTCCCATTTGATGGGCAGGTCGATAATCTTTTGCAGGTCGTCCTGCGTGATGTTTCTCGGCGTTCCTTTCGTCTTTTCGTAACTGTAACCAATGAACGGATACATGTCTATCATGCCATTTTTGACAGCCTTGTTCACAACTGCCTTCAATGCAGCCAAGGCACTGCATATACTGCCACGTTTCAGTTTTCGGTCTATTGTCAGAAAGTATTCATAGCCTTCTATAAAGGAAATATCCAGCTCCATGAGCGGAATATCACTTAACTTGTATTTCCTACGCACATACTCCCGAAGAAGAGTTTGCTGATAGGTACGCAGCTCCAGTGTTTTCATTGCCCGGTCTATGCCCACTCTTTCATGAATCTGTGTGAGGTACTCAGCATAGCACTCTAAAAGCATTGCGCTTT
>NZ_BAKF01000119.1 GCF_000614025.1 Prevotella aurantiaca JCM 15754
TTCTGGTCAGGGCATCAGCAGGAGCATCAACGATCGCACGGCTGTCGGCGGCTACCTTACGGTTCTTTCCAAGGACTGGAAGACCGTCAGGGAGGAAATAAGCCCCGAGTGGCTGAAGGACGGCAGGAACACCGTCCTCTTCACCATTCCGACGGATGCTTCCTACGCCTATTCGGTCAGGAACGTACATATCGAAACCGTAGCGGATGCTAAGACAAAGACTAATACCAATAAGCAGGAAGAAATAATCCTTTCCTCCGCCCCCATAGCCTATGACGGTCAGACCTACCTCCACGGCTTCGTACGAGGGAAGGCAAGCCGTATCTCAGTGAACGGCACAACCCTCACTGTCCATGACGGAGAATTCGAGGGCATCGTGCCATCGACGGGCAGACAGCTCAAGCTCACGGCAGTTATTGATGACAGGAACATCAGCAGGACAATAACACCCATACAGGAAGGTAGGGCGGACTATGCCCGTGCCTTCGTGTCCGTCGGTGGAAAGGCGGAGAAGCAGTTCCTCGCGCACAGGGCGGACAGCATCGCCATCGGCGGCAACGTCCTTTCCGTGAAGGCTGCGGACATCGCAAGGAACGGCAGATACTCCGTCACGGCACTCCGCGAGACGGACATTCCAGCCCTTGACTACGGCATGACCAACGTCACCGCCAAGGGAGACGGCTACCGCTTTCTGCCCCACGGCAACCACTTCGAGGGCAAGGGTGCAACGGTGAAGATAAAATACGACCGCACGCGAATCCCGAGCGGTTTTACAGAAGACGACATCAATACCTATTACTTCGACAAGAATACCAAGCACTGGGTGGCACTGGAAAGAGTCAGGTGGATAAGAAGGAGACCTGCGTCGTGTCACGCACCACGCACTTCACCGATATGATCAACGGTGTAATCAAGGCACCCGAATCTCCACAGACCGATGGATTTACCCCGACGATGATGAATGACATCAAGGCGGCAGACCCGACGGCAAAAATCAATCTTATTACTCCTCCTACAGCCAACAACCGAGGTTCTGCCAATCTTCAGTATGGCTTTGAAATGCCTCCCGCACGCAATGGTATGGCTCCTTCTTTGGGCATACAGTACAGTAGTGAAGGCGGTAGTGGATGGCTTGGAGAGGGTTGGAATCTCTCTGTTCCTTCTATTACGTTGGATACTCGCTGGGGTGTTCCAAGATACGATACAAGTAAAGAAACCGAGACTTATTTGATGTCGGGTTCTATGCTTTCCACGATGGGTGACGAT
>NZ_BAKF01000118.1 GCF_000614025.1 Prevotella aurantiaca JCM 15754
GGCTGAAGCGTGCCGTACCTGTGTTGCCTCCCGAGAACTCGGAGTTCACATAAATGGCTTCATTCTCGCCTGATGTCTTTACTGTGCGCTCGCCATCGGCATCATACCAGTAGTTCGATACAAAGCCGTTCTTATCAGCAGCCAACAAGCGATTCTCCTCGTCCCACTTATATTTCTGCTCGGTTGCCTTTTCATCTTCCTTGCCGTCTTTCTTTACACGAGAGGTGTTGATATAGACAAGGTTTCCGTTAGCATCATAGGTGTACTTGTGTCCGTTGTTGATATTCGTACTCTCCGTAGGAGTTTCTTCCGTGCGGTAGTTAATATCACGAACATTGTCGAGTTGGAACTTCTTACCATCTGCCTTTTGATAAGTATAAGCGAGTTCATAGCCTGCATTGAGCGTGCCCTCGAACTGCACACCTGTCTGCGAGAGGTGTTGCTTCTTGCTCGTGATGCGGTGCATGTTGTCGTAGCCCATAGACAACGTATAAGAAGCGGCTTTATTGTCCGTTCCCTTATAAGTTCCCGTTGCGCTTGCCAAACGATACAATGGGTCGTAGGTGTAACTATGGCTCATCTGCCCGCCAGCCTTGCCACTCTGTGGGAGTGGAGCATTGTTCTTCACGCCAAGTACGTTGCTCACAGCGTCGTAGCTGTAGGCATTGTCCATAATAGTACCAGCCTTAGCATTGACCACGAGGTTCTGCAAACGTCTGCGTGCAGGGTCGTAACTGTAGAACGTCTCCGCTCCGTTGCAATACTTCAGATAGGTGCGCTGCTCAAACTTATCATAGCCAATCTTGTTCACATAGTCATAGCCGTAAGACTTGTAGCCACGCACGTGGTCTACCTGTCCACCGAGGTTATAGCTGTAGGTTACCTTCTCCTCATCGGGGTAAATCATTTCCAAGAGGCGATTATGGCTGTCATACTTCCACTGTGTTACGTAGGTTGCCACTGCCTGATTAGGCACAATCAGCGTGCGTACCGTCTTCAATACCTCACCCATTTTACCGTAGTAATACTCGATAGCACCACTACCGTCCTCACGAAGCATCAATCTGCCGATACGGTTGTAAGAAGAGTTGATACCACCGTAATGGTACTTCACGTTATTTTCCGGATGGTCGGGATAGTTGATAGCCGTCAGACGTCCGTAATCGTACTCGTAATTGATGGTCTTGCCCTCTTTTTTGAGGTTGGCGGTCTGCTTGGTGAGCACATTGCCCAAGGCATCGTAGGTAAAGGTGGTGATACCGCTGGCAGGGTGATTTACCTCTGTGCGA
>NZ_BAKF01000117.1 GCF_000614025.1 Prevotella aurantiaca JCM 15754
GAATATGGAACGTGCCTTCGTGCTGTGTGACAAGTCGGCTTTCAACTATTACAAAGACTTGGCAGAGAAGGGCTATTATAACCGTGCCATATCGGGTAATGTCAATCAGCGCATAGAGGTGGACTCTATTCACTGCAACTTTAATACTTACCCTTATGCGGTAACAACCTATGCACGGGAGTTTATCGTCCGTCAGAGTAATGTTACAGAGCGCAGTCTTGTTACGACCTGCACGCTGCAGAACTCTGTTCGTTCGGATAACAATCCACAAGGCTTCCTGATGGAGAACTTCCTTGTGAAGGAGAACAGGGACATACAGACTTATAAACGATAAGGCTATGGCAAGAAAAAGAAACTTTTTACTCTCACGTCACTATCTGCGCTTTCACCTATGGCTTCGCCATCGGTGTGAAAGGCTCACGATAAGGCAGAGAAAGGAAATCGTCTATGGGCTGAGTTTCATCTATCTGCTGTGCTCGCTTTGGATGATAGCGCAGTTTTTCCTTCCTCCAAAGAAGGAGAAACTACCCATCCCCACGGGAAAGCTGATGGATAGTCCGATATGGGCGGACAGTACTTTACAAGAGTTACACGGCAATTTTTACCTACAACATCATCAAACAATCAAAGAAAATGGATAATAAACAGAAAGAACAAATGAAAAAAGGCTTGGTCTTCGGAGGACTGGGACTGCTGTTTGCCCTTTCGATGTGGTTTATCTTCGCACCTTCGGGCAAGGATAAGACTGCAGCGGAGCAGGGACTCAATGACAGCATCCCGCAGGCAACGACGGAAAAGCTCACCGAAAACAAGCTCAAAGCCTATGAATTAGGCGACAAGGCACACGAGGAAGAACAGACCCGCGAGGAGATGGGCAGACTATCGGACTATTTTGCACAGAACACTGCTCCATCAGAGGAGCAGCGTGCAGAAACGGCTGCTTCTACGGCAAAGATAGAAAACTCCATGCATCGCTATGAGGAGAATAATCGCCTCTTGAACTCCTTTTACGCTCCCGACCCACACGAAGAGGAGCGTGAAGCCCTGCGCTCGGAGATAGATAACCTTAAAAAAGAACTCTCTGCCAAAGACAGCAAGGAGGACAATGAAGAGAAACGACAGCTTGCCTTGATGGAAAAGAGCTATCAAATGGCAGCGAAGTATCTCCCTAAAGCATCAACTCCACCTACCTTCAATAATGGTCTGGCGGCAGGAAATGAAAAAACGGAAGATACAGCAGGTGGCTCTGACGCCGCTAAGGGCAAGACCATGCAGAAGGAAAAGCCTGTAATGGAGGTGCTGCCGGAGCGTA
>NZ_BAKF01000116.1 GCF_000614025.1 Prevotella aurantiaca JCM 15754
TGAAAGGTTGCTGCCTCTGTCGCCTAATCTACGCACAATGAAGTCGGCACGCTCCTGTGTCTCCCTACTCAGATAGACCGCCTTACGGTTGTTTAACTTAGTCGGTACAAGATAGGCTTGCTTGTAGGCTTCGAGTGTTTTCTTTCTCATCTTGGCACTGATGCGTTTCTGAACGGTTACGTTCTCAGTATTCCGTGCAGGCTCGGAGTGCATAGTATTCTCTGCGTCCTGCTTGTTTGTTGGTCTTTCTATTTCAGAAACCGCAGTCGCTTCTTGTGAAGTAGATTCATTCTCTGTTTCATCTTCCACACCCAAGAACCATGAAAGGTCTTTGTCGCTCATCATAGTTTCCTTTTCCATTTCTATTTCATTTTAAGTTTGACTTGTTTTGATTTCTTGTTTTGTCCTGTAATTGATATGTGTGTCTGTTCTTGCGCTTTCCGTTTCTGCTGCACACGGACACGGCTGACATGAAAACCGTTGAGATCCTTGAAGTCTTTGTAATGTATGTTCATGTTCTCAACATGGAAGCCTGCCTTTATGAAATCTTGAACAGCCCTCTGTCCTGCTTCATCATTGTCAAGGAAGGTACGGATATGGGTGAGGTGTCGTTCATTCAAATAGCGGATAGTCTTTGTCACGTTGCTCACGGAGTTCATCACAAGGCAGTGGTTGGTAATCTCTTCTTTCATTGAAAGGAAGGAGAGGAAGTCCATGAAGCCTTCAAAGATACATACAGGCTCCGCTCTATCCGTGAATATCGGAGTAATGTCCTTCGGTGCTATCGTTCCCTTGAAAGAGCCGCTATCCCGAAGTTCATAACCTCCTGATGGATTGGAAAAGCCGATAGCTTGGTAATGGCGACCTCCTACCTCATAGCTGATACAACGCAGAAAGGGCATAGCCTTTTCTATGTTGATGCAGCGTTCTTCCGTGAGGTATTTCTGCAAGTGGGGTGGCAAGGTGTCTGATATACCTATCAGTCTCCTTGCTCCCACTTGCGGATGCCATAGGTTTGCCACTTCTTTTCATTGCCCTGTCTGCCTTTTGAGAACTGCAAGCAGTATAATCGGGAGCGTTCCGCCCCAATAGGCGGATGGCTCCCAACAGCGTGCAGCCTTCTAACCGCACACAAAGGTCGATAATACTTCCGCCTTTGCCTTCGGCATAATCTATCCAAAGGTTCTTTTCTGTGTCCACCTTGAAACTTGGATGCGTGTCTTCACGAAGCGGTGAATGGTAAAGGGCATAGACCGGTGTGCTGCGCACTGGTTTGATACCTTTCCTCTCAAGATACTCCACTATGGGGTATCT
>NZ_BAKF01000115.1 GCF_000614025.1 Prevotella aurantiaca JCM 15754
CCTTTAACGTAAAATATGCTGATGAGCCGGAGAAGTTAAGCATTGAGATGAAAGACTTCTTGTCACCAACGGACGGACGCCTGCCAAGCAACCGCTCTGATATTTACTTTAAGGAACTCGGTAACGAGTCGCCCGTATTAGTAAAACTGATGATGCAGACCATCTATCAGAACGACAAGCGTACCATCAAGCACATCGGTGCACAGCAGTTTGGTATGAAGTTTCTGCTTCGTGGCTTGTTCGCTCATAACGGCTTGCTGTATTTCCACACTCGTATGGAAAACGGAACGAATATGCCATACTCGGTGGATTTTATCACCTTTAAGGTGGTGGATAAGAAGATGGCAAAGCGTACCGCTATACAAGAACAGGTGATTCAGCCACTTCGTGCCTATCATCAGGTGATGCAGGTGCGTGGCATGGGTAGTGAACACACTGTGTTTGCGCTCGAACAGTTTTCTCTTGCAGAAGACAAGCAGCTTGAAGTGACGCTCTATGAGAGAAATGGCGGTCGTACGCTGACCTTCCATGTAACGGCAGAAGACCTGCAGCTGGCAAAGAAGATTGATAACCTCAAACTGAAATGGTAGACATTATGAAGAAGAAAATCATTTTATCGGTTTGTGCAGCGGTGGCAATGGCTTTTAGCTTGCCATCGCAGGCACAGCGACTGATACCCAAGCAAAGGGGAATAGAGGTCGTAGGGAGTGTTCCACTTATCAAGGGAGAAAAGTTTCTTGCTGCTGACAACTTTGGTATGGGAGCAGCACTCACCCGATATCTGAGGCGTGAGAACTATACCTTTGTTATGGCAGAGTATGAACAGCAGAATATGCCGTACAGAAGTTATAACGTAAAACTCAAGGATGCACTCTTGCAGGTGGGCTATATGCACCCTGTTCTTTCCGATAGAGGTAAGAACGTGTTTCTCTATGGTGGTATATCCGCCTTGGGTGGCTATGAGCAGCTGAACAAGGACAAGAAGTTGCTGCCCGATGGGGCAACACTGCTCGACCGCTCCCGCTTTGTCTATGGCGGTGCCGTGCATGGCTCGGTGGAAGTGTTCCTAACGGACAGGGTTCTCTTTCTTGTCAAGGCGCAGGGACGTTTCCTCTTTGGAACGGACGTGCATCGTTTCCGTCCGGCTGTTTCTGCAGGACTAAGGTTTAACTTTTAAATAGAAGAAAAGATGAAGAAGATATTGAATACAATTTGGGTAATGGGTGTGCTGACCCTTGCCGTGTTTTGCCTATCTGCTTGTGATAGGGATTTGGATGTTCAGCAGTCTTATCCGTTTACGGTGGAGACGATGCCGGTTCAGAAGGACATCAT
>NZ_BAKF01000114.1 GCF_000614025.1 Prevotella aurantiaca JCM 15754
GTACTCTACGGACGCAGGTAGCAATGCACTCGTAACGACTGTAACTGATGCGTTGGGTAATCGTCAAGCAACTTATACTGATGGTAGTGGCAAGACCGTGAAGACCGAGCAACTTAGCGGACCTGATGGTATCATTACCACTTCTTTCGAATATGATGGCATCGACCGATTGGTCAAGGTAACAGACACCGAGGGCAACGTAACGACATCTGTCTATGATATGGGCGACCGTCGCACTGAGGTAAACCACCCTGCAAGCGGTATCACCACCTTTACCTACGATGCTTTGGGCAATGTGCTCACCAAGCAGACAGCCAACCTCAAAAAGGAGGGCAAGACCATCAATTACGAGTACGACTACGGTCGTCTGACAGCCATCAACTATCCCGACCATCCGGAGAACAACGTGAAGTACCATTACGGTGGTATCAACTCTTCTCACAACCGTATCGGCAGATTGATGCTTCGTGAGGACGGTAGTGGTGCTATCGAGTATTACTACGGTAAGATGGGTGAGGTCTTGAAGACCGTGCGCACGCTGATTGTGCCTAATCAGGCAGTGGCAACCTACGTAACACAGTGGAAGTACGACAGCCACAACCGCCTCTTGGAAATGATTTACCCCGATGAGGAGAAGGTAACCTACGGCTACAACCTCGGTGGACAGGTAGACCACGTCCGTGGTTACAAGTCCTATGGCTACGATTATGTGAACAAGATTGGTTACGACAAGTTTGAGCAGCGCACCTACCTGAAGTATTGCAACGGTGCTGAGACCTTCTACAGCTATGACCCTGCACGCAGACGTTTGCAGAACCTCGTGGTCAATGCCAAGGCAGGTACTATTATGGACAATGCCTATAGTTATGACGCTGTGAGCAACGTGCTCGGTATTAAGAACAATGCTCCGCTCCCACAGAGTGGCAAGGCAGGCGGACAGATGAGCCATAGTTATACTTATGACCCACTATATCGTTTGGCAAGTGCAACGGGTACTTATAAGGGAACGGACAATAAAGCCGCTTCTTATACGTTATCTATGGGCTACGACAACATGCACCGTATCACGAGTAAGAAGCAACATCTCTCGCAGACAGGTGTGCAGTTCGACGGCACGCTCAACGCAGGCTATGACCTCACCTATACTTATCAAAAGGCAGATGGTAAGAAGTTCCAACTTGACAATGTTCGTGATATCAACTACCGATCGGAAGAAACTCCGACGGACAGCACGAATATCAACAACGGACACAAGTACACCTATGATGCCAACGGAAACCTTGTCTACATCAACACCTCTCGTGTAAAGAAAGACGGCAAGAAGGATGAAAAGGCAACTGAGCAGAAGTACAGGTGGGACGAGGAAAACCGCTTGTTGGCAGCCGATGAGAATGGTTTTGTAAGCAACTATTGGTACGATGCTGATGGTGAGCGCACGGTGAAGACCTCAGGCGAAAATGAAGCTATCTATGTGAACTCTGAGTTCTCGGGTGGCAACACCGGTACGGCAAGGTTCAGTCTC
>NZ_BAKF01000113.1 GCF_000614025.1 Prevotella aurantiaca JCM 15754
GTCGTCGCCCATCGTGGAAAGCATAGAGCCCGACATCAAATAGGTCTCGGTTTCTTTACTTGTATCGTATCTTGGAACACCCCAGCGAGTATCCAACGTTATAGAAGGAACTGAGAGATTCCAACCCTCTCCAAGCCATCCACTACCGCCCTCACTACTGTACTGTATGCCCAAAGATGGAGCCATACCATTGCGTGCGGGAGGCATTTCAAAGCCATACTGGAGATTGGCAGAACCTCGGTTGTTGGCTGTAGGAGGTGTAATGAGATTGATTTTTGATGTCGGATCCGCTGCCTTGATGTCGTTCATCATTGTTGGTGTGAATCCGTCGGTCTGTGGTGATTCGGGTGCTTTGATGACACCGTTAATCATATCTGTAAAGTGAGTGGTCTTTGATACCACACAGGCAGAAGCCTTGTCCACTTTCACCCTTTCGAGAGCCACCCAATGTTTTGTCTCTTTATCGAAATAGTAGGTGTTGATATCGTCTTCTGTAAAACCGCTTGGTATCCTTGTGCGGTCATACTTGATTTTGACTGTCGCACCCTTTCCCACGAAGTGTTCGCCGTGAGGCAAGAAGCGATACCCCTCGTCACATGCTGTCACATTGGTCATACCATAGTCCAAAGCGGGGATATCCGTTTCACGAAGTGCCGTAATGGTGTATTTCCCCGTTTTAGAAATTTCGCCCTTGGCAACAGAGAGCGTATTGCCGGCTATGACAAGGCTGTCGGATTGATGAGCAAGGAATTGTTTTCCAACCGCTGTTCCAGCAGAAACAAAGGCACGGTTGAAATCAGCTTTGCTATTCCGTGCAACGGAAAGCGTTTTGTTTACGCTTTTACCTGATACCGAAGCCGTGAGAGACAATCGACCTGTGCTAACAGGAACTACACCTTCGAACTCTCCATTTCTGACAGTTATCTTTTGTCCTGATATAGTAATCCCATCAGCTTTGCCACGGATAAATCCATGGACGTATGCCAAAGAACCGTATGCTGTCGGATACTCCGAGAACACAATGGATTCTTGTGTCTTTTCGAGCGGGGAGGTCTCTATGCGGACATTCCTGACGCTATAACTGTAAGAGGCATCAGAAGGAAGCGTGAACAAGATGGTGTTCTTACCTGCCTTAACCCAAGAGGGACTGATTTCCTCCCGAACGGTCTTCCATTCCTTGGATAGTGCCGTAAGATAACCGCCGACAGCCGTGCGATCGTTGATGCTCCTGCTGATGCCCTGACCAGAACTTACGCCCTTGAGGTCATAGACCAGCCATGCGCGCATATTTGGAGAGACTTTCTCGACTGTTATCTCGAAGATGTTATCCTCGGGGTTGTCCGAAACCCGTCCGTCGGGCTGTCCTATGATGCCCGAGGCATGGTCTGCCGTGTAGGTGGTCGCCATAACGGAAGAAGTTGCTGCTGCTGTCGTCTTTGACTTATCCTCCTTCCTTGCCGTCCGTGATATTCCCTGCGTAGCTTTTTCTGCGTTATGGACGTTCTTCGTGAATGTCTCGGTCTGTGCTGCCAT
>NZ_BAKF01000112.1 GCF_000614025.1 Prevotella aurantiaca JCM 15754
TACACATGGATACGGACTTTCAACTTCAACCCCGCCCTGAACTTCTCCGAGGGGAATCAGCCGAAGGAGAGTCTACTGAAATACTCCAACCTCGCGCAGATGACCGTCATCGGGGTGTTTGCCCCAACGACCACCGCCTATAACAAGGACGAGGTGCTATATGCCGTCAGCGGACGCAAGGGTGCGGGAAGCCTCGTGAGCAGGGACAAGGCGGTCGGGCAGCAGGGCATAGAACCGCTCGACTACGGAAGCACGGCCGGCGAGGACCTTCTTTATTCGGGGAGTGAGAGGCAGGCCGCAGAGGAATTCAAGTCTACGAGTCCCCGCATCGTCTCATACATCAGGGCATACGCCCCCGTGCATTCCGTGTGGGGAGAAGGCAGACGTGCGACCATCACCACGGGAACATACAGGGACGGAGACGTCAATTTCACGACAGCCTTTGACAAGTCCCTGTTCGGGGGCGGTGCGCTCAATGGCTACACGCCCGAGCTTATCGCATACGGCAGGACGCTCACGCCGCTGGAGCGCAGGCAGGTGGAGACCTATCTCGCCATCAGATACGGCATCACGCTCAGCGGCTCGTACTACACGGGTACGGGCGACCTCTCATGGGACAGGGACGAAAGCTCCGTCTACCACCACAGGGTGACGGGCATCGGGCGTGACGACGCGGGCGACCTCTTCCAGCCTCTCTCCACGACGAGCTACGAGGAAGCACCAAGATACTCTACTGAAAAGACATACGACAGCTTCAGGGACGCAGATCCCTACGGTCTGCCGACGAGCCAGCGCCTCCTTGTCATGGGACGCGAGGATGGCTCACCCATGCCCGACGGCGGCTATATGATATGGGGCGACGACAACGGCTCCACGACCACCGCCGAGACGGAAGGAAAAACACCGTGGCACGTCATGAACCGCAGGTGGCTCGTCAGGACGAACATCGACTCCACCGAGTACAGGAAGGACATCTGGACGCAGAACGGCATCACCGTCACCTCCGACGGTTTTATGGATGCAGTGTCGCAGAATGAGCCCAAGGAGGGCGCATACATCGTCAGCTCCCCGCTCGACACGGGAAACGGCACGATGGAATACACCAACCCGAGGCTCCATCCCGCCTACAATGTAGGATTCACCGAGGCATCGGGCACGAAGTGCGCCTACGGCTTCAACGTCAGCGCACGGGGTGAGATCCGAATCGTAGAGGACGGAACAATACAGAATCGTGTCTTAACAGGCAATACGGGCGGAAAGAGTTTCATCGTACGCAGGAAAGGAAACAGCGTAACCTTACTCATCGACGGCAGGGGCAGCAAGGACCTGCAGATAACCATACCCGTTGAAAACACGGCAAAGGCAGCCTGCATGATTTTCGAGACGGCAGGCGGCGAGACAGCATTAAATATCCCAAGACTGCGCAGGAATGGCTTTGGAGACAGCGGCAACATGGTCGAGCTCGGATACGGAGTCCTCGCCAAGGATAACAAGTTCGCAGGTGCGGACTACCGCAACGTCTTCATGCTCATAGACAGAGGTGCGGGCGGCAAGAGCGACATACGGGAAAACAC
>NZ_BAKF01000111.1 GCF_000614025.1 Prevotella aurantiaca JCM 15754
AAAATTTCTGTATATACAATACCTATCATTAGGCAATTCAGAAATAATTTCATTGAATAAGCCAAATATCAAACAACATTAATCTGCTATCCGCTAAAGAGGGGACTTATATCCGTATTTTTTGAAGGTTTGTGACGAATAAAGAGTAACAAAAAAGACCACATTCCAAGAATGGATTATAGCCCATAACTTTTACATAACAAAAATTTTTACCTGACAGCAATTAATAAATAAAATCAGGTGTAATAGACATTGGGTAGGCTGGTTCATTCTATCCTATTTTTTGTATTTATAAATGCATCTATAAACTCATTTTTATTATCCTCATTCAATCCATTATGATTATGCAGTGCTTTTTAAGTTGTGAGTTAAATACTTCCAAAAGATTTGTTGTATTGGGTATTTATAGTTCTAGATATTCTTTACAGATATAGTACCATGTAAGATGTGTCTTAATAAAGCGTCTTGAAGTTCTCAGACTTCTATGCGTATAGGTTGTCTTGCCTAATACTAGGATAGTTCGTTAGTCTAGGAACTCCATTCATTTATCTCACCATTTATCAAAAGCTGATATAAACACTTCTTTCTCCATCGAAAACATTCTTCCCATTAATACCTGAGTTCGGTATAAGCTTTATGCAATGAGCCTGCTTTTGTCAATGATTTCAATATTCATAGTTGGCTTTTTTGGCATAAGATTATAAGCAATAATTGCTGCAATAAGATTGGCTAAAAAGTTGTCAATGCTTCTGTGTCTTGTATGCTCTATGTGGCATACATTCTTGAGTTCGTCATTGACCGTTTCTATAGTAGCTCTTTTTCGTAGTCTAATTCTATCTTGCAATAGCATCATAGAATTTTTCATGTTCCTTCGTAGCTTTGTTATCAGATGTATATCATCAATAAATAGCTCCTCAAATAGACTTTGTGAAATGTACCCTTTGTCCGCATACAGCTTGCCAAAGAGCTTTTCTGTGAAGTGTTTGTCCTTCAATAGGTATCTGTCACCAGTATTGCCAGGTGTGAGCATCCACTGTATAATCTCTCCTTTGTCATTGATGATAAGATGTAGCTTGAATCCATAGAACCAACCATAGTACACTTGCCCTTGCAGCCCAGCCTTTCATAGTCTTATGCTTGTACATACGCTTGATGTGGCAGCTGCGCAGGGGAGTAGAGTCTATGATTGAAATGCCTGTGCATCTGCCTAGGGCACATGTCTGTAGAAATATCAACAAGAGCATATTTACCTTTTGCTGACGCTCGACAAATCTGTTATAGGATAGTGTATGGGGAAATTCGGAACGATGATGTTCACAAATCTCATGAAGATAGAACGTTTTGAGATCTATGTAATGAGACTGATGATACATGATGAAGATAGTCATTATTTCACTATCGCTCATTACACACGGAAGGTTTCAGCGATGCTTACTAGTGCAAGTTCCAAAACGAAGTGCAATAAAAGAGTGTCCCTCTCCGAGAGATGCAGACGTTCTCAACGCGTAGCAAGAGGTTGTCTGCATCTCTCGGAGAGGGACACTCTTTTATTGCACTTCGTTTTGAAACTTAC
>NZ_BAKF01000110.1 GCF_000614025.1 Prevotella aurantiaca JCM 15754
TTTAACAGCCGTAGATTGAGTGGGCGTAAGGAATCCCGTCAAGAACTATTTGAGGAAATGGAAAAAGATTTTCTTCGTCCTCTTCCTACCGCTCGCTATCAGATGAAGTCTAGAAAGTCTGCTACTGTCATGGCTAATAGCTTCGTTATTCTAAGAAAGCATAGTTATAGTGTTCCAACAGAGTATATCGGCAAACGTATGGAGCTTATTTACGATAATGACAATGTTCAAATCTACTATGGGTTAAAGTTAGTTACCATCCATCAGCGAGATGATACTCCCTATACCTACTCACAGAAAGATGCACATAATCTTCCTGGTCATCATGGTAGCTTTGAAAAGGATTTGGAGGAAATATATCAACGGGCAGGGCAAATAGACAACATCCTTCTGCTTTATCTCAAGGAAGTCGCTACGCAGATGAAATATCCACCAAAAGCCTTCCGCTCTTGCCGTGGTATCATGTCGCTGGAGAAGAAGTATGGCATGGCTCGTCTAGTAGCAGCTTGTAACTGTGCCTCGGAAGGACGACGCTATGGCTATAATGAGATAAAGGATATACTACAGAAGGGTGATGATGCTTCCTATATATCTATGGATGAAGATAATATGGAGCTATCTCCTGAATATAAACCAAAAACTCATAAGAACATACGAGGCAAGGATTATTTCTCAAAGCAATTATCCAATAATAGCAAACAATTAAAGTAAACAACTATGGAACTAAATAATAATAAGACAGCACCTATTGTGCAAGAAATGGATAAGAATCAGTTATCTCTTGATTTAATGCATAGAATGAGGCTTACGGGTATGGCAACTGCCTTTGAAGAAAGTCTAACAACTACAATTGCAGATACGATGACACCAGATGCCTTTTTATCTTGGCTCTTATCTCGAGAATGGGACTATCGTTCTGCAGCAGCCATTGAAAGACTCATAAAATCAGCAGGGTTTAGATATAAAGCCTATCCTGAGCAAATAGATTATAATATCAATCGCAACCTTAGCCAAAACAAAATGGAGAGAATACTCTCACTTGATTTTATCAAGCAAGGACGCAATATATTTATTACTGGTTCATCAGGAACTGGTAAAAGTTTTATCGCTACAGCTATAGGCTATCATGCTTGTAAAAATGGTATTAGAACGATGTATGCTAACATGTCAAAGCTGCTGGGGACACTTAAGGTTGCCAAGAACAAAGGAACGTTAGAAACAGAGCTAAAGAAGATAGAGCGATGTCGCTTGTTAATCCTCGATGATGCCTTCCTTGTACCTGTAGATGCAAAAGAGCGTCCTATATTACTTGATATTATAGAAGATAGGCATGAAAGGAAGTCGATTATCATATCTTCTCAACTTCCTGTAGACAACTGGTATGATGCAATAGGCGACCCTACCGTGGCAGATGCTGTACTAGATAGAATTGTGCATACCTCATATCAAATAGAACTAACTGGAGAGAGTCTTAGAAAGATAAAAGCAAAGAATATTACCAAGTAATAGCGAAATAAAATGACCCACCCGACCAGGGCATTTAGTGGGTCAATAATAAATCGTTTTACTGGGTCTAAAATACTTTGTCAGCGTGGGTCAAATTAGTGTGGCTTTTCC
>NZ_BAKF01000109.1 GCF_000614025.1 Prevotella aurantiaca JCM 15754
GGAAAAGCTGGGAAATAGAGAGAAAACAAGAGAAAAGACCAAAGGAGAGCCATCTGTGTTATTGCGGTAATGAGAAGAGGTGCCGGTTCGTTCCTTTTATTATTTTGTTGTTTTATCGATAATTCGATAGTTCGATAAATCGAGATGTCGAAGTGTCGATAGATAGTTTTATCGATAGATTATTTTGACGATATATAGTTTTGACAATAGATAGTCATGACAACAGATAGTTTTGACAACAGATAGTCAGGACAACAAATTGTACAAACAACAGATTGACAATACTATCGTTAGTCCTATCTGTTGTTGGTTGTTACGCCTTGCGTCCAAAGAGCCTGAGTATGCCGTATTCTTGTCGTGCCTATCTCTCTACGGCAGCCCTGCCCTGCAAGGTTGGGAGAGATGAATACGACCGCACGGATATTGAGAATTGTAGTACCGCCTTGAAAAAGAAAAATCCTGCGGTGGAGATTCTTCTCTCCATCCGCAGGACTCGACCTTGTCAGGGCAGATAGGCTGCCGTTGTACCTTTGCACGATAAGAAACGGCTTCAGGGGCTTTGCGTCTGCTTTTGCCTACAACGCCTTTGGGCTTGCTTCCTCCGCCAGTTTGACCGTTGGCAGGTTGTTGCTCTCGATGAGCAGCACTATCGTGCCTGTCAGTTCGGTGTAAAGACGGTCGTATTGTCCGCTTGCGGCAAATGCGTCCGTCAGTTCGTACCCAGCGAATGTGGCTTGAACAGCCTTGTTCGCCAACAATAAAAGTGAAAGCCTCTCGGGGAGCGGTGCAGGAAGTTCCCTCTCAAACTCGTCCTCCAAGACAGAAACAAGGGTATCGTACTTTGAGAAATGCAGTCCACTGAAAAGCACTTCACTTGCTATTCTTTCTGCTTCTAAATGATTAAAGCCTTGCGCCACGGCATCGCAGTAGGCGGTCAGTGCCATGTCGGCTCTTGCGTGATAAACTCCATATCACTCATTCTTTCGGGATGATGTTCACTCATATAGCTTTCCAACTTCAATCGAAAATAGGAAAGTTCCTTTTTGCTATTATCTGTTTTCATACATAAATTTTTGCTGATTTCTAGAATATTGTTGCGTTTTGCTTTTCGATAGCTTCCGTATAGTCAGAAAAAGCCTTACTTTTATGTTCCTGCAAACGGTTCATGTCCTCTCTGATTTTCAGGTCGGTAATTTTTCCATAAATCTGTGTCGTTCCAATGTCGCTGTGTCCGAGCATCTTGCAGAGCGTTTCCATTGCTATACCATTGGAAAGGCAGATGGTCGTGGCGAAAGTATGGCGAGCCATGTGAAAGGTCAAGCCTTTCTCAATTTGGCATATCTGACCAATGTTTATACAGGCGAAAGATGCCTTGCTGACGTTCAATATTGGAAATATCAAATCATCGTGTTGTTTCCCTTTTATATGAATGTCAAGTATCTCCTTTGCGATGGGCAGAAGTGGAATGATGGCTTCTACGTCCGTTTTCTGTCGCTTGATACGTATCTCACAAGTTCCGTCATCATAATGGTGGATATGTTTAGGTGTCAGTCGCAACATATCCACACGAGCCAGTCCCGTAAAGGCACAGAAAATGAAGAGTTGCCTTGCTCGCTCGAACTGCTTGTTTAAGATGGGC
>NZ_BAKF01000108.1 GCF_000614025.1 Prevotella aurantiaca JCM 15754
CTTGTCCGCTATTACCGGCACGTACTTCCTTAAGATAAATGGCTTTTGCCACAAGTCCACCACGAACAGGTTCGTCGGCTGTCTCGTACACATATTCGATATAATCACCGTGTGTTTCTTCCACACGTTTGAGCTTCCATTCGGTAATCACCTCACGGCTTTGACCGCTTGCATCGGTGATGGTACCTTTGAGAACGGCACCTTCTCCACCATAAATATATTTGATTCCTTGTTTGTCGGTTACTTCCCAAGTATAGTCGGCAGGAGAATTACTCTTTCGGATAATACGGCTGAAGTCTCCTCCCTGCCGAGTGTAGAACTGCCTGTCCGCTTTTCGGTTCATCTTCTCACCACGGTGGGCCACACCCATCTTGCCGTCGTCACCCATCGTGGAAAGCATAGAACCCGACATCAAATAGGTCTCGGTTTCTTTACTTGTATCGTATCTTGGAACACCCCAGCGAGTATCCAACGTAATAGAAGGAACAGAGAGATTCCAACCCTCTCCAAGCCATCCACTACCGCCTTCACTGCTGTACTGTATGCCCAAAGATGGAGCCATACCATTGCGTGCGGGAGGCATTTCAAAGCCATACTGGAGATTGGCAGAACCTCGGTTGTTGGCTGTAGGAGGTGTAATGAGATTGATTTTTGATGTCGGATCTGCCGCCTTGATGTCATTCATCATCGTCGGGGTAAATCCGTCGGTCTGTGGAGATTCCGGTGCCTTGATTACACCATTGATCATATCGGTGAAGTGCGTCGTTTTCGATACCACGCAGGCTGTAGCCTTATCCACCTTCACACGTTCCAAAGCCACCCAGTGCCTGGTTTCTTGGTCGAAGTAATAGGTATTGATGTCGTCTTCTGTAAAACCGCTCGGGATTCGCGTGCGGTCGTATTTTATCTTCACCGTCGCACCCTTGCCCTCGAAGTGGTTGCCGTGAGGAAGGAAACGGTAGCCGTCTCCCTTGGCGGTGACGTTGGTCATGCCATAGTCCAAAGCTGGGATATCCGTCTCACGGAGTGTCGTGACGGAGTATCTGCCGTTCCTTGCGATGTCCGCAGCCTTCACGGAAAGGACGTTGCCGCCGATGGCGATGCTGTCCGCCCTGTGTGCGAGGAACTGCTTCTCCGCCTTTCCACCGACGGACACGAGGTACGGGCATAGTCCGCCCTGCCTCCCTGTATAGGTGCAATGGTTCTGCTGATGTCTCTGCCCGCAATGGTTGCTGTGAGCGTGAGGTGTCTGCCCGTCGATGGCACGATGCCCTCGAATTCTCCGTCATGGGCGGTGAGGATTGTGCCGTTCACTGAGACACGGCTTGCCTTCCCTCGTACGAAGCCGTGGAGGTAGGTCTGACCGTCATAGGCTATGGGGGCGGAGGAAAGGATTATTTCTTCCTGCTTATTGGTATTAGTCTTTGTCTTAGCATCCGCTACGGTCTCGATATGTACGTTCCTGACCGAATAGGCGTAGGAAGCATCCGTCGGAATGGTGAAGAGGACGGTGTTCCTGCCGTCCTTCAGCCACTCGGGACTTATTTCCTCCCTGACGGTCTTCCATTCCTTGGAAAGTGCCGTGAGGTAGCCGCCGACAGCCATGCGGTCGTTGATGCTCCTGCTGATGCCCTGACCAGAG
>NZ_BAKF01000107.1 GCF_000614025.1 Prevotella aurantiaca JCM 15754
GGTATGCAGAGTGCTGTCTATGCTACGGAAGTGAGCATGGAGGAATACCTGACCTACACCACGGAGGAAACCGAGAAGGTAGAGGTGATGAACAGGGCAGCGCAGCTCGGTGGGGACATCGAAACGGCTATCCGTCAGCTTGCCATAGAGAAAAGAAACAATAAAAAGAAATAAGTACAAACCATCAAAACTATAGTAACAATGAAAAAGTACATTTTCATGGCTCTCTTAGGATTGAGCCTTTCTGTTCCCAAAGCCCACGCACAGTGGGTAGTAACCGACCCTGGCAATTTTGCCGGCAACATCGTCAATTCGGTTAAGGAGATAGCCACCGCCTCGAAGACGGTGAAGAATACCCTTGACGGTTTTAAGGAGGTGGAGAAACTTTACAATGACACCAAGAAGTATTACGATGCCCTGAAGAAAGTGAACAACCTCATTGGGGATGCCTATAAGGTCAAAGAGTGCATCCTTATGGTGGGTGACATCTCGGAGATTTACGTCACCTCGTATAAGAAGATGCTTTCGGACAAGAACTTCCGCCCTTCAGAACTTGCTGCGATGGCTTCGGGCTATGCCAAACTCTTGGAGCAGAGTGGTGAGAGTCTCAAGGAACTAAAGTCTATTGTCAAGAGTAATGTTTTCTCGATGAACGATCACGAGAGAATGCAGTCCATCGACCGCATCTATACCACGCTGAGGGAATACCGCTCGCTTGTATCCTACTACACAAGGAAAAACATCTCTGTGAGCTACGTGCGTGCAAGGGAGAAGAACAACCTTGCCTCCGTTAAGGCGCTCTATGGTAATACGGCAAGTAGGTATTGGTAAATCCACAGACAAAAAAGAACTTGAAAGAACTTTCATAACACACTTTTGCTTATGGATTTTGCCAGTTTACATGAGCTGCTACGCTCAACCTATGATGAGATGATGCCGCTCTGTGCCCAGATGACGGGCATTGCCAAGGGCATTGCGGGCTTGGGAGCACTCTTTTATATTGCTCTTCGGGTATGGGCTTCCATTGCCCGTGCCGAGGCGATAGACGTCTTTCCGCTTCTCCGTCCCTTCGTGCTGGGCTTTTGCATCATGTTCTTCCCAACAGTCGTACTGGGTACGATGAATGCCGTTCTCTCGCCCGTAGTGCAGGGAACGGAGATGATGGTACACCAGCAGGAGGGAAACCTTGCCGAACTTACTGCCAAGCGTGACAAGTTGCAAGAGGAAGCCTACCTTAGGAATCCAGAGACAGCCTACCTTGTATCCAACGAGAAGTTCGATGAGAAAATTGAGGAGATGGGTATCATCGGACCTGAAGATGCCGTGACGATAGCGGGTATGTATGCCGAGCGTGCTGCCTATCAGACCAAGCAGTGGATCATGAAGATGGTACACGACCTCTTGGAACTCCTTTTCCATGCTGCAGGACTTATCATCGACACGCTACGCACCTTCATACTCATCGTTCTTGCCATTCTCGGTCCGATAGTCTTCGGCATAGCCGTATGGGATGGTCTTGCTGGCTCACTCACGGCATGGTTCTCACGCTATATCTCTGTCTACCTGTGGCTGCCTGTTAGCTCTATTCTTACGGCACTACTTACAAAAATACAGGTGCTAATGATAGAGAAGGATATCGAAGCACTCAGCGACCCTAACTA
>NZ_BAKF01000106.1 GCF_000614025.1 Prevotella aurantiaca JCM 15754
AATCATGGAGATACCACCTATTTTGGGGATTGCTTCTGGTTTGTGGCAACCCTCCGTAATTTGAACCTGAAAACAAGTTTTCCCGAAGTATTGGAAACGATAGTACAAGAACTTGGATTGTATTCTTTATGTGATGGTGAAAAGCATAGCAGCCATATCACGTCAGCATATAAAAAAACTATTGTTTCCACTCCTAAGGCTGATATGAACAAGTGTACGGAAGAACGTCCATATAGTTTTGAGATACAGCCATTTGACGATGGTCTGCTGAACTATTGGGCACATTATGGCATCCATGAGGATACACTCCGTCGCTTTCGTGTACGGAGTCTTAAACGCTATGAAAGTGTATCTGCTGAAGGCAAGAAGTTTGAACTTTATAGCTCACCTACGGAACCTATGTTTGCCTATATCGGAAACGGCTATATAAAGATATACCGACCTCACAGTCCAAAAATCCGCTTTCTTTATGGTGGACGGATGCCTGCCACGTATTGCTTCGGAATGGAGCAGATTCCTGCCAAAGGAGATATGCTTTTCATTACAGGTGGAGAAAAGGATGTACTCTCATTGTATGCACACGGCTTCAATGCAATTTGTTTCAATAGTGAAACCGCACAGATACCGACAAGTATCATTGAGAGCCTTCAGCTTCGTTTTAGGCATATAATACTCTTGTATGATGCGGATGAAACAGGTGTACGGGAGGCACATAAACAGTCTGAACATTTGGCAGAATACAAGGTCTTGAACCTTTCACTTCCGCTCTGTGGCACGAAGTCCGAAAAAGACATTTCAGATTTCTTTGCCTTGGGCAACGGAGCAAAGGAACTGAAAGAGCTGCTTGCCAAGATGTTCTCAGATCTATATAGCCAAACCATGATGATGTTACGTTCCTGTGAGATTGATTATGAGAATCCACCGGACATTTCCAAATCAGTAGTAGCAGTAAACGGTGTGCCACTCGGCACACAGGATAACCTGTTCTGCATTACTGGAGGTGAGGGGACAGGCAAGAGCAACTATGTGGGTGCCATCCTTGCTGGAGCGTTGGGAGAAAAACGATTGCCGATAGAGAAGACCTTGGGATTAGAGATTACCCCCAATCCCAAAGGCTTGGCGGTCCTACACTATGACACGGAACAGTCCGAGGCACAGTTGCACAAGAACTTGGGTAAGACACTGCGTAGGGCTTCTTTGACGGCAGTACCGGAGTTTTGCCATTCTCTGTACCTTGCCTCTCTGTCTCGTAAGGACAGACTGAACCTTATCCGTGAGAGTATGGACTTGTTCCATCACAGGCATGGAGGCATCCACCTTGTGGTGATTGACGGAATAGCCGACTTAATACGTTCTGCCAACGATGAAACGGAAAGTATTGCCATTGTGGACGAGCTTTATCGCTTGGCGGGGATTTATAATACCTGTATCATATGCGTGCTACACTTCGTACCGAATGGTATTAAACTCCGTGGGCATATCGGATCAGAATTGCAGCGCAAAGCAGCGGGAATTCTTTCCATTGAGAAAGATGATAATCCCGAATACTCGGTCGTAAAAGCATTGAAAGTCCGTGACGGAAGTCCGTTGGACGTACCGATGATGCTTTTCGGCTGGGATAAGGCTGAGGACATGCACGTCTATCGTGGCGAGAAATCTAAAGA
>NZ_BAKF01000105.1 GCF_000614025.1 Prevotella aurantiaca JCM 15754
AAGAAGAGAAACTCCAAATCTCTCTTTAAAAATGTCTCAAACAATAAATAGATACTTAAATAAAAGTTCTATCCAGAAAGGAGGTGTTCCAGCCGCACCTTCCGGTACGGCTACCTTGTTACGACTTAGCCCCAATTACCAGTTTTGCCCTAGGTCGCTCCTTGCGGTTACGAACTTCAGGCACCCCCGGCTTTCATGGCTTGACGGGCGGTGTGTACAAGGCCCGGGAACGTATTCACCGCGCCATGGCTGATGCGCGATTACTAGCGAATCCAGCTTCGTGAGGTCGGGTTGCAGACCTCAGTCCGAACTGGGACCGGCTTTAAAGATTTGATGCAATTTACATTACACCGTCCCTCTGTACCGGCCATTGTAACACGTGTGTAGCCCCGGACGTAAGGGCCGTGCTGATTTGACGTCATCCCCACCTTCCTCACACCTTGCGGTGGCAGTGTCCCCAGAGTGCCCAGCATAACCTGATGGCAACTAAGAAAAGGGGTTGCGCTCGTTATGGCACTTAAGCCGACACCTCACGGCACGAGCTGACGACAACCATGCAGCACCTTCACAGATGCCCCGAAGGCGTCAACATCTCTGTATCCTACATCTGCAATTCAAGCCCGGGTAAGGTTCCTCGCGTATCATCGAATTAAACCACATGTTCCTCCGCTTGTGCGGGCCCCCGTCAATTCCTTTGAGTTTCACCGTTGCCGGCGTACTCCCCAGGTGGGATGCTTAATGCTTTCGCTTAGCCGCTAACGCCAGGCGCTAACAGCGGGCATCCATCGTTTACTGTGCGGACTACCAGGGTATCTAATCCTGTTCGATACCCGCACCTTCGAGCTTAAGCGTCAGTTACACTCCCGTACGCTGCCTTCGCAATCGGAGTTCTTCATGATATCTAAGCATTTCACCGCTACACCATGAATTCCGCATACGTTGTGTGCACTCAAGTTCGCCAGTTCGCGCTGCAAGTTAAATGTTGAGCACCTAAATTTCACAACACGCTTAACAAACCGCCTACACTCCCTTTAAACCCAATAAATCCGGATAACGCCTGGACCTTCCGTATTACCGCGGCTGCTGGCACGGAATTAGCCGGTCCTTATTCGAAAGGTAAATGCAAAAAAGCACACGTGCCTTCATTTACTCCCTAACAAAAGCAGTTTACAACCCATAGGGCCGTCATCCTGCACGCTACTTGGCTGGTTCAGACTTACGTCCATTGACCAATATTCCTCACTGCTGCCTCCCGTAGGAGTTTGGACCGTGTCTCAGTTCCAATGTGGGGGACCTTCCTCTCAGAACCCCTACTGATCGTAGCCTTGGTGAGCCGTTACCTCACCAACAAGCTAATCAGACGCATCCCCATCCTTTACCGATAAATCTTTGGTTCAAATCAGATGCCATCAATGAACAACATCGGGTATTAGGCCGTCTTTCAACGGGGTATCCCCAAGTAAAGGGCAGGTTGGATACGCGATACTCACCCGTGCGCCGGTCGACGTCCAAAATGTGCAAGCACATAATGCCGTTTCCCCTCGACTTGCATGTGTTAAGCCTATAGCTAGCGTTCATCCTGAGCCAGGATCAAACTCTCCATTGTAAAAAATCTTTATGAAATACACACTCTGATAAATAAAGAATAAACCCTAAATAAAAAAATGTGCAGTAATATCTCTGCTCAGAACTAATTATCCAAAGTATCAAGTTTAAAACACCATTCAAAAATTGAAAAGGACGTTTCTTTTAACCCATCTACCATACATAAAAGTACGGCAGACGCTTCTTGTACTACTTCTCTGTCTATGTAAATCTTTTCAAAGAACG
>NZ_BAKF01000104.1 GCF_000614025.1 Prevotella aurantiaca JCM 15754
ATACTCTACCGACGCAGGTAGCAATGCACTCGTAACGACTGTAACTGATGCGTTGGGTAATCGTCAGGCTACCTATACCGATGGTAGTGGCAAGACCGTGAAGACCGAGCAACTCAGCGGACCCGATGGTATGATCACCACCTCCTTCGAGTATGACGGCATCGACCGATTGGTTAAGGTGACCGACACCGAGGGCAACGTAACTACATCGGTCTATGACATGGGCGACCGCCGCACGGAGGTCAACCACCCTGCCAGCGGTATTACCACCTTTACCTACGATGCACTTGGCAACGTGGTGACCAAGCAGACTGCCAACCTCAAGAAGGAAGGCAAGACCATCAACTATGAGTACGACTACGGACGTTTGACGGCCATCAACTATCCCGACCATCCAGAGAACAACGTGAAGTACTACTATGGCGGACGCAATGCCTCGCAGAACCGCATCGGCAGGCTGATGCTCCGTGAGGACGGCAGCGGTGCCATCGAATACTTCTACGGCAAGATGGGCGAAGTCCTGAAGACCGTGCGCACGATGATTGTGCCCAATCAGGCAATCGCCACCTACGTCACGCAGTGGAAGTACGACAGCCACAACCGCCTGCTGGAGATGATCTATCCCGACGAGGAGAAGGTCACCTACGACTACAACCTCGGCGGACAGCTCACCCATGTGCGCGGCTACAAGTCCTACGGCTATGACTACGTGCAGAAGATTGGCTACGACAAGTTCGAGCAGCGCAGCTACCTGAAGTACTGCAACGGGGCGGAGACGTTCTACACCTACGACCCACAGCGTCGCCGACTTCAGAACCTTGTGGTGAATGCCAAGGCAGGCACCATCATGGACAATGCCTACAGCTATGACGCAATGAGCAACGTGCTTTCGGTTGCCAACAACGCGCCACTGCCACAGGGTGGCAAGGCAGGCGGTCAGATGAGCCACCAGTACACCTATGATGCCCTGTATCGTCTGACAAGAGCAACGGGTACTTACACGGGTGCTGATAGCAAGACGGCTTCCTATACCCTTGCGATGGGCTATGACAACATGCACCGCATCACGTCAAAGGCACAGCACCTGACCCAGCAGAACGTACAGTTCAACGGTACGCTTAATGCAGGTTATGACCTCACCTACACCTATCAGGACTCCACGGGACACAAGTTCCAGCTGGCGAATGTTCAGGATGTGAACTACCGTATGGAGGGAACAGCCGGTGAGAATGACAAGGTAAACAACGGCCATCGTTATACCTATGATGCCAACGGCAACCTTGTCTATATCAATACCTCCCGCGTGAAGAAGGACGGTAAGGAGGATGAGAAGGCTACCGAGCAGAAATTCAAGTGGGACGAGGAGAACAGACTTCTTGCTGCCGATGAGAACGGCTTTGTTTCCAACTACTGGTACGATGCCGACGGTGAGCGCACGGTAAAGACCAGTGGCGAGGGCGAGCAAATCTATGTGAACTCCGAGTTCTCGGGTGGCAACACCGGTACGGCACGCTTCAGCCTTTATGTCAGTCCATACCTCGTGGCAGGGCAAGGTGGTAAGTACACCAAGCACATCTACATCGGTAGTCAAAGAATTGTTTCTAAATTGGGCGACTTGGCTTCTTATGGTGCAGACCCGAGACGGATACCGTATGCAGGTAGCGAGGCTGATGCAGTTAGCGTAGATTACAAGGGCAAGTATGCCAGCCAGCAGCAAGTCATCAAGGACAACTACGCCACATTCAATGTGCCTTACAATGGTGAGGACAACAACGACTACGTGGACGGCGAGGGCTTTTGCTGCAACGACGGCACATCGGAGGCTGCACAGGA
>NZ_BAKF01000103.1 GCF_000614025.1 Prevotella aurantiaca JCM 15754
TAAAAAATGACCATTTCTGTACTCGATTTTGAGTAAAGAAATGGTCTTTTCTTTGCCTTTATAAGAGCCCTACTTATAGATTGAAAGTTGTCAAGTTATTAATGTGCATTTTGACACACCCTCCCTTTTTATTAACCTCCTTATTTTTCAATTCTTTAGCATCCTAATCAAAAACATAGGTAATACGTGCAAAAAGGGAATGGCTTCCATCAAAATCTCCCAAATATCGGAAGGTATATCCTGCTCCTATCTTCCAATGAGTAGCAACTGTAAAGTCTATTCCAGTAGAAGGGGAGATAATATAGGACGTATGTTTTATATCTATACGTTCTGTGCCGTTGTTAGGCGTAAAGTGTTCGTAGCTTCCATCAATAATACCAATACCACCACACAATTGCAAATAGTAGTTGAACAGTTTTGTTGATATAACATTAAAACCGAATCCCGTACTTATTGAATAGTCTTTACGAGACATAGATAAAATCCGATTACCTTCAGGAATATTCGTCAATTTCAATTCTGTACCATCATCGGTAGCTCCGAATAAGTCGGTAGTCCAAAAAAGACGATTGCTGATATAATACTTGGATAGAAAACCGATGCCAAAGCCCGAACTGAATGAGTTTTCGTATGGATTGCCGATTTTTGTATAGGTTTGCAAACCTCCATATATGCCTAATTCCAATGTTTTCTTTTGGGCAGCTATAGGCAAAGTCAAAATTAGCGAAAATAAAATAATTGTAATCCTTTTCATATTTCTACATTTCTTGATCTATTGTAAATTCAAAACTGTTTGAAATTTTATACGACTTGTTCAATGGATCTAAGAAGTATACCCACGAAGTTCCAACCAAATCGCCTAATGAGACTGTGGCTTCTACTTCTTTTCCAAAAGCAGAAACTGTGACCTTAGCCCCACCATCATCTGTTTCATACAGTTTCCCGAATTGCTCGGTAGGAATTGCTGCACTGCAGATAACTGCAACTTCCAAGTTCTACAACTTGTGTTTTTGATTTTCTTAAATGTATGCAAGTTATAAATTTAATATTTGTATTCCAATCTCTTTTGTTTTTATAAATTCCTTGCAAGGGACTTTATAAGTACAATGCCTAATTATCATATAGATAAAAATACTGTTCCATACGAGAACCTTCCACTCTCTGGCACAAGAAGAAGTATTTTTTCTCCTTGTTTTATTTCTGATTTTGTATGTATCAATTCGTCCAACGCCACATAAATAAAGATACGGCCGCATGGCCTTTTTCAGAAATAATCTGAACGATTCATTAAGACAATGTCTCTTTTGCTTATACTTTCTTTATCTGTTTGATTTTCCATAATTTCATTATACTAGAATTAAAACAGAACGTTTGTTCTGTGTTTATAAGTGCAATATTATGCAAATTATTTCAATCCGCCAAATTTTTCCGATGATTTTTCCCGAAAAAGTTTCATTTTTCTCTCTTTATCTTACTTTACAGTGTAAAATAATTGATTATGAGCCTTTTTGATAGCATAATAACAACACTAAAACTTGATTAAATAAGTACCAATAGAATTAGATGTGAATCTTTTAAGGTGTATCTACAATTTATTTCTCTAAAAATACACTGTTTTCATCAGAAAAGCATTATCTTTGCATTATCAATTTAAGTGCTCTTTGAAGTAATGCAGAATAAAGAAAGGGAAAGAAACTCGCTCGTTTCCATCTCGTAACCCATTTACACTTTATTCATTCTTATTTTATTGATTATCTGAAAGATACGATATTCTTGAATCTTTTGCGGGCATAGTCTGTTGCAATCAGCATCTTTGCCCTTTCCTCGCTCTCACTCAGAGGTGCTCGTCCCAAAAGCGTGGCATCGCCACTCTTGGCAAACTCCATCAGCTTGCCGATAAAAACTTCCTGCTCGGGTGTAGGCGGTATGTTGTGTAGTATCTCATTCTTCTCCGGTCTGTCGATACCGATGTCCTTGGCAGTG
>NZ_BAKF01000102.1 GCF_000614025.1 Prevotella aurantiaca JCM 15754
AGGTTTTTAAGGGAGGACTATTTATTGATGATATACATCTGATAACAAAGCTACGAAGGAACATGAAAAATTCTATGATGCTATTGCAGGATAGAATTAGACTACGAAAAAGGGCTACTATAGAAATGGTCAATGACGAACTCAAGAATGTATGCCACATAGAGCATACAAGACACAGAAGCATTGACAACTTTGTAGCCAATCTTATTGCAGCAATTATTGCTTATAATCTTATGCCAAAAAAGCCAACTATGAATATTGAAATCATTGACAAAAGCAGGCTAATTGCATAAAGCTTATACCGAACTCAGGTGTTTTAATGGTCATTTTTAGAGAACACAAAAAATACTTTTCTACCTTTTATGGGTTTATTGTTCCATATAAGTATCGTTCCTTAAAAACTATATTTCAGCATAGAGCTTGTCAGTATAAACTTTATACTGAAATATAGTTTTTAAGGGACGACTAATTAAATTCTCAGTCCTGATGGCATTGGTATTATTATTTTCTTTGCATTCAATTCTGTCATAACTTACAATTGATAATGTTTATCAACTGTTTTACGTCGTTCTTTCCTGTTTATTGCTCACGGCTTTTAATACCCATATAAGGGTAATGATGAACACCCTTATAAGGGTATTACCCATTACCCTTATATGGGTGCTGGGGCATAACGTTTTTAATCAATACATAGGCAACTTTCCACTTTTTTTTATTATAGCATTAATCATATTTCTGAATTCTTCGTTTACTTCGTATATTCCATTCTGACAGTATATATAAAACATTCCTAAATAAAATGTATCCAAGATTTGTTCGTTCAAATAGAATATAATTTTTGCACGAACATTTATAGAAGGGTGTATTTCACTTGTTTTTTTAAGAGATTTTATAGTGTCGAAGAATTTGGAAATTTCCATATCTGACGCCACGATTATACTATCAAGCGAATGACTGACAAATCCCTTGTCAAAAAACTCTGGGGTAATACTAAAAATTGTTCTTAGGTCAGCTTCGGTGTAAACAATTTTGAGCTTGATATTACAAGCACTCAATGCATTAAAACCAAGTAACCATATACCAAAAACTATCAAACATTTAATACTATTTGTTATGTGTCTCATTATTGTCATTATTTGGATTTACATTTTAGATTTGGGTGCAGATATAACTATTTCATCCATTATAAATGGATTCTTTGGCATTTTTCCATCTTTTGCTTCTGTCGTAGTTGGCGATTTAGTTATATATGGGATGCCGTAGTGGTCTGTACGTGTAACCTCTCCTGCACTGATTTCATCAAGTGCTAAAGCTGTTTTCTGTTCAGATCCTGTTATAACTCTCATTTCCTCTTTATTATCATAATCGGGATCAAAAGTTTTAAAGTCTTGTGCATATTTATCAGGATTTTTGAGATATTGAAGTGTATGATCCGCTTCATGGTTTAATACAGCCGTAGGTGACATCTTTTTGTCAGAACTTGTAAGCACTCCCATATTAGGATCCCAATAAATAGTTTTTTTCGTCTCGCTGAAAGCAGAGGGTTCTCCAACTCTTTCTGTAATATAAATAATTGTAGAACTCTTATCTATCTGGCTATGATGCCATCTGCGTTATGTTCATGTAAATACATAATAGCTGCACGAAATTTTTGTTTAAATGCCTCCGTTGTGCCTGATGCAAATAGAAGTTTTCTTCCATCTGGATCAATAAATCTTATCGGATTATTATTACAATAAGCATAAGGACTAACGCTATAATATTCCTCTGCCAAAGGATCTATTCTATCCCACGAAGGAAGAGCTGGACTATATTGCCGTGCTCCATAATCGTAAGTATTTAAACCATGCATTCTATCGAATTCTTTTCCATTATATTTGTAAGGTTGTAATGAGGGCATTCAGACTGCTAAGAGAATCGCAAAAAGGAGAACCATAGGGATAAAAATTAGTAACTTGTATGATACGTCCTAAATTATCAACAACTTCTCTATTATTTCCTAAATGGTCTTGATTGTAAAAATAGGGTTCGAAAGTGCTAATG
>NZ_BAKF01000101.1 GCF_000614025.1 Prevotella aurantiaca JCM 15754
AGTTTTGTAGAGAACATCGTGCGCAGCCATTTAGATGAGTACGGTGAGGATATTGAGAAATGGAGAAAGCTGTAAACCGCAGGAAAAGGGTCGATGGAGGAATTACAATAGATTTATTTCTCACTCTATTCCTACAATCGCATTAAAATATGATGTCATATTCTCATAAATGAGATGTCATATTTGGGCAAATATGACATCATATTTTTATTAAGCAGACATCTGAATGATGAGAACATCACGGACACAGTCAGGCACGGAATGCACAGCATTCACTTTTCGACTGCAAAACACCTTGTGCGTAAAGTCTGTTAGGTAGCACCAGCAAGACGTCAGTTTGTACCCACAAACTGCTCTTGCTCCCCTTGCTAAACTATCGGGGAGGTTAGACCGTAATCACTCCGGTCTCATCGGTCATCATTCAGAAATTAAGCAGCAACGAATCATCCATAATGATTAACTTTCAGAGAAACTTATATGAAGAAATACAGAAGAAAAGCTACCCAATGGCAGCAGAAGGACAATGAAGAAAAACAGATGAACAAGACGGAGTTCATCAAGGTTAGGTGTACTTTGGAGGAGAAGCAGCGCATCAAGGCAAAGGCAGAAAGCACAGGGCGGAAGTTCTCCGAGTACTGCCGTGAGATACTTTTGAATGGTGAAGTGGTAGCCGTTCCCAAAATGACCGACAATGAAAAGGAAGCCATTGCCGTACTCCACCGAACGGGAATGTACTACGCACAGGTTTCCAACCTCATCAGGATAAAGGACGAGTCATGGGTGCCGATAACCAAGAACCTTTCGATATGTGCCAAAGAAGCATTTAAGCGTTTTTTCGACCCTCACTTCCGCATTGGTGACGATATATATAAGGTCTTAAATCTGCCGAGGTATGATAGGAAAGTGTAAGGCGATAGCGCACGGAAGTACTGCATTGGACTATATCTTCAGAGAGGGCAAGCTGGGTAATCGGCTTGCCTTCCATAACCTTTGTAGCAGAGAATCAAAGGCTATTTACGAGGAAATGAAGTTAGTCAGCGATTACAATACCAGATGCAGGAACAAGTTTCTGCGCATTGAAATTGGCATTGCGCCACAGGACGAAAAGAAACTATCAGCTTCCGAATTTGCCCAAATAGCCCATTTGTTTGCCAAGAAAATGGGACTTGACAACCATCAGTGGGTGGCAGTAACGCACAAGGATACAGACAACAGGCATATCCACATTATCGCCAACCGCATCAGCCTATACGGAGAAGTTTATGATACCACCTTTGTAAGCAACAAGGCTGCAAGAATAACAGAGGAAATTAGCAGGGAGAAAGGCTTAACCATTGCAAAGGAAGTCAAAATCAAAAGGAAACATCAGAAAGCAAAAGCCAATCCCACAAGAGAGGAAACAAAGAGAGAACTACAAAGAATATGCTATACTCTACTTGAAAAGTACAAAAGTACAGGTATCATAGGACATTCTATGTTCCTCTATGAGTTGAACAAGCATGGAGTAACCATAGAGCGCATGAGGAACAAACAGGGCAAGGTCTATGGCTTGAAGTTCTCATACGGAGAATATGCGTTCAAGGCATCGGAAGTAGGCAGAGAGTTTGGCTACCGTTCTTTGCAAAAGAACTTCGAGGCAGATAAGAAAGCCGATACGAATATATCTGACCAAGTAATTCGCAAATCGTCAGAGCATACAGATACCAAGGAAGTAGGCTATCAGCTCGTACCCCCAAGCCGTTCATACAGTCCACCACCAACTAAGGAAACGCCAAAAATCGCACAAACTATAAGAGATATGGCAGATGCAGCCATCAGCACAGCCGATGATTTGGTGGAGGGAGTAGGCGGAATGATTACACCAACGACACATGGCGATGACTACGCAGAAACCGCATGGCAGCGCAAACTCAGAAACCAAGCTAACAGAAAGAAGAAGCGAGGGAGAGGATTATAGCAACTCCAACAGCAACAATCCAAAATGCAGATATGTGAATATTTCTTTGAAAACGCTTGTTATTCGGTAACAAAGTATTATCTTTGCAAACAGAATAACAA
>NZ_BAKF01000100.1 GCF_000614025.1 Prevotella aurantiaca JCM 15754
GCAGCCAGTTCGGGCACTTTAATGAACGTCCTAAACCGCTCTTTCTGAATGATATCGTTTGTGATGGAGAACTCATAGTCGGTAGATTTCTTGGCAAAGACGGCTGCCCATGCGTCAAAGCTGTTGATACCCTGCTTTTCCAAAGCCTGCGGACGAAGATACTTGAACAGAAGATACAGCTCCGTCAGACTATTGGAAATGGTCGTTCCCGAAAGGAAAGTCGCTCCCAAGTCCTTGCCGGACCTCTCCTGTATGGTACGAATGGCAAAGAGCATGTTTAAGGCACGCTGTGAGCCATCAGGATTGCCCAAGCCCGACACCCTGTCATGGCGGGTATTGAACATCAGGTTCTTGAATTGGTGGCTTTCATCTACAAAGAGGTGGTCGATACCCATCATCTTGAAGTCTACAGCATCGTCCTTACGCTCAGCGATGCTATCCTGTATGTTCTGTAACTTGGCTTCAAGTGTCTGCTTGCGCTTCTCCAATCCTTTGAGCATCCCACGGGAGATGTCTCTTCCTTGTTGTCGCAACACTTCGAGATTCTCTTCCACGGAGTCCAATTCCTTCTGCATAATCGCTTCCTGTATCTCCAAGGCCTGCGGTATCATGCCGAACTGTTCATGCGTCAAGATAATACTGTCCCAGTCGTTGTTCTTGATGTCGTTGAAGATGCGTTGGCGGTTCTGCTTGTTGAAATCATTCTTGCCTGGATAGAGTACCTTAGCATTAGGATAAGCTTTCCTAAAGGTATCAGCAATGTCGAATACGTTTGCCTTTAGTCCGATAATCATCGGCTTGTTTGAGAGTCCCAATCGCTTCATCTCGTAGGCTGCCGTACACATGATGAGTGTCTTTCCCGCTCCCACCTCGTGGTCGCAGATGCCGCCACCGTTGGTTTTGAGCATCCACACGGCATCTTTCTGACTCTTGTAGAGGTCTGCAATACCCAATCGTCTGAGGTCAAGGTCGGGAAACGTCTGGTGCGTGCCGTCAAAATTAGGTCGCACAAAACAGTTGAAAAGGCGGTTGTAACGGTCGGATAACTGTTGTTTGAACGTGTCAGGTGTACGTCCGAGCCAATCAACAAAGCCCTGTCTGATTTCCTCAATCTTGGCATTTGCCATCTGGATAGCATGTCCGTCCCTTACTTTGATGGTCTTGGTCTCTCCCGTAACCTTGTCCGTCACCTCCTTGCTCTTGTTGATGTCGGGAATGGTATTGTGTAGGGCATGCTTTAAGAGATTGATACCGTCATAACGGCGGAACTCTCCCTGTACGGCATACTTATGCCAGATATTGGCATTCTTATGGTCACATACAATGCTGTATTCGTCCATATTGGAATGATAGGATACGCCAATGTCCGTCCCGAAAAACTCCGATGCGAACCTGCCATAGACCTTTGAGGGTATCCAGCGTTCACCGAGATTGAAGTCAAGGTCTGCAAATGGAATGGGTGTTGGCGTGGCTGCACGCAGGGCAGCAAGGCTCTGTTTTGCCTCTTCGTGGTCGGGATGGTCCAAGAGCCATGACTCGATACGCTCCGCCTTCTCTATTACATTGCCCGAAATGAACTTGTCCGCTACCTCGTAAGCATTCTCTTCGGGATTGTAAAAGATGCGTCCTTCCAAGGCGGAAAGTATATCGCTTTCTTCCATATCGGGAAGCAGGGAACTCATATAGTCAAGTTCCACCGTGCCATATTTGTTGAGTGATGCGCCCAATGCCTCCATCGGGTCGGCAGCAATGGAAAGTTCGGTAGTAGAAAATGCCGTTGGATGGTCAAAGATGTCCGCCTTGACGTACCTGCCGTTTTCGGAGCGTTCCAAGAAGAGCATTTCCACACCTGTAGCATCCATCTTGATAATGTCAGTGTTCGCCTTCTGATTGAAGTAGCCCCAGCGTGCAACATAGTCATTATAAAGGTGATTGAGCCTGCTGCGGTCTTCCCTGTCTTCTGCATGGTTCTCAGCCTCGTAGTCATAGAGACGATGATAGCACTCCCGTATCTCGATATAACTTTTTAGGCGGGAGAGCTGGGCATACGGCAAGTCCATCGGGTTAAAGGTGGGATGCCGCTTTAAGTCAGAAAGAAACCCCACCTGACCTTTCTGCACGACAATGGAGCCATCCCTCAAATGCGAGTCGGGTGATGAGAGAAAGGGACGGGGCGAGGAATCGAACTCCTTTTTCACCTCCGCTATCGGTTTTGGCTTGCG
>NZ_BAKF01000099.1 GCF_000614025.1 Prevotella aurantiaca JCM 15754
GCCCAGACCTATCCAAACTTCCTTGTAGAGTCGGTTTGGGTCATTGTTTTGATTGATGGAAAGTATCTGGCTCTTTTCCTTTTCCGAAAGACCGAGCATCGCCTGTATACCATCGAACTTGGTCATGTACTTGCGCTGGTCAAGCAGTATCTTGCAGTCAGAGTTATTAATAATACTTTCCTTGACTATAGGCGACTGAATGATATCGTCCACCTCCTGCGTTACGACAATGGCTTCCCCGAAATACTTTCTCACCGTCTTATACAAATACTTGATGTAATCTGCCATGTTTGCCGAAGCAATGGCTTTCCACGCTTCCTCAATGAGAATCATCTTGCGGATACCCTTTAATCGGCGCATCTTGTTGATAAAAGCCTCCATGATGATAATCGTTACCACAGGAAAGAGGTCTTTGTTATCCTTCACCTGGTCAATCTCGAAGACAATAAAGCGTTTACTTAGCAGGTCGATGTTCTTGTCCGAGTTCAGTAGGAAATCATATCGACCACCTTTATAGTATTGCTTGAGTGTCGTAAGGAGGTTGTTGATATTGAAGTCTGAGAGTGTTACCTTGATGTCACGCTTTTCCATATCCTTGCGGTACACGTCCCGCAGATACTCATAGAAAGTATTAAAACAGGGTGTAACGCTATGGTCAGCACATATCAGCTCGATATAGGAGTTTACGGCTGAACCAAGTTCACCAGCTTCGGTCTTAGTAATATGTTCATCAGCACTTTTCCAAAGTGTAAGCAGTAGCGTGCAGATACTCTCCCTTTTCTCTACATCGAAGAAGTAATCATCCGTATAGAAGGGGTTGAAAGATATCGGACTTTCATTGGTATAGGTGAAATACACACCATCCTTGCCCTTAGTCTTGCGGTGGATAAGTTCACACAAGCCTTGATATGAGTTACCCGTATCGACCAAGAGGACATGCGCCCCCTGCTCGTAATACTGACGAACCATGTGGTTGGTGAAAAAAGACTTACCACTACCCGAAGGACCCAAGATGAACTTGTTACGGTTGGTGATGACTCCCTTTTTCATTGGTAAGTCGGAAATGTCCAAGTGGACGGGTTTTCCCGAAAGACGGTCTGCCATCTTGATGCCGAAGGGAGAGAGTGAGTCCTTGTAGTTCGTCTCAGCCGTAAAGAAGCAGAGGGCAGGCTCGATGAAAGTATAGAATGACTCTTCTGCTGGAAAGTCTGCCGCATTGCCGGGAATACCTGCCCAGTAGAGCGTTGCCGCATCAATGGTATTGTGGCGTGGGTGGCATTCCATAAGAGCAAGTGCAGAGCCCACGTCATTCTTGATCTGGCGAAGTTCTTCCTTATCGCTGCTCCATGCCAACACGTTAAAGTGGGCACGGATGGAGGTCAGTCCCTGTGAATGGGCAATATTGAGATACTCCTGTATCCATTCCTCGTTGATTTGGTTGCTACGACTGTAGCGTGCCAGCGAGTGCATATTCCTTGCCTGCTTCTCGAAGCGTTCAAGATTGGCGTCGCTGTCCTCGATAAAGAGGTACTGGTTATAGATATGGTTGCACGGCAGCATCAGTCCTACGGGAGAGGCAAAGGAAAGACGGCAGTCGCTTCGGTCGGTAGATAATCGCTCATATCGGCTGTCTGTGCTCACCGTTGTCGACAGGTCGTCCGTGTCGGAGAGTGTATGCAGACAAAGCATATTGTCTCCCACACGCACAAGGTCAGCACCCAAGCGGATGTCCTCCAAAGACGCATGCCCTTCTTCAGATAGAGAGAAATACCTGTCGAGTAGTCCTCCCTTTTCATTTGTGCCAACTAACTCTTCCTCTGTCATGCGGACAATTCTTATTTGCTCGGTATCGTTAATGATTCGCTCAAACTGGTCTACTGCTTCCATGAACTTCATCACTTCATCCTTGTTGGTGATTTCCTTGGGCAATAGGTGTCCACGGCAGAGCGAAGAAAAATTGCTCTGCTGCGCCATACGCTGCTTGTTGGTCTTGGTAAGGAAGAGATAGACTGAGTGGTGGAGATACGGACGTTCGTTGAAATGCCGTTCAGAGGAACGGGCAAGGAAGCTTAGTCCGCCATCAGCGAGCTTGCCTTGATAGTCCTCCCTGATGAACCAGTCCTGCTTATGTACGATGCTGTAATTGGGTAGCACCTTGATTGCCTTATGCCAGGCAGAGTGCATTGCCTCGTATTCTGTAGAGGTAACGGTGAAGAGTTCTGGCAATTCCACACGGAAAGCCACCGTGATATCTGCATCCTTGCTCACCATACACCCCTGCTCAATGGAGAGCAGCGGAAACTTCGATTCTAAAGTTGTTATCTTACTTTTGTTTCTCATTGTTTCGCTTTCTTTGGTTGAAGGTTACGGATAAGGTGG
>NZ_BAKF01000098.1 GCF_000614025.1 Prevotella aurantiaca JCM 15754
TACGTTTGATAACTATACGGACAAGAGAATTATGTCCATACAAAAGAAATTGAACGAAAGACCAAGAGAAAAATTAAACTTTTCTAATCCAAAGTGCGAGTTCTTTAAACACGTTTTGTAATTTTGCACTTGCTGGTTGACTCTGCGGGTTCATTGATTTTTTAATCGTTTAGTATGTTTTTGCCGAAATTATGTCTAACTTTCAAAAAAAACATTTATCTTTGCGAATTGTTCTTCTTTACTATACAACAAAGATTATAAGAATGAAAAAGGCATATAAGATACTTTGAGCAAGGTTTCGACATATGACATCATAGTTTTCAAGGTATAGAGCGTCGAGTAGACGCGCTAGACGTACTTTTCTTACTAAGCTGTATTCGTACAGTACCGATAGGTTAATAAGTCGGTTGTAAGTAGTTTACCTGTGACTAAAAACGATTAAACAACTTCTCCCTATTTTCTTTCCAGAGGGAGAGAAGAGGAGTTTCGAATGAAGAAAAACTGCCCGTTGCAACTTTTTATTTAGCATTTTCTATTAATTATTGCATTCGAGCTAAACTCTGATTTCGCAATTTTAATCTTCTCTGAGAGATTACGGAGAAATACAAAACCATCTATAAACAATTTTAAAGCACTTCTTGTCCCATTCCTCCTCCCCTCAGAAGGAAGTAGAGATAGGAAATTTTACATTATGAGAAAAACTATTCTTCTTGCCATTGCAGCACTTACTGCAAATGTACAGGCAATCTATTCACAGGAAACTGGCACTATTGCACCTAAGCCAGCATATACTTGTGATTTTGAAAACACGGCAACAACTGATTTTACCGACCAAGTTATTACTATCAATGGTAAGCGTTGGAGACTTCATAATGCCCGTATTACCGACTCGTCTATCAATGGTATTCCACAAGGAAAGCGTGCTGCTGAAATTCTTTCAGGCACACCTAACAACGAACCTGCTTGTCTTGAACTTCTTGACACTGTTCATGGCGGTTCTGTAGCATTTTGTTTTGGTCATTCTGGAATGGATCGAACCATAAGCCGCAGTAGTGAAGCGTGGTTAATTGAAGTTACTAACGACGATGGAAAGAATTGGATGTCAAAACCGCTCATTTTCGATGATACTGATGTAACTCCAATGTCGTCTTTCGATTCTCCTTATGCAGGAGAGCCATTCCGCTTCAGAATCCGCTTTACTGATAAACTTGGATACGGCAGCAACTGGCGTATCTTAATTGATAATATATATGTAACAAAAGGAGAAAATATAGAAGTGCCTTGGTATATACAGCCTGGACGATTCTTCGATGGCTTCGAAACATCACAAGATAATATCACTTTCAATCCATTAATGAGTGGTTCGACTTTCTTCTTTGGTGAAAAAGGAAGTCCATACGCAGATACTTATATACAAACACGTATCGATGAGAATGAGCCTACCAACTATTACATTATGCCAGAGGGTATTCAGTTTACAGCTAAAAATCTAACAGAAGGTAAACATAGCTTCAATGTTAAGTTTATGCGTGCTGCTGATGACCAGCCTTGGACAGGACCACTACAAACAAACTTCGATTTTTACGTACGTCCAGTTAGTGGTACAATGAAAGGAGTTGCAGCATTACGACGTGCAGAAGTTGGCAAATTCTATGATTTAGTTCCAAATGGTAACGATAGTATTTTTGTAAACTGGATTAAGAAGACCCGTGCTCAGAAGTGGCTCTTTGACGGTAAAGCAGGAATATTGGTAGATGATCCAAACTATCTTGATTATTCTCCAACACTTTCACCAAACGATCAAGTTGTAAAAAAAATGCGCGGTCAGCTTATTATGCTCGACAATAATCTTGTGTTCCGTCTTGATAGCAAACCAGAAATAGAAGATGTAGCTAACTCTAACTTCCATTTCCGCAACTACGTTTGTGATAATTTAAGTATCATTAGCAACAATCCTGAAAGCTATATGGCCTATCCGCTAGCGCTTACAGGTGTGAAACTTGTTCAGCCATTCAATAAAATTGACCATACTCCTAATGGACGCATTGAGATAGTTGACTTGAAAGGTAATAGTTTCATACTTCAGAACATCTATCCCGACAATTTCCAAACCTCTCAAATCCTTCAAGCTGATACACAACACTTCATTATTTATGGTATGGTAGGAAAGTCATATATAGATGGAAAACCTTGTTTCTTCCCGCTCAGTGTACAGCCTGACTATAAGGCAGATGCTGCTGGAGTTTCGAATACTATTTCAGATACGCCTTCATTGTCAGTAAACCATACTTCTGGCAACCTCATAATGAAAAGTTCTGTAGCATGTACAATAGACATAACCGACCTCAATGGTAGTTTAGTTACCCGTTTGGAACTTAAGGCTAGTACTGCAACAACTGTTTCGCTTGGCCATGGTCTATTCATGGCTACTGCTCGTTTTGCTGATGGCAGCAAATCTACAGTTAAGTTTGTAAACTAATTCGTTTTATTTTTTACAAATATAACCTATTTAGTCGTCCCTTAAAAACAATATTTCAGCATAAA
>NZ_BAKF01000097.1 GCF_000614025.1 Prevotella aurantiaca JCM 15754
AAATAGGGGCATTTTTTGCATCCTTTCATTTCAACGCAAAACCTTAACAAACTTTAAAGAGCCTAATTTATTGTAAGTGGGCTTTTTTTCGTATTTTTGCATCGAAATGGCGGAATTACAAGTCCGTCATACTAATTAGAAATTTACAAGAAATAAATACATTATGAGTAAACAAACAGAAAAAATCAAGGAACTCGTAGCCAAAAGAGAGCAAGCTCGCTTAGGTGGTGGCGAAAAAGCTATCGAGAAGCAACACGCTCGTGGTAAATATACTGCACGCGAGCGCATTGAGATGTTGGTAGATAAAGGTAGCTTTGAAGAATACGATATGTTCAAACTTCATCGTTGCCATAACTTTGGCATGGAAAAAAAGCAATATTTTGGCGATGGTGTAGTAGCTGGTTCAGCAACTATCGACGGTCGCCTTGTTTACGTTTACGCACAAGACTTTACCGTTAATGGCGGCTCTTTGTCAGAAACAATGGCACAGAAGATTTGCAAGATTATGGACATGGCTATGACAAATGGTGCTCCAGTTATCTGCATGAATGACTCAGGTGGTGCACGTATTCAAGAAGGTATCACATCTTTGGCTGGTTATGGTGAAATATTTGAACGTAATATTCTTGCATCTGGTGTTATTCCACAAATTTCAAGCATTCTTGGTCCTTGTGCTGGTGGTGCTGTTTACTCTCCTGCATTAACAGACTTCATCATCATGAAGGAACAAACAAGTTATATGTTCCTTACAGGACCAAAGGTTGTAAAAACTGTAACTGGCGAAGATATCGATGCTGAAGGACTTGGTGGTGCAAGTGTACATGCTACAAAGAGTGGTGTTACAGGCTTTACTGCAAAAACGGAGGAAGAGGCAATGGATATTATCAAGACCTTACTTTCTTACATTCCTTCTAATAATCGTGAGGAAGCACCACGTGTAGAATGTACTGACCCTATTGATCGTAAAGAAGACTTATTAAATGAGATTATTCCTGATGACCCAAATCAGGCTTACGATATGTATAAAGTTATTAAGGCTATAACTGATAATGGAGACTTCTTTGAAGTCCAACCTAAGTTTGCAAAGAACATCATTACTGGTTTTGCACATTTCAATGGTCAAAGTGTGGGTATCGTAGCAAATCAACCATCAGCTTACGCAGGTGTTCTTGATACTAATGCCAGCCGTAAGGGTGCGCGCTTTGTACGTTTCTGCGATGCATTCAATATTCCAATTGTTTCACTGGTAGATGTTCCAGGTTTCCTTCCTGGTACAGGTCAGGAATATAATGCTGTTATTTTGCATGGTGCTCAGTTGCTTTATGCTTATGGTGAAGCAACTGTTCCTAAAATTACTATCACTCTTCGCAAGAGCTATGGTGGATCGCATATTGTTATGGGATGTAAGCAGTTGCGTTCAGATCTTAATTTTGCATGGCCAAGTTCTGAAATTGCCGTTATGGGTGCATCTGGAGCTGTTGCTGTTCTTTGTGGTAAGGAACTCAAGGAAGTTAAGGAAGCTGGCGGCGATGTAAAACAATTCCTTGCTGAAAAAGAAGAAGAATATACAGAGAAATTTGCAAATCCATATCAAGCAGCTCAATATGGTTACATTGATGATGTAATTGAACCACGCAACACACGTTTCCGCATCTGTCGTGGTCTTGCACAATTAGCAAATAAGAAGCAAGATTTACCTGCTAAGAAGCATGGTTGTATGCCTATGTAATAACAAGATATCTTCATTAAAAACATCTATATATGAACAATAATATATATGCTGCGATAGGTATGGCACTCTATGAGTTCGCAGGCAATAACGTTCACGATGTAGAATCTGGTATCATCACAATAAAGCCAAAGCAGACAATGTGGAATGCCAAATTCGAAATTATGACAAAGAAACCATAAAGACAAAGATGAAAGAATTTAAATATACAATTGACGGCAAAGAATATAAAGTCGTTATTAATAGTGTTAACAACGACAACATAGCTGACATTACAGTTAATGGTGAGGAATATAAAGTTCAGATGGAAGCACCTGCTGAACCTGAAAAGAAGAAGGTAGAATTAGATAAACCTGTTGCAGAGAATCAAACCGAAGGTGAAGCTACACCAGCAAATTTCAATGCTTCAAATGCAATAAAAGCTCCTCTTCCCGGTACTATCACTTCAATAGAAGTTACAGTAGGTCAAGATGTAAAAGCTGGCGACACTGTAGTTGTACTTGAAGCTATGAAAATGCAGAATAGCATTGAAGCTGAAAAGGATGGTAAAGTAACAGCTATCGTTGTAAAAATGGGTCAAGCTGTACTCGAAGACGAGCCATTGGTTGTAATAGAATAAGCGATAAAGCGTATACACAGACTTTCTATATAAAAAAGGTTTTCACGCACAATCCATTTATAATGCTTTAAAAGTGTTATAAATGGATTTTTTCATATATAAAATCATAGAAAACGACATTGTATCAATAATAGAAGAAACCACATAAACCATACTCTATCCCCATACACATTGTTATATATGAAGGTTTAGTTATATTTCATCTTTTATTAATTATTGCAGTCCGGTAAAACTTAT
>NZ_BAKF01000096.1 GCF_000614025.1 Prevotella aurantiaca JCM 15754
TGCTTCCGCCTCTCGCTCTGCCTCTGTCATCGGTATACCGGTCTCATATAGTTTACGGTCGATACGTTGTTCCATTTCAAGGGAGAGTTGTGTTCGGAGACTTTCTGCCATTTCCTCAATCCCTCCTGTGAACCGATACTCCCATGTAGGTCTTCCATAAGGGTCTGTACCCATTATGCGCTCTGTGGCAATGGTACGATGAGATATGTCCTTCCAATCTCCTACAAAAAGAGAGTTATGCTTGAAGACGACAGAAGAGCCTTCTTCCTTGGGAACAGAAACAGTTTCTACGAACTGCTGCTCAATGCCCTCGCTGATTTCTTTACCTGTCTGCTTCTGCAGGACGATGAGGTCACTGCCTACGTCCGTTCCTGCATTGTCTGAAAACATACCCGATGGCAGTCGGAGAGCAGAGATAAGGCGGCTGTTCTGCATGAGGTAATGGCGTATGGCTTCATTGCGAGGGCTGTCCAATACGCCCTGCGAGGTGATGAATGCCAGTAAGCCACCTTCCTTGATGCAGTCCAGACCTTTCACGAAGAAGTAATTATGAATGGCACGTGTGGACTCACGCTTGAGAGTGTCCTTACCTTTGCTGTATTCTCGGTCATAGACCATGAAATCACCGAAAGGAATGTTACTTGTAACAAGGTCGTATTTGTCCTTGTCTTCCAGTTCTCCAATGGCTTCAAAAGGCTCGTTGTGAACGAAGATATTGCCTTTGCCATAGGGGTGCAGGGCTTGGCTGATACGGGCAGTGAGCAGATCCTTTTCCATTGCATCTACAACTCCAGCTTGCCTTGCAAAGGTTTCAGCAAATGCTCCCATGCCAGCTGAAGGATCCAAACATCGACGTATGGGCACATTTACAGAAGTGAGAGCATCGGCAATGGCGGTGACGATACGGGTATCGGTATAGAAGGAGGTCAGTACGCTTGCTTGATGCTCTCCCAATACCGCTTGGCAGTGTTGGCATCTATGGCTTCACGATAAATCATCTGTTTGAGCAGCTGTGTCGGCTCAAAGAGATTCTGTTCAGACTTGCTCCAATAGCGTATGTCATCGGGATTGTCTGTGCGGTTGAGTACACATTTCAAGCCACCGAAGCCTGATAGCCGCGCAATATACTTTTCTCAGCTTCGGTGGCTTCACGGCGTTCTTTCTCCAGGCGCAAGACCACACGGATAGCTTCCGTGTTGACTTGCAGGACTTCTTTCTTATTGTATGCCATAAGGTATAACGTATTCTATTATGGGAATAATCACTCTGACACCTAAGCTTGACCGTAATGTCAGACTTTAGTATCAGAAATGAAGTAATATGCTATTTCCGTTTCTTGTTTTGCTCAAACTCAAAGGTGGTGGTATAATCATCCTTCAAAACCAGTCGGGCGTTGAATTTCTTGCCTGCCTTGCTGGTCAGCCCTTTAAGGATAGGCGTACGACCGGAACTTATCAAGTCACGGATATGATCTTCAGAGAGATGTATGCCGCAGACTTCACGAAACACGTGGAAGCCACAGGTTTCATGTCTGCACTTGGCTACCTTGGCATAGATGCCTACACTCTGCTGTCCGCACTTTGGGCAGCGGTATACAGGATAGGACTTTTGTTCGGGAGTAAGTGAAAGGAGTTCCTCACAGATTGTTCCCACGTATGAGTTGATGCCTTGTGAGAACTTATCAGATGGCATCTTTCCTGCTTCAATAGCAGCAAGGGCAAGTTCCCAACTGCCTGTCATTTCCGCATTGGCAATCTTCTTGTCCTTGACAATTTCATAGACAGCTAAGCCTTTCTCGGTAGGAATGATGGATTTCTTGTCTCTTCGGATATAATCACGGAGAATAAGTGTCTCAATGATGTTGGCTCTTGTGGATGGTGTACCAATACCGCACACTGCCATAGCTTTCTTACTTTCTGCATCTTTGACCTCTTTTCCGGCGTTCTCCATAGCAGAGAGTAGTGTCGCCTCTGTATAGAGAGGCTTCGGCTTAGTCTTATGTTCCGTGATTTCTGCATTGACAAGTGGCAGGATTTCACCTTCTGCCAAGTTCGGCAATGAAGGTAAAATCTGTTCATCACCATCTTCTTTCTTATCTGCTTCCGCTTCTTTACCTTTCTGTACAGCTTTCCAGCCCAAGGAAATCTGCCTACACGCTTTCCAAGTAAAGATGTTGGTACCATCAGTAAACCGCACCTGCATACGCTCTTCCTCGGAATCGGGAGAAAAGGCTTCGACAAAGCGATTGACCACCATTTGATAGATAGTTATTTCATCTGTCGACAATCCTGATGGTGTTTCACCAGTCGGGATGATGGCGTGGTGGTCGGTAACTTTGGTATTGTCCACAGAATGGCGGCTAAGCGGAGTCAGAAGTGTTTCTCTTATCTTGCGCAGCAGGGCGGATACTTCCTCGAAGATATCCTCGCTGATGTATCGGCTGCCAGTACGGGGATAGTTCATAGAATAATGACAATGAAAGAAGAAAGGGCAAATACGAACGGAAACACTTGAACAATAACATCTTATGCACTTTTCTGCATTTTGTGATATGGCAAGATTGAGCGAAAAACGGCAATAGTTCAGTTACCAACTCGTAACCCATAGGGCACAAAGCAAAAAGGGGTTACGAATTGAATATAAACAACTGTAGCATAGGTTTTTATTCCTCATCTTTCATTTTTCTGCATAGCTCAAGAACTCTTGTTCGTATGTACTTTGCAAGCAAAGGAAATTAGAAAAAAACGACAGAAAAATGAAAGAAAACAAACTGAAAGTCTCGTTTTTCACACAGGCTAAACGAGCAGACAAAAAAGGCATGGTGCCGCTTATCGGACGGATAGAATTGGA
>NZ_BAKF01000095.1 GCF_000614025.1 Prevotella aurantiaca JCM 15754
AAATCCTGCGGTGGAGATTCTTCTCTCCATCCGCAGGACTCGACCTTGTCAGGGCAGACAGGCTGCCGTTGTACCTTTGCACGATAAGAAACGGCATCAGGAACTTTGCGTGCGCCGCCTTTGCCTACAACGCCTTCAGGCTTGCTTCCTCCGTCAGTCTGACCGTTGGCAGATTGTTGCTCTCGATGAGCAGCACTATCGTGCCTGTCAGTTCGGTGTAAAGACGGCCGTATTGCTCGTCAGAAGCCAATGTGTCCGTCAAACCGAACTTGTCGAATGTGGCTTGAACAGCCTTGTTCGACAACAGTATAGGTACGAGTTTCTCTGGGAGCGGTGCAGGAAGTTCCCTTTCAAACTCGTTTTCCAACACGGATATAAGCGTATCGTACTTGGAAAAGTGCAAGCCTTGATACAATGCCTCGCTTGCCATGCTCTCCGCTTCAATGTGTGTAAAGCCTTGTGCTACAGCATCGCAGTAAACTGTGAGAGCCATATCTGCCCGTGCAGTGATAAACTCCGTATCTTGCAACTTTTCGGGGTGATGCTCACTCATGTAACTTCTTAACTTCAATCGGAAGTAGGAAAGTTCCTTTTTGTTCTTCTGTTTCATTGTTTTTCTTGTTAAAAAGTTGGACTTCTTTTTTTTGAATCATTCATTACGGCTGTTACATCCCAATTATGGGACTTGACTTTTTCGGTGTTCTTGACGGACACAGCCGTAAGGCTTTACGCAGTACCCTTGTATGCTCACTACCCATCAGGGGTTGCATTTCCTTGGCAATCTTGCTCTTGGTCACCCGTGCATAAATCTCGGTCGTGGAGATGAAGCGATGCCCCAGCATCTTGCTCACCGTCTCTATCGGAAGTCCGTTCTCCAGACAGATGGTCGTGGCAAAGGTGTGCCGTGCGGTGTGCGAGGTCGCTTGAGTATGCGGTGGCAGTCCTGCCTTAATACATATCTCCTGAATAGTTCTATTGAAATTACTGTTGCTGGGAAACTCTCGAAAGAAAAGCCCCTCCCTTCGTCCGTGGCTCACAATGGCGAGTATTTTCTCGGCAACGGGCAGCAACGGGACAATACTTCTGTTCTGTGTCTTTGTTCGACAGAGCGATATGTACCTACGCCCATCCCCGAATGTATAAACATCGTCCATTCGGAGTTTCTTTAAGTCTGAGAATGCCAGCCCCGTGAAACATCCCAAGAGGAAAATAAGTCTGCAATGGTTATCTGTCGAGCGGTGCGGACGGTAAGCCAAGAGTTTTTGCAGGTCGTCCGCCGTAAGTGCATTGCGCTCGTAGGTAGGCGTTTCTATGTCTATGAGTTCAAAAGGGTCTTCACGAACGTATCGCTCCTGCAATGCCTTGCGAATGACCTGATGCAAGTGGCGTAGGCGGTTGCCGACACTGCTTTCCTTGTTTCCCAAGTCCCGAAGCATAAAAAGGCGATAGTCCTCAAGCAAAGTCTTGTCCACCTCTGTGGGCATACAGTCTGCCCTGTCCCTTACTTGCAGGAAATGAACAAAACTCTTGTAGCTGTCCTTAAAAGCCCTGACAGTTGCCTTGCTTAATGTTCTGCCCTGCAATTCCTCCTTGTATTCACAAACGGATTGATATAGCTCCGTAAGTGTTGGCATGGGGCGACTTTGCTGCATATAACGCTCCTTGAGGTATTCCGCCGTGATATAGTTTTCTTCCCTTAATGTACGTTCATAGAGTGAATGCAAGCACTCTTCTATTGAGTTCAGTTGCAGATTGATGCCGCTTGAATTACCTGTTGTCGCCTTGATGCACCTTTTCGGGCAAGCCACTCGTCGGGGGAAGTTTGCAACTGCGTGGAAAACGATGAGGACGTTCCATTACAGGTGATACGGCAACGGATTACGCATAGTCCGTCTTCATTGGTCTTGCTTCTATCTATGTAGAATAGTATGGCAAATGTACTTTTCATTGTTCTGCGGTTTTAGTTGGTCAGTTGATAATGTGCGAGTTGTGGAAGTATTTTCTCTATGTCCAGAAAGACACGCTCGGGAGATGTCTCCGCATACACTTGCGTGGTTTTGATTTGACTGTGTCCGAGCATTTTGGAAACGCTCTCAATGGACACGCCCTCCGACAGTGTCATCTGAGATGCGAAGGTATGCCGTGCCATGTGATAGGTCAGCGTTTTCTGAATACCGCAAAGCCGTGCTATCTTTTTGAGGTGTATGTTTACCGTGTCGCATCCGGGTATGGGCAGCAGATACCCCTTGGGCGGTTCGTGTCGGAAAGCCCTCGTGTGAATGCCCCGATAACGCTCGATAATGGCAGCGGCTTCGGGAAGTAGGGGGATGTGGCACACGTTGCCCGTCTTTATTCTCGGCTTGCGTATCCAAGTCATTCCCGCTTCGTGAAAGACGTGCTGCTCCGTCAAGTGATACACGTCGGTATAGGAAAGCCCCGTCAGGCAGGAGAAAAGGAACATATCCCTCGACACTTTTTCATAGCCTTGCAATTTATCTTCTCCCAAGGCTGCGATAAGACCTACCTCCTCCCTTGTGATGTAACGTGGAGTACCCACTTCCCAACGAATGGAATGGTTGATGAAGGGATAGGTGTCAATGATGTGCCGTTTATGCAGGTCTTTGAGCAAGGAAGCCAGCATGGAGAGATAGCCAGCCGAAGTGTTGAGCTTGAATCCCTTTTCTTTGGCGAAGTAGTCCTCCAAGTCTTTGATAAAGGCGATGTCGGCTTTCTGCACGGGAATATCCTCCACACGGTAGCGATACCTGACGAAGTTTGCCAGATGCTTGTGAAAGAGCAACAGGCATTTTAGTCTGCGTTCGCTGCGGTCTATGCCCACACGCTCACGGAAGCGGTCGATATACTCGTCTGTATGATGCAGCAGTCCTTGTGACTCACTGTTCAGTCCGAATACAAGCTCCCGTACTCGCTCTGCCGTGATGGGAGCATCGGATTTACCCGAAAGAGACTCATAAACCTTGTGTATGCTCACCTGAAGGCGGTCAAGTTCCTTGTTTACCGATACGGCTTCGGCACTCTTGCCCAGCAGTCGGTTTTTGCGACTGTCCCACAAACGAGGAGTACAC
>NZ_BAKF01000094.1 GCF_000614025.1 Prevotella aurantiaca JCM 15754
GTTCCAAGCCTCAGAGGTGGTGATGCCAGTTGCCTGTCCCTCATATTGCTTATTGGCGGTATAGCGTAGCGGTACGAAAGCGGAAGCGCGGTCGCTACAGAGCTTGGTCTGCTTGGTGAAAGTGTACTTGTCGCCATTGGCAGTGAGGTAGTAGCCGTCGTACTCATTGCGTGTCTCGGTGTATTTGTTGCCTTTGGCATCCTCTACAGACGCTCCAAGTTCATTGCCCTGTGCATAGTAGGTGGACACATCATAGAGCTGTACAGCCTGACGATAGACTGCGGATTCTCCCTGTTCGGTGTCGATATTCTTGGTTACGACCTTTCCAAAGCCGAGGAACTCACGTTCGTGGCGATCTTTCTGTCCATCTGAATAGCAAACATCGTCTTCATCATCGGTCCATCATCACGGACACCATCGTCAATGGTTACGGACGACATTACCCATTTACCACCGGGCAGGCCGTAGGTAGGCGTACTGTGTTCGTAGTTGATGTTCGTACTCTCCGTAGGAGTTTCTTCCGTTCGGGAGTTGATATCACGCACATTATCGAGTTGGAATAATGGGTCATAAGTCACACCTATTCCCTCCACACACATAGGCTTGTGCATGGAGGAAAGATTAAGTGGATTATGGTTTTGAGTGTATATCAATTAGGCAAGAAGTGTGCTGTTAAGGATGCAGGTTTTCTTTCTCTTTGGGCTTTTCGTTATCGCCTTTCTTCTTTTTGACCACTCGGAGTTCTACAGATTTTGCAGCGTTACGCATGGCTGCTTTTGGCGTAAAGACGATTTTCGGTGTCTTCAGGCTGTCGGCGGTAACTTCTGCCTCTGTGTCCATCATCTTGGCAGGCACTATAATGCGGAATGAACCGAGGTCTGCCAAATCCACGCTCTGTCCCAATTCGAGGGCATCGCGCACGATTGCACCAAGGCTGATGAGGGCATTACTCACATCACCTGCCGAAAGCGAGGTCTCACGGACGATACGGTCTACTACCATTTTGTTTGTCAGATGCTGTTGCGATACTGGCTGTGCATAATACACGATCTGTCCCTTGCGCTTGCCGATAGGCTGCGTCTTTGATTTTACTTCAAATTCTATCATACTCTTTAATTGTTTATGGTTATCAACTATATAACGCTGTTCTTTCCTGTTTATTGCTTGCGGCTTTTAATACCCATATAAGGGTAATGATGAACACCCTTGTATGGGTAAGTTCAAACAATCTATATGTGGTTTACCATAGACTTGTAGTTTTAATATTATACATTCTGTTCTCTATCGCTATTGTAGCTTGCGTTTTCGTACCACGTTTTTTACTCTTTTGTTTATGACGTCATTTTTACCAGAATTAGACGTCATATCTGTCAGATTGAGACGTCATATTTTAGAGTGTATGACATCATATTTTGGATCTTAATGCTCATTCTTTAAGAATCAGGTAGTTATTGGGATAACTCCCGATTTGGAGCATTACCGTCATATTCAAATGAGGTGTCATAGGAAAACATATTACTTAGGAAGGACTAATTCTTCAGGAACGTTATCTCTATTATATATTAGATTCTTTATTCTTAAGTAACTTTCCTCAGAAATATTGCTATCTGTATACAAATTTAGCAAGAGCGTGTCTTTTTTATTTCCTCGTATGAATATAAGAGCATTTTGATATCTATCAATGATCTTAAAACATTCAATAATAGATAAAGGAGATATCATAAGAATACTATCATCTACCAACTCATTCTCCATATTTATTTTGTATATAGTATCGTTACTAATATATAACACTTCAAATGCTTTGTGATACAAATTTATATTTTCGCCAAATCCATTCTTTAGAGTGTCCCATTGTATTTCTTTCGGAACATATAGTTTATTTGAAGTATTGTTCTGATTACAAGCAACCAAAACAATACTCGTTATGCCTATTATGGTAAGACTGAAATATTTCATTTATCGTACAGATAATGGAATTCTTCCTCTAAAGCCTTTACCTACTCCATAGAGGAAATAATTCTGGATTCTTTCTTTTTTATCGCAAAGGCATCCATGTGTCCAAGAATGCGTATCTAATTTACCATGCAAATATAGACCCCTATCTTTTGAATTATTGCCCAAATCTTTTGCTGGTATAAGCCGAATTCGTGAATAGCCATATGCTTTGGTAATAACGGAATTGGATAATTTTGAATTACCATTATATACCATAGTGCCATTTTTCGGAAAGTTCTCTAATCCCCACTGTATTTCAGGCTGTGGTCCTTCTGCTGTGTTTAGTAATTTTACAGGATTTGAAGTTGTTCTTATATCCAATCGCATATAGTAATCTCCATTACCTATCGGCAAAGTACTTTTATAGTAGCTATTTCCAGAAAACGCTTGTGAATCAACAACTTTTTTGTCTTGATGGAAAAGAACTAATTTGCCACCAGTTCCTCCATCTTTATTCTTGTATGTTTTTGTAAACATAGCTAAATACTCAAAGCCATTATTTGATGTATGTTTTTTTCCATCTGTACCAATATATATTGCTGAACTTCCTTTGTGATAATGCCAAGTTGCAGTTTTTTCATTCTTTGCTTGGTATTTAAACCAATCTTTTCCATCAGGATCTATGAAAATAATTGGATTATTTATCGTATAACAATAGGTATTAATATTAGGATATTTCTCCTGCAACGGATCCGTACTCATCCACAAACTCAGCCTCGGCTCATAGTATCTAGCACCATAGTAGTACATACCTGTTTCCTCATCAAATTCTTTTGCATTGAAGAGATAAGGCGTGTTCCATGTGTTGTTGCGTTCTTCAATGAATACTTCTCCAAATGGCACATATTCGATATGCTGTGCTACCTCACCGTCAAGGTTGGTGATGTAACTACTGCTACCCAAGTGGTCGGGATGGTAGTAGAACTGCATCTTTTCGTAGTCGTCATTTGGCTTGAAGTTGCCGTTTGCAGCCCTTGTACGTGCCATCGCACGAGCCTGTGCCGCCTCCGGCGTAGCGTCGTTGCAGCAGAAGCCCTGACCATTCACATAGTCGTCATTGTCCTTACCGTTATAAGGTTGGTCAAACGCCTTGTAGTTATCCTTAATGGATTGCAGCTGCTTTGCATACTTGTCTTTGTAGTTGATGGTCAAGCCATCAGCTTCATTGCCTGCATAC
>NZ_BAKF01000093.1 GCF_000614025.1 Prevotella aurantiaca JCM 15754
GGGGGATTAAATCACTCCAAAGTCGTGATTAGAAAACAATGAAAAAGCAGAAACAAAAGAAGCCCGATGGCAGATGTGCCACCTGCAAGATGGGACAGATGGCACATCAGGATACCTAATTCTGAAGACCAGCAGAAGCTTATCAGACTCTACCGCAAGTCGGGAGCAAAAACGAAAAGCGATTTTGTCCGAGTAAGACTTTTAGGTGAAGCCTTTAAGGTCATCACCCAAGACCCTGCAAAAGAACCTTACTTGGAGAAACTCTCCGAAATCGTTGCCATGACTCATAAGATAGGCGTACTATACAACGAAGCCGTGAAAGCCCTCAATACTTATCATTCTGTCGCCACTGCTCAACAACTGCTCAGCAAACTCGAAACCTATTCCCAACTTCTTATTAGACTTCAACAACAAGCAGTACAACTGACAAAAACCCTTGAGAGTAAACAAGAATGAATGCTGATAAATCATAATGCCCAACGTTAGTATCGTGCTGTGATTGCCCAATCCCGCTTTGGTCAGTTAACAATGTTAGGAAGATAGGCTTTGTATGTGTAGTCGCTAATAAAATGCTTCTGGCAATTCTTACATCGATAGCGTTGTTTACCTGTACTACTTTTACCACTTCTGATAATATTGTTTGAGTGGAAATGCGGACATTGAAACTCAACTCCCAATCTGGAGCATAAAGTTCCGAAGCATTCTCGTAAGCTCATTTTTCTTTGTTTGGGGTTACAAATACAACAAAGAGGGTGTGTCAAAATGCAAATATCATTTTGATAATCTTACAGTTTGAAACAATCCAATAAAAAAAAGACCATTTCTGTACTCGATTTTGAGTAAAGAAATGGTCTTTTCTTTGCCTTTAGAAGAGCTCTACTTATAGATTGAAAGTTGTCAAGTTATTAATGTGCATTTTGACACATCCTCCCTTTTTATTAACCTCATTATTTTTCAATTTTTTAGCATCCTAATCAAAAACATAGGTAATACGTGCAAAAAGGGAATGGCTTCCATCAAAATCTCCCAAATATCGGAAGGTATATCCTGCTCCTATCTTCCAATGATTAGCAACTATAAAGTCTATTCCAGTAGAAGGGGAGATAATATAGGACGTATGTTTTATATCTATACGTTCTGTGCCGTTGTTAGGCGTAAAGTGTTCGTAGCTTCCATCAATAATGCCAATACCACCACACAATTGCAAATAGTAGTTGAACTGTTTTGTTGATATAACATTAAAACCGAATCCCGTACTTATTGAATAGTCTTTACGAGACATAGATAAAATCCGATTACCTTCAGGAATACACAAATACATCTTCGCCATCAGGATCTACAAATTTAATTGGATTATTTAAAGCATAACAGTATGTTGTAAAATATGGGTACTTTCCTTGTTTGGGATCACAACTTATCCACAAGCTCAGCCTTGGCTCATAATACCTCGCACCATAGTAGTACATACCGTTTCCTCGTCAAGCTCCTTCGCATTAAAGAGATAAGGGGTGTTCCACGTATTGTTGCGTTCTTCTATGAACACCTCTCCAAGCGGCACATATTCGATACGCTGCGATACTTCGCCATCAAGGACAGTAGTGATTCTCATCTTAAAATATCTTTGGACGCATATCATAATATTTCTTAAACCTATATTCAATCGTATCAGCTATTTGTTGATCACCAATGGATATATCCCAAATTACTTTCAGAAAGGGCGTCGAAGAATTTGGTCTTACAGAGTGTAGAACAATAGAGATTGCTTTATAACGTCCATTGGTACCTGGAGGTGGAGGTATATCGAAAGGAATTTGTTCTATTGCTATCAATTTGCCCCTTTCAACACTATATGAGTATTGATAATATAGATATGTAGGAAGAATAGCTCCTTTGCGGTCAAGTAATTTTAACGAATTAATTCTAATGACAGGAATCGTATTTCCAGTCAATAGAAAATGATATTCAAAATTATTATACATAATAGAATCTACATCCGACAGGGTTTGATGGCTAAAATAAACTTTCATAGAGTCAGATAATTTATTATCTGACTCTATGTTGCTCAGGGACAAAGAACTATTAGGAGAACATTTGATTACTTGGTAATTATTTATTTTCCCTTTTACAAAATAACCCCAACCTGTTTGTATCATACATGATGTCATAAAAAAACAGGCAAACATGCAAATAACAACTAAATATTTCATTCTTCTTGTTTTGATTCTTTCAATTTTTCTATCGCATTTGTAATATCCTTTAGTGCTACAGAGTAAGCTGCATCAAAATTACTATGCTTATCATTAAAAACTTGCTTTCCGTTTTGACTTGTTGGTTTATCTAGGTTCATCATATGATGAGACTTAGGATCATTACTTTTTTTATCTCTTATTGCATCTTGGATAAAGTTTCCTTTTTCCATACCATATTCCCCTGTCTTTAGGCTGCTCTTAAGAATTTCTGCAAATTCTGGAATATTCTGAGCTTCTGCGAAAGTAGGAATCTGATTAATATCCAAATCTTGCTTGCCTTTATATTTTTTATACAAATCAATATAGTTCGAGTGAGAATAGAAGTCCGCTATTCCATGTAAGTCAACCCCAGCTTTTGTATATTTTCCTTCTCCCATATGCTCTTGAAAAGAATTCTGAAGATTGTTATAGGCGTTAGAAAGACTTTCATATCCAACCATATTGTCTAAATGGACCGTTGAGCGAGATATTAAAAAAATATCAGATACAACACCTGTTCCCCACAGCATCCTAAACTTCCCTTTTGAAGTATTTGCTGTTTTTAAAGCCTGAGAAACTAATTTTACATGAGTCGGTATTCCAAATTTCCCATCTGGATCAAATAATTTAACTGGGTTGTTTTCACAATATGCATATGTAGTAAATCCCGCTTTTCTCTCTTGCAAAGGATCACAACTCATCCACAAACTCAACCTCGGCTCATAGTATCTTGCACCATAGTAATACATGCCAGTCTCCTCGTCAAATTCTTTAGCATTGAAGAGATAAGGCGTGTTCCACGTGTTGTTGCGTTCTTCTATGAACACCTCACCGAACGGCACATACTCGATATGCTGTGCCACTTCGCCATCAAGGTTGGTGATGTAACTACTGCTACCCAAGTGGTCGGGGTGGTAGTAGAACTGCATCTTTTCGTAGTCGTCATTCGGCTTGAAGTTA
>NZ_BAKF01000092.1 GCF_000614025.1 Prevotella aurantiaca JCM 15754
TCATCGCTAAGGAATTTGCGGACAACAAGGTCGATGTGATTATCTATGCCGTGGAACGTTCCTTGGATAGCTACAAGTTTAACCTGCTGCATAACAAGCAGCTCTTCATCAATCAGCTAAAAAGTAACCAGCTTGGCAGTCGTACCATTGACGAGGGTTCAATGGACGAGGACAGCGGCATGAACTTCTCAGAATACGTAGCAGTGCTTTCAGGTAATACCGACCTTTTAGAGAAAGCAAGATTGGATAAGAAGATTACCACCTTGGAATCAGAACGTAAGAATTTCCTTCGTGAGCGTGATGCCGCAACGGGCAAGTTGGCAGAGATTGAAAGTTCCGTATCTTTCCATTCGGACAAAATCAAGGAGGCACAGTCTGACCTCACTCTATTTGAGCAGCGTGTAGAACGTGATGAGGAAGGTACACCTATAAATAAACTGACAATCAAAGGTGTGGAAGACAGTACCGACATCAAGGCTATTGCTGCACGTTTACAGGAGATTGACGAGAAAGCTCGCACCAATGGCGAGTACAACAAAATTGGCGAAATCTATGGTTTCTCCATTATGGTCAAGACAGAGAGCACTTCCAAGGATTTGTTTGACTGTTCGGTGAACCGCTTTTTTGTGAAAGGACAGGAGAGTATCTACTATACCTATAATAATGGTAAGTTGGCAACAGACCCTAAACTTGCGTGTCAGAACTTCGTTAATGCCTTGGAGCGTATTCCAAAGGTAATAGAGTCGCATGAGAAGGAAATGGCAAAGGTTTTGGCCAACAAAGACGTTTACACTAACATTGCTAACAGTTCTTGGAAAAAAGAGGACGAACTTCGTGCGCTCAAGGGGAAGGCAGCAGATCTGGACAGAAAAATAGCCTTAACACTTTCACCTCAGGAAGAGGAACAAGATGCAAAGGATGAAATGAAACAAGGAGAGGGTCTGTCCGGCAACAATCATTCTGTCGGGAAAGGGAATGATAACCTTTCTGTTCAGGATGCAAAAGAGGAGAAACATTCGCAGAGTTTCAAACCGAAATGGCGGCATTATCCTTAACGTTATTCCTTAGTTCTCTCTATTAGATTTTGGCAAATAACGCTTATTATTGCCAAAATCTAATAGATTATTTGTCTTGTTTACTATTTGCTTATCCTAAACCTTTCTTGAAGTTCGGATAGTGCAGCTAATAGTTCTTCAAATGAAGGTTTTTTCCCATAAATCATTGATTCCATCATTGCCTGATAGTCTGATTTCCATTCTTCAAGAATATCTTCCCGGGGGACAATCCTGAGACGTTTGCGTACATCGGGAGTATAATCCACATCTTTCACTGAAGTATAAATTTCTCTATGATGACGAATAGATTCCCATAATGCATTATCTGCAATGGCTTTCTTTGCAAAATCTTTATTCATCATGACGTAAAGGTCATAAAGATGTCGGCTCTTGCGCTCTGCTATCATTCCGTGTCCGGGAATGGAGAAGAGTTCGTGAAGCAAGAATGCCTTTTCAAGGAATGTCTTTGCGGGAATAGCAGTATAAACGGCACTGTCAGCCAATGGTGTAATCGGAAGATGCTCTCCAATAATACTTTTAATTTGTATTGATTCTGTCGGTTCAAGCAATGAACGTGCACTCACTTCCAATACTATATCAGGGCGGAGATATGTAAGCTCCTTGTCAAAAACTGATTTGTAGTGAAGATAAATCTGACGTGGCTCGGGATAGGTGGCGTCACCTTCGCCATTGGGTTGGGCATTAACTGTGACAAACGACAGCAAGCCTTGTCGTTTTAGTTCTTCACACATCATAGGGGTTAGTTCCTCTAAAACAAAAAGCGATGATGCCTTGCGCAATTTCTTGATTTGTTTTTTCGTGAGATCTCCTTCAGGAGCACCAAGAAAAACAGGATTGACAGCAACATCTATATCTTCCGAGAATCGCTCTATAAGTTTCCAACCTTTGCTCAGACTTGTGCCGCCTTTGAAAACAAGATGCTCTGCTATAGGAAGTGAAAAGATAGTTTGCAAGATTGCAGTTACCCAAAAATCTTTCTCTATCACTTGTGCGGGTAACCCGACTTTATCTGCAATTGATTCATAGACGCTTTTCCGTTGTGAGTCGGATAATCCAAGAAACCTATTCATATAGACCAACTATAAATTCCCTTACCTTTGAAGGCATCAGTTTGAGGTCGGCAACTTGAAGGTGAGGATTTTCGTTTAACTTCATTTTAATGGTAGCAACCTGCTCATCAGTCAGGTTCTCTACTTTCCAGTCTTTAAGGGCTGTTGTTAAGAGAAGGGCCAACTGGCTACGGATGGAGAAATATCTGGGAGAGGCGCGCTTGAATTTTATGTTTTTCCCTTCGCCAAGATTTATAGTACGTGAGACGCCATCGGTTAAGTAAGCTATGTTCATGGGTATCTGTTGAGTCAGTCCTAACTGGTATTGGGCATAAAGTCCCGTTGGGACAATTCTTGCGCCATCCCTTTTTGCCATTGCTATGGCAATATCCTCAAGCGATGGAGGAACCATACCTAGGCCATATACTTTTTCCATTTTGGGGTAGCAATAAATGCCACGTGCAACCCTAAGCATCTGTCCTTTTTCTACGAGACGTTCCAAAGCCTTATTAACGGCATCTCGATTGCCATACGAAATAAAATCCCCCACAAAAAATACAGAACCGCGTCCGCACTTCTTTGATTTTATAAGTATTTTACTTTCAATGCTTTTTGTCATAATTATAATTGTATTTTGTCGCGAAATAATGCATTATTCACGACAACAAAGGTACATATAAAATCTCATAATCAGCACAAAAAACAGAGAAAAGTACAAGCTTAACGAGCTATGCCAGTATTAATGTACGTATTATCAATTTTGTAACCGTTATTTTGTAATGTAACTGCTTGCATTTACACAACAAAACAACAATAAAAACCAACAAATACGCATCACCAACTATCTCGCCTTCTCAGCATCTCGTCAATCTCTTCCCTGAGAAAAAGTAACCTGCCATTTGCTTTGAGATAGGAAATTTTTCCTGCCCACACCCAATTATAGATGGTCTTTTGTTCTACTTTGAGTATCTTGGATACATCTATGATATCCAGATATTCCGGTTTCAGGGGAGGATGGACGGTTGTGTCAACAGATTGATCCTGCAGGACAAGCAGGCGGTCGAGTTTATCCTCGACGCTTATCAGCTTGTCGAACAGGCGTT
>NZ_BAKF01000091.1 GCF_000614025.1 Prevotella aurantiaca JCM 15754
CGTTCTTTGACATATTGACACAAGCAAGACTGTAAAATAAGACATTTACTTCCACTATTTTAGTGTGAAGTTTTTAATTTCAAAATACAGCTGAAAGTATGAGCAACCTGTGGTATGTATTATTTATATGTATCACTCGGCGAATAGAAAGTAATTAAGGGCGTATGGCGGATGCTAGGCTCACGGAGGCGATGAAGGACGTGATAAGCTGCGATAAGCTTCGGGTAGGTGCAAATGACCTTTGATCCGAGGATTTCCGAATGGGACAACCTGACTGTCTGAAGGACAGTCACCTATATATTTTTTATGGGAGCTAACGCAGGGAACTGAAACATCTTAGTACCTGTAGGAAGAGAAAATAATTTAATGATTCCCCTAGTAGTGGCGAGCGAACGGGGAAGAGCCCAAACCTATGACGTAGCAATGCGCTATAGGGGTTGTAGGACCACGTTATCGTACTTTGATTGTGAGGAGAATGTTCTGGAAAGTTCAATCGTAGTGGGTGATAATCCCGTATCCGAAGCATGAGAAGGCGTAGTGTTATCCTGAGTAGCGCGGAACACGAGTAATTCTGCGTGAATCTGCCGGGCCCATCCGGTAAGGCTAAATACTCCCGTGAGACCGATAGTGAATTAGTACCGTGAGGGAAAGGTGAAAAGCACTCCTATTAGGAGAGTGAAATAGTTCCTGAAACCATACGCCTACAAGCGGTCGGAGCATATTTTTATGTGACGGCGTGCCTTTTGCATAATGAACCTACGAGTTACCATGTCCAGCGAGGTTAAGGGGTTAAGCCCCGTATCCGCAGTGAAAGCGAGCCTGAACAGGGCGTTTAGTTGGATGGGGTAGACGCGAAACCAAGTGATCTACACTTGACCAGGTTGAAGTTCCGGTAACACGGAATGGAGGACCGCACGGATAAGCGTTGAAAAGCTTCCCGATGAGTTGAGTGTAGGAGTGAAAGGCCAATCAAACTTGGAGATAGCTCGTACTCCCCGAAAGGCATTTAGGTGCCGCGTACGATGTTCTCCGTGAGAGGTAGAGCGACCGATAGGTCAAGAGGCTTCACCGCCTATCGCGACCTGACGAACTCCGAATGCTCACGGATTGTAGTCGTGCAGTAAGGGGGCGGGTGCTAAGGTCCGTCCCCGAGAGGAGAAGAATCCTGACCGTCGTCTAAGGTCCCCAAATTCTGTCTAAGTTAGTCTAACGAAGTCTGGTCCCCGTGACAGCTAGGATGTTGGCTTGGAAGCAGCCATTCATTCAAAGAGTGCGTAACAGCTCACTAGTCGAGGGTCCGGGCGTGGATAATAATCGGGTATAAGTCAGATACCGAAGGCGCGGGATAGTAATGTATATTAAAAGTATCGGTAGGGGAGCATTCCATATGCATTGAATGGTGATGGTGATTGATCCTGGAGCGTATGGAAACGCAAATGTAGGTATAAGTAACGATAAAGGGGGTAAGATTCCCCCTCGCCGTAAGACTAAGGTTTCCCGGGCGATGTCAATCATCCCGGGGTTAGTCGGGTCCTAAGTCTCAGCCGAACGGCGATGGCGATGGCAGACACGGTTAATATTCCGTGACTTGCTCATTCAGCGATGTGGAGACGGAGCAGTGACACTGTCGCGCCCTTACGGATATGGGCGTTGAAGACTTTAGGCTTTGATAGGTGCAGGCAAATCCACACCTTGAGCTGATGGTTGATAGTACGGTTTTCCCTTCTGGGTGAACCGATAGTACAGGTAATCATACTTCCAAGAAAATCCGCTAAGCTTAATGTTTGAGCAACCCGTACCGTAAACGGACACACGTAGTCGGGTAGAATATACTAAGGCGTTGAGAGATTCATGGTTAAGGAACTAGGCAAATTGACCCCGTAACTTCGGGATAAGGGGTCCTCATTTTTAATGAGGCGCAGAGAATAGGTCCAGGCAACTGTTTAACAAAAACACAGGGCTGTGCTAACTCGTAAGATGATGTATACAGCCTGACACCTGCCCGGTGCTGGAAGGTTAAGAGGAGAGCTTAGATGTATGTCGAAGGTTTGAATTGAAGCCCCAGTAAACGGCGGCCGTAACTATAACGGTCCTAAGGTAGCGAAATTCCTTGTCGGGTAAGTTCCGACCTGCACGAATGGTGTAATGATCCGGACGCTGTCTCAATCATGATCTCAGTGAAATTGTAGTATCGGTGAAGATGCCGATTACCCGCGATGGGACGAAAAGACCCCGTGAACCTTTACTACAGCTTAGCATTGACCTTGGTCATCCGATGTGTAGGATAGGCCGGAGGCTTTGAAGCATGCACGCCAGTGTGTGTGGAGCCATCCTTGAAATACGGCCCTTTGGCTGTCTGAGGTCTAACGCGTACTTTCGCGGACATTGTTTGGTGGGTAGTTTGACTGGGGTGGTCGCCTCCAAAAGCGTAACGGAGGCTTCCAAAGGTGCCCTCGGGTCGATTGGTAACCGACCTTATAGAGTGTAATGGCATAAGGCGCTTGACTGGGAGGCAGACATGCCGAGCAGGCAGGAAACTGGGGCATAGTGATCCGGTGCAAGTGTATGGAAACTGCATCGCTCAAAGGATAAAAGGTACTCCGGGGATAACAGGCTGATCCCCCCCAAGAGCTCATATCGACGGGGTGGTTTGGCACCTCGATGTCGGCTCGTCACATCCTGGGGCTGGAGAAGGTCCCAAGGGTTGGGCTGTTCGCCCATTAAAGTGGCACGCGAGCTGGGTTCAGAACGTCGTGAGACAGTTCGGTCTCTATCTATCGTGGGCGTTGGAGTTTTGCGTGGTGCCGCCACTAGTACGAGAGGACCGTGGTGGACAGACCTCCGGTTTACCAGTTGTGCCGCCAGGTGCACCGCTGGGTATCTGAGTCTGGTATGGATAAGCGCTGAAAGCATCTAAGTGCGAAGCCTTCCGCAAGATTAGAACTCCTCATAAGGGTCGTCATAGACTATGACGTTGATAGGGTGTAGGTGTAAAGACAGCGATGTCAAAGCCGAGCACTACTAATTGCCCAAAACTTTCATTCTGTTGTTTATTCTTTTTGCTGTATTTATTTTGTTATGGCTTATTTTATTTGTTTTTGCTTGTGGCATAGTCACCCTTACGGTGTTTATATATACACTGCAGATTTTATTAGGTGGTTATTGCGTTGGGGTTCCACCTCTTCCCATTCCGAACAGAGAAGTTAAGCCCAATTGCGCCGATGGTACTGCAATGCAATGTGGGAGAGTAGGTAGCTGCCTTTTTTCTTTAAGCCTCGATTACGATGAGTAGTCGGGGCTTTTTTGTTGTTATTGGTTGAAGA
>NZ_BAKF01000090.1 GCF_000614025.1 Prevotella aurantiaca JCM 15754
GGGAGTTGGTCACGCTCTTGAGCATGTTCGTTCTGCCGATGGCAGAGCGGGTTACTTTCAGTTCACTTTCCTTATCGGATTCCACAATGTCGAGGTAGCCGTCGCCGTCCACATCTTGCAAAGCATAGGTAGGGCGATTGATGCTGTGGCTGAGTGACACCCCAGGATTGACGGCAATCTTGACGTTTACAACAGGGATTGTAACAGGTGTGGTAAAGGAGGTATTGACGGATTCTGAGGTAGAAGAAGCATTTGACAATGATTTAGCACTCTTCCACACTATTGGCTGGTCAAAAGATGAACCATTATTGAATGCAACACGCACGGTGTAGTCCTCCAGTAAGCCGTTACCTTCTATCCATACTTTATCCGGCAAACCGTCACTATTCAGGTCGGTAAGGTTGTACTTTTCTTTATTTTCAGAAGTCGTAAGTCCGATGCCCCCGGAATAACTACCACTGCCGATACTGAAACCACCACCGGTACTGAACGTTGTGGCGTTACCACCTTGTATCTTATCAAAATCCCACTTGATTGGCTTGGAGAATGTATATCCGAAGTTTAACCTAACATCACCATTCTGATAAACCCGATCCACCAAACCATCACCGTTGATATCAATAAAGCTCTCTTCGCTCCAATCCTCATTGTTAGGAGTGCCCAATGACAAACTGACGCTGGCTTTGCCTTCCAGTGATGACTTCAGGTTATTATTGTTACTCTTAGAATTCTTAGCGTGTGGTATCGTTATTGAGAATGACGCAACAGGGATACTTCCAAGGCTCCATGTCTGTGATAGATTGCTACTCTTGATAGTACCAATATCTGTCTTTTCTCCACTGATACCACCTTGAGTGTTGGTGTATTGGATTATACCACCGGCAAGGATGTCGGGGTAGCCGTCACCATTGAAGTCCATCATGGTGGATTTAGTGGTGCTGCTGCCTGTGGCATTGTTGACCGTGAGCATACTTACACCTGTCTGTATGACAGTGCTGGTGCTGGTGGTCTTTTGTGTGATGGCAAATGCACCTGTCCCTTGTAGCAGTCTCCGCTTACTGTATTGTCATTAGCCATCTCTCCAAAGAGATTACCAAGTACAACATCCTGCTCAGTCAATCGAGCTGTTCCGGCTTCCGTTGCCGTAAGGTAGATTTCTGTTCTCTGTCCTGTCCAGCGTGACAAGGTGTTCAAGTCCGTTCCTAAAGGTGTAAAGACCATCTTCATGGGGTCGAGTCTGTCTTTTTCACTTTGTGGGAGTTTCAGCAGACTTTCATCTATAGGCTTGGCATAGCGTCCGTCAGCGGCATTGTACACAAATCCGCCCCAACCACGATAAAGGTCACCAAAGCCCTTGTCCTGCATCTTGGCATAGAAACCGGCATTAACCTTAGTAGCGACAGGAGAAGACGAAGGCACCACACTTACTGTCGACAACGTTGCATTGACACCATCCAATGTTTCGGAATAGAAGAACTCGAACCAAAGTTTTTCAGACGGTGCGGAAGTAATCTGCATCGGTTCGCCAAATATCAAACCATTAACGATGGAATATTCTTTCTTGGCAATAAGTGACGTTGCCGTTTTGGCAGTAAGTGTTATCTTACCGCTTACGTTGTTAGAGGATAACTGTACGGTAGGTGTTACCGTTAGGCTTGTACCTTGTGTGGAGGTATAGGCTGCTGGTAAACTCTTTGTGTCGGAATAAGTGCTGTATCGCACACCCAAATTCACATTGATAGGTGAACCTACGGAATCACGATAAGTGGCAATGGGTTTCCACGACAGCGATGCCCAATCCACGTTGGAGGAAGCGACTACCTCACAGGAAAGGTTATCAAAGCCGTCTGCTACTTGATAAGAGGCTGTTACATCTCCATTAAAAGATTCTTTGGGAGCAAAAGTACGTTCGAATACGGTACGTTTCCCATAGTTGGGATTGCTGTTCCCTTGTTCATCCGTCTTGCTATTGGCAGCAATGATACGGATAGTCAACTCGTCGGTTGTAGATGGCTTGACGAATTTACCGGAGAATGTTATATCTTTGGCATTAACGCCTATCTCACCCTCACTGGTATAAACAGCCCCCTCGGTAGCCTTGTATACATTGGAGGTATAACCATTGGGCTGTACTCCCGATGATAGTCCTTGATAGATTACTTCCGGTGACCAAGCGACGTTATCGAATGCACCGTTACTCGTTTCGGTATTGCCGGACTGTACACGGAAATAAATCTTATCACCTTTTTGAACTGTAATATTTGAAGCGGTGGCAGGATAACCGGTTTCGTCACCTTTGGCTATCATCTTCTGCCATAGTTCCGTACCACCTTTTTGGATGGCAACACGCACACCGTCTGCCTTATCGTATTCCGACTGGTCGAAGTCACCGGTCGGCTTCAACAAACGTACTTCACCCGAAATATTCACAATACCAGCTGCCGGTGCTTGCCATACACGCACCATATCCTCCATAGGAGAATTGGCAATGACCTCGGCTTGTTCTTCGGGCGTGACTGCTCCAACGGAAGTATCTAACTTGCTATTGTCGTAAATAATGGGACTTGGTGTGTCTGCGCTGCTCAGCGTAAAGGTTGGTATGGCATTGCCTGAAGCATCAAACTCGATATGATTGAAATATACCTTTCCGTCAGAAACCAAGTCTACCAATCCGTCACCATTGATATCGGAGAAATAAACCGTAGTCTTGGATGAGGTCTTGGAGAGGTCTGTACCAAGGGTGGCAACAATCTTCTGCCATCCTGCTTTTACATCGGCTCCTCCAGAGTAGGAGTTACTACTAGACTTAGAGAAATTGCTGATACCACGAACTCGGATGGGTTCTCCATAGATAACCGCACCATCAACGGAACGCTGTTGCGGTCTGTAATAGATAGCTCCATCTTTCTTATACACCTTGTCGGGGGCACCATCACCATTGATGTCCGCAAAGGTGGACAGTCCGCTTGATTTATCATTTGAATAACTAAAAGATGCTCCTGCTGTATTACTTGTCGTTGCACTACCATCGCCAAGACCGACACCGGCATAGAATGATCCACCAATGGATGAACTCAATGAACCGCCCAATGCAGTGGGTTTATCACTGAAACGACCCCCCACAGCTGTTATCGGGTTGAGGAACCCAGCATCCAATCTGTCATTATGGGTATCCCACTTCTCTCGGCTGTTCTTAAAAGGCACATACCCCTTGGCAGCCTGTACATCATCATAATAGTCGAACTTCTGATAAGACACTTCTGCACCTTTGTCGTCGAGTTGCTTCACACCCGTAAGCACATCTTTGTTGAATGCACCCTCGCTATAGGTAAAGGCATAACTGCGGAGCGTACTTCCTTGGAAGTGCACCGTTAGCTTCTCTAACAAACGATTCGATGAGGTTAGGAAGCCATATCTTGCATTGTTGTTTTTGAGTCGTTTGATTTTGCTGCCCTCGAAAAGCACCACTGTATGGGGTGCCTGTCCACTATTTCC
>NZ_BAKF01000089.1 GCF_000614025.1 Prevotella aurantiaca JCM 15754
ATGTACTCCTCGCTTGTGGGACAGTCGCAAGAACCGACTGCTGGGCAAGAGTGCCGAAGCCGTATCGGTAAACAAGGAACTTGACCGCCTTCAGGTGAGCATACACAAGGTTTATGAGTCTCTTTCGGGTGGCTCCGATGCCCCCATTACGGCAGAGAGAGTACGGGAACTTGTATTCGGACTAAATAGCGAATCTCAAGGACTGCTGCATCATACAGACGAGTATATCGACCGCTTCCGTGAGCGTGTGGGCATAGACCGCAGCGAACGCAGACTAAAATGCCTGCTGCTTTTCCGCAAGCATCTGGCAAACTTCGTCAGGTATCGTTATCATGTGGAGGATATTCCCGTACAGAAAGTGGACACAGTCCTCATCAAAGACTTGGAGGACTACTTCGCCAAAGAAAAGGGATTCAAGCTCAACACTTCGGCTGGTTATCTCTCCATGCTGGCTTCCTTGCTCAAAGACCTGCATAAACGGCACATCATTGACACCTATCCCTTCATCAACCATTCCATTCGTTGGGAAGTGGGCACTCCACGTTACATCACAAGGGAAGAGGTAGGTCGTATCGCAGCCTTGGGAGAAGATAAATTGCAAGGCTATGAAAAAGTGTCGAGGGATATGTTCCTTTTCTCCTGCCTGACGGGGCTTTCCTATACCGACGTGTATCACTTGACGGAGCAGCACGTCTTTCACGAAGCGGGAATGACTTGGATATGCAAGCCGAGAGTGAAGACGGGCAACGTGTGCCACATCCCCCTACTTCCCGAAGCCGCTGCCATTATCGAGCGTTATCGGGGCATTCACACGAGGGCTTTCCGACACGAACCGCCCAAGGGGTATCTGCTGCCCATACCCGGATGCGACACGGTGAACATACACCTCAAAAAGATAGCACGGCTTTGCGGTATTCAGAAAACGCTGACCTATCACATGGCACGGCATACCTTCGCATCGCAGATGACACTGTCGGAAGGCGTGTCCATTGAGAGCGTTTCCAAAATGCTCGGACACAGTCAAATCAAAACCACGCAAGTGTATGCGGAGACTTCTCCCGAGCGTGTCTTTCTAGACATAGAGAAAATACTTCCACAACTCGCACATTATCAACTGACCAACTAAAACCGCAGCACAATGAAAAGTACATTTTCCATATTATTCTACACGGACAGAAGCAAGACCAATGAACACGGAGTATGCGTAATCCGTTGCCGTATCACCTGCAACGGCACGTCCTCATCGTTTTCCACGCAGTTGCAAACTTCCCCCGATGAGTGGCTTGCCCGAAAAGGGCGCATCAAGGCGACAGCAGGTAATTCAAGCGGCATCAATCTGCAACTGAACTCAATCGAAGAGTGCTTGCATTCACTCTATGAACGTACATTAAGGGAAGAAAACTATATTACGGCGGAATACCTCAAGGAGCGTTATATGCAGCAAAGTCGCCCTATGCCAACACTTACGGAGTTATACCAAACCGTCTGTAAAGAAAAGGAGGATTTGCAGGGCAGAACCTTAAGCAAGGCAACTGTCAGGGCTTTTAAGGACAGCTACAAGAGTTTTGTTCATTTCCTGCAAGTAAGGGACAGGGCAGACTGTATGCCCACAGAGGTGGACAAGACTTTCCTTGAGGACTATCGCCTTTTCATGCTTCGGGACTTGGGAAACAAGGAAAGCAGTGTCGGCAACCGCTTACGCCACTTGCATCAGGTCATTCGCAAGGCATTGCAGGAGCGATACGTTCGTGAAGACCCTTTTGAACTCATAGACATAGAAACGCCTACCTACGAGCGCAATGCACTTACGGCGGACGACCTGCAAAAACTCTTGGCTTACCGTCCGCACCGCTCGACAGACAACCATTGCAGACTTATTTTCCTCTTGGGATGTTTTACGGGGCTGGCATTCTCCGATTTGAAGAAACTCAGAATGGATGATGTCTATACGCTCAGTGATGGACGCAGATATATCTCCCTCTGCCGAACAAAGACACAGAACAGAAGTATTGTCCCGTTGCTGCCCGTTGCCGAGAAAATACTCGCCATTGTGAGCCACGAACGAAGGGAGGGGCTTTTCTTTCGAGAGTTTCCCAGCAACAGTAATTTCAATAGAACTATTCAGGAGATATGTATTAAGGCAGGACTGCCACCGCATACCCAAGCGACCTCACACACCGCACGGCACACCTTTGCCACGACCATCTGTCTGGAGAACGGACTTCCGATAGAGACGGTGAGCAAGATGCTGGGGCATCGCTTTATCTCCACGACCGAGATTTATGCACGGGTGACCAAGAGCAAGATTGCCAAGGAAATGCAACCCCTGATGGGTAGTGAGCATACAAGGTACTGCGTAAAGCCTTACGGCTGTGTCCGTCAAGAACACCGAAAAAGTCAAGTCCCATAATTGGGCTGTAACAGCCGTAATGAATGAATCAAAAAAGAAGTCTAACTTTTTAACAAGAAGAACAATGAAACAGAAGAACAAAAAGGAAGTTTCCTTCTTCCGATTGAAGTTGGAAAGCTATATGAGTGAACATCACCCGAGCGATTGGGAGACAAGGAGTTTATCACGGCAAGAGCCGATATGGCACTGACCGCCTACTGCGATGCCGTGGCGCAAGGTTTTAATCATTTAGAAGCAGAAAGAATAGCAAGTGAAGTGCTTTTCAGTGGACTGCATTTCTCAAAGTACGATACCCTTGTTTCTGTCTTGGAGGACGAGTTTGAGAGGGAACTTCCTGCACCGCTCCCCGAGAGGCTTTCGCTTTTATTGTTGGCGAACAAGGCTGTTCAAGCCACATTCGCTGGGTATGAACTGACGGACGCATTTGCCGCAAGCGGACAATACGACCGTCTTTACACCGAACTGACAGGCACAATAGTGCTGCTCATCGAGAGCAACAACCTGCCAACGGTCAAACAGACGGAGGAAGCAAGCCCGAAGGCGTTGTAGGCAAAGGCGCACGCAAAGTTCCTGATGCCGTTTCTTATCGTGCAAAGGTACAACGGCAGCCTGTCTGCCCTGAAAGGTCAAGTCCTGTGGATGGAGAGAAGAATCTCCACCGCAGGATTTTTCTTTTTCAAGGCAGTACTACAATTCTCAATATCCGTGCGGTCGTATTCATCTCTCCCAACCTTGCAGGGCAAGGCTGCCGTAGAGAGATAGGCACGACAAGAATACGGCATACTCAGGCTCTTTGGACGCAAAAGCGAATTGTAGAAACAATAGTTAGAACTAACGATTGTCTTAACAATCTTATTATATGACAAGCCATTTTTTGTACAACTTATTGTCTGTACAATTTGTTGTCATAACAATTTGTTGTCATAACAATTTGTTGTCAAGACTATCTGTTGTCAAGACTATCTGTTGTCAAAACAAACTATTGATAGTTCGACATCTCGATTTGTCGAACTATCGAACTGTCGATAGACCAACAAATATGCAATAAAAGGAAAGAACTGGCACCTCATCTCATTACCGCAATAACGCTGAGGGATTTCCTCGTGGTCTTTTCTCTTGTTTTCCTGACATTTCCCTGCTTTTCCTCATCCCTTGTAGCGATGCTCTTGACCAC
>NZ_BAKF01000088.1 GCF_000614025.1 Prevotella aurantiaca JCM 15754
CAAAATAGTGGCATAAGTGACAAAAAGAGACCTAAAATCTCTTTTAATCCCTTTATTTACTATAGTTTTGAGCAAAAAACTTTTCGATGACAAAAAATCTGCTTTTATTGCGGTTCTCATCGTACCATTAAAAAGGGTAAGGAGAATGGTTATCAGCGTTGGTTTTGCAAAGACTGTAAACGCTATTTTATAGGACGTCGTCGCTTGACAAAGGAAGATGTTAATTCTACATATTCCTTAGGTAATCTGACTGTATGCAACCTTGCTAGAGAATTTGGCGTATCAACTCGTACGATTCACCGCTATCTGTCATCAGAATACAAGGAGAACCTTCCTAAATTAGTTTCTAGTAATGTTGTAGTCTTAATGGATGCTACTTACTGGGGAAGAAGGTTTGGTGTTGTTATAATGAAAGATCACATATCGGGTCGTGTGCTATGGTATAAGTTCATTGACAAGAAAGAAACAATTACAGATTACAGAGAAGGTATTTCATATCTTGAGTTGCATGGATATAATGTTTTAGGCATAGTGAGCGATGGCTTAAAAGGGCTTCGTCAAGAGTTCCACCAGTACAGATTCCAACATTGCCAGTTCCACCAGCTTATGACTATAAGAACAAAACTGACATTGCACCCCAAATTACAAGCGTCACAAGACTTGCTTGGCATAGCTAAAATGCTTTGCCATACAGACAAAGATTCTTTTATAGGAGCTTTGACTGCATGGCATGAGAAATGGAAGGACTTTATAAACGAAAGGGCAAAAGGAGTAGATGGGAAAATGCATTATATGCATAAGAGCACAAGAAGCGCATATTTAAGCTTAAAGAGGAATATGCCGTGGTTGTGGACATTCTATGACTTCCCTGAGTTGCAAATGCCGAATACAAACAATGAATTGGAAGCACTCAACTCTACTTTGAAAGCAAAATTAAACCTACATAAGGGCATTAGCAAAGAAAGGAGAAAAGTCATTATTCAAGACTTTTTAAAGGCTCATTCCCCTTGTAGATAAAGGGATATAAGATGTTTAGGTCTCTTTTTGTCACTTATGCCCTAAATCATTATTTTTGTCCCTCTGAATTGGAAAATGCTATCGATGGGTGGGTGAAATATTATAATGAGAGAAGGTTTCGTGAATCGTTAGATAATCTTACACCTAAAGATGTATATTTGGGGCAAGGGGAGAAAATCAAAAAGATAAGAGAAATAATAAAGCAAAAATCAATTAACAAAAGAATTTTTAATAATAAAACAATGAAATATCAGAGTAAATAACTACATTTGCAGTTGTGCACTTTTGTTTGACAACGTACATGCCGATACGGTTGTAAGAAGAGTTGATACCACCAATTTAATCTATTTCATTAATTTTATGCCATTTCTTTATAAACTCATCATAACTTCTCTTCAAACTTCGTGGCACATCATATGAGTCTATTGTCTCTTGATATTTCAACAGCAAACCTATGAATTTAATTAGCTGACAAGAGTTGTTTGCCCAATAATTAGGATTTATTGTTAAGACATAATATAATAAGTCTCCTTCATAAAAATCTCCTTCTGCCAATATATTGTCATATAGAATGTCAAGTGCTATTGGTACAAATACTTCTAAAAGTATTTCTTGCCCTATTATAAATCTTATGTCTTCAATCCCATACCTATATATTGGAGTATTGTATAAATAATACAAATGTCTATTTACTGAAGAATCTTCGTCTGTAGGTATATCTCCAGTCCATTTCGTATTTAATATTTGTGCCAATGTTTTATTACTCAAATTCTTTTGCATTTTTTCGGGCTTGATTGATTATATTCATAAGTTGATCTTTTCTAATTTGTACTTCCTTATATAAAGATTTTGAGCATTTAGAGCATCACCAGAAAAAGCTCCAGAATCAATATTCTTTCTAAGTTTATCAAGCTCATTACCCATTCCTTTGATAGCCTCTGTAGCTTCCTTATAGTGCTGCCCATTACTATTAAATCCATATATCTCTTTGTACGTTGTCAAACAAAAGTGGACAACTGCAAATGTAGTTATTTACTCTGATATTTCATTCTTTTATTATCAAAAATTCTTTTTTTTATTGAATTTTGCTTTATGATTTCTCTTATCTTTTTGATTTTCTCCCCTTGCCCTAAATATACGTCTTTAGGTGTAAGATTATCCAACGATTCATGAAACCTTCTCTCATTATAATATTTCACCCACCCATCAATAGCATTTTCCAATTCAGAGGGACAAAAATAATGATTTAGCTTAATCACATTTTTCATCGATCTGTGATATCGTTCTATCTTTCCCTGCGTCTGCGGATGCAAGGGTTTGCCATGGATATGCTTGATATTATATTCCTTACAGAGATACTGTTTGAGAGAGGAAGCAATATAACATGGTCCATTATCTGATAATAGACAAGGAGGATTCTGGAATGTAACTCCTGCCTTCTCAATTGCTTTATCTATTGTTCTAGATACATCATCAGAAGTCATACTCGAACATAACTCCCAATGGATAATATACCTGCTGTAGTATATTTCTTATTATTGCTGTCCGGTAAAACTTTTTTGAAGCTATCTGTGTTAGTGAAAATTGACTTAAACTTATTATTTCTTAGAATTATCGGTTATTATAGGTCTTTTCTTGTCAAAACAAGTGCATTTTATAATGCTTACAGTTTGAAACTGAAAACCAAGCCCCTGGATGAGTAAAACGGCTGCAATACCGATGGACAAAGAGATACAGAGCTTTCAGTTTATTTTTACCGGACAGCAATAATTTCTTATACCAATTAAATACATACAGTTTGGGAACGAAAATTACTGATTAGAAAAGTTATAATAATAAACATCGAAGTTTATTATTATAAAAATAAAATTTATAATTATGTTTTTTTATTTTTTTATTATAAATTTCTTAGCTATCTGGTAAAGCTCTATTCGTATATAAAATCTTTGTGGAATAGGTAATTTAGCTTTATTAATTCTCGTTTTTTCTCGATATTCACCCCTTGTCCTATATATACGTCTCGTGGTGTAAGGTTATCCAACGATTCATGCATAGGACTTATTCAATAAGTTTCAAGCTTTTTTTCATTGCTCAAAAATTCTTCTTTATTTATTATTCAAACTACCACTCCAAGCTTGATTAAAACTGCAACTGTGCACTTTTGTTTGACAACGTACACTAATATTAATTCCATACCTTTTTCACCGATACGATTTCTGAAGTGAACTAACTCGGAAGCGTCACAGGGTTGTTTGGGCATAAATTCAAGTCCACCACAGAAGTATTGGTAGTAAGCATTCTCACTCCATTGAGAAACCACCATTTCATCTGACACATTACGCAAATGTTTTAAAATTAAAAGACCACACATCAAGCGAATTGGATGAGCAGGGCGGCCATTAGTGCTGCAATACAAAGGAGAAAAAGCATTTTCAAAACTCTCCCAATTAATCTTATTACTAAGTTGGAAAAGGGGATGTTGATGACTAAGCATGTCCTCTAAAGAAGAGAACATAGAGAGCTGTTTAGATGTACGTTTAAGCATAAATATCTGCAAGAATTATAGTGTAAAGGTACAAAAACTTGCAGATATAAACAAATAATTTACAGGATAATGTACTATGAATCAGCAGAATATTAGGTTTATAAGGGAGAACTAT
>NZ_BAKF01000087.1 GCF_000614025.1 Prevotella aurantiaca JCM 15754
TTTATGCTGAAATATTGTTTTTAAGGGAGGACTAATTATAATTTTGATGGAATGTAATTATATTTTTTCTACGTATTATTTATCTTCTGATGGAAGGTTTTCTATTCTCTTTGAAAAAAGGACATCCTTCTTCAAAATAATAAAAATACGTAAGTAGATACTTGATTAAATTTAATTGGTCTGTAGTAAATTGATACAACATTCTTCAACTATTTATACTACTATTCTCAAGTTAAGTCAACGCAACTTTTAATTCTAATTAAATATTCATATTCTTTCTCTAATTTTGTTTTTTGTACTTTTGTAGTTACTATGCATAAAGGTAAAGATAATTATACGTTCCTTACAGTGGAACCCATTCATAAGGTTGTGCTAACGATGGCTATTCCCACTATTATTTCGATGTTGGTAACAAGTTTATATGTTATTGCCGATACATATTTTGTGGGACAGATAAATACGCAGGCTACCGCAGCAGTGGGTATTGTATATTCGTTAATGTTTTTTGTTCAAGCATTTGGTTTCTTTTTTGGGCATGGATCAGGGAATTATATATCAAGAGAGCTGGGTGCAAAACGACGCGATAATGCTGTTCGCATGGCATCGAATGGTTTCTTCTTCTCATTCCTATTAGGTTTGTTTGTAATGGCACTTGGTTTGCTATTTCTTGAACCTTTATCGGTTTTGTTGGGAAGTACTCCTACAATTCTCCCTTATACTGAGAAATATTTGGGAATCGTACTTCTTAGCGCACCTTTTCTTACTTCTTCGCTCACTTTAAACAATCAGATGCGTTTACAAGGTAATGCTGCATATGCCATGTATGGAATTGTTGTGGGCGTTATACTGAATGTTGCATTAGACCCAATACTTATTTTTGGATTTGATATGGGGATAACTGGTGCAGCTATTGCTACACTTGTAGGACAGGTTGTGTCGTTCTTTATTCTTTTTTATATGGCTAGAAAAGGAGAAAATATCGGTATTTATTTCCGAAATTTTATTCCTTCGTGGCTGACTTTAAAAGAAATATTCTTAGGAGGAAGTCCTTCGCTTTCTCGTCAGGGGTTGGCTTGTTTGGCAACAATGTCATTGAATAATGCAGCTGGTACTTATGGAGATGAGGCGATTGCTGCAATGAGTATTGTTAATCGTATATCTATGCTTGTACTCGCCACTGTCATAGGGTTAGGACAAGGTTTTCAACCGCTATGTGGATTTTGTTATGGAGCAAAAATGTACGATAGGTTAGAAGCAGGTTATAAGTTTACAGTTAAAGTAGGTACTGCTTTCTTGCTTGTTTGTACAGTTATAGGTTGGATTTTCAGCGGGTCAATAATTGGTTTGTTCCGTGACGACCCTAAAGTTATCAGTATAGGTGTAGTTGCTTTAAGATGGCAGCTTTGTACTTATCCATTCAATGCGATGATTTTGGCTAGTAATATGCTTACGCAAACATGTAGAAAAACTTGGCGCGCTAATTTTTTGGCAGCAGCTCGTCAAGGATTATTCTTTGTACCTTTAATTTTTATTCTTCCGAGATTCTTTGGTCTTTTAGGTGTAGAGATGTGCCAAGCAGTGAGCGATACATTAGCGTTTATAGCTACCGTTCCGATTACGATTTATACATTTAGGGAATTTAGTAAAGAACAAAGAGAACTGATATAGAAAGACAACAGATTTACAGATTATGGAAAATAAGGTTTTTATAGTAAATGGTATGAAATGTGAGCATTGCAAGTTAAATGTTGAGCAAGCTCTTAAAAGTGTTGTAGGTGTTGAAGTGGCAGAAGTAAACTTGGCAGAGAAGATAGTTAATGTTTCTTATGATGAAAATCTAGTAAAGCCAGAGTTATTGAAAAGTGTAGTCGATGCTTTAGGACGCTTTGAAATGATATTGTAATAGTTTACAAATATCAACTAATTAAATAAAAGGGAGGAAAATAGAATGAAGAAAAACATTCCTGTTATAGGTATGGCATGTTCTGCATGTTCCGCTAATGTTGAAAAGAAACTCAATAGCCTAAAAGGTGTAATCACTGCTTCAGTTTCGTTGCCTTCACGTTCAGTATTAATAGACTTTAATCCTGAAGAAATATCTTTGGGAGACATGAAAGCTGCTGTTAATACAATTGGCTATGATCTAGTAATAGAAGAAGGTCGCTCGGCAGCAGAAATAGAAAAACGTGCGTTTGCCTTATTGAAACGAAAAACAATATTTTCTTGGTTGTTTGCTTTGGGTGTCATGGCGGTTTCAATGGGTTGGATAAATTTTGATAATAGAAGCACTGCCAATCAAATTGCGTTAATCATCGCTTTATCTAATATGTTGTATTGTGGACATAGTTTCTATGTATCTGCATGGAAACAAATGAGAAACGGCTTAGCTAACATGGATACACTTGTATCATTGTCGACGATGATAGCCTTTTTATTCAGTGTTTTCAATACATTTTGGGGAGAAATTGTTTGGGGAAGTCGAGGAATAATGTGGCATACCTATTTCGACGCTTCTGTTATGATAATTACTTTTGTACTTACGGGTAAACTATTAGAAGAGAAAGCAAAAGATGGAACAGCTTCGTCTATTCGCCATATGATGGGTATGACACCGAAAACTGCACATATTGTAGATGGTGATAAGGTAGAAGAGGTCCCTATTTCTACTATTGAAGTGGGAGATTTACTTGAGGTGCGAACTGGAGAAAAAGTGCCTGTAGATGGTGAAGTTATTTGGGCAGAAAGTTTTATGACCGCTGATGCTGTCTACATAGATGAAAGCATGATAACAGGAGAACCTAATCCTGCAAAGAAATGTAAGGGGGATAAAGTGTTAGCAGGAACAATTCCTAATCAAGGTAAGCTGAGAATGCGTGCACGACAAGTAGGACAGGATACAATTATAGCACAGATTATCCGTATGGTACAGGATGCACAAAGTTCTAAAGCTCCTGTTCAGCGTATTGTAGATAAAGCTGCTTTGATTTTTGTTCCAATTGTTACAGTAATAGCAATTTTTACTTTTCTTGTATGGTGGCTAATTGGAGGAAATGATTATATTCCGCAAGCAATTCTTTCAGCAATTGCTGTTTTGGTTATTGCTTGTCCTTGTGCAATGGGATTGGCTACTCCTACTGCTTTGATGGTAGGTATAGGAAAGGCAGCAGAAAAACAAATACTAATTAAAGATGCTGCTGCATTGGAAAAACTACGTAAGATAAACGCACTTGTTATCGATAAAACAGGTACATTAACTATACCCAACAAAGATATTGATTTTACAAGATCTGATGATTTAGCTTTAGAAGAACGTGAAACTCTAAAACCTAATGCAAGGAAGGCGTTAGAGATTCTACAAAATAGTGGTGTAGATGTTTATATGATGAGTGGCGATAAAGAAGATGCTGCAAAGTATTGGGCAGAAAAGGCTGGTATAAAACATTTTCAAAGTAAGGTTTTACCACAAGATAAAGAAAATATAGTGCGCAAGTTACAGCATGAAGGAAAATGTGTGGCGATGGTTGGTGATGGAATAAATGATACACAAGCATTGGCATTAGCTGATGTCAGTATTGCTATTGGTAAAGGAACTGATGTCGCTATGGATATTTCACAAATCACCCTTATGGGGGACGATCTCATAACTTTGCCAGAAGCTTTATTATTAAGTCGTCGTACAGTAAGAATGATATGGCAAAACTTATTCTGGGCATTCATTTATAATATTATTTGCATACCACTTGCTGCTGGAGTATTATTTTTGTTTGATATTAATTGGCAGATCACACCTTCTTGGGCAAGTGCACTAATGGCATTTTCAAGTGTCAGTGTTGTACTAAATAGTCTTCGTTTGCGTCTGATGAAATAAAAAGCTTCGTATTCTCACTAAGATTATTTTTTAGTTATGTTTC
>NZ_BAKF01000086.1 GCF_000614025.1 Prevotella aurantiaca JCM 15754
CCGCACCGAGGTCAGACACCCTGCCAGCGGTATTACCACCTTTACCTACGATGCCTTGGGTAATGTGCTCACCAAGCAGACAGCCAACCTCAAAAAGGAGGGCAAGACCATCAATTACGAGTACGACTACGGTCGTCTGACAGCCATCAACTATCCCGACCATCCGGAAAATAACGTGAAGTACCATTACGGTGGTATCAACTCTTCTTACAACCGTATCGGCAGATTGATGCTTCGTGAGGACGGCAGTGGCGCTATCGAGTATTACTATGGTAAGATGGGGGAGGTCTTGAAGACGGTACGCACGCTGATTGTACCTAATCAGGCAGTGGCAACCTACGTAACACAGTGGAAGTACGACAGCCACAACCGCCTCTTGGAAATGATTTACCCCGATGAGGAGAAGGTAACCTACGGCTACAACCTCGGTGGACAGGTAGACCACGTCCGTGGTTACAAGTCCTATGGCTACGACTATGTGAACAAGATAGGTTATGATAAGTTTGAGCAGCGCACCTACCTGAAGTACTGCAACGGAGCGGAAACCTTCTACAGTTACGACCCTGCACGCAGACGTTTGCAGAACCTCGTGGTCAATGCCAAGGCAGGTACTATTATGGACAATGCCTATAGCTACGACGCAGTGAGCAACGTGCTCGGTATTAAGAACAATGCTCCACTTCCACAGAGTGGCAAGGCAGGCGGACAGATGAGCCACAGTTACTCTTATGACCCATTGTATCGTTTGGCAAGCGCAACGGGAACCTACGCAGGAGCGGACAATAAGACGGCTTCTTACACCCTTGCGATGGGCTATGACAATATGCACCGTATCACAAGCAAGAAGCAACATCTCTCGCAGACAGGTGTACAGTTTGAGGGCACGCTCAACGCAGGCTATGACCTCACCTATACCTATCAGAAGGGAGACGGCAAGAAGTTCCAGCTCGATAATGTGCGTGATATCAACTACCGCACGGAAGAAACTCCTACGGAGAGTACGAATATCAACAACGGACACAAGTACACTTACGATGCCAACGGAAATCTTGTCTATATCAATACCTCTCGTGTAAAGAAAGACGGCAAGGAGGATGAAAAGGCAACCGAGCAGAAGTACCGTTGGGACGAGGAAAACCGCTTGTTGGCAGCCGATGAGAACGGCTTTGTATCTAACTACTGGTACGATGCTGATGGTGAGCGCACGGTGAAGACCTCAGGCGAAAACGAAGCTATCTATGTGAACTCTGAGTTCTCGGGTGGTAACACTGGTACGGCACGCTTCTCGCTCTATGTTAGCCCATACCTCGTGGCAGGGCAGGGTGGTAAGTACACCAAGCACATCTATGTGGGCAGTCAGAGAATAGTCAGCAAGCTTGGCGACTTGGCTTCTTATGGTGCAGACCCAAGGCGAATACCGTATGCAGGTAATGAGGCTGATGGCTTGACTATCAATTACAAGGATAAGTACAATCAGCAACTTCAATCCATTAAAGACAACTACAAGGCGTTTGACCAACCTTATAACGGTAAGGACAATGACGACTATGTGAACGGTCAGGGCTTCTGTTGTAATGACGATGTCAGCACACGTGCTGCTGTAGATAATAATTTCCACGACAAGGATAATTATGAAAAGATGCAGTTCTACTACCACCCCGACCATTTGGGCAGCAGTAGTTACATTACCAACCTTGATGGCGAGGTGGCTCAGCACATCGAATACGTGCCGTTTGGTGAGGTGTTCATAGAAGAACGCAACAACACTTGGAACACGCCTTATCTCTTCAATGCCAAGGAGTTTGACGAGGAGACGGGTATGTACTACTATGGTGCGAGGTATTATGAGCCGAAGCTGAGTCTGTGGCTGAGTGTGGACCCTTTGGAAGAAAAATATCCAAGTTTGTCTACTTACTGCTATGCATATAACAATCCCATCCAATATATTGATGTCAAAGGAGAAAAACCCAAAGATCGGATAAGAAAAGGAATTGCATCAACTATCACTAATGCTGCAGAAAGGGCTCACTCTTTATATTTAAAAATAGAAAAGATGATGGATGAACACCCTGTTGTTAAAGTTGTTGTTAATAAATTTGTATCTTCTGCCTCTATGGTTGTCGCCTCTATGACAGACATGAACCTAATACAATGGGCTGGGGAGACTTAACTCATATTTGGTTATACGAATTAGGAGATTATAAAAATGATGTTATTGTTTTTGGACAAAATGCTAAGACGACTAATGATTTAAAGCATCAAGAAGGTGTTCTTAGGGCAAGAAATAAGGCTATACAAAATATTTCTAAAGGATCGTTGAAAAGTATTCAAGATACTTGGGTTTATGGTCAAAAAGAATTTTATGAAGGGATACAGGATGGTAATGTTGTAACTTCTTTTTTAGGAAGTTATAATACAAATGTAAATATTAGTAAAAATAAAGATGGAAGTTATAATTTGAATTTTACTGTTACAAATACGACAGGATGGGAGTCTGGCACCCGATTGCGAAAAGATAATAATCATGATGGACAACATGATGCCATTATACCCAACAAAATGAGAGGAGAAGGTATAAGACTAGGTGGTAACATTAAAGAGATTTGGAAATGGACAGAAATAGTAAGGATAAAAGACTAAAATGTATGATTTGCTCTTTATGTGTCATATTAATAATATTTAGCTGTGCAGATAAAAAGAATAGATATGGCATAAATTTTAACAACCAAAGGAGTATTATAAAGTTACCTCTATTAGATTCTTCTTGGAAATACTCCCCCTCCTATACATCTGAGGGGGGGACTTGGGTTAATCCGCAAAAAAAGGACGGAGTACCTTGTTATTTTCAAAAGCGCAATTTAATAAAGAACAATAGGATAATTTGGGAAAGTGATATATATTTGGGAGGCAAAACTTACATGACGATAGATGGAAGTATACGAGAGTCTTTGACTATTACATACTATTTCGAAAAAAAGAAATGGGAATACGTCTATCATACTGCTAAAAGAAATTACAATAGTAGTAACAGCCCTTCTCGAATTAAAAAATTATATAATAGCGTTGATATCGTACTATCAAAGTGTGAAGCGGACTCTATACTCTTCTCTTGGGATTTATGATTGAATTGTGAATAGTGATAACTATGTCGATGTTATTGAATATGATTATTTAGGTTCAGCAAAAGAGAGTGTAATCAGACTCTTCTGATAGTTTCTCCAAGTAAGGCTCTTTTGCAGGGTCTTGGGTGATGACCTTAAAGGCTTCACCTAAAAGTCTTGCTCGGACAAAATCGCTTTTCGTTTTTGCTCCCGACTTTCGGTAGAGTCTGATAAGCTTCTGCTGGTCTTCGGAATTAGGTATTCTGATGTGCCATCTGTCCCATCGTGGGCAGGTGGCACATCTGCCGTCTGGCTTCTTTTGTTTCTGCTTTTTCATTGTTTTCTAATCACGACTTTGGAGTGATTTAATCCCCCTTCGGGGCAAGGGTCTTTGTGGTACAAATGGCAATTTGTGGTACAAAGACACACCTTGCTGATGTAGAAAATGGGATTATAAACCCATGCCGTGTTACTGCATTCACTGAATACAGTAACTCAGCGTAGGCTTGCATTCGAGGAATGCAGTACTTCAGAGTTTCCGCCATCTTTCCACATCATCTTTGTATTGGTCGAGATGTTCTCGAAGCACCTGCTCCACATATCCCGAAATACTTGCACCCTGCTCGCCAATCTTCCGCACCACATAGTCAAGTCTCCTTTGGGTTTCCTCCGAGACATATACGGCTTTGCGGTGGCTGTTGCGAAAGGGCTGGAGATATTTCCCCTGAAACTCGGATAATTGCTTCCTGTCCCTTGTTTTTCCCATTCGTTGATGATTCTCTTCGGTAGAAGTAGCCCTTTCCGTTGGTGACAACTCTGTTTCTTGATAGGACGGTTGAGAACAGTCCTTGTGACTCTCCTTGTCATTTTGTTCCTCAACTTTAACAGGCTCAAATCTTTTCTTTTCCTCTTCATAATCTATGGGCTTATCAAAATCGGGCAACTCTTCGGGCTTGCGGAGCTTAACGCCATAATTGCCCATATCTCTGATGGCTTGCTCTAAAACGGCTTTTCTCTTTTCATCTATGGTCGGCATGGCTTCTTGTGTATTGGGTAATAATGTCTTTCGAGCATGGCTTGTATGTCGCTCTGCCTATAGAGTATCTTGCCGCCGATTTTACAGTAGGCAATCGTACCGTTGTCCCGATAGTCCTGAAGTGTACGGGTACTCAGCCGTAAGAGTTTACAAACTTCTTCGCCTGTAAGATAAACTTCTCCGCCCAACATCGGACGGGCTGTGACGCAATACCGCTCCAGTTTCTTTAAGATGCCCTCCATCAGTTGTGCAAACAACTGCATCTGAGGGTCTTCCTGCGTAATGATTTCATTCTCCGCCATAGTTCATTCATTCATTGTTTGCGTTCAGTAAATCCGTGATGTCGCTCTCCTTGTAATAGCACTTGTGTCCAATCATTGAGAAAGGGATTTTCCCCGTATCTCTGTATGATTGCAGGGTACGC
>NZ_BAKF01000085.1 GCF_000614025.1 Prevotella aurantiaca JCM 15754
TAGTATCTTCCCTCCGATTTTGTAGAAAGGAAGCGTTCCTAAGTTTCTGTACTCTTGGAGCGTGCGTGTACTGAGCCGTAATTGGCTACAAACCTCCTCGCCAGTGAGGTAAACCTCTCCGCCCAGCATCGGACGGGCGGTAGCGCAATACCGCTCCAATTTCTTCAATATTCCTTCCATCAGTTGTGAAAACAACTGCATCTGAGGGTCTTCCTGCGTAATGATTTCATTCTCCGCCATAGTTCATTCATTCATTGTTTGCGTTCAGTAACTCCGTGATGTCGCTCTCCTTGTAATAGCACTTGTGTCCAATCATTGAGAAAGGGATTTTTCCCGTATCTCGGTATGATTGCAGGGTACGCTTGCTGATACCGAGTCTGCGACATACGGCTTCGTTGTCAAGCCATTCGTCCGTTTCGGGCGGATTGCCGATGAGTTGTTCGATACTGTGGATAAAGTCTGCAAATTCGGAGCGGTGTCGCTCCCACGCTTTGCGGTCGATGATAATGAGTTTCATTTCCTTGATTTTGTTTTGATTACTTTATTGTTACTCGGCAAACGAACTAATATGCAGTCCATTGCCGTACTTATCGAGTGCAAAAGTAAACCCTCGGAAGCACCGCTGCAAGAAATGAGGATAAGCAGGGAAATAGAGAGAAAACAAGAGAAAAGACCAAAGGAGATCCATCTGTGTTATTGCGGTAATGAGATGAGGTGCCGGCTCGTTCCTTTTATCACATAGCAATTATTCTCTCGACAGTTCGATAGTTCGACAAATCGATATGTAGAACTATCGATAGATAGTTTTATCGATAGATTATTTTGACTATATATAGTTTTGACAACAGATAGTCATGACAACAGATAGTCATGACAACAGATAGTCATGAAAACAGATAGTCATGAAAACAGATAGTCATGACAATAAATTGTACAAACAACAGATTGTCTGTATTATCGTCAGTCCTATCTGTTGTTGGTTGTTACGCCTTGCGTCCAAAGAGCCTGAGTATGCCGTATTCTTGTCGTGCCTATACTCTCTTACGGCAGCCCTGCCCTACAAGGTTGGGAGAGATGAATACGACCGCACGAATACAGAAAATGGCAATACCACCTTGAAACAGAAAAATCCTGCGGTGGAGATTCTTCTCTCCATCCGCAGGACTTGACCTTGTCAGGGCAGATTAGCTGCCGTTGTACCTTTGCACGATAAGAAACGGCATCAGGGACTTTGCGTGTGCCTTTGCTTACAACGCCTTCGGGCTTGCTTCCTCCGTCAGTCTGACCGTTGTCAGGTTGTTGCTCTCGATGAGCAGCACTATCGTGCCTGTGAGTTCGGTGTAAAGACGGTCGTATTGTCCGCTTGCGGCAAATGTGTCCGTCAAACCGAACTTGTCGAATGTGGCTTGAACAGCCTTGTTCGACAACAATATGGGTGCGAGCTTCTCAGGGAGTGGTGCAGGCAATTCCCTCTCAAACTCGTTTTCCAACACGGATACAAGCGTATCATACTTGGAAAAGTGCAAGCCTTGATACAATACCTCACTTGCTATGCTCTCCGCTTCGAGGTGCGAAAAACCTTGTGCCACAGCATCGCAGTAAGCAGTGAGAGCCATGTCTGCTCGTGTGGTGATAAACTCCGTGTCGTGCAATTTTTCGGGGTGATGCTCACTCATATAACTTCTTAATTTCAACCGAAAGTAGGAAAGTTCCTGTTTGTTGTTCTTTTTCATTTTGTCCTTATTTAGTGTTGATACTTAATGATGGTTGTTTAACGGTCTAAGAAAATCATTTTATCCTATGCCTGGCTTTCTTGGCGGACAGACACGCAAAGCCTTTTGCAGTTCCCTTGTGGTATTGCTGCCCATGAGAGGCTGCATCTCACGGGCAATCTTGCTTTTGCTAACCTTTGCATAGAGTTCGGTGGTTGAAATGAAGCGGTGTCCGAGCATCTTACTGACGGTTTCTATCGGCAAGCCGTTCTCCAAACAGATGGTCGTTGCAAAGGTATGTCGTGCCGTGTGCGAGGTGGCTTCGGTATGAGATGGGAGTCCAGCTTGATGATGATGTCCCTTATCTTGCGGTTGAAATGGCTATTCGTGGGGAACTCACGAAAGAGCAAACCCTCCTTTCGTCCATCGTTGACAATGGTGAGTATCTCTTCGGCAATGGGCAATAAAGGAACAATGCTTCTGTTCTGAGTTTTTGTGCGACAGAGCGATATGTACCTGCGCCCATCGTCAAGTGTGTAAACATCGTCCATTCGGAGTTTCTTTAAATCAGAAAAAGCTAACCCCGTAAAACAGCCCAAGAGGAAGATGAGCCTACAATGGTTGTCCACCGAGCGGTGAGGACGATATGAGAGAAGTTTGTGTAAATCGTCAGAAGTGAGGGCATTGCGCTCGTAGGTGGGCGTTTCAATGTCTATCAGTTCAAAAGGGTCTTCACGGATATATCGCTCCTGCTGTGCCTTTCTAATAACCTGATGCAGGTGGCGCAGACGGTTGGAGACGGTGCTATCCTTGTTTCCTAAGTCACTAAGCATGAACAGACGGTAGCTTTCTATTAGGTCCTTGTCGGCTTCTTTGGGAAGACAATCCTCATTCCTCCTTGTTTTCAGAAATTGAACAAAGCTCTTCTTGCTGTCCCTAAAAGCCCTGACGGTAGCCTTTCCTATAGTCTTGCCCTGCAATTCCTCCTTACTTTCGCAGACAGCTTGGTAAATCTCTATGAGTGTCGGTGTGGGCTTGTTTTGATGCAGATACTGCTCTTTGAGGTATTCTGCCGTGATGTAGTTCTCTTCCCTTAACGTATGTTCATAGAGTGCGTGAAGTCGTTTATCTATTGAGTCCAGTTGATGATTGACGGCATTCGCTCTGTTAGCTGCCACTTTTATACGTCCTATCTTTGATTGCCAATCATCGGGAGAGGTGTGCAATCCTGTTGAGAATGAAGCAGACGCACCATTGCAGGTGATACGGCAGCGGATAATGCATTCATTCCTTTCGCTTGTCTTGCTTCTATCTATATAGAATAGAATTGAAAATGTACTTTTCATTGTTCTTGGACTTTTAGTTGATTAAACGATATTGTGCGATGAGAGGGAGAATCTTCTCCACATCCCGAAAGACACGCTCTGGAGAAGTCTCTGCATACACCTGTGTGGTCTTTATTTGGCTGTGTCCGAGCATTTTCGATACGCTTTCGATAGACACGCTTCAGAGAGTGTCATCTGCGATGCGAAGGTATGCCTTGCCATGTGAAAAGTCAGTGTTTTCTGAATACCGCAAAGCCGTGCTATCTTTTTGAGGTGTATGTTCACCGTATCGCAGCCCGGTATGGGCAGCAGATACCCTTTGGGCGGTTCGTGACGGAACGCCCTTGTATGGATACCCCTGTACCGCTCGATGATGGCGGATGCTTCGGGCAATAGCGGAATGTGGCATATATTGCCTGTCTTTATTCTCGGCTTTCGTATCCAATCCATATCGGACTCGTGGATGATATGCTCTGCCGTGAGGTGGTACACATCCGTATAAGAAAGACCGGTATAACACGAAAAGAGAAACATATCCCTTGATACCTGCTCGTAGCCTTGCAGTTCGTTATCGCTTAATGCCGCTACCTTATTTACTTCCTCCCTTGTAATGTATCGGGGCGTTCCCACGTCCCAGCGGATGGAATGACCGATGAAAGGATAGGTGTCTATAATGTGTCGTTTGTGAAGGTCTTTGAGCAGAGATGCCAGCATGGTAAGATAACCTGCCGAAGTGTTGAGTTTAAAACCCTTTTCTTTGGCAAAATACTCCTCCAAGTCTTTGATAAGGGCAGTATCGGCTTTTTTCACGGGAATATCATCCACATGGTAGCGATGTCTGAGAAATTTTGCCAGATGCTTACGGAAGAGCAGCAGACATTTCAGTCTTCTTTCACTGCGGTCTATACCCACCCGCTCACGGAAGCGGTCGATATACTCGTCTGTATGATGAAGCAGCCCCTGCGACTCGCTGTTTAACCCGAATACAAGTTCCCTTACCTGCCCTGCCGTAGCAGTGTTGTTCAACTTGCCCGAAAGCGATTCATAAACTTGATGGATGCTTACTTGCAGTCGGTCAAGTTCCTTGTTCACTGATACGGCTTCGGAACTCTTTCCCACAAGTCGCTGTTTACGACTATCCCAAAGTTTTGGGGTACAGGCGCATTTGCAACTGAACTGAACCATTGAGCGACCGATACTGATGCGTCCCATGATGGGACTTTTCCCGTTTTTGTCCTGCGTACCTCTCTTGAGGTAGAAAAGCAGCTTCATTTTTTCTTTTTCCATTGTTTTTTGCTTGCAAAATTACACTTCTTAGAGGAACTTTGAGTGATGCAAAACATTGATAATGAAAGAGAAATCACCGTTTTAGTTACCACTTTTAGCTGTTCTTTTCCTTTCATCGTTTCTCGAACGATTTGGTAACTTAACGCTTGCCTTTTCACTCCTTTTTTCGCCTTTTTCCTATGAAGCAACCCAGTGAAGAAAAGAGTAATATCTCCTCTATTTCAACCAGATACGCATTCTTCTCCTTTTCTTACTTCCAACTCCT
>NZ_BAKF01000084.1 GCF_000614025.1 Prevotella aurantiaca JCM 15754
TATAAAAAGAATCAGCATAGAGCCTGTCAATACAAGCTTTATGCTGAAATATAGTTTTTAAGGAACGACTACTTATTATATCAGTTAAAAACCTTAAGTACTTCGTATTCTAGGATTTAGAAAATCATGTAGAATTAAATATTATCGTAGAAAATTATTATATGTTGTTAATTCTTCTAAGGTAATATCATATTCTTTCTTTATTGGTACAAATAGATGTTTTAACTTTGGAAGCTGTAAAAGTTCTTTTACTTTACCATCTCCAATACTTGTTGAGCCTATAAGTCTAATTTCCTTTAGGCTTCCAAGATTTTTTAGGAAATTTAAAGATGGGATTTCTCCACAATTTTCTATTATGATTCTTTCTATTTTTCTTAAAGTCCCAATTTCCTCCCAGTCTTTTATTTTCTTACAGTTCTGAATGCCCAGAGATCTTAAGGAATTATTATCTTTTAGCCAACTTAGGGATTCCATCTTAGAATTGTAACCTATTCCAAAATGTTCTAAATGTGGCATATTATTAATAGCTTCAAATTCATATATTTTACTCTTTATTAATCCAATTCTTTTCGCATTCTTTAGGTTAGTAAAGGCTTTTGATGACGTTTCTGAACTGTTGTCAATGAAGATGTTTTCAAGCTGTTTACATTCAAAAATTGATGTACAACTCTTTTGGTTATAATTCAGATAGATTGTTTGAAGTGAGGGCAGAGAAGAGAAAGGAATATTAGTTTCACATTTGCCTTCCATTCTTAGAAACTCCAATTTTTTAAAAGAAGACAAGTCATTTAATTCTTTGTAAGTAAGTGTATTTAGACTTAAACCTCTTAAATCCTTAAGCATGGTAATATTTTGAATGTTGTATATTACGTCCTTCGGACTTTTAGTTAATAAAATAATCCCATCTATTCCATTTTTCTTTATAAAGGAAAAATTTAAGGTTTGCTCTATATGTACCTGCATAAAGGTGTAGCTTCTTCCAAAATATTCTTTCCTTAAGATATTCTCTTCCATAAGTTTTATTTTCTGAAATTATAATCTAATTCTTTTTAAGTCTTTGTGTAAATAGACTTTTGCAAATTTACAAAAACTTTTTGTTATAATAAGTATCTATGTTGTTTTTGCTTTTGTAGTAAACTTCATAACTATTTAACTTCAATTTATTAGTAAATACTCTTGAACAGATTCTTATAGTCTAATTTCTTGCAGTTTGAAGATACTCATTATCTTTTCAATGAGACAACATACTGATAAAATAACTTAGACTATTGCCTAAAAAGGGGATACAACTAATGACGAAATTCCTTGAAGTTCTAATAATTAATACGTAATCAAGATAAGATAATCAAAGAGAATAGATATAGTTTTTTAACGAAGACCTTATAGCGTGTTTCTAATGATGAGAAATAAATTCAGAAGTTCTATTATACTTGTACGACGAATTAGATATAACGACAGCTACGAGATATTGAATATTGATACAGCTGACATCGTATTCTTCTACTAATTTTCACTTTCGAGAAAGATAGTATTAATATTGAAAGCATTTATTGGTTAGATTCTCGAGAGAATAATCAAAGAGTACAAAACAATAGTTCATATTGGTCGATTATTGTTTTGCTTACAGTTTTTACCTTAATATTTTTCCTCTTAAAAAAAAATTATTCTATATCATTGCTAATGGGCACAATTGCCACCCAATATTCATCACTGTCTGCATCAATGAACATAATTTGAAAGCCAAGAGGTTTCCATTGTTCGTTAATAAGAAGGCACCATTGGGAGATGTCTCCATCTGATGTTAATGAAGAATCGTTAATGGGAAGATTATGCTGTTTCAAGCATCGTAATTCTTTCATTTTCCATAAGAATGTTTCCAAATCATCTTTCCAGTCAAATCCAGCGACGTAGTTAGAATTGCCGATAGCATATAACATAACCATTTTCTTAAGGTTAGTAATGCTTTTTTCTTCTTCGTACCAATCTAATAATTGTTGGTAATCGTATTTTTTCTCTGATGCAGCTTTAATTTCCATCTGACAGAAGTCCTTTGGACTCTCTAAACCCTGAAGAACGACATTCATTATATCTTTGTCATTGCATGTAATACGCTTTGCTACTTTTATTAATTCTTTTTTTGTAGTAGGAAGTGGAATTTGAGGCACAGATGGATTCTCTTTTTTGATATCCTTTGACTTTGAAAATAAACCTATGATTGGGAGACCGAAAAGCAAGGCTCCAAGCACACATAATCCCCCTTTGATATATTCGTCATTCTTGAACAAAGTGACAGCACCCCACACCATTGCGAATGGTAATAAAATGATAACAAGGTTGATGCAACCATTGTATAGTTTCTCTTTCATTTTTATCAAATTAGTTTTTGTATATTTCTTTACAAAGTTTTATCTCTTTATTAGTAATAGATAGGAACAAAGAATCATGTTCTTTTAAGATGAATCATGTTTAATTGAAAGACAAAACTCTATGATGATATTTTTTCTTTTTTAAATATAAAGGGTTCACGCAAATAGCATGAACCCTTAATATTTCAAGTTTTATGAAAACTCTTTATTTATTAGTCTGTAACTTGAACAGTTGCACGACGGTTGAATGAGATTGGTGTCAATGTTTCTACACCACCCTTACCAACTTGAGTAATCTTGTTAGAGTCAACACCCATCTTAACGAGTTCTCCAGCCAAAGTCTTAGCACGTTCTTCAGACAACCATTGGTTGCGCTTTGGAGTACCTGTTGCGCTATCAGCATAACCTGTAACAAGGAGATTATTGTTGTTATCAACAGCGTACTTAGCAAGAGCACGTACGTTTACGAGGTCTTTCTGAGAAGCGATGTTTGTCTTGTCGATGTTGAAGAATACTGAGATAGGAGTAGAAATCAATTCCTTAACAGATTGACTTACTGTCTCAACTGGCTTCTGATTTGCAAGAGCGTCACGGAGACGAGCATTTTCTGCTTCAGCATCACGGAGACGTGAGTTCAATGCATCAAGAGCAGCTTGGTGTTGTGCATTAAGAGCATCAACATCTGGAGTCTTTTCCCAACCAGACTTACCGAGGTTGAATTGAAGACCCAATTCTACGTAAAGGTTGTTATCGTGTGAATCCCAACCACGATTACCATAATACTGATCAAAACCATCGAGGTCACCTTCGTAGCGGTTCCAACCAGCTTCAGCGTATAAACGCATTTGTTTGCTCAAACGAGCAGAAGCTTGAAGACCTGCGCTAAGACCTGTAGCATATAGGTTCTTGCTCATTGTACGACCTACACCAGCTCCAACGAAAGGAATAATGTCCAAAATGCGGTTTTCGCTGTAACCTAAGAACATGTTAGTAAGGTTGAACATTGCTTGACCTTGTGCAATCCAATACTTATTGCCATTGTCTACTTTAGAAGTATGTGAGTTAGTGTTACCTACGCGCTTACCCCAAATACCTTGAGCTTTAACACGGAGACCGAGACCTGGAGTAAACCACTTACCGATAGCAACAGCTACACCTGGATTTGAACGGAAATCCTTGAAAGGATTTGTTTTCAAGTCTGCACCATGTTCCTGACCAGAATACCATGCATTCCAATCTGCACCCACTTGAAGGAACCAATTGCTCCAAAATGAATTGGTAGCAACACTATACTTCTTTGTAGGCACTTCGTCTTGAGCAAAGCCAGTCATTGATACACCAGCTAATGCCAATACCATTAAAAATTTTTTCATAACCTTTATTTAATTATACAATCAATTTATCTCTTATTCTGTAATTAGTAAGTTGGATAATTCAAATTTCGATGCAAATTTAAGCATTATTTTTCATATAATCAGCATTTGCCTCAAAAAAAATGCAGTTCTATTAATTTTTTTTAGCTAATACAGTTTTTTAGCTTGATTTAGATCTTAGTTGTATGTTTCTTTGTCTCAAAAATAGAGATAAATTTTATAATTACAAAAAAATAATTTGTAATTACAAAATAAAAATTTATAATAATAATTTTGCTGTTTTATAATAATAATTTTTTCTGGTTTGGTACGAAGTAATAAAAAACTCAGAATAGAGGAACAATCATGAAGATTGTATACATTGAAAAACTTCGAAAATAGCGAGAGCAACAAAAGTTGAACTCATCAATTATTCTAAATCTTATTGCTTTTGAACTATTTTAATTTAATCCACATCGCATGTACTATATATTCATAATACTTATTCGCCATGATGATTAAGATAATCGGCTATAAAAAGCATAATAATGTCTACAATAAAAATACTATAGTTAAATATTTTGGCATTTTTCATCTTTCGTTTCATTGCAGGAGTATCTATTTGTTTCTCATACTCGGCAAAGATTTTAAGGTATCTGTCTTTCCGAAAGAATACAAGATACTCAAATAAAAGAGAAATAATTACATAAAAATACACGAATGACTTATTGATAATATTTTGAATCTCAAGTAATTTACAAAGGAAGTGTGCAACCCCCAATATTAATCCAATGAAGAAACTTAAGTTCAAGCAACATGCATAGAGTAAGCAAATGTCCCGGTCTTCAGTACTTCGCTTTCTATAAAACCGATACACTACGTAGTCCTCCCTTAAAAACAATATTTCAGCATAAA
>NZ_BAKF01000083.1 GCF_000614025.1 Prevotella aurantiaca JCM 15754
AAAGGGACAGACGGCTGAGATACGCTGCACGCTGAAGCGAGGCGGTGAGTTTGCCGATACTCGCTATACGATACGTTATTTCCAGTCTGATGGCAAGGGCATACTAAGAAATGATAACGGCACTGTCTTCAAGCCAAACGACCGCTATCCGCTTACAAAAGATGTGTTTCGCCTCTACTACACCTCGCTCTCAGCCGACCGCCAGACGATTGATGTATATGTGGAGGATAATTTCGGTAAGGTTCAGCAGCTGACCTTTAGTTTTAACAACGAGCGAGAAGAGGGCAAGGATAAGCCTGCATCTTCTCACCACTAAGAACGTAATTGATGCGAACGATAAATTCTTTCATTTTACTTTGTGTATTCTGCCTGTTCTGTCAGCCGACCCTTGCTCATCGCAGGGTGCGGCTGGCAGACTTGCCACCTTTTGAGCGTGCGGTAGTTGTTGTGAAATATTTTGAGGGACTGCACGGCTGGAAGAATTATCCGTATGTTGGATATGGGCATCAGCTGCAACGGGGAGAACATTTCACAGCGGATATAACGGAACGGCAGGCGGACTCCCTGCTCCGTGCCGACCTTTGGAAAAGCTTTGAACACTTCAAAGGGTATGGTAAGGATGCCCTGCTGCTCAGCCTCCTTGCCTATAATGTGGGTGTGGGGCGATTGCTTGGTTATGGCAAGCATCCAAAGAGTAAGTTGCTGCGAAAGATAGAGGCTGGAGATAGAAATATTTATCGGGAGTATGTTTCGTTCTGCCGATACAAGGGAAAAGTTTTGAGAGGTTTGGTCAGGCGCAGGAAAGTGGAGTTTGCTCTGTTTTATATAATGAACTGACATAATGTCAAGTAGTAGTAATCCAGATTATATTTGGGCATAGTTTTTGTATATAATATAATTGTCCAAAACTGGCAATTGGGACATTAAAAATTTTGCCACTAACTCAATACATATCAATATGGAAGTTAAACTCCTATTCAAAATGTAGATTGAGTTTTCTAAAAAGAAGAAAACTCAATATAGGAAAGCCATCTCAACTTTTGATATGGTGTAGTTTGCCATTGGCATATTATCCTTAATCATTAGCGTGATTGGTTTATTCTAAAAAGAGAAGATTCTTCAGGAGGTGGGCAAGCACACCTCCTGTTTCTTATTAAGAACACTATATTTTTAACGAGACAATATATGAATGAACAAATCTCAATACTTGAATACATTTGGAGAAACTGCTATCAATTGGTTGCATGGGAAGAATGTCATATTCAAAATGAGTTTCCTGATATTTTCGGATGTGGCTTCTTTATTAAGAATGAAAATAATTTATGGTTTATTACTGCAGACCATGTAATACACAATAAAGACTATCAAGAGGGTGAACGAACGTCCCAAAATTACCAATATGCTATACTAAACAACATTAATAGGGATGACCTTTCTACTGTCTTAACAAGCATCTATGGGTTTCATTCGATGGAATCTTTTAATTTTGGTTCTTACCTTAGGGGGGAAGAAGACATAGAAGTAGCAATGATTCCCGACTTAAAAGATATTGCTTTCTCTTTAATAAAAGAAGGTTCTTTTTTGCAGTATCCATTCCAAACCCATGAATTACGATTAGAAGGTCAAATAATGGTTCCTGCTGGACTAGAAAAGTATTGTCTAACAGAAGCAACTTTTGCGCTCCCCACAACAGATAAGAAATATATAGTGATGGGTGCTATTCAAAATAATAATAGAGGTATTCAATGGCAAAGATGTAACGTAATTCATGGTGAACTTACATTCGAGCGTGAATCTGATGGAATGTTTGTATTTAAATCTCTACAACCAGTACAAATTGAGCAATGGGCAGGATTAAGTGGATCCCCATTTTTCAGTGAAGATGGTGAATTAATTGGCATGATTATCAGAGCCGTTGAACAGAATGATACAGTTCTTGTACTTCCAATAGGAAAAATAATGTATTATATTAGTCTTGTAAAAAAAACAGAGGGTTTAATATAGTTGAATGAATAAGTGAATTCTTGCGACTTTCTTTTGCTTCTTTGCTTTGGTCGCCTGCTTGTTCAAAGACAAAGAAAAGAAGCCACGCAAACCGAAAATTTGCGTGGCTCTTGGTTTCATTCAGAATACTATTTCTGCACTTTTGCTATCCTGTCTATCCGTTTGTTAGGGTGTTTGTCAAAAGCCCAATTTATTTCATCATCGGGCAAAGTACTATGGATGCTTCCACCCATAACCAATCCACAATTTTGCAGGACTTTCTGCCGTGCGTCTTCCTTGCTCTCCGCAACCACATCGAACACTCCTTCAAAGACGTATTGCGTCCGAACTCTGTAAATTTTCTTCTTCATAATCTTAAAATTCAACCTTTAATAATCTGTATTCCTTTGGCTCTCCATTGGATAATTTGCGGTGTTTAAGCCAAAAATGATGTGCGCCATAGCCGTATGCAAAGAACTTGTCAAGTTCTGTTTCTTTGGCTATTTTGTTGATAGCCGACCTTAACTCCTCTTTGTTGTCGGATAGAGTTATTGCGTTGATAACCCTAATGAGAATATGCGGTATCTCATTCGCATAGTTGTAGATGATGTTCTCAATCTCTGTTTTCATATCTCTGATAATTTAATGGTTCATACTTTATGCCGTTGCTTTCATTCTTCGGCTTATAAGACCTCGATTGGCATTGACAAGGTTTACTATCTGCTCGTGGTATTCTGTATTCTTGTTGCACACTCCACGACTTTGTACCACTTTCAAAGTTCGTAAAGACATTTCAATGGTTTCTATTCTCTTGCCTTCAATGGTAGCCGAAAGGATAAGGGAGTCTTCCTTAAGGTAGTATGCATTAGAAAATACGCAATGGTGCATTGATACACCTTCTTCTAAATGCTCCTGCACACTCTCTAATACGTGGACTTGAATAGTGCCATCTGTAAAACAGATACCGAAAAACTTGGATTTGAGTTCCTTGAAACGTTTTTCATCTTCCATTGCCTTCTGCTGCTTCTGTTCTATCTCCTCCCTTTCACGCTGCCTGAGAAGTTCCTCGTGTCTGCGGTCGTGTTCGGCTTTAAGGTCTGTGGGGCATAAATATTTTGGATTATGAATATCCTTTCCTAATCTTCTAAGTGTATCTACATAATCACTCCAAAGAGAAATGTCTGCTATCTCATAGCCGTTACGGACTGCAATTTTGTAGGACTGCCATAGTTCCTCAAAAGTCCTCCTGTTGCCAAGGAAGTAACGTAAATGGTCTGTGCGACCTGCTTTTAACAATGTTTCTACACGGCTGTCTGTGAGCAATGCAGGAATAAGTTGGGTAGCACGATGCCATAGAAATTATCCTTAAAACCATTTCTGCGAAGTATGTCTGTAACCTTGAACTTCGGATATATGGGTGAGTAGGCAATATGCTGATAGCTTCATTATCGTTGCGTATCGCCATAGGACTATAATAGGAAAAGGTATCAACATAGTGTCCCAATACCCTCTGTATAGCAACCACAGCTTTTCGTCCCTGCATATTCCACCAATATTGCCCAATCTCAATTATGGAGGTCTGAGCTTCGTAACCTTTCTCCATACCCACAATAAGTAGGAACATACGTAATACTTGAAACTCTCCACAAGTGGTAAGTAGGGTGAAATACTGCTTCTGATGCAACTTGCGCTCGTATGTTTCCTTGACCTGCAACTTTGCCCTGCAATGAGGGCAAGTGCAGGTTTCTCTATGTTTGTTCATTAACCAACTATGCCCACAATCCATACAAGTGGTGCGACCTTTGGGCAGTCGGTAGGCGAAGTGGTCTATGCACTCACGGAATGCCCACTTGCTTTGTGTCTTGGTTATCGGGCGAAGGTGCCTGCTCTCGGCAAGGACTGCCTTCTCAAACTTGTTTCTCGGTTTCATAGGCTTAAAAATCGAATAGTGATGGTTGTACTTGGGTTGTCGCGTTCTCAGTCTTTTTCACTCGTGCGTTACGGCTCTGTATCTTGGCAAGTTCCTCACGCTGATATTGCTTAATGGCTTCCTGCCTTGCTTCGGCTTTTTCTTCCTCTGTGAGTTCCACAATGTGATTAACGGCAACTTGGCAAGAAACAGCCTTGCCGACCTCTATATCGTCCTCATCGTAGTAGTGGACTGCCATAGAGAAGATTTCATCATCATCAAAGCCGTTACAACCGCTTTTCTGCACTTCATTAAGAATGTAGGTGATGCACTCCTCGATATTCTTGTTCGGCTTCATCAAGTTAGGGGCAAACAATGGGTCTGCCATAGCACGCTGATTGAGATACTCGGCTATTGTCCGTGTGAAATGTTCTGTTCCTTTCATTGTCGTATATGTTTTGATGTTGTTAATACTTGGGAATTTCTACTATTTGATTGATGCGCCCATATAGATAGGCTCTTAGGCTGGTGCGGTCGGGTGCGTAATACTCTGTCCATTGTCCGTACTGATTGACAAGGTATTTCTTCAGTACATCAAAGAAGTCAAAGCGGTAGCCTTGTAGGGGAACGGCTGTACGGAAATAGGTGTTTGAGTTTACTGCTTCACATAGCCAATTCTTTTCCTCACGGCTCATACACTCGCCACCATTGAGTTTTGCACGTAGGAGATATACTTTGCTATTACAAAGACTCTCCAAAGGGGGAACGTCCCATTGTACAAACTTAATTGCCAACACTTGCTCACTCTTTTCAGCCACAGGGTTAATGCGGTAATGAGAGGAGGAGCTATATCCTTTTCTGTTCATA
>NZ_BAKF01000082.1 GCF_000614025.1 Prevotella aurantiaca JCM 15754
GATGAACAGAAAAGGATATAGCTCCTCCTCTCATTACCGCATTAACCCTACGGCTGAAAAGAGTGAGCAAGTGTTGGCAATTAAGTTTGTACAATGGGACGTACTCCCTTTGGAGAGCCTTTGTAATAGCAAAGTATATCTCCTGCGTGCAAAACTCAATCGTGGCGAGTGTATGAGCGTGAAGAAAAGAATTGGCTATGTGAAGCGGTGAACTCTAACACCTATTTCCGCACAGCCGTTCCCCTACAAGGCTATCGCTTTGACTTCTTTGATGTACTGAAGAAATACCTTGTCAATCAGTACGGACAATGGACAGAGTATTACGCACCTGACAGAACAAGCCTAAGAGCCTACCTATATGGGCGCATCAATCAGATAGTAGAAATCCCCAAGTATTAACAACATCAAAACATATACGACAATGAAAGGAACAGAACATTTCACACGGACAATAGCCGAGTATCTCAATCAGCGTGCTATGACAGACCCCTTATTTGCCCCTAACTTGATGAAACCGAACAAGAATATCGAGGAGTGCATCACCTACATTCTTAATGAAGTGCAGAAAAGCGGTTGCAACGGCTTTGATGATGATGAAATCTTCTCTATGGCTGTTCACTACTACGATGAGGACGATATAGAGGTGGGTAAGGCTGTTTCTTGCCAAGTAGCCGTCAATCACATTGTAGAACTCACGGAGGAAGAAAAAGCCGAAGCAAGGCAGAAAGCCATTAAGCAATATCAGCGTGAGGAACTTGCAAAGATACAGAGCCGTAACGCACGAGTGAAGAAGACTGAGAATACAACAACCCAAGTACAACCATCCTTATTCGATTTTTAAGCCTATGAAACCGAGAAACAAGTTTGAGAAAGCAGTACTTGCAGAGAGCAAGCACCTTCTCCCGATAACCAAGCAACAAAGCAAGTGGGCATTCCGTGAGTGCATAGACCACTTCGCCTACCGACTGCCCAAAGGTCGCACCACTTGTATGGATTGTGGGCATAGTTGGGTAATGAACAAACATAGAGAAACTTGCACTTGCCCTCATTGCAGGGCAAAGTTGCAGGTCAAGGGAACCTACGAACGCAAGTTGCAGCAGAAGCAGTATTTCACCCTACTTACCACTTGTGGAGAGTTTCAAGTATTGCGTATGTTCCTACTTATTGTGGGTATGGAGAAAGGTTACAAAGCACAGACTTCTATAATTGAGATTGGGCAATATTGGTGGAATACGCAGGGACGAAAAGCTGTGGTTGCCATACAGAGGGTATTGGGACACTATGTTGATACCTTTTCCTATTATAGTCCTATGGCAATCCGTAACGATAATGAAGCCTATCAGCATATTGCCTACTCACCGATATATCCGAAGTTCAAGGTTACAGACATACTTCGTAGAAATGGTTTTAAGGATAATTTCTATGGTATCGTGCCTACCCAACTTATTCCTGCATTGCTTACAGACAGCCGTGTGGAAACATTACTAAAGGCAGGTAGCACAGACCATTTACGTTACTTTCTTGGCAACAGGAGGACTTTTGAGGAACTATGGCAGTCCTACAAGATTGCAGTTCGTAACGGCTATGAGATAGCAGACATTTCTCTTTGGAGTGATTATGTAGATACACTTAGAAGATTAGGAAAGGATATTCATAATCCAAAGTATTTATGCCCCACAGACCTTAAAGGCGAACACGACCGCAGGCACGAGGAACTTCTCAAACTGCGTGAAAGGGAGGAGATAGAACAGAAGCAGCAGAAGGCAATCGAAGATGAGAAACGCTTCAAGGAACTCAAATCCAAGTTTTTCGGTATCTGTTTTACGGACGGCATAATCCAAGTCCACGTGTTGGAGAGCGTGCAAGAACATTTGGAAGAAGGTGTATCAATGCACCATTGCGTATTTTCCAACGCCTATTACCTCAAGGAGGACTCCCTTATCCTCTCGGCTACCATTGAAGGCAAGCGAATAGAAACCATTGAAGTATCTTTACGAACTTTGGAAGTGGTACAAAGTCGTGGGGTATGCAACAAGAACACAGAATACCATGAGCAGATAGTAAACCTTGTGAATGCTAATCGAGGTCTTATAAGCCGAAGAATGAAAGAAACCGCATAAAGTATGAACCATTAAATTATCAGAGATATGAAGACAGAGATTGAAAACATCATCTATAACTATGCAGACGAGATACCGCATATTCTCATTAGGGTTATCAACGCAATAACCCTATCCGACAACAAAGAGGAGTTAAGGACGGCTATCAACAAAATAGCCGAAGAGACAGAACTTGACAAGTTCTTTGTATACGGGTATGGTGCGCATCACTTTTGGCTCACACATCGCAAATTATCTAATGGAGAGCCAAAGGAATACAGATTATTAAAGGTTGAATTTTAAGATTATGAAGAAGAAAGTTTATAGAGTACGGACGCGGTACATTTTCGAGGGAGTGTTTGAGATAGTTGCCGAGAGTAAGGAAGACGCACGGCAAAATGTCCTGCATAATTGTGGATTGGTTATGGGTGGCAGTATTCACAGCACTTTGCCCGATGATGAAATAAATTGGGCATTTGATATACACCCAAACAAGCAAATAGACGGAATAACGAAAGTGCAAAAATATCCTTTTGAATAATAGCAAAAGCCACGCAAATTTTCGGTTTGCGTGGCTTCTTTTCTTTCTCTTTGAACGAGTAGGCGACCAAAGAAAAGAAGCAAAAGAAAGTCGCAGGAAATCATATCATTGTATTTCCACAGCCTTCAACTCACCAAAATGTTCTTTGTCAATTTCCATTTGGAAAAATTTAATTGGGAACTCACTTTTTTCGTTGTTTAAATTCTCTTTTATATGCGCTCTATCACGTAAGATATTCATGATTGTAAATTTGTCTTCCTTGGAGCATTTAAGCCCAAAATAAATAGCTTCAATACAGTTTTTAATTTTAATGGTATCATATCCTTCTTTACCATTAGTATCAAAATACAAAAAACGTAGTTCATTCTCGTATTCCCATTGCTTACCTTTTAAGAAGAATGCGCTATATAAATCTATTGTATCTTGTGCAGAATATTTGCTAATATCTTCATTAGAATATCTCACATCCTGAAAATAGGAAAATCTGTTTGGGTCCTCAGCTCCTGTGATTGATATCGAATTTGGAAAGTGATACTTTATGCAAATTCCCTTGTGAGAATCAGCGTAGTGTGCCCACATTAATTCGTTCAGATACTCAGGTTGATCATCTGGATGTTTTGGTTCTGTTATAATCTCACCATCTTTTATTTGAGGTAATTTCATGTTACTCGAAAAACAAGTGATTTTCAAACATTGACTATAAGCTTGACGTAGTAGTTGGGAAACTTCATCTGAATTATTAAGAAGTTCAAGAATAGGACAGTCAAACGGGTCGTTAAAACGACTTGGAGAAGATATATTTAGTTCTTCATTTATGAGTGCTTCTAAAAGATACTTTGAACATGTTTTAAAAGCATATGCTGTTGGCTGATATGAAGTGTTACTTGTTGGAATTACTAAATAATACACATATTTTTTAAAGGCTTTTAAAGAATATGCATCGTAGTTTTCCCCCAACTTATGCCAACATACACCCAAATTTCCATATAATGTGGCTTTTATATTGAAATAATATTGTACGGATTTCTGATTACAGTAGTAATCAATTAAATCCTCAAGCTTCTTAACTTTAGCTTCTGTTATATAACCTTCCTCATATATACTTACAGAGTATATGTTCAAAGCTTTCCCATATTCTTCATCCATATCCTTCTCACCATATTGATATCCAATAGAGTCTTGCCATTCTTCTTTAAACTCTGTATAAACTTGAGAAGCATTCTCATGTTTAACTTTGCGTTCGTATGAATTGACATAAGAAAGAATTTCGTCGTGATTTGTTTTTAATGTTGCTGTTTCCATATCTAAGTAATTTAAAGTATTGCAAAAATATAATATTTTCTTTGAACTACCAGATAGAAGACTTTTAATTTTACATACAACTATATTTTTTTATATCTTTGATATTCCCTTTATATTTGTAAATTATTAAAATTTGTATGTATCTATTTAGGTAAATTGTTGAGAATCAATAATTGTTTATACACATTGTTGCTGAATAGTTACTTATATTTAAATTATTACACAAACATCTTATCAATATTATTTTTACCAGTGGCAATTTTGTCCTACTATAATCCTTGGAATTAACTTCCATAATATTTTGAGTGTGATCACTATCAGCGATTGAGAAAACATCACCCTCATATAAGGTGTAAATAGGATCTATTGCATAAGAATATGTTAATGAAAAAAGAAAGGCGAAAACACTCAATGTTCTCTCGGTGTTAATAATTATCTCTCCATCTATTACAGTCTTTCTTTTCATTCTGAAGGATGAAAGAAAACGTCCTTTGCGGAACACAGAATATCTCAAGAGCGTTTTAGACAATTAAAACATATAAAACAGCGCAAACTCAACCTTTCGCCGTTTAACTAATCCACTCAACACCTTTCCCTTGTACCTGCAAAACGAAACATACTCCCAGTAGATATTTCTGTCTCCAGCTTCTATTTTTCGTAGCAGCCTACTTTTGGGATGCTTACCATAACCAAGCAATCGCCCCACACCCACATTATAGGCAAGCAAGGTCAGCAGCAGCGCATCTTTACCATAGCTCTTGAAGTGTTCAAAGCATTTCCAAAGGTCGGCACGGAGCAGGGAGTCAGCTTGCCGTTCCGTCATATCCGCCGTGAAGTGTTCTCCAGGTTGCAGCTGATGCCCATACCCAACATACGGATAATTCTTCCAGCTGTGCATGCCTTCAAAATATTTCACAACAACTACCGCACGCTCAAAAGGTGGCAAGTCTGCCAGCCGCACCCTCCGCTGAGCAAGGGTCGGCTGACAGAACAGGCAGAATACACAAAGTAAAATGAAAGAA
>NZ_BAKF01000081.1 GCF_000614025.1 Prevotella aurantiaca JCM 15754
AGTTTATGACGTGCTTGACCGGGCTATGAAAGTAACGCTTCCGGACAATGCTGAGACCAAGACAGAGTACTCTACGGACGCAGGTAGCAATGCACTCGTAACGACTGTAATTGATGCGTTGGGTAATCGTCAGGCAACCTATACCGATGGTAGTGGCAAGACGGTGAAGACCGAGCAACTCAGCGGACCTGATGGTATCATTACCACTTCTTTCGAATATGATGGTATCGACCGATTGGTCAAGGTAACAGACACCGAGGGCAATGTAACGACATCCGTCTATGATATGGGCGATCGTCGCACAGAGGTAAATCACCCTGCAAGCGGTATCACCACCTTTACCTACGATGCCTTGGGTAATGTGATAACCAAGCAGACAGCCAACCTCAAGAAGGAGGGCAAGACCATCAATTACGAGTACGACTACGGTCGTCTGACGGCTATCAACTATCCCGACCATCCGGAAAATAACGTGAAGTACCATTACGGTGGTATCAACTCTTCTTACAACCGTATCGGCAGATTGATGCTTCGTGAGGACGGCAGCGGTGCCATCGAGTATTACTACGGCAAGATGGGTGAGGTCTTGAAGACCGTGCGCACGCTGATTGTGCCCAACCAAGCCATCGCTACCTATATCACGCAGTGGAAGTACGACAGCCACAACCGCCTGCTGGAGATGATCTATCCCGACGAGGAGAAGGTCACCTACGACTACAACCTCGGCGGACAGGTAGACCACGTCCGTGGTTACAAGTCCTATGGCTACGACTATGTGAACAAGATAGGTTATGATAAGTTTGAGCAGCGCACCTACCTGAAGTACTGCAACGGGGCGGAGACGTTCTACACCTACGACCCACAGCGTCGCCGACTTCAGAACCTTGTGGTGAATGCTAAGGCAGGTACTATCATGGACAATGCCTACAGCTATGATGCCGTGAGTAACGTACTCGGTATTAAGAACAATGCTCCACTCCCACAGAGTGGCAAGGCAGGCGGACAGATGAGCCACAGTTACTCTTATGACCCATTGTATCGTTTGGCAAGCGCAACGGGAACCTACGCAGGAGCGGACAATAAGACGGCTTCTTACACCCTTGCGATGGGCTATGACAACATGCATCGTATCACGAGCAAGAAGCAGCACCTCTCACAGACTGGTGTGCAGTTTGACGGCACGCTCAACGCAGGCTACGAACTCGCCTATACTTACGGCAAGGATGCGGGCAGAAAGTTCCAGCTTGACAATGTTCGTGATATTAACTACCGAACGGAAGAAACTCCTACGGAGAGTACCAATATCAACAACGGACACAAGTACACCTATGATGCCAACGGAAACCTTGTCTACATCAATACCTCTCGTGTAAAGAAAGACGGCAAGGAGGATGAAAAGGCAACCGAGCAGAAGTACCGTTGGGACGAGGAGAATCGCTTGTTGGCAGCCGATGAAAACGGGTTTGTAAGCAACTATTGGTACGATGCCGATGGCGAGCGCACGGTGAAGACCTCAGGCGAAAACGAAGCTATCTATGTGAACTCTGAGTTCTCGGGTGGTAACACCGGTACGGCAAGGTTCAGTCTTTATGTCAGCCCATACCTCGTGGCAGGGCAAGGTGGTAAGTACACCAAGCACATCTACATCGGTAGTCAAAGAATTGTTTCTAAATTGGGCGACTTGGCTTCTTATGGTGCGGACCCAAGACGAATACCGTATGCAGGACATGAAGCTGATGGTCTTACCATTAACTACAAGGATAAGTACAACCAGCAGTTACAATCCATTAAGGATAACTACAAGGCGTTTGACCAACCTTATAATGGTAAGGACAACGACGACTACATAAATGGTCAAGGCTTCTGTTGCAACGATGGCACGCCGGAGGCGGCACAGGCAAGGGCTATGAATGCCAGCACACGTGCTGCAAACGGTAACTTCAAACCCAATGACGACTACGAAAAGATGCAGTTCTACTACCATCCTGACCATTTGGGTAGCAGTAGCTACATCACCAACCTTGATGGCGAAGTATCGCAGCACATCGAGTATGTGCCGTTTGGCGAAGTGTTCATAGAAGAACGCAATAACACTTGGAACACCCCTTATCTCTTCAATGCCAAGGAGTTTGACGAAGAGACTGGCATGTACTACTATGGTGCAAGATACTATGAGCCGAGGTTGAGTTTGTGGATGAGTACGGATCCATTAACAGAAAAAAGCCCTAACGTGAGTGCCTATGTATATTGTTTTGGGAATCCTTTGAAATATATTGATCCAATAGGATTAGATAGTGTATATTGGGGACAAGACGGAACCAAGTTAGGTACATTTGGGAGTAATACTACAGAAACAAAGAACTATGTTATTAGAACCTCTCAAAGTACAGATGTAATTTACAAGGATTCTAACCCTACTCAAAAGGGAAAGAGCAACCCAATATCACAAAAAGAATACGATAAAACTGTTGAGGAGATAAAAAAAGGTGATTTTTCTTCAAAAAATATAGTTTATATAGGAAAAACAGAACGTATTAAAGCAATGCTTGAAAGTATCAAAGATGATGGCACGGGTGGAACTTCGGATCAAAACAACAGAGAATATTCAGGAAGTTTTAACAAATCAGGGACTGGAGTTGTAGACGAAAAAACAGGAAACGTTCAGGATCCATGGAAAGGAAATGTTTCCTCTGAAGGAACTTCTTCTTACCATAGTCACCCAAGTGGTACTAGCCAAAAGAATGATCAAACAGCTTCATGGCAACAGCCACCATCAAAGCAGGACATTAGTACTGCGAAGAGAACGGAATATGTCATAGGAATGGGAAGTAAATTAATATATCGATATGATAAATCGGGAGTTAATGCAGTATTCCCTATTTCAATTTTTAAATAATATTGCCATAATGTTAAAACATGTCATATATATAATATCTTTGTGCTTCTGCATATCTGCAGAAGCACAAAAATTGAATAAAGAAGTTTTATATGATGATGCTATATGCAGACTACATAAAATTCTGTTGCAAGCTTCATATTTAAATACTTCTGATACTCTTTATATCATTCTAAATGACAAGAGTATTAAAGTAAAAAAAGTAAATATAATTTCTAATGACTTTCCGCAACTTAGAGTAGGAGAAAGTCGTTCTATATATATACTAGACACAATGGAATCTCATGGCAAAAAACTATGTATACATTTTAATATATGTCAGTTAATACAGGAGTCTATTTCAAAACGCCGAATAGTTTCATCAGGACGTTTCGTATTTTTTTATAAATTAAGAAAGAGCAAGTATTATTACTATACTTATAAAGATTATGGGATTTAGTCGGTAATGTTCCAAATCGGGAGTTATCCCAATAACTACCTGATTCTTAAAGAATGAGCATTAAGATTCAAAATATGACGTCATACACTCTAAAATATGACGTCTCAATCTGACGGATATTACGTCTAATTCTGATAAATATAACGTCTCATTTTAGTAAATATGACGTCATAAACAAAAGAGTAAAAACGTGGTACGAAAACGCAAGCCACAATAGCAATAGAAAACAGAATGTATAACATTAAAACTGCAAGTCTATGGTAAACCACATATAGATTGTTTGAACTTACCCATACAAGGGTATGTCCCAACACCCTTATAAGGGTAACGGGCAATACCCTTATAAGGGTGTTCATCATTACCCTTATATGGGTATTAAAAGCCGTAAGCAATAAACAGGAAAGAACAATGTTACATAAGTGATAACTATAAACAATTAAAAGTATGATAGAATTTGAAGTAAAATCAAAGACGCACCTATCGGCAAGCGTAAGGGACAGACCGTGTATTATGCACAGCCAGTATCGCAACAGCATCTGACAAACAAGATGGTAGTAGACCGTATCGTCCGCGAGACCTCGCTTTCGGCAGGTGATGTGAGTAATGCCCTCATCAGCCTTGGTGCAATCGTGCGCGATGCCCTCGAATTGGGACAGAGCGTGGATTTGGCAGACCTCGGTTCGTTCCGCATCGTAGTGCCAGCCAAGATGATGGATACAGAGGCAGAAGTTACGGCCGACAGCCTGAAGACACCGAAAATAGTCTTTACGCCAAAAGCTGCCATGCGTAACGCTGCAAAATCTGTAGAACTCCGAGTGGTCAAAAAGAAGAAAGGCGATAACGAAAAGCCCAAAGAGAAAGAAAACCTGCATCCTTAACAGCACACTTCTTGCCTAATTGATATACACTCAAAACCATAATCCACTTAATCTTTCCTCCATGCACAAGCCTATGTGTGTGGAGGAAATAGGTGAGACTTATGACCCATTATTCCAACTCGATAATGTGCGTGATATCAACTACCGCACGGAAGAAACTCCTACGGACAGTACGAATATCAACAACGGACACAAGTACACCTACGATGCCAACGGCAACCTTGTCTATATCAACACCTCTCGTGTGAAGAAAGACGGCAAGGAAGATGAGAAGGCAAGTGAGCAGAAGTACAGGTGGGACGAGGAGAACCGCTTGTTGGCAGCCGATGAGAATGGTTTTGTAAGCAACTATTGGTACGATGCCGACGGCGAGCGCACGGTGAAGACCAGTGGCGAGAACGAAGCTATCTATGTGAACTCTGAGTTCTCAGGTGGTAACACTGGTACGGCAAGGTTCAGTCTCTATGTCAGTCCATACTTGGTTGCAGGGCAAGGTGGCAAGTACACTAAGCATATCTACATCGGCTCGCAGAGAATAGTCAGCAAGCTCGGTGACTTTGCTTCCTATGGCTCAGACCCGAGGCGAATACCGTATGCTGGTAGCGAGGCTGATGCAGTTAGCGTAGATTACAAGGGCAAGTATGCCAGCCAGCAGCAAGTCATCAAGGACAACTACGCCACATTCAATGTGCCTTACAATGGTGAGGACAACAACGACTACGTGGACGGCGAGGGCTTTTGCTGCAACGACGGCACACCGGAGGCTGCACAGGC
>NZ_BAKF01000080.1 GCF_000614025.1 Prevotella aurantiaca JCM 15754
AGCAATGCACTCGTAACGACTGTAACTGATGCGTTGGGTAATCGCCAGGCAACTTATACCGATGGTAGTGGCAAGACCGTGAAGACCGAGCAACTCAGCGGACCCGATGGTATCATTACCACTTCTTTCGAATATGATGGTATCGACCGATTGGTCAAGGTAACAGACACCGAGGGCAATGTAACGACATCTGTCTATGATATGGGCGACCGTCGCACAGAGGTAAACCACCCTGCAAGCGGTATCACCACCTTTACCTACGATGCTTTGGGCAATGTGATAACCAAGCAGACAGCCAATCTCAAGAAGGAGGGCAAGACCATCAATTACGAGTACGACTACGGTCGTCTGACGGCTATCAACTATCCCGACCATCCGGAAAATAACGTGAAGTACCACTATGGTGGTATCAACTCTTCTTACAACCGTATCGGTAGATTGATGCTTCGTGAGGACGGTAGTGGTGCCATCGAGTATTACTACGGTAAAATGGGTGAGGTATTGAAGACGGTACGCACGCTGATTGTGCCTAACCAGGCAGTGGCAACCTACGTAACACAGTGGAAGTACGACAGCCACAACCGCCTCTTGGAAATGATTTACCCCGATGAGGAAAAGGTAACCTACGGCTATAACCTCGGTGGACAGGTAGACCACGTCCGTGGTTACAAGTCCTACGGTTACGACTATGTGAACAAGATTGGCTACGATAAGTTTGAGCAGCGCACCTACCTGAAGTATTGCAACGGAGCGGAAACGTTCTACAGTTACGACCCTGCACGCAGACGTTTGCAGAACCTCGTGGTGAATGCTAAGGCAGGTACTATCATGGACAATGCCTATAGTTATGACGCAGTGAGCAACGTACTCGGTATCAAGAATAATGCCCCACTCCCACAGAGTGGCAAGGCAGGCGGACAGATGAGCCATAGTTATACTTATGACCCACTATATCGTTTGGCAAGCGCAACAGGTACTTATAAGGGAACGGACAATAAAGCAGCTTCTTATACGTTATCTATGGGTTACGACAACATGCACCGCATCACGAGCAAGAAGCAACACCTCTCGCAGACAGGTGTGCAGTTCGACGGCACGCTCAACGCAGGCTACGAACTCGCTTATACCTATGGTAGCGCAGAGGGCAAGAAATTCCAACTCGACAATATTCGTGATATCAACTACCGCACTGAAGAAGCGCCAACGGACAGCACGACCATCAACAATGGACACAAGTACGAGTACGATGCCAACGGCAACCTTGTCTATATCAACACCTCTCGTGTGAAGAAAGACGGCAAGGAAGATGAGAAGGCAAGTGAGCAGAAGTACAGGTGGGACGAGGAGAACCGCTTGTTGGCAGCCGATGAGAATGGTTTTGTGAGCAACTATTGGTACGATGCCGATGGTGAGCGCACGGTGAAGACCTCAGGCGAAAACGAAGCTATTTATGTGAACTCTGAGTTCTCGGGTGGTAACACCGGTACGGCACGCTTCTCGCTCTATGTCAGCCCATACTTGGTTGCAGGACAAGGTGGTAAGTACACCAAGCACATCTACATCGGCTCGCAGCGTATTGTCAGCAAGCTTGGCGACCTTGCAAGTTACGGTGCAGACCCAAGACGAATACCGTATGCAGGCAATGAGGCTGATGGCTTGACTATCAATTACAAGGACAAGTATGCAAAGCAACTGCAATCCATTAAAGACAACTACAAGGCGTTTGACCAACCTTATAATGGTAAGGATAATGACGACTATGTAAATGGTCAGGGCTTCTGCTGCAATGATGACACGCCGGAGGCGGCACAAGCAAGGGTACGCACAAGAGCTGCAAATGGCAACTTTAAGCCCAACGATGACTACGAGAAGATGCAGTTCTACTACCATCCTGACCATTTGGGTAGCAGTAGCTACATCACCAACCTTGATGGTGAGGTATCACAGCACATCGAGTATGTGCCGTTTGGAGAAGTGTTCATAGAGGAACGCAACAATACGTGGAACACGCCGTACCTCTTCAACGCTAAAGAATTTGACGAGGAGACGGGTATGTATTACTATGGTGCGAGGTATTATGAGCCGAGGTTGAGTTTGTGGATGAGTGTAGATAGATTTGCAGAAAAATATCCAGCTACCAGTGGATATAATTATGCGATAAATAATCCTGTGCGATATATCGATATAAATGGAGACAGCATAAGAGTAAGTTCGGAGAATAGAGAATTATTTAACAAAACATTGAAAGATGTTTTTGGAGAATTCTCCTCTAAGTTCTCTTACACACAATCAGATATGCTTGTGTTTAGTGGCAAAAATAAAGGTATGGGCAAAGCACAACGCAAAGTATTCAAAAGACTAAAAAAAGTAATGTATAGCAAGACCATTACAAACATACAATATGGCAAGGACACCCAAATAACCGATAGGTATGGAAATAAAAGCACTTTCAAGGCAGAATCTGGAGGAGGTGCTGCAACACTTCTGGCAAGCGAAAATGAGAATTATAATCAAAATTTTACAGTTATAGATCCGAATAAGACGATTGGAGAAACAATGGAAGTTACAGATGCCTATTATAAAGAACCGATTGATCCTCAAAATGGTGCCCGATTTAAAAAAGTTACTTTTCAGACAAACCAAACTGATATGACTTTTCATGAGATTGGTCATGTTGTTTATGAAGGAAAGGGGCAGCATAAGGTTCTTGATTTTAACAATATTGTGAGGGGAATTTTACAATTGCCGAAGCGTCAGTATGATGAAACACACAATTACAAGGTTAGGAAATGAAAAGGTATGTTGATATGCTTTATGTGGCAATAAGTCTTTTTGTGTTGCCTGCGCAGAACTCTGCACAGGTAACACAGGAGAAGAGAATTACAGCTACAGTTTTAAAAAAGGATACATGTTGTCAAATTGTTTTTTTTAATGTATCCCAAGATACACTCTATCTATTTGATAGCTATATATGTAAAGATTTCTATAAATCAAAATGGCTTCACAGATACAGCAGGAATAGAAATCTACTCAAATTGTCTTTTCTCCCATTGGTGCCTTTTTTATCTGTACATTATACAGACAAATTAATCATAGGAGAAAGACGACTGATAAATAAATGGCAAGTTTTATATCACTTCACGCCAATTCCTCCAAGAGGGGAAATAAGGGTAAATTTACCTTTAGAAGTATTTAAGACTTATGATTATGTTATTGATATTGATATGAAACAGTTGTCGATCTTTCAAGATGATATAAAGTTTAAAAGGCGAAGGATTAAGAAATTAACTGATATCGCCATAGAATTTGCATTTTATGATCAAATAAATCTGTTAAATTCTGAAAGTTTTTATAAAAATGAATTTAAATCAGGTGAGCAAGCCTTAAATTATAATATATTAGAGATTTTCTATCATATAGAAGATTAAGAAGTTTCTACATCGTTGAAGCATTTGTTTCTATAGTTAGATTCAAGGATTTAACAAAAACGGTAATGCTCCAAATCGGGAGTTGTCAAAAGAATTATCTGATAATCAAGAAATATCTCAACCATCAAACGTTAAGACAGGGGGATCTATTTTCCTTTTTCTAATGAACGGGAGAGATAACAAGCCTATAAGAATATTTTGGAAGGTTATGCCCCTGATTGAGATTTTTATGTTTGACACACCTATATTAAAAGGCAAGGGTAATAAATGGGAAAGAACGACGTTAAATAATTGATAACCATAATAAATAAAAAATTATGATTGAGTTTGAAGTAAAATCAAAAAAGCAGCATATATCGGTGAACATAAGAGACAGACCCAAGACGAATACCGTATGCAGGCAATGAAGCTGATGGCTTGACTATCAACCACAAGGACAAGTACAATCAGCAGTTACAATCCATTAAAGACAACTACAAGGCGTTTGACCTACCTTATAACGGTCAGGACAATGACGACTATGTAAATGGTCAGGTTTGTCTAAAAGACATTGTCGGCTGCACTCGGGAAAGCTTGAACAAGCTCACTTTCCTCTCGTTTGCACGACAATTCTGCTGCAACGATGGCACGCTGGAGGCGGCACAGGCTCGTGCTATGGCACGCACAAGGGCTGCAAACGGTAACTTCAAGCCTAACGACGACTACGAGAAGATGCAGTTCTACTACCATCCTGACCATTTGGGCAGCAGTAGTTACATTACCAACTTGGATGGCGAAGTATCACAGCATATCGAATATGTACTATTTGGAGAGGTGTTCATAGAAGAGCGCAACAACACATGGAATACCCCTTATCTCTTCAATGCCAAGGAATTGGACGAGGAGACAGGTATGTACTACTATGGTGCGAGGTATTATGAGCCGAGGTTGAGTCTGTGGATGAGTGTGAATCCATTAACAGAAAAAAGCCCTAACGTGAGTGCCTATGTATATTGTTTTGGGAATCCTTTGAAATATATTGATCCAATAGGATTAGATAGTGTATATTGGGGACAAGACAGAATCAAGTTAGGTACATTTGGGAGTGTACGTTGTCAAACAAAAGTGCACAACTGCAAATGTAGTTATTTACTCTGATATTTCATTGTTTTATTATCAAAAATTCTTTTGTTGATTGAATTTTGCTTTATTATTTCTCTTATATTTTTGATTTTCTCCCCTTGCCCTAAATATACGTCTTTGGGTGTAAGATTATCTAACGATTCATGAAACCTTCTCTCATTATAATATTTCACCCACCCACCGATAGCATTTTCCAATTCAGATGGACAAAAATAAAGCTTATATGACAAAAGTGTGCTTATTTTAGCGTCGTTTTCTCTTATGTGACAAAAATGTGGTTAAAATCTCCCATTCCCCTTTTATTTCTTAGGAGAATGGGACTTTATAAAGTCTTGGATGAAGTTCCTTCTTCTTTCCATACTGATCCCCTTGTGTAGGTTCAATTTTGTCTTTAAATCTGCATTGAGTGATTCAATGGCATTGTTTGTATTTGGCATCTTCAAATCAGGGTAATCATCGTATGTCCATAATGACGACATATTCCTTTTAAGGCTCAAAAAAGCACTACGTAGAACTTTATGAGTATAATGTGATTTTCCGTCTTCTGTTGTTGTCCGTTCCTTAAGAAAATCCTCCCACTTGGTGTATCCGTGAGAGTATGGATTTGTTCCATCACAGGCATGGAGGTATCCATCTCGTGGTGATTGACGGAATAGCCGACCTGATACGTTCAGCCAACGATGAAACAGAAATTATAGCCATTGTGGATGAACTTTACCGCTTGGCAGGGATTTATAATACCTGCATTATCTGCGTGCTGCACTTCGTACCGAATGGCATCAAACTCCGTGGGCACATCGGTTCGGAACTTCAACGAAAGGCGGCAGGAATACTCTCCATTGAGGAA
>NZ_BAKF01000079.1 GCF_000614025.1 Prevotella aurantiaca JCM 15754
GAGGGGAGGATGAAACATGAATTATGAATCATATTGATTGATAATGATAATGGTTGAGAAGGATTAGATTTACCATGATAATTTTATTTATTAATTGCTGTCAGGTTAACATTTTTCTTATATATAAAATATGGGCTATAATCCACTCTTGGAATGTAATTTTTTTGTTACTCTTTATTCGCACTAAAACGGTAGTGACCTAAAAAGTTACTCAAATAGACTTAGTTGTATCTGATGCACTTCAGGGAATAGAGAATGCTGTTTGTGCAGCTTTTCCCCAGGCATCTCATCATTTTTGTGTAGCTCACGTCAAGCAACAAATACTAAATTGTGGATAAACCGCAGATGGCAGAAGAACTAAATGAGGTCTTTACTTAAGAATACAAAGAGATGCAATCTTTGTTGGTATATGAACAATTTATTATTTTTGTAGCTAAATGGGAAAAGAAATACCCAATATTGAAAAAGTATAAAGCCGATCGAAACATCGCTTACTTCACATATATGGACTTTCCTCTGCAAGTGCAAAGGTGTATATATACGACTAATTGGATTGAAATACTCAATAGAAAATATAAGAGAACGATAAAAACGAGAACATCAATGCCATCAAACAAGTCGGTACTTTTCCTACTAGCAAGTGTTGCCATAGAAGAAACAAAAACAACATATTCAAGAAAAAATTATCAATGCAAATTCTGGAAACAAAAGGAAGGAAAACGAATAAAATAAAAAGAGAAGAAAGAGAGGACTTACACACTTTTTCAGACACTACCAAAAGATAAGAGAAATAATAAAGCAAAATTCAATCAAAAAAAGAATTTTTGATAATAAAACAATGAAATATCAGAGTAAATAACTACATTTGCAGTTGTGCACTTTTGTTTGACAACGTACAATCATTCCAATCATTTGCACTTACAAGGATTCAAACCCAATATAAAAACAGTAGAGTATATAAATGCTCTTCCTGAAGTAGTTGTTATTGGAAAACGAAAATGAAAATGAAAAAAACACTCCTTATATTGATTATTTTATCACTCCCCTTGATATCTAAGGGGAGTGATAACCTTGTTGCTGTTCTTTACTTAAAAAACGGCAGTTACGTATCATCTGATAGCGTATATACATTTCTTAATTTAGATGGAACTCTGTTTGATGAATTAAGATCAAGGAATGGCAATGAACCAACGTGTCTGAAAATAGATAGGGATAATACGGTCTTATATTATCCGGATTTAATGATTTACGTCTTCTTTTGTAAATTATCACCAACCAGAAAGGTCCTTGTTAGGGTTGGTAATGATTGGAAAATATTAAAAACAAATAGTCCTTTTACAGTCTTACCTACGAAGAGGTATCTTTTATCCTTAGATATTCAGTTAAGAGTTGGTGATATTTTATACGATAAAAGAGATAAGGTGAAAGTAAAAAGATGTATAACACGTCATATTATTGACGCGAGAGGAGATTACGTCGCAGTTGAAATAAAGAAAAGGAAGTTGTGGTTTCGATGGAAGAGACATTATCAAGTGACCCCTGATAGATTATTGTGTAACTAATATTATGAATCAGCAAAGTTCAGGTGAAGAAAGACGGTGTGGTAACGACAGCTGCCAAGGGTAGTGCTCCGAAAGACGAGACTGTAATGATTGTCAGCGGACGCAATGTCTATGACGCTTTCGGTCGTTTACGTTGTCAAACAAAAGTGCACAACTGCAAATGTAGTTATTTACTCTGATATTTCATTGTTTTATTATCAAAAATTCTTTTGTTGATTGAATTTTGCTTTATCACTAATCTTATAAGGTTCTATATAATTCAGGCTTATCGTGTGCTGTTTCAATAATCAAATTCTTTAATATCCTAAATTTGATAAAGGAACAACTCCTGATATTATATCTAAATATGTTTTATACTCCAAAGGAATTTGCTGTCTGAACATTATATCTTTCTCTGGATCGACATTTTTCTTTAATTTATAGCATAAATATAACCTTTCATTTAAGTTCGGGTATATTTCTATAGTTGTTAGTTCATACGCTTTAACAGAATCATAATCTTTGACAGTTAGTTTACGGATTTCTTTCTTATAAATACCAGAAAGATGAGTATTTTTAGAATCCTCTTGTATATCTTTCTCAACTAACAAACAATTATGTAATCCTGCTGTAATAAATGTTCTTTCGTTCTTCGTTCCTTTCCAAAATGTTATTCTTTCGAACTCACCTGAAATTATCCAGAACTTAAATAATTGTCCGTAACCTTCTAAACCATGAATGCCCTTTACATCTTTTATTTGACTTAACTTGAGGAACTGCCTTGTTACTGCATGACAAAACAATATATAATCTACAGATAATGTGTCTATATTCCACGTACCATCCTTACTATACACTTTAAAGAATATGAGGTAAGCTTCTTTATCATTTGCCCTAAGACATAGACACCATTTCTTAATTGTATGGATATTATTTTATTTTCTTTCCAAGATATCATTTTTGTTATATATAAATTTATAAGACATCAACTACAAGTAACTTTATTCTTTTCTAAGAAGGAATCAGCAGCATCCAAATAGCTTTGCCTGTTCTTGTTGTTTTTACCTACAGGGTTTTGTTTGTTGGCTACTCCTTCTTTTCCAAATTTATTCACATCCATTTCATAAAATCTTTGTTCTAATCCTCTTGCAGTATGTTTTCCGGAGATATCTTCACCCTTATATAGGACTTCAGGAGCACGCCCTCCAAATTGAGAGAAATCACCACCATATCTACGAGAAATTGTACGTTGTCAAACAAAAGTGTACAACTGCAAATGTAGTTATTTACTCTGACATTTCATTGTTTTATTATCAAAAATTCTTTTTGTTGTCATAGTGCAAATATACTTTTTTATTGATAATTCTAACTAAAACCCAAAACTTAATTGGAGGTCAAGTTGTGCACTTTTGTTTGAATACGTTCATGAGTTTATTCCTCTTCCAATTCGAATACATGAATGTCGCTATGATTCACTTCTGTCTCCACTTCCACGTAAAGGTCGCCTTTGTAAACGCCCATGCTTTTTATATAGTTGCAATCTCCACGAGTGAAGTCGATGTCGTATTCTTGGATCATTTCATGTGTCCGCAAATCAATAATGCCAACTCCCATTCTGTCTGAATATTCTGAGTTGTCGGAATGATAAGCATAAAAGAGATAGTCTTTATAAACCATAGTTGTGAAGACTTCTTTATTATAGTTTTCAAATTTATGAATATATACCTCACCCGTCTCAGTATCAATCTCTGCGTATTGATTATGGTTTTTGGATGGTCCAACCATTGAATAATGTGACCAAAAACTCACAAGTCTATTTTTTCCATATTTTTTATAATTTCCACTTGTAGAATTTTCCCATAAGACTTTACCTGACGGAATCTCTACACAAATAATCTTATCTTTTTTGTCAGATGATAATTCTGTGCACCATTCTATGACTATCTTATCTTCAAAAGGAATAACTAAGTCTATATGAGCTTCTGTATATTCTTTCTCCCACATTACTTTTCCTGTCTCCAAGTCGATTAGCTGGCATGTATTTGCATATTCTCTTTTCCCTTTCCATGCAAGTGCATATTGCTTGAATAAGGAAAAAGATTCAAAAGGAGATTCCAATTCCCATATATTATTATCATTACGAATACATGTATACTCTCTCAATTTCTTTTCCTTGTTGTAATTAGCTAATATATATCCATTAGGTGTAACACCTTCCACCCATCCTTTTCCATGAGTGATATAGGGAAGTAATTCCTTTGTTTGAGAGTCAAATTTATATACGGTATGTTTTAAATTATTCACATATAAAGTATCGTTCAAAGTATGTTGCTCGAAACGAGCTACATAATGATAGCTTTTATTATTTATAAAAGTATTATTACTGATTTGATACATCAAACCGTTATCTTTGGCCGTTTGTATTAAAAATCCCCCTTTTATTATATTCTTGACTTCTTTTATCTTCATCATCTTTTTCTTTGTATTTGTTCTTCTTCGCCTTAATGAACGCCTCTATAGCCGCTGTACGTTGTCAAACAAAAGTGCACAACTGCAAATGTAGTTATTTACTCTGATATTTCATTGTTTTATTATCAAAAATGCTTTTTGTTGTCATTGTGCAAATATATTTTTTTATTGATAATTCTAACTAAAACCCAAAACTTAATTGGAGGTCAAGTTGTGCACTTTTGTTTGAATACGTACAATCTTCATAGAAATGTAATGAGGAATAAAAACTTACCCTCAAATCTGAAACATAAAGTGACGAAGCGTTTCGTAAGTTCAGTTTCTCTTTGTTTTGGATTACAAAATTAACGTAGAGGTAGAGAATATTTCCAGCCTCTACGGCTAATCATTAAAATTCCATTGAAAATCAAATAATTATTTTGATAACTTCAATTTGGAGTACTACCATCACATAAATGATATGCGTTTTATATTAAGTATTTTTTTTCTTTTGAATTCTTCTGAATATTTGCAATAAAATGCTCTCTATTATTTTTTAAATTACTCATAGAATCTATCCAAGTATCTAACTTTCCATACCAATAATAAAAAATTTCCTTATCCCATAAACAGGATTCATACTTTAGGGTTGTGTAGATATTTTCTGCTAATTCCATTTTGTCAAGATATAAATATATTCCATATAGTAGTCTGAAGAGTTTAATTTGTAATAAAAAGTTACTTTTAACATTTGGATTGTTGAAGTTTTCTTTCAGATAAGAAATAAATGTTGCTGAATGTATGTCTTTTCCTAACTCAATTATCTTACTACAATATGCTGTTATTTGATGAACATTTTCTTTTTCTTCATCATACGAAACACACAAATCGATACCTTTATGTTTCACCGGCGTTAATAGCAATGGACTATCCATGCATTTGTTAAATGTATTTTCCCATAAAGGGTAAATAACAAGATGTGGTTTATATTCAGACTTATTAGGCATTGGAATCAATTTCCATCCTATGATTATACATTCTAGAATATTATAAAATTGATTATTTGAGAAAGGAGACAATCCTAAGTCAGTACACCATATTTTTTTTATATAATTCTTGTTCATAATTATTTTATTGTACGTTGTCAAACAAAAGTGCGCAACTGCAAATGTAGTTATTTACTCTGACATTTCATTGTTTTATTATCAAAAATTCTTTTTTGTTGTCATAGTGCAAATATACTTTTTTATTGATAATTATAACTAAAACCCAAAACTTAATTGGAGGTCAAGTTGTGCACTTTTGTTTGAATACGTACAATATAAATATTATTAGATAGTTACAAGCATTTTAAGAACATTTATTGCAAATAAGCCTAAATACACTTTGGGAAGACGGAATTGATTTTGTAATTACTAATTTTAAATTTATAATTATAAAA
>NZ_BAKF01000078.1 GCF_000614025.1 Prevotella aurantiaca JCM 15754
GTGCGGTGTATTCGTTGATTATCAATGCATTATTCTAACAATTCCCAATTTGGAGCATTACTTTACCAATGATCAATTTTTAAATATGCAAATGATTTGGGATAACTTGTTATATAATAATCGATATCTCTTTCTTGATTATCAATTCCTATAAGCATGTAAGCTTTAATATTTGATAATTCCACATGATTTGCTAATTTAAGAGCTTTGAAAAAGGATGAATCACCTTTTTGTATTAATATTTTCAACAAAATTTTACCATGTTCTGCACCCGTTGACGGATCATTAAAATAATTGATACTTAAAAATGAAGATAAATTTATAGGATCATTGGTATCAATTGCCTGATTCATTAAATAGATATAATTTCTGTAGTTATGATGTTTTTTTAATTCCGTTCTTAATTCCGTGGGTATTGCTATCCTCGGCTCTAATGCACAAGAATAGCAACACCACAGAAATAATAGAATGACACATCTACAATTTTTCATTTTTCTTTAACATTTAATATACCATATTTACGGCAGAGCTCGGCAATACTATGTTCGCCACGGATTCCTTCCATCACAATCAAAACTTTTTGTTCTGAAGTGAAAATACGTTTCGTATTGCGACGAATATCCTTTAATAAGGATTCCGAAGAACTTTGATTAGGATTTACTGAAAAATTCTTTTTTGTTGTCATAGTGCAAATATACTTTTTTATTAATAATTATAACTAAAACACCAAACTTAATTGGAGGTCAAGTTGTGCACTTTTGTTTGACAACGTACAATTTAAGCTTAGGAAACTGTTTCTTGTTTTGTTTAATGTCACTTTTAACATTTGCAAGAACAAACTCTTTTTCAGCATATTACAAGCAATCGAAGCATGACAGCAGTGACAGCAACTTCAAAAGTAAGCTGGTTAGAAGTTTAGCAGTTCTCGTATATATCCTTTTCTCGTATCAACGTCTCTACCTCCCAAACTCGTGTCAGTAGATAGACCGTTGACCATCTCCTCACAAACACTCAGCGTGCAGGCTGGGTTGAAGTCGGAGACATAGACATTTTTATTTCATTTATAAATGAACTAATACTTTCACTTCCAATATGATTTTTATGGATTACCCTATGGCAATTAGGGCAAACAGGTAGTAAATTCTCAAGTGCTTTCTCAGCTATCTGCTCAAAAGTGTTTTCTTCATATTGGAAGATGGGTTTAACATGATGTATTTCTATACAATCTTGACCATATCTTTGACCATAAAAGGTAGGGAAATTAAAATCACAACAATGACAATGAATTTCACCATTGCACGTGAAATGTTCAATTGCAATTTTCCTAAGACGAGTAGAACGTTCTCTTGTTTGTATATTTCTTGTAACTAAACTACCTTCTGAAATAAGCTCTTCGAGAGGTAAAACCTTATTCCCACCACAAGAAGAGATATTATCAATAGCTGTTTTTACATCTTCATAGTTAAAATTATCTTGTAGAAGATAATCTAACGCCTCATTATGTGAATTAAGATACTTAAGACCTTTTTCTGTTAGCTTAAAACCATTCTCATAATCAGTAGCATATTCTAGCTTTACAAGGGTATCATGACTTTTTAGATTGCGAACTTTCTGGGAGAAATGTGTATCTTTCCTTCCAGCAAGAATTTCCGCATCTGTACCTGTTGGATGCATAACATTGGCTAATTGTGAAATTAAATCACTTGTACTTATAAATCCATCATGTGACTTAGCCATCATATATAGTGCAGGAAGCACTAATTGTTTTTCTGTTATTTCTGACATCTAATCTAATAATTTGTAATTAAGAGGTGCGTTACTTTTTTGTCATTCCTATTCATAAAACTCACAAGATATTCTTTATCAAAAGTTCGAATATTAATACCTTTTTTATTGTAAAGGTCGTAGATAAAATCCGTATTTTTTATAATCATCATCCATTTTGCCTTACACTCATAAATCATATAATGTGCTAATCGCTCTTGATCGGCACGAGTAAATGCATTTTGAGCATAAGTACTAAATTCACTATCATACGGTGGATCCAGAAAAACAAAGTCATTCTTAGAAGGATTTGTTTCTCGCAAGAAAGCCTCAAAATCAAGATTATATATTTGAGTATCAGCAAAATGATTTAATAAAGGCTCTGAACGATAGTAATTCAATTTCTTTGCCATTAATTTGCTATTATATGCGATACCACCATACGGGACATTGAATTCTCCTTTATTACTATATCTAAACATTCCACTGTAAGCATAGTTCCTCATAAAAAAGAATAAAGCCGTATGTAAGCATGGGTTCTTACGCTCTATATCCTTGTCATTATACATGAAACGATAATTCATGTAAACGGCACTCTTAATAGCGGTTTCAATATTATCAAGAAGGTCTTTCTCTGGCAAGATGTGTTTCTTTAATTCTAACTCACGTATTCTTACCATTTTACGAAAAAGGTTCTTTTCAGTTTCATTTAGCAGAACACATGGATATGACGCAAACTCCTCACCTATGATTAGTAAGATATCCTTCTCACCTACCTTACAAAAATCATGTATAAGCCCCTTTAATGCTTCCTTTGTTATCTTATTCTCACGATAGTCTTTATATATATCAACAAGAATTTTATTTGCATTAAAGAATTTAAAAGCCTTTTCCCAAGACGCGTCCATCATCTCCACATACTCGAAAAAACTTCTATCCGTAGTTGCTATATACCGATAAAGAGAAACAAGCTCAGAAGAAAAATCATTGATAAAGTACTCTTGTGCCTGTACAGACATAAAGACAGACCCACCACCTACAAAGGGTTCAAAAAAACGTCTAAATGTAGGAGCGTTTGGAAGAATATATTTCAACTCTTTTTCTTTACCTCCTGGCCATTTAATAATTGGTTGAAGTCCTGTTGACTTTTTGCTCTTATGAAGACTATCAGCCTTAGATGCATGAAAAAAAAGATTCAATTCTGAACTGATAGACTGATAAGGTATAGTGCTTTCACACACCACTGTTGATGCCTCTTCTTCTGTTATTTCATATTCTTTATCCTTTGTCATTATATGCTTATTATTCAAGACATTTATAATTCTTTGTTTTGCAGCAATAAAGTAATTCTCTTCACGCTCTACACCAATAAATCTTCTTTCAAGTTCCAACGCTGCAACCCCCATCGAACCTACTCCCATGAAAGGGTCAAAGATAATATCATCCTTATTTGAAGCAATTTCTATCATCTTCTTCAAAATGGACACTGGTTTCTGAGCAGGATGCTTTGGATTACTTAATCTCTCGGGTCTCATACAAATTGGGCTCTCGAGAAAGTTATGCATTTCTGCTTGTGAGATGAAATTCCATGTATGCTTTTTATTCCAACAAGTAAATATCATTTCACAACTATTCAAAAAACCTGCTTTGAATATCTTAGGAGCAGGGTTTTTCTTATGCCAAATCATAAAATTACTTGTATCAAACTTATGATCAAGACAATTGTACCACCGCCCTAATTGGTTATATGAGGTAAATATAAAAATATTCCCAGTAGGCTTTAGTATTCTGATAAAATCATCAGCCCAGTCTTCTGGATTAAAATCAATCTTATCCCACTCTGCAACATCATTATTCATTGCAGAACGTCCTGGCAAAGGAATATTACCAGTAGAGTGCTGCCCCAAGTTGTATGGTGGGTCAGTTAGTATGAAGTCGATTGAATTATCAGGAATATGTTTAATTATATCCCTACTATCTGCACATAGAACACATTTGCGCCAGTTTGGATCTTTCATTATGCGTCGTTTGGTAGAAAAGCTTTCTTTATTTCATTTAAGGCTTCATTGATGTAGTGAGCATTCTTATTGTATTCATCAATAACCCAATTATATCCATTGTCTGACTTACAGACAAGATTCCAAAAATCAAAGCTGATACAAAGTTCCTCATCACAGAAGAATTGACGTACACGTCCTTGCTTCCAAGGTCTTCCTTCACCATAACGATTATATGCAGTCGCAAACAATATTCTGACGTTTTCCTCCCCTAACTCATTTGTCAGAATACAATATTGTTCGAGAAGTGCCTCTTTTTCTGAACGTGCTTTCTTATTATCAAGGTCTCCACCTATTTTTAACTCTATAAGATAGTGCATACCTGTTTCATTATCTAATAGATAATAATCGCTCTCATGACGTTTTATCTTGGCTGTACCTTTCTCTCTTGAAATACCTTGATAATCTGAAAGCTTTGGTATTCTACGATTCGTACTTCGCTTATATTCCTCCAGTAGTTCCGCAATATAGTCTGTTTGTTCCTTATAAAGAATACCCTCTACGTGCTGACTTACTTCGTAATTTAATTTAGCAATACTAATTGCCATACTTTCAAGCATATTCCCCAACGAACTGTCAAGAGAACGAGAAAGAGCAGAATAATATTGAATCTCAGGTCCCAATGCCGCAATAAAAATATTGTGTATCTTCATATTAATAACACCATTTTCATCGTCAACTTCTGCAAGGTGACGAGTGGAAAAACCATTAGCATACGATCTGACGGTACTACTTACTATAGCACGAATAGCTCTTTCTTTGTCTATAATATTATCCATATTATTTGATTATTTTTCTATTAATAGATTTCTTTTGGCGACTTCAAGAAAATTCCAATCCCTCGAAACTTATATAAATTGTTTAGAAAAGCGTGTACTATACCACTAACTGACAGCACACTATAGATTATCTAATCGAAGTCACCCTAAGATATTCCAATTTTGTGTTTCCTAACAACACAATTTTAGACGATTTATCTAAACCATAGCTAGCATAGTTCTAAAACAACTAAATTCTTAGCGCAAAATTATAAAAGATTTCTGAGAAAGATGAAGAATACAAGAAGAAACTACTATTTGAATTCCTTTTATATTAATTAAATGTTCAGAGACCTAAAGGCTGGGGGGCTCTGTGCTATCCCTGACCTTTAGGTCTCTGAACGTTTCTGTTAGTAAAAAGGAAAAACATAAATCTGTGTCATCTGTGAGAAAATGCCCCACCCAATATTACGAAAATCCCTTACAAGGAATCAAGCGAAAAGACTTAAAAAAGAGCTAAAAACAAACATTTTAAGCAGGGTTGTTTAGTTTCTCCCACCAACAAAAAAACTAATAAAATCATTGATAATTCAGAATAATGTTTATCTTTGCAGGAGGTAATCATTAAAAGAGGACTTACGTAACGTGTTGGCAAGCAAGTATAAATGTACGGGGCATCCTTATCTTTACCTACTTACAACTAACCCGCAGACAGGGATACTTATCCCTCGAATTAGGAAAGTATTATCATATAAAACAAGTAATTATGGAAGAAACTCCTTCACCTTACAGATGGATTGGTTATATGAATGTACGTTGTCAAACAAAAGTGCACAACTGCAAATGTAGTTATTTACTCTTATATTTCCTTGTTTTATCATC
>NZ_BAKF01000077.1 GCF_000614025.1 Prevotella aurantiaca JCM 15754
ACTAAATAGTATTGTTAAGTTCTTATAAAACGTACACTTGTTGAGGATACTTTTAATTACTCAACAAGAATTTTTTCATTTATTGGTTCCTGTTTATGATGCTAATGTGGAGGTAAATTGAGCGGTATCAAGCTTATTCTTCTAGAATTTCAGCATCTTCAATTTTATCGTTAGAAGGTATTTTTACGCCATTTACTACTGTTTTATTTACAATTTTTTCATATGCTCGCTTCATTTGACTTATCTTGATTGTGTTAATCAATTCTACTATACCATAGAACATTAGACACCATCCAATAATCTTAAATGGTAGGGTTGCTGCTTCCATTGGCTGAGCAATGATATAGATACCAATGCATAAAGTTACCATAGGAAAAAACCAAAATAGAAGAGGTACTCGAGCAAACTGACGTGAACTTGCAAGATTCATAAATTGATTGATAGCTCCTAATATAAGGAATGCTGCAAAAATATAAACTATCCAGGTTATAAATTCGCCTGGCATTACTGTTAATATGATACCTAATACTGCACAACCAATACCTACAATGGGGAAAAATGGGCGGTTTGTTTTTACATTATTATTTTCCTCAACTATTGGTTGGGTCTTGTCTACTTTTTCCTTTTCAAAATAATATACAATAAAAGAGATAGTTCCTGAAATAAAGAAAAGTATTCCTGCAGCAATTGTTATCCAAGTCATAGTTTCTGCTCTGTATTTTACTAATAATGCACCAATAACTATTGCTACTATCGCCCGAATAATAGAACTTTGAATTAATCTCATAGCTTTTTACATTAAATTTAATAAAGACCACTTTGGTCGTTTATTATTTTGCAAATATACGAAATTATTCGAAGTTTATAGTCTAACTATCAATTTTTTCTTATTTTTGCAAGATAAATAAATTTAAAATATGACAATAGTTTATTTGATTCGTCATGGAGAGACAATTGATAATGCAAAACACATTATTCAAGGACAAACGCATGGGAAACTTAATGAGAATGGTATCCAACAGGCAAAAGAACTTGGACAACGGCTTGTAGATGTGCATTTTGATGCTTATGTTTCAAGTGACCTATATCGAAGTGTTGAAACTTGTCAAGAAATAGTTGGCATTGGAAATCACGCAAAAATTATTACTACAAAACTATTACGTGAACGTAATTGGGGTAGTTTTACAGGTATGTTTATTCCAGAACTTTCAAATTTGAATGATCCTACAAAATGGCCTGACGATATTGAAACTTTAGAAGAATTAAAACTACGAGCTAGTACATTCTTGCAGTGGGTTAAGAATGAATATCCCAATAAGGTTGTCTTAGTTGTTGGACATGGTATTATAAATAAGGCAGTGCAAAGTGTTTTTTATGGTAGGCCAATGAATGAAATTAATGTTATGAAAAATGCTGATGTTCGAATATTGCATATTGAATAATTAATTCACATTAATACAAGGCTTTAAATTATTAGATAAGAGATTTTTTTGTTATTACATATAGTCAATTATTTTTTTATTAGTGTAATACATTTTTATATCATAAATCTGATGTATAAAATGATTAAAAAAAAGGAACTCCATATCACATGGAATTCCTTCGTTCAAAAAATTACTCTCTAAATAATCTTTTGTAATGCGACTAAAACTTTTCCTTTGTCGCTAAAAATATTACTACCTATCAATTATTTATATTATCTTTTATATATGGGGTTATAGCCAAGTGGCAAGGCCTTTTATCTTTTATCTATGACCTCCAAATCGTGAGTTTCCATTGAAAGAACTTCCAAATCCTCTGTTTGGCACACTGAAAGTTCGATCGTTACCTCTTGAGGGAGTTATAGATCTATTTGGAGCAGGACGAATAGATGTTCCTCCAAAGTTACGGCTATCTCCGAATGTGCTTATACCAGTATCGTTGCTAAATCTGCTAGCACCACGTGATACAGTTGTTCGCGTAGAACTTCTTCTTGGTGTATTATCGAATCCATTGTTTCTGTTACCACCAAAATTTCTTTCTTGTTGGTTTCCAAAACTCCTCGCTCTATCAGTTTGTGGAGTTCCATTATTAGCATATTGGTAAGTTTTACTATAATCTCCACGTTGATAGCTATCTCGCATTCCTAAATATCGTCCTCTATCGTTATAGTTTACATATTTACGTCCATTATACCAGCTGCGTTCTCCATTCATTCGCCAGCTATGACCTCCTCTATAAAGAGCGTAGAAACGTGGCTTCCCGAAATAATAATAGTCACGACGTGGGTATCTTGCATAGATACTAAGATGCCAATACCCAGCGTCCCACCATAAAGGACGATAAAAATATGAAGCCTCAACAAATGAACGATACTGCCAGTCAAGCAGTATATAGCTTAAATCAAGGTTTCTATGTGTCCAATATTCACTATAAAGATCATCCGTTGAATTTATGCTCATCAGATAGTCTAAGTTCACTTCGAATGCTGCTTCGTATTGTTCTTCTGTCAGATTCAACTCGTAAGCCATCTTGTCTGTTAAGAACAGCGCTTGTGAGCGAGCGTGCTCATAGCTCATTGAATATGCCGAACTAGCTATTGTGAGTAGTGCCATAATGGCAATTATATATTTCTTCATATTCTCTCCCTTTCTTTTCGTAGTTACATAGCGTGGCAATGCCTATGTTTCGATAGTGCAAAGGAACATATTTTCTTTTACCAGTAAAAAGGATTTTCCCTAATAAGGGGAGGATTTTCCCTAAATTAATGTTTTAGATAGTGTAAGTATTATTAAATAGCTCTCAAAATCGGATAAATATAGTTGATTTTATAGCTGGTAACTTGCAAAATAATACTAAAATAATCAGTAATCGATTAATAAAGTTAGATAGACCTTTCGCAAATCAATTATATGTCGTATCTTTGCAGTTATGAGTAAAATAAGATATGTACTTGTTGTCTTCTGTATGTTTTCGTTTTTAGGAGTGAAGGCACAATATAATATACAATGTGAAGATACATGCGATCATGTTCACGGCCTTGATATGAGTCATTATCAAGGTGATGTTTGGTGGGAAACTGTAGCAACCAATAGTAATCACAAGCTGAATTATGTTTATTTGAAAGCCACCGAAGGAAGTTCTCTTATAGACAAGCGATATTATGAAAATATACAAGCTGCAAAGCGTAATGGGATGAACGTAGGTTCTTATCATTTTTATCGACCTACTGTGCCACAGATAGAACAATTGCAGAATTTTCGAGCTCAGTGTAGACCCCAAGATCAAGATTTAATACCTATGGTTGATATAGAAACAACTGGCGGATTGAGCGACTATGCATTGCAGGATAGCTTGTTGAAATTCTTAGATTTAATGACAAAGGAGTATGGCGTCAGACCTTTGGTTTATACGTATACTAATTTTTATAATCGATATCTTATAGGTTCACTCACTGGTTATAAACTTTTTATAGCACAATATACAGCTCGTGAGCCTGTACTTAACGATGGACGCGATATATTTGCGTGGCAATATACTGGTAAAGGTTACATTAATGGAGTCCGTGGGTATGTGGACAAAAGTCGTTTAATGGGCCGACATAGTATGCGAGAGATTCGTTTCCCTCGACGCAAAACAAATATACGCTATTATTAGCGGAGTTAATAACCCGAAAAATTTGACTTACTAACTATATTTTAAAATTAAAAGCAATGATTATTAAATGTCCGGAATGTGGGCATCAAGTTAGCGATAAAGCTCCGGTTTGTCCAAGTTGTGGAGTAGAAATAGCGGGACACCTTGTAATGTGTTTCAATTGTGGGGACATATACTTAAAAGAAGATGCTGTATGTCCAAATTGCCACCATTCACAATCGATAATTAACGATGAGCATATAGAAAATGTTATAACGGATTTAATAGAAGAATCTGAGGAAAAACAACAGGCTGAAACAGAGTCGGTATATAGTGGATTTGAAGAGGTTATAGTTCCTGCTGAAATTGAACCTGTTACTGAGAAAGAATACCCCCAAGTTCTACCTGTTCAAGAAACAATAGCAAAGGAGCAGGAAGCTTCACACATTGAAGAAAATGAAGTTGATAGTAAGGTGCAATCTACAACAAAAAACAATCATACTGCTCTTTTCGTTTCTTTGTTAATTGCACTTATTATATGTGCAGTGCTTTTATTCTTTTATAAAAGAGGAAATGAGAACCATGAAGCAGAAGAATATAAAATAGCGCTGAAGAGTAATAATAAACAAGTATTGGAACAATATTTAGCTGATTATCCAACTGCTCCATTAGAACATGTTAATAATGTGAAAAATCTTCTAGTACAGACTAAACAAAAACGCGATGAATGGGGAAATGTAGTCAAGCAAAATACCACAGAAGCATATAAAGCATATCTTGAGACACATCCGGATACACCGCATAAAGCTGAAATTCAGAAAAAAGTAGAAGAAGAATATTGGGAAAATGTAGTACGTTTGAATACAGAAGCTGCTTATCTTGGTTATAGAGAAAAATACCCCAATGGAGCTCATACCAAAGAAGCTGATGAGAAGTTAAAGGTAATGCTTGATAATACATCTACTCCAGGCGAAGAAAAAAAGGCTGTTGCTATAGTCCGTCAGTTCCTACAAGGCATTAATAGTAAAAGTACTTCAAAGATTCAAGAAGTAGTTGCTTCTTCATTTAACTTCTTAGGATCTGGGGGGGCGACTACTGCAGATGTTGCAAAATATATGCGTGAAAGACTCTATCAAGCAGATGTTAAGAACATAATGTGGCATCTTGGAACAGCTACTAGTGCAACAACTGACAAGTTGGAAGATGGTTCAATCAAACAAACAGTTACAATTCCTGCTCGTTTAGAAATAGAAAGAGAAGGAGGGAAAGGTTCCAACAAATATACAATTAAGGCCCAAATGCAAAATGGGAAGATAACCTCTATTAATTGGGTATCACAGGCAAAGACTAAAAAATAAAAAGTTATACAGCAAAAGATAAAATATTTAATATAATTATCAGATTGTTTGGTAGATAGAAAAGAAAGATGTAAATTTGCACCCGCTATTACGAGATAATGGCATTAAATTCAAACCTAATTAAAAGAATAAAAAACAAATTATGGCAACAAGAATCAGATTGCAACGCGGAGGTCGTAAAGGCTATGCCGTTTACAGAATTGTAATTACAGACGTTCGTGCACCACGTGATGGTAAATTTACTGAGAAGATTGGTACTTATAATCCAAATACCAATCCTGCCACAGTAGATTTGAATTTCGATCGTGCCCTTTATTGGGTAGAAGTTGGCGCACAGCCAACAGATACAGTTCGTAACTTGCTTAAAGGTGAAGGCGTTTATATGATGAAGCACCTCCGTGGCGGTGTTAAGAAAGGCGCATTCGATGAAGCTACATGTCAGCAAAAATTTGATGCATGGAAGAAAGAAAAGGATTCTTCAAAAGAAGCATTAGAGAAGAAGGCTGCTGATGAAAAGAAAGCTTATGTAGCAAAAAATCTTGAAGAAGAAAAGAAAGCTAATGAAGCTATTGCTAAGAGGGTAGCTGATAAGAAGGCTGCTGCAAAGGCAGAAGAAGAAGCTGCAAAGGCAACTGAAGCAGAAGCTCCAGCAGAAGTAACAGAAACAGAAGCACCTGCAGAAGCTTAAATACTTCTTTTATAGAAATATAAAAGACTGCAAATCTTAAAATAGATTTGCAGTCTTTTTTTATGTATATATAAGTAGCCAAAACCTGTCTTTAATTTTGTTTCAATGTTTAAATAGTCGTCCCTTAAAAACAATATTTCAGCATAAA
>NZ_BAKF01000076.1 GCF_000614025.1 Prevotella aurantiaca JCM 15754
AAAAAAATAGAGAATTTATAATAACAAAATTTTATTTTGTTATTATAAATTCTCGACTCATCATCACAACTAAAAATAACTATTGGTTTCTCTGCCTGAAACATCAATATATCATTTCTGACAATATAAAAAATGGAGGCAGTCAAAATAGATAGTTCATACCGTACTGAGCGTATAGGATATAGCTTATTAAAACAATGTTAGCCCCCCTATGTAAGACTATATCAAGATGACAATAGGAGAATTAGTAAATAATCAGACACTAATAATTAAAAAAGCCATATCGTAGCCCTTAAATAGGGAAAGATATGGCTTCTTATATGATTCCGTATTTACAAACACATTGTAAATACAAAAAAGTCGATTTTATACTGACAGGTTTATCCTGCCATCTCATTGTAGATTAAAGCTCCATTTTCTTAACGGTCTTACCATTAGAAAGCTTAATGATGTTAATACCCTTACAAGGCTTTGAAATTTTCTGACCCTGTGCATTGTAACGTACAACTTCAGTTACATTTCCACTATTTACTGTTTCAATACCTGTTGGGTCATAAATAAACTTAACTTTTACTGAAGGACCATCTTCAGCATATTCGTATGCAGCTGCACCTTTCTTGCATAAGCCTGCTGTTATTGTAACTGTCCAAGTTTTTGCAGTAGTACCTTCCTCTGGTAAAAACCATTCTGTTGCGATGTCCTGAGATGCACCTGACTTCACTTCTACTGAACTTGAATATTCTATTCCTGGATTTGCAAATGAAGAACAGCTACTTGGACAGCTTTGTAAGCGTCCACAAGGCATAGATGTTAAATCAAACTTCAAGCCTACAACTTGATTACTGTTAGATACATTCTTTACAAATAGGTCTGGTTTCATATATGTTTCACCAAAGTCTTCATCAGCTGTTACTTTAGTAAGTTCGATAACTGAACCATTAGGAATTACTTTACCTTGACCATCTACAAACTGGAGTGATTTTTTTGCATTTTGAGCCATTGCTCCCATACCCATTGAGAGCAATACAGCTGCCATAAATAAAATTCGTCTCATTGTTCTTTTCTTAATATTATAAAACTTTATTTTTAACCATTTACATGTTGCTTAATAACCTGTTGAACGCCAGAATCGTTGTAAACAAAGGTTACGATAGAAACATTCTTTTCGTTCCACTTCTCATCTAATTGGATAGAGAAATTACTCTTTGTTTCAACATTCTCTTGTAAAGCAATATCTGTTCCCCATGTTCCATTTACAGCTGCACGGAATACGTGGTTGTGAACATAGTTTGCATCAACACGATTATCTTTAAGAAGTTGCTTAGCTACAATGCCATCTTCTACAATCCAAACTTGCAATTTACCATTAAATGCTACTTGACTCATTGTATTTACATCAATGGTCAATTGACGATTTGCAGCATTAAAGCTATTGGTCATTGAAAGTGTAATAGGTGTAGTCTTCTGAAGTTCGTTATTAATAACACCTGCCCATACTGAAACGCCAAGCAAACCAGTATTACGATTTATAACAGCACATGGAAGACCATTTGATCCCTTCCAGTGCTTATAATATTCTTCACCGACAGTTGTTTTCAAAGGAGATGCTGCCAAAGCAGAAGCATGTATACATACAGTGATTACATTATTCTCTCCATATTCCTTCTGTATTTTGGCCAACTCGTCGTGTGCTTCAGGACAGTTGATACATTTTTGTCCTGTAAACTCTTCAACAAGTACGGCACGCTTAGCGTCAGAAGATTCTACTGTAACAAATCTTTCATTTTCATCTACATTTGCACATGAAGAAAAAAATATTGCTACATACGCTAATAGTAATGGAATTATTTTTTTCATTTTATGTCTTGTTTAGAAATTATAATTGTACGAAATTGTAGCTCCTCTACTTGCAGGAATATAACGGCAAACACCTCCAGAACAATTAAAGCCTGCACGTGTACGTCCGTAACCAACCTGTAATCTGTGAGCACCAGCATTGAAAGTTATGAATCCTTGATAGTAATGCAATTTGCTTTCACCTGCATTATACATATCGCTTATTGTAAACATCCAATGAGGAACAATTGCTAATTCAAGTAGTCCAAACCACCAATTACCTTGGTCTTCTTTTGTAGAAAGGTATTGCACTTCTCCACGAAGGTTTACTTTTGGAGAGAAAGTGTACTTACCATCTACTACAAAGATATCAGAGTGTATCATTCCGCCTTCGCCTTCAACAACAGTCTTATTATAGAACTGGTTCATGTACATTAAGTTTAGCTTGAATGACTTAGAAATTTTACGCTCTATTTGTACATTCAAATCTTGATAATAGGTTTGGTCGCCCCACTTAAAGAAAGCAGAACCATAACCTTTTGTGCCCTTGATATTGATATTATCGATAGAACCTGTTAAATTTGGAGTTTTATCGATTGCGTGAACGTGTGAGAAATTCACCTTAACATTCATGCCATAAGGACCACCAAGGAATGTTTTACGTTTAAACTTATAACCCAATTGTGCTTGATATGCCCATTCACCATCAGGACGAGTTGCATATGGATAGAATGCAGCAAGGGCATAAGTTTGGTCTTGTGTAAATGCTGGTAAATGGTTAATGTAAGAAGAGACTCCAATGCTATTTCTGTCGCTCTTGAAAGCCATATCGTTAGAACGTTTTGCTTGCAAAAGAACGCTCATTCCACGCTGTGAATATGAAGCAGAAAGCATAGCTACATTACCCTTACGATAGATGTAACCATTCGTAAAAGATGGATCTTGTGTCTTTTCTGCATACTCTGCAAGAACATTAAATCCGCCTTTTTGCAATTGGATACGAGCATCCCAAGCATTTACATTTTGTGGTAGATTCAACATATGTGTACGATCTACCATTATTTTGTCTTCTTTGTTATTTTCGTATTTGTTTACAAAAGAACCTCCTAACATAATGCGTGTATCGCGCTTCTGTAGGCCATTAAACCATTCACCAAGATTTAATTCGAGGTCAACTCCATTTATCCAAGAGTTGTTATGTGCCCAGTATCTGCGCTGTTCGCCGGTTATACCTTTCATTACAATACCTTTATAAGGCTTGTAAACAACTCGTGCTCCCAACAAAGAGTTATCTATTCCTAAACTACGCTCTTCGTAGGTTCTCAGAATAAAACCTGAACCGAACTGCTCATAATAGGTTCCTAATGTTACTTCAAGTTTCTCAAACTTTCCTTTTAAGTAGAAATAAGGAACACCATAGCCTCTATAGTCTTGCTCAAAGCCTGGAAGTGGGAATCTTAAAAACTCAAAACGTGCACCTGCATCTACATTTTTACTAATGAGATTAAGATCGAGAAAAGTGTTTGTTAACACCTTCTCTTTATATTTTGGCGACCCAATCTTTAAGTCTTCTTGTGGAACAAGAACGTCGCTCTGTATACTTCCAGTTACAGAAACTTTATTATCGTTGGTATTATCTTCCTCTTGCGCATTAGCATTCACTGCTCCAAATGCAAGCAGGCATAACAACCAGATACTGTTTTTCATAATACTTACTATTTTATAAGTTCACGAACTTTCTCAATCAATTCATTCTCGGCTCCTTCAGTATAACCATTATGCTTATACACAATGTTGCCCTTGCCATCACAAATAAGCACATAAGGAATCATCTGAATACCTAAAGCACGTTTAAATTCGCCATTAGGGTCGAGCAAAACTTCGTATTCCCAACCATTCTCATCTACCAATGGCTTCACTTTATTTACATTCTGAGCTTGGTCGATAGAAACAGCAATAAGTTTTACATCAGTTTCTTCGCGCCAATCATTGTAAACTTCGCTAATTGCCTTCAACTCACGATTACAAGGCTTACACCAAGTTGCAAAAAAGTCAATGATAAATGGCTTACCATTATTTGACAAAGTATCTGTACGAACAGCCTTGCCGTTGATGTCCTTAAGTGTTACTGAAGGTAATTGTGCACTAACTGTACTGAAAGCACAAGTAAGTAGTACTAAAAGAGTTAAAACTGTTTTTTTCATAATTTTAAATTGCTTGTTGTTAGACGACAAAGAATTTATTATTCTTCTTTTACAGCAGGCAAAGATAAAGCAAAATATATTACTATGCAAGAAAAAAAATAAAAAACAATAAGTTATTATAGCAATTAACAATTAGATGTTGCAAAAAGACACTATAAAAGAATGAAAATTGAGTAAAAACACGCACTTAATAAACAAAATAATTAGGGTGTAAATGTAATTATTCTTCCCTAAAAGAAGAAGTACTTAAACATTTTGATATCAATAAATTATAGATTCATCTATTACGCAGGTATGGAGTACATAAATTACGCAGAAATCACAGCTACTCTGCAACTTAAAACTTGCGCTATTCTCTTACTAAAGTATAGTTATCACTTTTTAACCAAATATTTATACAAAAACAGATATAATATTAACAAGAAAGTTAAGCAAGGAAAAGAAAGTCAACGATTTGAGGATATACAAAGCAAACTAAATATTACTTGAGAAATGAATATAAACAAAAAGAGAGGATAATCATTAGACTATCCTCTCTTTCTTTGCGCTCCAGGATGGGCTTGAACCAACGACCCCCTGATTAACAGTCAGGTGCTCTAACCAACTGAGCTACTGAAGCAGTGTTGCTATTTCTTTTTAGCGTGTGCAAAAGTACGATGTTTTTTTTAATCCTCCAAATATTTCAGCAAAAAATATCAACTTTTTTGCAATAATAATATACAAATGAATATTTACCTCGTTCCATACAATTTACAAGAATCAATCTAAACATCTCATTATAAAATTATTGGAGTGCTTTTTACTTCTTTTACATTTCAAATTCTATAACTATTGGTCATCACTCTGCTCTCTACCTGTAATTTTGAGTATAGAAAGAAAAATGAGAAAAAGATAGAAAAGTAAGAGAGAAAGATATATCTTTGCAAAAGTAAGAATGAGGAGTACATAAACGTTTCCTGATTTAATTACTAATGTATAAAAACACTTATCATTAAAAAGGAATAAAATGAAAATATTTAGTACTGCACCAGAAGGTAACGAAATGGCTGAATTAGAGAATGCACGGTACATCAACTTAGCCATAAAACAAATTGACCAAAACATAGAATGGCTAAAAACAACGGATAAACCTATACAGGCGGTTCTAACTCACATTGATATTCTTGTATGGCTTGCACGTAGGTTTACCGTAAATGCAAATCTTTTAATTAAGAAAGATAAAGTACAAGACTGGAAAAAAGTTTTTAATGAATGGTTTGATCGTTGTGGACATAAAATACCTACAAAATTTAGAGAAGGTATAAAGACTAACAGCCAAGAACTCTTTAAAGAATTGGAACAATATGGACACTAAAGAATTTAATAAGCTCATTGCTCCTTTCTTCTGGATAGAACATAACAATAATTTTTCAGTATGCCTTAATGCGGGTGATTACAAACAAGAAATTTTCGCAAAAAGAGAAGAAGATGGCTTTGAAGGAAATGGTTATGATTGGTGTTCTTTAGCAAATGTGTTCTTGAAAGAGTATGAACCGCAACTCAAAAACTATATTAATCACGACCCCGAAGCTGGTATGTATTGCGCTTATTCTGACAACCCAGAAGCACTGAAAAGATTTGTCATAAATTTTAAGAAAGCTTGCGAAAATGATTCTATCATATACGATTTGCTATCGAGAGCAGAGATTGACTAAAACGATACGAAAGGGTTATCAAACATCATAATATTTCTTTTCAATCTCGTCAGATTTGTTGATTTAGGCGCAATGAACAATAGAAGATAATTTGTCAAACAAATATCCATAAGCTGAAATTATGTGGATGTCCTGTATAAGTTATGAATCCTCAATATTAATATCAAATTTTAAT
>NZ_BAKF01000075.1 GCF_000614025.1 Prevotella aurantiaca JCM 15754
GGCAATCTCCGACAAATCCGGGAACTTGTAGTCGTAAATATACATGGCAAAGCCTTTTTCTATCTGCTGCTTGATGTAGTTGTTCACGATAGCGTAGGATTTACCAGAACCCGGTGTACCGAGCACCATCGAGGCACGGAAGGGATTGACCACGTTAATCCAACCATTGTTCCATTTCTTCTTATAGTAGAAGCGTGTAGGAAGATTGACGGAGTATTCATTTTCCATCAAGCGCGTTTCCTGCATGAAACTCTCGTTCTCCGTATTAAACACATCGTCCATCAGGTTGTTCTTCAGCAGTCGGCTCATCCATACACCTGCCATCAGCAGGCAGATATAACCCACGGACAGTATGAAGATATATAGAGTAGCTGCCCCAACCTTGCCGATGGACAGTGCCAGCAGCCACCAATTGAGAAAGAAAAAGACAAAGCCAGAGAAAAGTACCATCCAAATCTTCGACCATGTAATTTTCTCCTCTTTCACGCCTTTCGTCCCAAGACAGGACAAGGCAAGGAATACCACACAAAAGAGTTTTGTCCAAAGGATAGACGAAAATAATCCCGTGGTGCGCTGGAAGTTTATCAGAATTTTATCAATGATGCCAAGCGTAAAACCCCAGACATGAAATGCCTCGTAACAGAACCAATAACAGTTAACGAGGAGGAATATCACCGATATGCCTCGCATAAAGTCCATAACTTTACCTAATGCCCTTAAATCATCTTCTTGTGCCATAACGCTGTTTTATTTAGAATATCGTTTGAATACTATTTGAAAAGTGTCTGAATATTATATGAACAGTGTACTTAATGCTTCCTGCGTTTAATATTTACCTTATTTTGTCTGCGGAGTTTACGTTGCCATGCAGTTTCCTTCCAATCATCGTTGCCCGTAGATAGGAATGAGCCATCTGCCATACTTTCGATAAGTTCATCGACAAGGTTGTCCCCATCTTCCAAACTTTGAAATAATGCCTGAGTCTTATCTATCTGTTCCAAACGGACAGATGGACTTCCATACAACGCTTCATCCAAGAATGGGTTGTGCATAGGATTGGAGAAATAGGTATTGAATACATTGGCGGCATATCCTTTACCCAAGCGCGAGCCATTGAGCGCAACGCCCACTTCGTCATCAATGAATGTGCTACCATAGATACGTCCACTTTCGTTCTTTCGGATAACCACACGCAAGCCTTGTTCCTCCAATCTTTGCCGAAGTTCTTCCTCTGTCTTTGGAGAGGTACGCATTGTTTGTAACACCCTGTACCTTATGATTGATCTCAATGGCTTGATAGCTTGTTTGGATTTCTGCATCTTGTTCTGTACGGCAGTATAGCCCACACCACGTCCAATGTCCGAGGCATGGATGGGTGTGCTTGCCTTGCCCCCCTTGTCATCAGTCGGAACATAAACCAGTCCGTCATACTTCTTTCCCCGAAACTCCGTCTTCACTTCTTCCACTGCAAGATTGTATGCGGAAAGAATGGCATTCAATTCACCCAAGGAACAGAAGCAATAATGCTTCAGAACCGTGCGGACAACACTTGCCACCTGTTCCTTGATGTTTCCTCTGGTGATGTCAATCTTGGGCGTTTCTTCCACCGCTTTGTCAGCAACCTTTGAACTTGGGATAAGATCGTATTTCCTTTCCAAGGTATCAGTAATCTGCTTGCTCCTTCGTTTTTCAAACTTGTCGTTGATTTTCTTTCCTTCACCATCTATCCGAAGCGACACAATGTGTATATGCTCACGGGCGATGTCGTTGTGCTTGAAGACGATATAGGGTTGGTTACCATAGCCGAGTGCCTCCATATACTCCTTGGCTATCTGTGTGAGTTGCTCATCGGATAGTTTCTCGTCCGGGTGCGGATTGAGCGAACAGTGGAACACCGTTTTCTTGGTACGGCAGTTCTTCGGTATCAATGCCTCCATATCAGCAAGCACGTCCTCCATCGTATAACGTCCTTCCTTGCTCTGATACAATTCAGCGGTAAGAAGAATATTCGCTTCTCCTTTTTCCACCTTTTTGAAATTGTAGCCGAGTGCTCCTCCGAGGTTCTCCGTTGCTGAAATTTTTGCTATCATTTTTCTAACTAAATTCTCAATACTTCTTCTTTCTATAATCAATGGTTAGATTGATAGCCTGCTCTTGCAAGGCAATGATTTGAGCCGACAATTTCTCCAACTTCTCAAGCATAATCTGTGCAGTCTTTATGCTGTGATAGCTGTTGATAGCCCGCACGGACTGGTTATAGAGCACGCCAATCTTATGGATTTGTGCCGTCAGTTCGGATAGCTTTCGGTAGTATTCTACAGCGGATTTATCCACCGTGATGACCTTAAAACTCTCTCCAAGAATACGCCCACGCATAAAATCCGACTTCGTTTCTGCTCCCGAACGTTGAAACAAGTCAATCGCTCTTTGCTGGTCTTTTGGGTTGGGCAACCGTACATGCCAGTTGTCCCAACGTGGCTTTTCTGCTTGTTTCCGTTCTGAACCATGTTCCGTTTCCTTATTCATATCCGTTTTATCTTCTAATTACGACTTTGGAGTAATTCATCTCCCCTTCGGGGCAAGGGTCTTTGTGGTACAAACAGCGGTTTGTGTTACAAAGACACACCTTGCCAATATTAAGAGTTGATACGATTGAAGTATCCACCCTTTTGGGGTGTCTGCTTCGGGACGTTACCTCCATGTATTATTCTCGCCTGCAAAGTTACGGCAGATTTTCAAATATCTCATTATCAATGATGTTCACTCTTTTTCCTTGCATTTCCTTGTACTTCTGTCGTATAGAAATATCTATCGAAAAAGCTTTTATTTTGCAGATAAAACGAACGGAATATCGTTCGACAGAACTATTTAAAGAACGATATGACGAACTCTATTTCAATAGTTCAATATATCGACAAATAGAACTATCGAGATGTCGACAAATCGACAAATAAAACGATAGATACTTCGGTATTTCGACAGATAAAAGAATTAATAATTCGCTCTGACGATTACTCTAACGAACTACCATTCAAATTATAGTTTAAACGATTAAAATATCTATAGTATGGAACAGATACAAACATCGCCCATATTTCTGGGCTTTTCCTCTCAAAAGGGAGGTGTTGGCAAAAGTACTTTGGCTGAGATTGTCAGCAGCATTCTTTACTACGAAAGAAATATCCATCTTTTTGTGGTAGACTGTGACTTGTCTCAAGACTCATTCTATAAACTCCGTGAAAGGGAAAAGGCTTGCATTGAAAGTGATCCACAGCTTTCCAAGCAGATGAAGCAATATTTCTCCTCTTTGAAGCGTACAGCCTATCGCATTCTCAAGGCAGACCCTAAGGAGGCAATAGAGAAGGCTAACGAGTATATCCGTAAACATCCGTCTGAGCAGTTTGATTTGGTCATCTTCGACTTTCCTGGTCATGCTGGCACGAGTGACCTTTTGCAGCTATCGCTGGAGATGGACTATATCCTTTCACCTTTAGAGCCTGATGTTCAGTCAATGGTTGCCTGCCTTACCTATATCAAGGCTGTAAATGACTTGGGTGTATCTATGTCAAGTGTCCGTATCAAGGAAGTCATTCTCCTATGGAATAAGGTTGACCGAAGAGTTAAGAACACGCTCATAGAATACTATAGTAGGTATATCAAGAACGAAGATTACACGCTACTTAATCAGCATGTCTATGCTGCTCACCGCTTCAGCCATGAACTGGAGCAATACGGATTCCGTGGAGTATTCCGTTCCACTTACCTCCCTCCCAATAAGGCTTTACGAATCGGGACCGGCATTGATGAGCTGACAGAGGAATTACTTACCCATATTCAACTTAAATAAGACAGCACTATGGCAAGGATACAGGAACAACGGCAGAGATTGGAAGCCAAGCTTAAGGAAATGGCAGAAGACGGGGTGATGAAGACACCACCCAAGGAAACTGTGTCTTTTGACCCTCCTGATGAGGAAGATGAAGAGGAAGTGAAGACAGAGGTCAGTACCAACCAAAAGGAAAACCAACATCTGGTAAAGGAACTTATGTCTACCTCGGACGATAAGCAGGATAAGACCTTGTGTAAAAGCCACGAGAGAGGATATGAGAGAAGTGCGGAAACACCTCGGATTTCCTTGGAGGACTACCGAACACGCTATTTACAGTCAATCCGTCTTCGGGAGCGGACCAATTTTACTATGAGTGCTGATACACTCCAAGTGCTAAGAAACATTTTACAGGACTTAGGTGAGCGGGTATCGATGGCTTGTTATATTGACAATATTCTCCGTGAACACCTTAAAGAACACAAGGAACTGCTCAATAATGCCACTGCAAAGCATCGCCGCAAGGTGGCAATAGATTTTTGAACATAGAATAAATGACTAACAAACATCATCAGTATGCAAACAATACTATTCAACATTCTCCAGCTTTTGATAGTAGTATGGGTGTTCATTGGAATACTCTTCCTTTGGCAGCAGTTTCGCATAGCGTGCCGCAGATTGGAGAAAACGTGCGAGAAGAAAAATGAGCAGAAACAAAAGCAGAATGTTTCTTCTGTTACGCAAGACCAGCTTGAACAGGCACGTCAAGTGCTTGTTGGTAAGAGTAAATCATATAGGGAACAAAATGAAACACTATCAAAAGAGGTTGCTACCAATTCACGAAAAATCTCAGAAGTTCCCGCTGTTTCCTCCTCTGAAAATCCTGATGAAAAACCTAATACTTTTGCAGAGAAAACCCCATCTGTGTCCGAAGAAATAAAAGAAGTGGAAGGTACAGAAGAGGACAATGAAATGCAGGTTGACTACACAATGGACGAGTCGGACGAAGATACTATCATCCGTGAGGAACTGCAAATCGCTGATGCAGTGATGCCCGAAGTCTCACCATCCGCCATTCTTGCAAGGGATTTGTCCCGTATAAACGGATGGCAAAGGAATGACGACACGCTTGACGAGGAAAGCGAAACTGACGTTCACGAAACACTGCAAGCAATACGAGGCACACTGCTTATGGACTATATCAAAGAGGCAACGCTCAAGCAGGAGAAAGACCATCAAAAGCTACTTGCTGCCATCCGTAAAGCAGAAGAAGCAGAAATGACGAACGAAGAAACAATACCTCCCGAGTCTGATTCTGCACAAGAGAATAGCGATGCATCGGAAGAAGCCGACTGTCCACTGTCATACTATCTGTAAAACTATTGTTTTTGTTCATATTGTAAAGTGTTCGAGGGGTGGCTCAAAAGTAAAACAATCACACTATATCAGTCATACAATAAAACCGAGCCACCCCTTACCATCTCTACCCAAAAGAAAACAATTCATTTAACAACTTAAAATAAAAAGAACAATGAACAACAAAAAGAAAATCACAATGCTGTTCCTGCTGACAGCTACTGCCGTAGGAGCATACGCACAAGGCAACGGCATTGCCGGAATCAATGAAGCTACAAAAATGGTAACCTCCTACTTCGATCCCGGCACAAAACTCATTTATGCCGTAGGGGCGGTAGTGGGGTTGATTGGAGGCATTAAAGTGTACAACAAGTTCTCAAGTGGTGACCCCGATACGAGCAAGACAGCAGCCTCTTGGTTCGGTGCGTGTATCTTCCTCATTGTGGCAGCCACTATCTTGAGAAGTTTCTTCCTGTAAGGCGATGGCTGCATTTGAAATCAACAAGGGTGTAGGTCGGACGGTGGAATTCAAGGGCTTGAAGGCACAGTATCTCTTCCTCTTTGCAGGAGGCTTGCTGGCAGTCTTCATTCTCGTGGTCATTCTCTATCTCTGCGGAGTCAGCCAAGTTACCTGTCTTGTCATAGGCGTAGTGGGTGCCAGCCTTGTGGTATGGCAAACGTTCACCATGAACAGAAAGTACGGGCAATATGGCTAATGAAAAAGGGAGCAGTGCGTATGCACCCACGCTACCTTGTAAACCGCCGTACGGTCTT
>NZ_BAKF01000074.1 GCF_000614025.1 Prevotella aurantiaca JCM 15754
CCCAGTTCTATCCGTCCGATAAGCGGCACCATGCCTTTTTTGTCCGTTCGTTTAGCCTGTGTGAAAAACGAGACTTTCAGTTTGTTTTCTTTCATTTTTCTGTCGTTTTTTTTCTAATTTCCTTTGCTTGCAAAGGTACATACGAACAAGAGTTCTTGAGCTATGCAGAAAAATGAAAGATGAGGAATAAAAACCTATGCCACAGTTGTTTATATTCAATTCGTAACCCCTTTTTGCTTTGTACCCTATGGGTTACGAGTTGGTAACGGAACTATTGCCGTTTTTCGCTCAATCTTGCCATATCACAAAATGCAGAAAAGTGCATAAGTTGTTATTGTTCAAGTGTTTCCGTTCGTGTTTGCCCTTTCTTCTTTCATTGTCATTATTCTATGAACTATCCCCGTACAGGCAGCCGATATATCAGCGAGGATGTCTTCGAGGAAGTACCCGTCCTGCTGCGCAATATAGGCAAGACACTATCAAATCCGCTTAACCGCCACTCGGTGGACAATACCAAAGTTACTGACCACCACGCCATTATCCCGACAGGTGAGCCACCATCAGTATTGTCGACAGATGAAATAACTATCTATCAAATGGTAGTTGATCGCTTCATAGAAGCCTTTTCCCCCGATTCCGAGGAAGAGCGTATGCAGGTACGGTTCACGGATGGCACCAACACCTTTACTTGGAAAGCATGCCGACAAATCTCCTTGGGATGGAAAGCCGTGCAGAAAGACAAGGCAACAGAAGCTGATAAGAAAGAAGATAGTGATGAACATATTTTGTCTTCATTGCCGAACTTAACAGAAGGTGAAGTCCTATCACTTGTTAATGCGGACATCACCGAGCATAAGACCAAACCTAAACCCCTCTACACAGAAGCAACACTACTTTCTGCTATGGAGAACGCCGGAAAAGAGGTTGAAGATGCAGAAAGCAAGAAAGCAATGGCAGCGTGTGGTATCGGAACACCTGCCACCCGTGCCAACATCATTGAAACACTTATCCTCCGTGATTATATCCGAAGGGACAAGAAATCCATCATACCTACCGAGAAAGGCTTAGCTGTCTATGAGATTGTCAAGGACAAGAAAATTGCCAATGCGGAAATGACAGGCAGTTGGGAACTTGCACTTGCCGCTATTGAAGCAGGAAAGATGCCATCTGATAAGTTTGCACAGGGCATTAATTCATACGTGGGAACTATTTGCGAGGAACTCCTCTCGCTTTCTTCAGAGCAGAAGTCCTATCCTGTCTACCGCTGCCCAAAATGCGGACAGCAGAGTGTCGGCATCTATGCCAAGGTAGCCAAGTGCAGGCATGAAAGCTGTGGCTTTCACGTGTTTCGTGAAGTCTGCGGCATACTTCTCTCTGAAGATAACATCCGTGACTTGATAAGTTCTGGTCGTACGCCTATCCTTAAAGGGCTGACCAGCAAGGCAGGTAAGAAATTCAATGCCCGACTTGTTCTGGGCGAAGACTACGCCACTTCCTTTGAGTTTGAGAACAAGAAAGGAAAACAAAGAGGAAAATAATCCCGACAGAAACGGAGATTTACAGATATAGATTGGGAGGTAATACTTATATCTCCCGACCTTTTTACCTCCACTTATTAAAAGAAAACACTATGGCATACAATAAGAAAGAAGTCTTGCAAGCCAACACGGAAGCCATCCGTGTGGTCTTGCGATTAGAGAAAGAACGCCGTGAAGCCACCGAAGCTGAGAAAAGTATCTTACGGAACTATCAGGGCTTCGGTGGCTTAAAATGTGTACTCAACCGCACAGATACCCCCGATGATATACGCTATTGGAGCAAGTCTGAGCAGAATCTCTTTGAACCAACCCAACAGCTCAAGCAGATGATTTATCGTGAAGCCGTAGATGCCAACACCGCCAAGCGGTATTGGGAGAGTATCAAGGCAAGTGTACTGACCTCCTTCTATACCGATACTCGTATTGTCACCGCCATTACCGATGCTCTCACTTCTGTAAATGTACCCATACGCCGATGTTTGGACCCTTCGGCTGGCATGGGAGCATTTGCCGAAATCTTTGCAAGGCAAGCGGGAGTTGTAGATGCAATGGAAAAGGACTTGCTCACTGCCCGCATCTCACAAGCCCTGCACCCCTATGGTAAAGGCAACGTGTTCGTTAGAGACGAACCTTTTGAAGCCATTGGGGAGTTAGAAAACAAAGACAAATACGACCTTATTACAAGTAACATTCCCTTTGGTGATTTCATGGTCTATGACCGAGAGTATAGTAGAGGTAAGGATACACTAAAGCGTGAGTCCACACGTGCCATTCACAATTACTTCTTCGTGAAAGGTCTAGACTGCATCAAGGAAGGTGGCTTACTGGCATTCATCACCTCACAGGGTGTTTTGGACAGCCCTCGCAATGAAGCCATACGCCGTTACCTCATGCAGAACAGCCGCCTTATCTCCGCTCTCCGACTGCCATCGGGTATGTTTTCAGACAATGCTGGAACGGACGTAGGCAGTGACCTCATCGTACTACAGAAGCAGACAGGTAAAGAAATCAGCGAAGGCATCGAGCAGCAGTTCGTAGAAACTGTTTCCGTTCCCAAGGAAGAAGGCTCTACTGTCGTCTTCAAGCATAACTCACTTTTTGTAGGAGATTGGAAGGACATATCTCATCGCACCATTGCCACAGAGCGCATAATGGGTACAGACCCTTATGGAAGACCTGCATGGGAGTATCGGTTCACAGGAGGGATTGAGGAAATGGCAGAAAGTCTCCGAACACGGCTCTCCCTTGAAATGGAACAACGTATCGACCGTAAACTATATGAGACCGGTATACCAATGACAGAGGCAGAGCGGGAGGCGGAAGCAGAGAAACAGCTTCGCAAGTTGGGTATTACCATAAGTCGGGAAGAAGAAACAGAGAAGACAAAGACTGAAGACAAGGGAATAAACGATGCCTATAACCTCATGCCCGACAGTATCAGGAAGCAACTACCAAAACTTTACAGCACGGAAAAGGAACTCATAGGCGATAAGGTTGCCTACGCACGCTATTTCTTCCCTATGGGAGCATACACAGCCTACCTCTTGGAGTATGACCCCAAGAGCCGTATTGGTTTCGGTGCCGTCACGATGGGTTACGGCTGGGAGCTTGGCAATATGTCCCTCGATGAGATGGAAGGCGTGAAAGTAAGAGGATTGGGCATTGAACGTGACCTGTACTTCTCTCCTAAGAAATTGCATGAGATAGCCGAACTGGAAGAAATAGTCAGGGGACAATATACCAAAGAAGAAGTGGTAGCGGAGGAAATCAAGGAAGAAGTAGTAACAAAAACAGAGATAAACGATAAGGTTAAGGAAACTGTAGCCGTTGCTTCTGAGAACGATACGCAGATAATGGAAGATACCATTTCTGGCGGAGAGACAATCCCATTACAGCCGTCATCATCGGAGTCCGCCCCACAACAATCAGTATCAGGACAGCCTTCCATAACTATAGAACCTGCTCCCGAAGGTGTACCTGCCTTGACACTTCATCATCAATACGAGCAGGAACAACAGGAAATCCGTACGGATATTGAAGCCCCAAGAGAGATGAACGGGCAGACAATATTCTTTGACGACGATCATCATCCAGTGGTGGACAATAACATGGAAGACATCGGACAACCAGAGCAGCTGTCACTGTTTGCCCCGGAGGAATACAGCCTTTGGACAAGAGAAGTTACCCGTGTGAACCATGAAATCAAGGATAATTCAGGAACTTCACAGGTGCGCCATCCTATAACTCAAACTGCTCCCCAGAAATCATCGGAGTCCAAGATACAAAAGGCAGCAATCATTCCTCAACGCCGTACCCGTAGTAGTAGGAAAAAGGCTTCTTCCTCTTCACGTGAGCCGTCACTTTTCGACTTCATGAACGAAGCCGAGGAGCGCAAGCCAAAACCTATAGCGGAAGTCAGAAAGGAGTTTGACGCTTCCCCACGCCCTTTTCTCTCTTCGCCGGACTCACACCTAAGAGACGGCTCCATCGTCGTGCAGAAAGGGCAGGTAGGCTTTCTTTCTGACTTAAAGCGACATCCCACCTTTAACCCGATGGACTTGCCGTATGCGCAGCTTTCACGTCTCAAAGCCTATATCGAGATACGGGAGTGCTATCATCGTCTCTATGACTACGAGGCAGAGAACCATGCAGAAGACCGGGAAGACCGCAGCAGGCTCAACCACCTGTATGATGACTATATTGCACGCTGGGGCTACTTTAACCAAAAGGCGAACACCGACATCATCAAGATGGATGCTACAGGCGTGGAAATGCTGTTCTTGGAACGCTCTGAGAACGGCAGGTACGTCAAGGCGGATATCTTTGACCATCCTATGGCATTTTCCACCACCGAACTGTCCGTTGCCGCAGACCCGATGGAGGCACTGGGTGCATCGCTCAACAAGTACGGCACGGTGGAACTTGACTACATGAGTTCGCTTTTACCTGATATGGAAGAGAACGACATTATTTCTTCCTTGGAAGGTCGTATATACTTCAACCCCGAAGAGAATGCTTACGAGGTAGCGGACAAGTTCATTTCGGGCAATATAATAGAAAAGGCGGAGCGTATCGAGTCGTGGCTATTGGACCATCCCGACCACGAAGAGGCAAAACAGAGCCTTGCTGCCCTGCGTGCAGCCACGCCAACACCCATTCCATTTGCAGACCTTGACTTCAACCTCGGTGAACGCTGGATACCCTCAAAGGTCTATGGCAGGTTCGCATCGGAGTTTTTCGGGACGGATATTGGCGTATCCTACCATTCCAATATGGACGAATACAGCATTATCTGTGACCGAAAGAATGCCCATATCTGGCACAAGTATGCCGTACAGGGAGAGTTCCGCCGTTATGACGGTATCAATCTCTTAAAGCATGCCCTACACAATACCATTCCCGACATCAACAAGAGCAAGGAGGTGACGGACAAGGTTACGGGAGAGACCAAGACCATCAAAGTAAGGGACGGACATGCCATCCAGATGGCAAATGCCAAGATTGAGGAAATCAGACAGGGCTTTGTCGATTGGCTCGGACGGACACCTGACACGTTCAAGCAGCAGTTATCCGACCGTTACAACCGCCTTTTCAACTGTTTTGTGCGACCTAATTTTGACGGCACGCACCAGACGTTTCCCGACCTTGAACTCAGACGATTGGGTATTGCAGACCTCTACAAGAGTCAGAAGGATGCCGTGTGGATGCTCAAAACCAACGGTGGCGGCATCTGTGACCACGAGGTGGGTGCGGGAAAGACACTCATCATGTGTACGGCTGCCTACGAGATGAAGCGATTGGGACTGGCAAACAAGCCGATGATTATCGGACTAAAGGCAAACGTATTCGACATTGCCGATACCTTTAGGAAAGCTTATCCTAATGCTAAGGTACTCTATCCTGGGAAAAACGATTTTAATAAGCAGAACCGCCAGCGTATTTTCAACGACATCAAGAACAATGATTGGGACTGCATCATCCTCACGCACGAGCAGTTCGGAATGATACCGCAAGCATTGGAGATACAGGAAGCAATTATGCAAAAGGAACTGGACTCGGTGGAAGAAAATCTCGAAGTGTTGCGGCAACAAGGAAGAGACATCTCCCGTGGGATGCTCAAAGGCTTGGAGAAGCGCAAGCAGACGCTGGAAGCGAAGCTGCAAAACATACAGGACAGCATCGCCGAAAGAAAAGACGATGCCGTAGATTTCAAGATGATGGGTATCGACCACCTCTTTGTAGATGAATCACACCAGTTCAAGAACCTGATGTTCAACACACGCCACGACCGTGTGTCGGGTTTGGGCAATCCCGATGGCTCACAACGTGCCTTAAACATGCTCTTTGCTATTCGTACCATACAAGAACGGTCTGGCAAGGACTTGGGAGCGACTTTCCTTTCGGGAACGACCATTTCAAATAGTCTGACGGAGTTGTATCTTCTGTTCAAGTATCTTCGTCCGCAGGCTTTGGAAAAGCAGGGCATCAACAGCTTTGATGCATGGGCGGCGGTCTTTGCCAAAAAGTCGACCGACTACGAGTTCTCCATCACAAACGACATCATTCAGAAGGAACGGTTTAGGACGTTCATCAAAGTGCCCGAACTTGCCGCC
>NZ_BAKF01000073.1 GCF_000614025.1 Prevotella aurantiaca JCM 15754
AATTATAGAGAGTTTTAAGGAATGTGTAATATTTTTATTTCTTTATTTTGCAATTTTTGAGAATAATGCTATTTTTGTAGCACCTTTAACATATCCTTTTCCGTGCAGCAGGAATACGGATAATTATTATTTGTCAAACCTTAACGGCTTCATCTTTGAGACCCGATGGATAAACCAAACAATCACGCTGCATATAGGAGAATTATACAATGAGAAAAATATTCCTTTTGTTGGCTAGTATGTTCCTCTTGGTGGGAAATATTGCCATTGCACAAAACTACACAGAAAGGCCTTGCATGTCTTTACAACGTTTTGCATCTGAAGAAAAAGTGCGCTTTGATGAGCGTGATAATGAACTTTCTTTATTTGAACGAGGAAAGTCACTTGCTTATTCTTATGGAAGTGGGCATAAACTAATGCAAAAGCAAGGATTATCATCATCTTTGTCATTTGATAAGCAAAAATTATTGAAAACAAATGGAGGAGCAGAAATTTGGGTAAATGTAACCTATGCTCCAGGTATGACGAAAGCTACCGATCGGAGTATATCTAGTTTTAATTCTTTAGCTCCGAAAGAATTAAACCCACTTATCAATGGGAATTTTATGTTTTATAATGGTATTGGTTTAGTTGATGGGAAATTATATGCAGGCTATAATGCAATGTCAAAAGATAAAAAGTACACGCCTACTTTATATACGATAGATACCAATTCTTGGACATTAATAGGGAGTGAAGTTCTTGGCGACTATTCTTTAATGGCTTTTGAAACGGCTACAGCAGAAGATGGAACAATCTATGGTGAATTTTATTCTGCTGATGGAAAAAGTAGAGAAATTGGTATTATTGATTATCCAAACAGAAGTCGTTCTACACTCTTTGCAACAAATAAGTATTATATCGCTATGGGTATTACAAAAGCTGGAGTGCTTTATGGTATAGCTACAGATGGTAATCTTTACCAAATAGATAAGGGGGCTGGAAAAGAAATACTGATAGGAGCAACAGGAATAACACTTTCAGATTCTTCTGGTTCATTTTTCTTTCAGACTGGCGAGATAGATCAAAGTGATGATGTATTCTATTGGTTAGGTACTGACCAAAAGAAACAAAGTACTTCACTTTATACAGTAGATCTTAAAACAGGTGCGGCTACTGAAATATATAAATTCGGGCAATATACTTTTTCAGGAATGATTATCCGTCAACCAGAAGCACTTAATGGAGCACCAGCAAAAGTGACTGACTTATCTTTGATGTTTATTGATGGAGCAACAACAGGTTCGGTTGTCTTTACAGCACCTACATTAAGTTACGATGGACAGATTTTAAGTAATGAGCTTTATTATAAGGTTATAGCTGATGGCAATATAATAGCTACAGGAACAACATCTCCTGGAAAGAATGAAACGATTCCTACTATAGTAAGTACAGGCATGCATAGTTTTGAGGTAATGCTTTCCAATTCAATTGGTAATTCTCCAATTGCAAAAGTACGGCAGTGGATTGGTTACGATGTGCCAATGCCTGTTTCTAATATTGTAATGGAACTAGATAAGTCAAGTGGGAATGCCTATGTTTATTGGGAAGCTCCACAAAAAGGACTACACGATGGATTTTTAGGAGGAATCTATTATGATATTTATCGAATTGGAAATGGAGAAAAGAAATTAATAGCAGAAAACTATGGTGACACTTATGTAGAAGACCAAATTGCTATTGGTGACTTTGCTAACTATAGATATGGAATTGTTGCACGGAATGGAGAACAGCGTAGTGAGATAGCTTACTCTAATTCGGAACAAGTAGGTGCAGCTTTTAGTGTGCCTTATATGGAAGATTTTGAAAGTGCTGACAAATTTGCTATTTGGAGAGTTGTTGATGTTAATAATGATAAGGAAGAGTCAGATTTTGGTACACGAGCAATATGGGTTTACGATAAGAGAGCAAAGGCTGCTTCTTATACTTTTGGTCCGAAGGCTGCTGATGATTGGATGTTTTCTCCGCCTATAAAGATGAAAGCTGGTCGTACATATACTATTGCTTTAAGTGCAAAAGGCCGTGCAGGACAAAGTAAGGTTTATCCTGAACGTTTTGAGGTAAAGATGGGAAAAGGAACAAGTGTTGAAGATATGAAAAACAACGTGTTATCTGAAACAGATGTTAATTCTGCCACATATAAAAAATATAAGAATAATCAAATAAAAGTAGATGTAGACGGAGAATATCATATAGGTATTCATGCAATTAGTACAACTGGAGGTTGGACACTATATGTAGATTCTGTTATGGTTGATCAAAATGCGACAGCTGAATCTCCAGATTCTGTTCGTGATTTTCATGTTGTTGCAGATGCTAATGGAGGACTAATAGCTAATATTTCTTTTAAAGCTCCAATAAAAACAGTTGGTGGAACAACATTGAATGAACCATTGACAAAGATAGAATTGAGACGCGATAATAAAATTATTAAAACGTTTAGCAATATTCCTCCAAGTACTGAAATTACTTATCAAGATAATGAGGTGCTTCTTGGTAACCATACTTATACTACACTACCTTTTATGGGTGAAGAACAGGGACAGAAAAGTCAACAGGTTGTTTATGTTGGCGTAGATGTTCCAGAGCATGTCAAAAATATTAGAGTAGCAGACAATGACCAAAATGTTAAGATTACATGGGATAAAGTAGGTTCAATCGGGGCTACGGGAGGACTTGTAATTACCGATAAGGTTGATTATGAAATTTGGAATACAGCTTCTTATAATGGAACAATGTTGCTTGCAGAAAAACTTGCTACGATTCATGATGGTACATCTTCTAACATAGAATTTAATACAAATGAAGGAAAACAAGGCATAGCATATTGGGCAGTACGAGCTGTAAATGCAGCTGGAGCAGGAGAAGCTCGTATGAGCGGTCTACTTGTAGGAAAGGCTTATAGTATTCCATTTAAAGAAAGTGTTACGAAAGGACAATTAACCACTTATTGGGATTTCAATGGCACCGGTAGTGGTGTAAAAATGCAATTATCTGGTGAAGCATCCGATGGCGATAATTATGCTTTTGATATTGTTTCTCCATCTTCTGATGAATATGGTGAATTGTATTCTGGTAAAATCTCTTTAGCTGGTGCAACAAAGCCTATGCTTACTTTTGACGTAAAAGGCACCGATAAACAAAATACTATTGGGGTATATGTGGTAAAACCTGATGGTACTGAAACATTGGCAGATGTAATTAGTCCTAATAAAGAGTATGCAACTTATAAGATAGATTTGTCGTCATACAAAACGGAAAGATATATTCGACTAGGCTTATTTGAAACTTTTAACTCGGAAGGTAGTATAACATTCGATAATATCAATATCGTAAATATGACAAACAACGACCTTAAGGTGGCTTCTTTATTTGTGCCAGAAACAGTGCAGACTGGAGATACTGCAGCTATTCAACTCGTTATTAAAAACTATGGATTACAGCCGGCAAATAATTATACGATACGAATAATGGCCGATGATAAAGAATTAGTAAATAAATTAGTTGAAAACAATTTATCATCTATGCATGAACAACTTTTTGAAGCCTCTATGCCAACCACAATATTTGATGAGGCTGGCTCACGTTTAATTAAGGCTGAAATTATTTATGCACCAGACGAAATGCTCGAGAATAATATTGCAAAAAGCACGCTTAATGTTCTTATTTCTCAAGCTGCTACTCCTGAAAATCTTGTAGCAAAACAAGAAGATTCAGGTGTAAGAATGCAATGGAATACTCCACAGAAGACTACTCGTCCAATAGTAGAAAATTTTGAAAATACAGATATTTTTGTTCCGTTCTCTTTAGGAGGTGTAACAGAATCATCTAATGAAGGCTCTTTTGGTGATTGGAAATTAGTAGATGGTGATGGTAAAGTAACAAATATGTGGGGAGCTGTTAGTTATAAGAATTCTTCTAAGCCACATGCATGGCAGGTAATTAACCCCGAAATAGTTTTTGGTGCAAATATTTACGATAAGGATAGAGCGCATTCTGGTAGTCAATATCTTATATCGTTTTGCCCAGTAAAAGGTGCTGCAGATGATTGGCTTATTTCTCCTGAACTTCCAGGTGTTGAACAAACTATAACTTTTTATGTAAAGTGTCTTTCGTTGATGTATGGGGATGAAACTTATGAAGTTCTTTATTCTACAACCAATAGAAATATAGAAAGTTTTGTAAAACTTGGAAAAACTGAAACACCCAATATGGATTGGACACAACGCTTCTTTACGTTGCCAGATAAAACTAAGTATTTTGCTATACATCACACAGCTTCTGATGCATTTGGTCTTTTAGTTGATGATATAAAATATTCGGTAAAAGGCGATGATGTGAAAAAGTATAACATATATCTTGATAAAAAAATAATAGCAACGATAGAAGGAGGGGTTACAACTTATTTTGTAGAACAGCCTTTGAAAGATGGAAATCATCTCTTTAGTGTTACAGCTGTGTATGCAGATAGTATTGAGTCTGCACCTGTGTCTGTTAGTATGGTAGTCTCTGGAGTCGATGCTCTTTATGCATCCCACCAAAACTTCAATGTTTATACAATAGATGGAAAAGTTGTTCGTAAGAATTCGAAAACCTTGGAAGGATTAAAAGGTGTATACATTGTAAATGGAAAGAAGACTATATTAAGATAGATTTTTTAAGACCTCTGCCATGAAAACATTGCAGAGGTCTTGTTAGGAAAAAGCTTTATATTCTGCTACAATAATATCTTATACTATACTTCCCAAATAGAAGTGTAAAATCTATGTTTGTTTTTCAAGTGAAAACAATGAAGAATATCTAGACCTACCTTTTGGTAGGCACGTATTGTTCAGAAAAATAAAATCAACAATACAAAGAAATAGGAGATAAATATTTATCTCCTACAAAATGCTTAGTCCGTTGCCATGAAGAAATTAGTATTTGTTGGCGTTTGTGGAAACTCTTATTAAACCTAAGAAAAAAATCAAACTGACACGCAGTTTGCCTTCATTTGATAAGACTTTCATTCGAACTAATTGATAATTTCTGCTACGAGCTTCATAAGTTGATTTTTTTAATGCTCAATCATCAACATTTATTCTTCCTGTGTTAGAGTTCTATTTTCAACATCAGCATGCTTACTTTTGCGTAATCTTTACTATGAGTTCATCGAAACTATTGGCAATATCAATATGTCTGTGATAATCGCCACGTATAAATCCCATTGTTTGCAAATCTTCTAATACTGCAATGAGTGGATTCCAAAAACCTTTCACATTATATAATATAACACGTTTGTCGTGGTAACCTATGGAAGCCGAAGCTGCAACTGTGAAAATTTCGTCAATAGTTCCGATACCTCCAGGAAGTGCAACGGTAATATCACTTTGCATCATTATTAAGTCTTTGCGTTCTGATAAGTTGTCGCAAGGGAAAGTAATGTCAATATACTCACTTTTCTTTCCTCCCTCTTCTACTATATTTGGAACGACACCAATTGTTTTTCCTCCTGCTTCGTGCACAGATTTCCCAATACACTCCATTAGTCCAATGTTACACCCACCATAAGTTACAGTATGATGATTAGCACCTATCCATTGTCCAAATTCTTTTGTACGTTCGAAAAACTCTGGATCAATATTATTATTTGCCGAGCAAAATACACCTATTTTCATGTTCTATGTTATGTTTGCGTTCTGAGTAAAGTTGTTCCCTGCAAAGATACAATTTTATAATAGTTGGAACAAATACTTTGTTCTCTTTTTGTCTTTTTGATAAATATAAACGTTATAAGAAGGAATACTTCCTTTATACAATCATTTTATAGTTGGCGAAAATATAAACTTCAACTAAAGACTCTTTATATTTAATAATGTGGTGTAGGCTTAATACAATCGTTAATGAAAAATTGTAATTAAATTCTATCAAAAATATAATTATAATTTCAAATTTTGTAATTATGATTTCTCTTCTTGCTTTCTTATACTAAATCAACGCTCTAAAAGAAGTTCATTTCAAACATAATTTTGGTGGTAGATTTGTGTTTTTTTTTAATTGCTTGTAAAACAGGGATTTGGAGGAGATGTAGTATAAAATTATGTTTCAAAATTTCTATGAAGTGAAAAATATTTTTGAAAAAACTTTAGAAATGTTTGGAACATAATAAAAAAAGTTATACCTTTGCAAACGCTTTTCCGAAATACAATGATGTTTTGTTTTTAAGATTAGCCGAGCAAAGTTCGGAAGAAATTTCGCAACTGATGCTCAAA
>NZ_BAKF01000072.1 GCF_000614025.1 Prevotella aurantiaca JCM 15754
AGTATCAATATCTTTTTTTACAAAGAAAATAAGTGCCAATCATTTTTTTTTCTTATCTTTGCATAAGGTTATAAAGAATCCTCAAAAAAGACATATAATGTTAGTAGATTACAAAAAAGTAAATATTTTCCAAGACGAGAAACATGTACTTAGGAATGTAGACTTTCAAGTGAATGAAGGAGAGTTTATCTATATTATAGGTAAAGTCGGTTCAGGTAAGAGTTCTTTGCTAAAGACTATTTATTGCGAACTTGATATTTATGATGGCGAAGCAGAAAAAGCAGATGTTTTAGGACAGTCTTTGTTAACTCTGAAGCGCAGTTATGTACCTGCACTCAGAAAGCAAATGGGGATTATATTCCAGGATTTCCAGTTACTTCATGATAGAAATGTTTTCAAAAATCTTCAGTTTGTTATGAAAGCAACAGGTTGGAAAGAAAATAAAGCTATTGAAAACCGAATACATGATGTACTTAATGAAGTAGGAATGCTTGACAAAAAAGATAAAATGCCAAGCGAACTATCGGGCGGTGAACAACAACGCATTGCTATTGCACGCGCTTTGCTTAATAGTCCAAAAATTATTATTGCCGACGAACCTACAGGCAATCTTGATCCAGAAACAGCAACTAATATTGTAAGCATACTGAAACGTGCCTCTAAAGATGGGGCAGCAGTTGTTATGTCTACACACAATATTCATTTGCTAGAACAATTTCCTGGAAAAGTTTTCAAATGTAAAGATGGAGAATTTAAATTAGTTACAGACGATGCTGAAACAAAGGATTTGGAAGAAAGCAACGAACCTATAGAAACGAAGATAGAAGTTCTCGACTTTGTTGATGATGAAGAAACTATTTCAAACAAAGACTAAGGCGACAAACTAGATACGATATGAAAGTAATGAAATTTGGTGGCACCTCTGTTGGTTCACCTGAACGAATGAAAGAAGTTGTAGAACTGGTGCTCAGAACAGGAGAACCAGTGTTTGTTGTTCTTTCTGCAATGAGTGGTACTACAAATACACTTATAGAAGTTGCAGAATACTTATATAAGAAGAATCATGAAGGTGCAAATGAAGTTATCAATAAGCTTGAACAGAAATACTTATCACATATTGATGAACTTTATTCTACCAACGATTACAAAGAAAAGACACGAAAGCTTTTTCAAGAAGAATTTAATTATCTGCGTTCTTTTACAAATGACATCTTTACTTCATTTGAAGAAAAGAGCATCGTTGCACAAGGTGAAGTATTATCAACTAATATGGTTGCCAACTATTTGCAAGAAAAAGGAATTAAGGCTAAGCTTTTGAATGCTCTTGACTTTATGCGTACTGATAAGAATGCTGAACCCGATTCCATATATATAAAAGAAAAGCTTTCTGCTATTATGGCTGAAAACTCAGATTATCAGGTTTATATAACACAAGGTTTTATATGTAAGAACGCTTATGGTGAAGTTGATAACTTGCAACGCGGAGGCTCTGATTATACAGCATCATTGGTGGGAGCAGCTATCAATGCTGAGGAAATACAAATTTGGACTGATATAGATGGCATGCACAATAATGACCCACGTATTGTAGAAAATACTGAAGCTGTCAGTCAACTTAACTTTGAAGAAGCATCTGAACTTGCTTATTTTGGAGCAAAGATACTACATCCCACTTGTGTCCAACCTGCAAAGTATGCTAGCATACCTGTAAGATTAAAAAACACAATGGAACCAGATGCAGATGGCACCATTATAAACAATATAATGGAAGAGGGAAAAATCAAAGCGATTGCTGCAAAAGATAATATTACAGTAATAAAAGTACGCTCGAGCAGAATGTTTGGTTCACCTGGTTTTCTTCGTAAAGTATTTGAAGTATTTGAAAGTTATCAAGTTTCTACTGACCTTATTTCAACCAGTGAAGTTGGTGTTTCAATAGCAATTGAAGATATTACCCATTTAGAAGAAATAATTGATGAACTAAAGGCTTGTGGTACAGTAACTATTGATACAGATATGTGCATAGTTTGTGTTGTAGGTGACTTGGCCTGGCAGAATGTTGGATTTGAAATCACAGCTGCCAATGCTCTGAAAGATATTCCTGTAAGAATGATTAGCTATGGCGGCAGCAATTATAATATTTCATTTTTGATTAGGGGAGAAGACAAGAAACATGCACTTCAATCTTTATCAGCTACCTTGTTTTACTAAATAGATAATGTTTATAATTGATATATATACGATTGTAATTTCAGCAATGTTGCTTTTAGTAGCATTGTTTACATCGTTTATAAATCCATTCTTCAGAAAACCAAATGTATCAGAACCATATCTAAAAGAGGACGATGACGAAACCTTAACTAAAGAAACAGGTACTAATGAACAACGAGAGGTTGTACAAGAACAACAATATCCACCTGTATCAATTATCCTAACTCCAAATGATGATGCACTGGCACTTTCAAAAAACATAAACAAGTATTTAAGTCAGGAATACCCAAACTATGAAGTAATTGTTGTTGTACCTAAGGGAGATGTAGAAACAGAAGATATTCTAAAAACATATGCTGATAATCCACGACTATACACAACATTTATTCCTTCTACTTCAAAATACATGAGTAGAAAGAAATTGGCTATAACACTTGGAGCAAAGGCTGCGAAAAATGAATGGCTTCTTATTTGCGATATATTCTGTGCACCACAATCAGAACACTGGCTTTCTGCTTTGGCACGAAACTGCAAAGAAAATATTAATCTTGTAGTAGGATATACTATTTATGACAAGGAAGCTTCAGACTTTTGGAGATTCGAACGATTCTATCTATCGTGCTATCTTATGAGAGAAGCTCAGAAAGCTACAGCGTATGCTTGGAATTCTAATGCTTTATTATTTAAGAAAAGCGAATTTCTTGAAACTGAAGGGTTTAGAGGAAACTTGAAATATGTACGTGGAGAATTTGACTTTATAGTTAACAAATATGCGCAGAAAGGCACAACTGCTGTAGAAAATTCTATTGATGGAACATTAATTGAAGAAACACCTATATACAAGCATTGGATAAACAAACATCTCTTCTATATAGAAACCCGACAACATCTTAAAAGAAGTGCTAAACATCGTCTGAGATACTATTTTGATCAGTTTGCTATTCATTTTAACTATCTTATTATTGTTGCAGCTTTGGTTTTTTCTATTCTGACAACAAATTGGATAATATCTATCACTGCCTTTTTAGCACTTGTGCTAACTTTTATTTTGAGAATATCAATAGGGAAGAAAGCATTATTATTATTTAATGAAGTTATTCCTTCTTGGAAAATTATACCTTACGAGTTGCGTCTTATTTGGCAAAACTTTGGATATAGAATAAAATATTGGCGAGCGAATAAATATGATTTCATTTCTCACAAATTATAATGAGAGTACTGCATCTTACATATAAAATAAAAAAAGGAGAACTTCTCTCTGATTATCTAACGATACTGATTACAAAAGAAAAGGCACAATCAGTAGAGGTAGAGGTGGCAACTACCGAGAAGGAATTTAAAAAGATGCTGTCAAGTTTTAAGCCGGACATTGTACATATTCATAGTTGTTGGAAACTAAATACTTTTGTTTGTGCTAAGAAAGCAAAACGTTTTGGTTGCGCATTGCTATTTTCTCCTCATGGTGAGCTTTCTCCTTTAGCAATGAAATTAGAAGAACCAATGCGAAAGAAAGTTCGTTCTATAACTTATCAGCGTAAAGTTGTACAAATGGCTGATGCAGTGTTAGCAACATCGGAAAAAGAGAAGAATGAAATTTTACAACTTGGATGGAATAAGCGAATAGATTCTGTACCTTCATGTTTGCTGAATCATTCTATTTCTACTGAAGAGATGGCGGTAAACATAATAAAAATCTATACTAAAGTTATTGACACAAGGTATAGACGAAATATGGATAATCTTGAATGGTTATGTTTATGTGCCTTATTACATACAGGATTGCAGCAAGATCCAACTAATAAAATTATACCAAGCAAGGGACTTTTAGAACTTCGTGGACTTACTCCTCAACAATGGCAACGAATACTTATATGTGCAGATGATGAATTTGTACGTGATTATGTTGATATTGGAATTGAACGTTTATTACTTGTAATCCCAAATATCAACACACCAGATATTTCAAGATATAAACCTTATATGCAAAAAATAGAAGGTGAACTTGAAAAGACAAAGATAGAAGTTGGCAATTTCCTCCTTAAAAGTCGTTATGAAAATGCTAAAGAAGGAGAAGAAGATACAATAAAGCAGATTGGGACAATGCTGGCACATGCAAAGGTATTGTTGAAACAAAGGAAATTTAGTTTGCTTCATTTATCGCAGATATATCAAGTTATACGATTTGAGGATTACAATGAAGAACGACTTCTTATTACATTGCGTCGTATGAGGCTATTGAAGTTTGCACGACGTATGGTGTACATACTTTCAGAGTATTTATATTTGGAAGACGGTTATGCACCTTTTGTACCATTAAACGATAAGAAGATACGACCGATAATAGAAAAAATCATCAATAAAAATAAGTACTAATCAACTAATTATTTTCAGAAATTGACTATGACAAACAAAAATTATGATTTGAAAAAAGACGAACGCTATCTGCAACTATTAGCGCAATCGTTCCCAACAATAGCAGATGCAAGTACTGAGATTATAAACTTGCAAGCCATATTGAACTTACCAAAGGGTACTGAACATTTCTTGGCAGATATACACGGAGAACACGAAGCTTTCCAACATGTCTTGAAGAATGCATCAGGAAACATTAAGAGAAAGGTAAACGACTTATTTGGTGATACTTTACGTGAATCTGAGAAGCGCGACCTTTGTACACTGATTTATTATCCTGAACGAAAGATAGAACTTGTTAAGAAGGCGGAAAATGATATTGAGGATTGGTATCATATCGCAATCCATCGTCTTGTACGAATATGCCGAGATGTTTCAAGCAAATACACAAGATCTAAAGTGCGCAAATCACTTCCTATTGAATTTTCTTATATTATTCAAGAACTTCTCCACGAAAGTTCTGCTGACAAGGATAAAACAGATTATGTAAGCACTATTATTTCTACCATAATTTCAACAGGAAGAGCCGACGATTTTATCACAACAATTTGTAATGTCATTCAGCGTCTTGCTATTGACAGTCTTCATATATTAGGTGATATATACGACCGCGGTCCTGGTGCGCATGTTGTTATGGATATCCTTAAAAACTATCATACATGGGATATAACTTGGGGAAATCATGATATTTTATGGGCAGGTGCATGTGCAGGAAACGATGCTTGTATCTGTAATGTAATAAGAATTGCATTGAGATACGATAATATGGATACTATCGAAGATGGGTATGGCATTAACTTAATGCAGTTGGCAACCTTTGCTATGGATGTTTATGGAGATGACCCATGTGTTGAGTTTAAGCCAAAGGTTATGCAACCTGATACTATCGATGAGAAGAACATTTTGCTTATCGCTCGTATGCATAAGGCTATCAGTGTAATTCAGTTCAAGTTAGAAGCTCAGCTTATAAAGAAGTATCCACATTGGAAGATGGAACACCGCCTATTGTATGAAATGATTGACTACAAGAAAGGGACTATCACCATTAGTGGAAAAGAATACAAACTGACATCGTGCAATTTCCCTACCATTGACCCTAAGCAGCCAGAACAACTTACACAGGAAGAGCTTTCATTGATGGAACGACTCCATCATTCGTTCACTGTTAGCGAAAAATTGCGCGAACACATTTTGCTACAACTTCGACACGGATGTATGTATAAGGTCTTAAATAATAACTTGCTTTATCATGCTTCTATTCCTCTCAATGAAGACGGAACATTACGAGAAGTTGAAATTGAGCCAAATCACTTTGATAAAGGTAAAGACCTTCTGCACAAGTTGGGAATGATTATACGACGTGCTTTTCAACAGCAAACAGAATTAAAGTATTGCAAAGAACGTGAATACGCTATTGATTATTTCCTCTACCTATGGTCGGGTCCAGATAGTCCACTTTTCGATAAGGCAGCGATGACAACGTTCGAGCGCTACTTCATTAAGGAAAAAGAAACACACCACGAAGAAAAAGGTTTCTATTTCAAATTCCGTGAACGCGAAGATATTGCCGATATGATAATGGAAGAGTTTGGTGTGAATAGTGCAACAGGTCATATTATAAACGGCCATGTTCCTGTCCATGTAAATAAAGGTGAAAAACCAATTAAAGCTAACGGAAAGCTTATGGTCATAGATGGAGGTTTCTCAGAAGCTTATCATAAAGAAACTGGAATTGCGGGGTATACGCTTATTTACCACTCTCGAGGTTTCGAGCTTGTTCAACACGAACCATTTGCATCGGAAGAAGACGCTATTAATCGTGGTATTGACATTGTAGGTACAACACAAATTGTAGAGTTGAACCAACGTCGCTTAAAAGTAGCGGATATGGATAAAGGTACAGAGTTGAAACTCCAAATCGAAGCGTTAGAAGAATTGCTCTACGCTTATCGACATGGCTTTTTAAACGAAAGCGAAAAGAAGAATCCGCCAAAGATGTAAATTAAAAATATACTTTTACGAAAGCTAATAAGTTTCTTTTAATAAACTTAAGCTTTTTTTAAATTCTCATCCCTTTAAAACTATTTTTCAGCATAAAGCTTGTATTGACAAGCTCTATGCTGATTCTTTTTATAAGGT
>NZ_BAKF01000071.1 GCF_000614025.1 Prevotella aurantiaca JCM 15754
TTCGTTTGATAACTATACGGACAAGAGAATTATGTCCATACAAAAGAAATTGAACGAAAGACCAAGAGAAAAATTAAAATTTTCTAATCCAAAGTGCGAGTTCTTTAAACACGTTTTGTAATTTTGCACTTGCTGGTTGACTCTGCGACTAAACTCGTCTAACAGACGTTTTTTGAGTTGAGGAGCAAAAAACTTGCAGAATTCATCAAGAATACAGAATATTTCTATTAAATTTGTACTAATCATAGGAGTGGATATTTTTCGTTAATACTTTGATTATCAACTATAAAGATACGAAAAACATTCCACTCCTACAATTTTTTTGAAGGATTTCTTATACCAAACTCAGGTAAACTAATAATCTTTTCTCACCTGCTTCAGATAATAATAATATATCTTTCTAGTAACATATAAAAAAGGAGTCTATACCATAATACAGACTCCCTATTTTTTCAATTTCTTTAATTATGCCAAAACTATTTTTTCGTCTTCACTACTTACTTTACCTTCTTTCAAAAGCCAACCTATACCAAGATATGCTTCCTCTAAACTGATGTTTGCAACTTTAGCTATTTCAGAAACAGCAAGTCCTTTATCTTCTGCAGCAAGTGCATTATACACATCACCTGCCTTAAAACCTACATTTTCGGAACTGAGATCTACCTTTACTGCAACTTTCTTTACACTGACTTTCTTTGTCGTTGTCTTTTTTGTTGCTACTTTAGCAAGTTCTTTTTTCTCTACCATAATTAATTCATCACCATTAATATACTATTGAATAAATAATAACAAACTGCTATTATTTACTGCAAATATACATCAATTTTTGCAATGAAACTAATTTATTAATAAAAAAGTAATAACTTCATAGCTATAATGACTTAAGAAGTAATTTTTATTGATTTAAATCAATACATATCAAGGTTTTAAGTCTAATCTTATCTGTAATTCATCAAGTTGTTTTGGCGCAACAACCGATGGCGCATCAAGCATCACATCACGTCCACTGTTGTTCTTAGGGAACGCTATTACATCTCGGATTGAATCAAGTCCTGCCATAATACTTACATATCGGTCGAGTCCAAACGCAATACCTGCGTGAGGAGGAGCACCATAACGGAAAGCATTCATCAAGAAACCGAACTGCTCTTCTGCCTGTTGCTTCGTAAATCCAAGCACTTCAAACATTCTTTCCTGCAATTCTGTATCGTGAATACGAATAGAACCGCCACCGACTTCGATACCATTGCATACAAAATCGTAAGCCAATGCTCTTACTTGCTCTGGGTGTTCGTCAAGCAAATGCAAGTCGTCTGGGTTTGGCATAGTGAATGGGTGGTGGGTAGCCATAAGGCGTTGCTCCTCATCGCTCCACTCAAAGAGTGGGAAATCTACAATCCACAGGCACTTGAAAACATTCTTATCGCGTAAGCCCAAACGGTTGCCCATCTCTAAACGAAGTGAGCACAGCTGAACTCTTGTTTTATTGGCATTCTCGCCCGAAAGTATCAGAATAAGGTCGCCATTGTTTGCTCCCGTTGTTTGCTTCACCTTTTGCAACTGCTCTTGTGTAAAGAACTTATCGACAGAGCTCTTTGCTTCACCGTTCTCGTCGTATTTAATGTAAACCAAACCCTTTGCGCCTACTTGCGGACGCTTCACGAAATCGGTAAGTTCGTTCAGTTGCTTGCGGCTATAATCAGCGCAATTTGGCACCACGATACCTCCAATATAATTCGCTTCGTTGAAGACTGAGAACTCGCTCGTACCCTTCAGGTCGTCGATAAGTTCTACAAACTCCATACCGAAACGTACATCAGGCTTATCAGAACCATAACGCTTCATAGCATCGTGCCATGTCATCTGTTCTAATTTAGCAGGAAGTTCCACTCCCCTAATTTCCTTGAACAGATAGCGAGCCATATCTTCAAACACCTGAAGCACGTCCTCTTGGTCTACATACGACATTTCGCAGTCGATTTGGGTAAACTCTGGCTGACGGTCGGCACGCAAGTCCTCGTCACGGAAACACTTTGCAATCTGGAAATAACGGTCGAAACCAGCCACCATCAACAGCTGTTTCAGTGTCTGCGGACTTTGCGGAAGTGCGTAAAACTGCCCCGGATTCATACGAGAAGGCACCACAAAGTCGCGTGCTCCCTCAGGAGTAGAACCTATAAGTATAGGTGTTTCAACTTCGATGAAGTTTAAGCTGTCGAGGAAGTTACGAATAAGAATTGTCATTCTGTGGCGCAACTCCAAGTTGCTGCGCACCGCAGGGCGTCGCAAGTCCAAATATCTGTATTTCATTCGGAGGTCGTCGCCACCGTCTGTATTGTCTTCTATTGTAAATGGAGGAGTGAGCGAGCTGCTCAGCACCGTCAGTTCCTTAGCGATAATCTCTATATCGCCTGTTTCTATCTTGTTATTCTTACTTTGACGCTCGCTTACAATACCTTTCACGCGAATGCAATATTCGCGTCCCAATTTGTTAGCTTCATCGCAAAGACCAGCATCTTCAGCTTCGTTAAATACAAGTTGTGTAATACCATAACGGTCGCGCAAATCAACGAAGGTCATACCACCCATCTTACGTGAGCGCTGAACCCAGCCCGCAAGTACTACTTCCTTACCAGCATCTATTAAGCGAAGTTCGCCACAAGTCTTAGTCCGATACATAATCTTCTCTATATTTTTATTGTTTACTTCTGCAAAGGTACAAACTTTTAACGAGAACAAATAAAACAGAATAAGGAAAATTTTGCTTTTTCTTTCTTTACATTTCTCAACTTCTTTTCCATACCAAGACACATAACACACGGTTTATATACAAAATCAGACCAAATGCCTGCTGCATTCGTACCGTTTCTTACCTATACCTATTCTATTCATTACAACAACAAGACAAGCATCTTACAGAACGGCTTAATGATGAGAGAAAGAGGCTATTTGCGTCAAAAGAAGTCAGAAATTCTATTGTTTCCAACATTATTTACACGTAAAGAATAATTTACTTGCACGTAAATAATTTATAGAAGTTTTGGTTTTACACCATGAAAAATACTTGAACATACCCTATTTGCCTATCCAAGACGGAGAACCTAATAATGAACGAGAAAGTAGATTTACCCATTTTTAGGTATTGACAGTTTATAAAATTAACCCTACCTTTGAACACGAATTGTATATTTACATACAAAAGAACTTTAAATGATACCAAAAAGGAAGAGAAATAAAACTATGGGGCAATGCCCTAATACAGAAAGTGCGCTGTCAGAATTAAAGACAGCGCACTTTATTTTTGAACAATTATGAATAATATTCGTTTTTACCACACTTCTATTATGAAAGAGACAAGAGCCAAGAAGAAACTATCGGCAGGAGTATTAAGGAGAACTGACGTGCGGTTGCATGGCAAGAGGCTTTGCTTGGCATTGCTTTGCCTGCTGTGCACAATGACAATCTCAGCACAAAAAGCCATCGTATATGGACAGATTACCGACGACAAGACTGGCGAGCCTATTGCTGGCGCAGGGGTTTCGATAGCAAAAGATGGGAAGGGAACGGTTGCTGATGCCAATGGCCGCTACATTCTGAATATTCAAGGACGGCAGCAAGTGCGATTGAACTTTCAATATTTGAGCTATAAAACAGAAAGTCGGGAGATAGCATTGCGCGACAGCGTATGCTGCAACATACGCTTGAAGCCCGTTGACAACGTGCTGGACGAAGTAACAGTAACCACCCGAAGCGAGATGCGGAAGCTAAGAGAGTCTGCCATGCCCATATCTGTTATCGGGCAGCGGCAACTGCAAGGCACAGCCTCTAATATCAACGACGTGCTCGCTCGCACCGTAGGTGTTACGGTGCGGAACACTGGTGGCATGGGAAGTGCGTCGCGTATATCGGTTCGTGGATTAGAGGGAAAGCGAATGGGTATGTACATTGACGAGACGCCTATGTCGCTACTCAGCAACTTCGTGGCACTGAACGATATTCCTACAAACATGATTGAACGCATAGAAGTATATAAAGGTATCGTCCCTTACAAGTTTGGCGGTTCGGCATTGGGCGGGGCTGTCAATGTTGTAACAAAGGAATATCCACCCATTTACTTGGATTTTTCTTACGAAATTGGGTCGTTCAATACTCACCAAGTGTCTTCCGTACTGAAACGAACCAACCGCAAGAGTGGCTTGCAATTCGGTGTTGGCGGTGTGGTGTCGTATTCCAAGAACAACTATAAAATGACTTTGGCTAATCTTGACGGCCGTATTGTTGAGCGAGACCACGACCGTTTCAACAAGATAATGGGAGGTATGTCAGTAAAAGCTACCCAATGGTGGTTCGACGAGATGAAGTGGGAACTCATTTTTATGAAGACTCGACAGGAAATACAGGGCATTGACCTTAACGTACGAGAGGCTTATAACCATTCAACCAACTACGTTACAGCATTTACACTGAAACGTAACAACTTCTTCTTAGATGGTTTGGACTTCGATTTCAATGCAGGCTATATCATCGGCAAATATGGATTGTGCGACAAGGCTGAACATCGCTACGACTGGGACGGCAAGGTGCTTCCTCCCGTTTCATCTTTTGGAGGCGAGCAAAACAACTTTGCGTCAGACGGCAACAACCGCTCCAACGAACTGACGGCAAAGCTCAATATGGGTTATACTATTGATATACACCACGCATTGAACCTTAACATTTACGCAGACCATAACTCCTTACACCCTAACGACTCACTGATGGACAAGTCGTTGGGCTTCCGTGCCAATTTCCCAAGCAAGATGAAAACGCTGACCATAGGACTTTCGTACGACCTAACACTCTTCAACGGACGCTTTCAGAATGCTTTTACATTGAAGGAATTTCTCTTTTCTTCTCACTCTCGCAGCATTGACATCTACTCTGTAAAGGAGCCTCAACCTGTAAAAACCTCTAAAAACTACATTGGATTCAGCAATGCCATGCGCTTTAAATTCACAAACGACTTAATGCTGAAGGCTTCTTTCAATTCGGAAGTACGTATTCCGACAAGCGAAGAACTCATAGGCAATGGTTATTCGATACTCGCCTCGCCAGCATTGAGACCCGAACGCACATCAGGAGTAAACCTCGGGCTTCTCTATCGCCACATAAAGGCAGATGGAGGACTTATAGAAGTAGAACTGAATGGCTTCTACAATCAGCTGGAAGATATGATACGCTTCACTCCCGACATGATTCCAACCATGGCACGCTACCGAAACTTCGGCAGTGTACGTACGAAAGGAGTAGAGTTGGAAGCCAAGGGCGACATCTGCCCCCTACTCTATCTCTACGCAAACGGAACCTACCAAGACCTTCGCGACGTCCGAAAAACAATCCCAGGAACAGAGGTAGAGAACCCTACACGCAACAAGCGCATTCCCAACGTACCCTATTTGCTTGCCAACTTCGGTGCCGAACTGCACAAAGAAAACCTCTTTGGTGGCAGCGGACAGAACACACGTCTGCTTTTCGACGCTTCGTATATACACCAATACTTTTACGATTTTGAGGTTAGTAAGTACCAAGAACGCAAAATTCCAACCTCAATGACAATGGACGCAGCCTTAGAACACAGTTTCTGCAACGACCGTTGGACAATTACTTTCAAGGTTAAGAACCTTACCGACCGTCGTATTGTTTCTGAATTAAACCGCCCGTTACCAGGTCGCTACATAGGAATAAAGGTGAGATACCTATTTAAATAATTAATTAATAAACATATAAAACAATGAGAAATTTAAGATTTATCCTTCCCGCTATCGCAATGATGGCATTCGTAAGCTCATGCAGCCACAACGACGAACCTACACCAAACCCCGACGAACCTACTGGAAAGGCTTCAAGGGAATTATCTTTGCCGCTGGTATCACCAATCCTGAGGGAAACAGTGGCAGCGTTTACATGCAGAGTCTCCCCGATATGGTGGCAGGAAACTACGACAACAGCAATGGTATTCCTGTGGGATTCGGTACCGCTCCGATAGTTGCAAAATCGGGAAATATCTATGTTTTGCCTGACTATATGGGCAATACGAAAGCTGAAATTACACGTTATAGGATATATTCCGACAACAAATGGCACAAGAAAGGCGCACTGCAGATACCACCAAAGGCAGCTGCATGCTGCGTAACTGAACTGAACAGCGAGAAAGCATACGTCAGTTTGCAAGGCTTAGGCAGCATAATAGTGTTCAATCCTACCACTATGACCCGTATTGCGGAGATTGATTTGAACAGTCTTAAGCAAGCAGACACGAATGTTTCACCTGCATCTATGGTCATAAGAGATGGTAAACTTTTCGTCGGTCTCAACCAAATGAACGCACAATACATGCCAGCGCGCAACAATATAGAACTTGCAGTAATAGACACAAAGACCGATAAGGTGGAGAAACACATCATCAATACTTCGTTGGAAATGAGCTTTGCCACCCGTCCCATCGACCCAGGCTCTATCTTTATAGACGAAAACAACGACATCTATATTAACTGTATCGGTTCGTTCGGCTTTATCCCACAATTCCATGGCGGTATTGCACGTATCAAGAACGGAACTACCGAGATAGACCCCGACTATTGCATACGCCTCGACCAAGTAGAAGTAGCAGGACTGCCAACGAAGTTTGCCGACTTCTTCTCTACATTCTACTACGCAGGTAACGGAAAGATCTACACCTATGCCAATTCGTTTGCCCTCGATTCAAAGGGTCTTGAAAATCCTTATTTAAGCTTTACCAATATACCTGTTGTAGTTGATTTGAAACAAAAGACAATGAGTACCATCGAAGGAATGGAGATTTCCAACCCACAAGGCATCGCTATTGGCAAACACAGAAACTTGATTGTATTCGGAAGTTCCAACAAGAAGGCTAATGGCTTCTATACCTACGACCCTGCAACAATGAAGGTAGCAGGACCAATTATGCAGGTAAAAGGAAATCCAAGCTTCTTCCATAGCTTTGCAGAATAAGACTATCAATCGTGCCTACT
>NZ_BAKF01000070.1 GCF_000614025.1 Prevotella aurantiaca JCM 15754
TACATTACCTACCTGACAAACAAAGCCCCCTCTTGAATCCTTATTCAAGAGGGGGCTTACGTGTATATTATGTGTCAGTAACCGATTAGTTGAGCCACTTAACGTATGAGAAGTCTTGACGATGTGGCAGCAAGTTGTTCTTAGGATACATACGAACAGCACATCTGAAAGCACCAGCATCAGAAGCATCGAAGTCTAATTGGAAGGTATAAAGATTACCTTCGTTCTTCACAAGCTTGAATGGAAGTACCTTATGAATATTTACATCATCAACAGGATTACTGTGTAACATTACAAGTTCCAAACCAACTGCATCTTGAAGACCTTGTTCGTCAATAGTATAAGTAAGAGTTGTAATCTCTCCTGTAACAGCATTGTACAACGAATCAAAATTACTTTCCACAACATTGATACTATCCCAGCGCTCAGCAACAGTTTCTTTCCATTGCGCTATTTCCTTTGCAAGGCGGTTATCCTTTGCATGTAACTTAGTAGCACGCTCTGCCTGCTTGCAGTAGAACTTAGTATAATAGTCGTCCAACTGGCGCTTCATAGTATAATGAGGTGCGATAGTAGCGATAGAATTCTTTACAATCTTCACCCAATCTTCTGAATATGTCTTGCCCTTTGTCTTGTTGAAGAACAATGGAGTAATCTCATTCTCCAACAAGCTGTAGATAGTAGCAGCGTCAAGTTTATCTTGATACTCTTGATTTTGGTAAGTACGCTTTTCTGGCAATGCCCATCCAGCACCTTCACGATAGCCTTCTACCCACCAGCCGTCAAGCACAGAGAGATTCACAACACCATTCATTTCAGCCTTTTCGCCTGATGTACCACTGGCTTCCAATGGACGTGTTGGTGTATTCATCCAAATATCAACACCTGAAACGAGGCGACGTGCAAGTTCCATATCGTAGTCTTCAAGGAAGATAATCTTACCAAGGAACTGTGGCATACGTGAAATTTCAAAGATACGCTTAATCAATCCCTGACCAGCACCATCAGCAGGGTGAGCTTTACCAGAGAAGAAGAAGAGCACTGGACGTTCCGGATTGTTCACAATCTTCTCCAAACGTTCTAAGTCTGTAAATAGAAGGTGTGCGCGTTTGTATGTTGCAAAACGACGACAGAAACCAATCATTAATGCGTTAGGATTAATCTTCTCAAGGATAGAAACCACTTTTGCTGGATCCCCTTGGTTGCGAAGCCATTGCTGTGTGAACTTATCGCGGATATATTTAATAAGTTTCTTCTTCAATGCCATACGTGTTTCCCAGATTTCAGCATCTGGCACATTGTATATAGCATGCCAAATTTCTTCATTACTCTGGTCGGCCATGAAGTTCTTATCATAATATTTGTTGTAAACTTTGCGCCATTCAGTTGCTGCCCATGTTGGGAAGTGAACACCATTAGTAACGTAGCCCACATGGTTTTCTTCTGGGAAATAACCCTTCCACAATGGAGCAAACATCTTTTGACTTACCCAACCATGCAAGCGAGATACGCCGTTGATTTCCTGAGATGTGTTACAAGCAAAGGTACTCATGCAGAAACGTTCGCTATGGTCGTCTGGATTGGTACGTCCCATTCCAATAAATTCGTCCCAGTTGATACCCAATTTTGCTGGATAACCAGACATATACTTACTGAAAAGTGCTTCATCGAAGTAGTCGTGTCCTGCTGGTACAGGAGTATGAACGGTGTAAAGTGAAGAAGCACGTACAAGTTCCATTGCTTCGTTGAAAGTTAAACCTTCTTCAACATAGTCGCAAAGACGTTGCAAGTTGCAAAGTGCAGCGTGACCTTCGTTGCAATGGTATATATCTTTCTTAATTCCAAGTTTCTTCAAAGTGAGGATACCACCAATACCCAATAATATTTCTTGTTTGATACGATTTTCCCAATCACCACCATAAAGTGCGTGTGTAATAGGTTTGTCGAACTCTGAGTTCATTTCATTATCTGTATCGAGCAAGTAGAGTTTTATACGTCCTACATTCACCTGCCATACCAATGCGTGTACCATATAATTATTATAAGGTACATCAACTACCATTTGGTTGCCATCAGCATCAAGTACTCGTTCGATAGGAAGGGAATTAAAGGTCTGTGCATCATACTTTGCAATCTGCTGACCATCCATAGAAAGACTCTGACGGAAATAGCCGAAACGATACAAGAAACCTACTGCACAGAGGTCAACATTAGAGTCTGATGCTTCTTTAAGATAGTCACCAGCAAGCATTCCTAAACCTCCTGAATAGATCTTCAACACTTGGTTAAGACCAAATTCCATACAGAAATAAGCTACCGAAGGACGTTTTGCATTGGGTTTCACGTTCATATAGTCGGTGAACATCTTGTAAACGTTCTTGACACGTTTCATTAGGTCCTTATCTTTTACAATAGCTGCCTTGCGGTCGTAGCTCAATTGTTCGAGCAACAATACAGGATTGTGGCCTACTTTCTCATAAAGTTCTTCGTCCAAATGAGTAAAAAGGCTGCGTGCTTCGTGTGTCCAACCATACCAAAGGTTGTGTGCTATCTCGTCCAGACAAGCCAATTCCTTAGGAAGACTTGACTTTACATTCACCTCTCTCCATTGAGGTTCATTTGAATAATCAGACTTAATTTTCATAATTTTACCTATTCTGTTTTTATATTTTATTCGTTAATTATTGCTTTTAAATTTATCTGTCGAGGTTACTTTACGCTTACTCTTGCATCGCGATTTTTGATTGCAATATCATAAGCAGTTTCATAAGCCTGTATGAACTCGCTCCATAAAGCTTTTTTCGATAGCTTTTGTGCATTTGTTCTACATTTATCGGCAGTCTTTTTATCCATTGCAGCATATTCTTTAATGGTATCCTTGATACCATCTGCCACTTCTGAATAGTTGTCATCGGTGCGATGTATTACCTTTACACCATCTGTTATCTCACAACATTTGCCTTTCTGTTGATTTGCCCATAAGCCAAAACCTGCAAGATCGGTTGTAATGCAAGGAACTTTAAACGCTACTGCTTCTAAAGGAGTATATCCCCAAGGCTCGTAATATGATGGGTAAACGCATAAATCATTGCCCAACACCACATCATAATAAGGCATATCCACGATACCATCGTTACCATTTAAATAACAAGGTATGAATATTAACTTCACCTTGTCGTCCGAAGCATTCTTTATACCTAAGTGACGCGCCATATTTAGCACGTTATCACTGTCCATATTATGCAGTTCGTGTGTAATAATTGGCATTTCTAACGCTGTATCATAAACACCATTTTTTGCCAAACGTTGTTTCAAATCAGCACGAGGTTGCCCTACCCACCCTGGAACTTCTATAAAAGCAACGACATTTCTTTGCAGTTCTTCATCGTGGTTCAGGCGGTTCATTGCATCTATAAATACATCGATACCTTTATTTCTGAATTCGTAGCGGCCACTTGTAGATACGATGAGCGTGTCGTTATCAAGTTTTGTACCAGTAAGAGCCTCTGCTATATACAATAAATGCTTACGTGCTGCATTGCGTTTCTTAGTGAATGTAGCTGCTTTTGGTACAAAATCGTCTTCAAAACCATTTGGTAAAACCACATCTACAGGCCTATCCAAAAGTTCCTTACACTCTAATGCAGTAATCTCGCTTACCGTTGTAAAACAATCTACATGATGTGCTGTTTGCTTCTCAATGGAATGTTTACTTTCCATATTCAGCTCTCCAGCCATATGGTCGCCATTATACGCTGACAAATAACCATAAAGTGGTTTGTTGTTACCAGCTATACTGCGTCCTATTCCTGTTGCATGAGTTGTAAAGAGCGTTGCTATTTCCGGTACATTATACTGCAAAACTAAAGCTGCAAAACCCGTTTGCCATTCGTTGGCATGAAATATAACGTTCTTGCAATTACTCAAATAGTAGCGATAATAACTCTCCACAACCTTTGCAGTAGCAAGAGAAAACATCGCTGATTCATCGTAATCGCCATAAGCATGCAAACTATCTACCTTATAACGTCGCCAAAGTTCGCCATAAAATTCATTTTTATTGGCATAATAAGCTTCAAAATCTACTAAAAAGGCTATCGGACTTCCTGGTACATTCCAACGTCCAACTTTTAACTTCAAACCTTCTTTCTTGGCAACAGCCACCCATTCTTTGAAAAGCTTTTTGTCTTCGATGAAGTATGGATTTTCTACTCCGTTAAAACAATCGGGACCAATAAAAACTATGCGGTCTCGCAACTTCTCTTGTAAGGTCTTTGCACGTGTAGAAAGCACGGTGTAGATACCACCTACCTTGTTGCATACTTCCCAACTCGTTTCAAAAATAAAATCCAGAAACATCCTTTTTACATCTTGTCAATATTTGCAAAGGTACGATAAAAAACCGAACATTGACAAGCAAAACAATTATTTTAGAAGTTATAACCTTTAAATTGATATAAATCACGTTTTTAAGCCATGAAATATTTAAACTTTGAAAAAAGAAGAAGCTATTCTGCTATAATAAAGAAGAAAAAGAATTATCTTTGCAGGTATTATGAAAGTAAAACTTATTATATTATCGGTACTTACGTTGGGTTTATTTTTAGTATTACCAACTACCGCTACTGCAAATACATCTACAAAATTGTATGCAGCAATTGTCCCTATGTGCCAGCAAGATAATCCTGCCGACACAACAATATTTAAAACTCGTATAGAGAATAAAGAATATCAAGTTTGGTTTGAAATAGATTTCTATAAACAAAACATTTTAGTGCCTAATCAAAAGTTGTTTGGCGAAGTGCCAGGCTATCTTGGTGCTGTACGAGATTCACGAAAGTGGATTATTACTGATGTAAAAGTTGAAGGAAACACAGCCACACTTACCATTATCAACGACTATGGAAGTGAGGACCTTATTGCAACACTTACGTACAATGCTGATGGCACTTATACTTTCAAACAGGTAAAAGGCAGCACCATCAACATTGCAGTAAACAACAAGTGGGTAAAACTTCCTAAAACTATGTTGTTCAAGTAGTCATCAATCTTACGTATTTAGAAGCATTTTAATGCCATTTCTCAATCATATTTCATTATAATAGTGTAATTTTGCACATATTCTTAAATACAAAATCGTTTATAAACATAAAGGAATGATAAAGAAACTGCTTGTTATGCTGTGTATATTCACATGCGTAGCGCAAACAAATACCTTTGCACAAGGTAAATCTGACAAAGACCACAATTTTAAAGTTGCAAAGAATTTAGAGACTTTTTCTGCTATCTACAAATATCTTGATATGATGTATGTAGATACGCTGAATGCCGACGAAGTTATTGGTAACGGTATTAACGCTATGTTAAGTTCGCTTGACCCTTATACTGTTTTTTATCCTGAAGAGAAAGTTAAGGAACTTAACATGATGATTTCTGGCAAATACGCAGGTATCGGTGCACTGATAAGATACAACTTAAAGTTGGATAACGTAGTAATAGACGAACCTTACGAAAATATGCCTGCCGCAGAAGCTGGTCTTAAAAAGGGAGATATTATATTATCTATTAACGACTCGTCAATGAGTAAGAAAAGCACAAGCTATGTCAGCGACCATTTGCGTGGCGATGCAGGAACTTCTTTCTTATTAAAGATAAAGCGACCCTCTACTGGCAAAATTATGAAGTTTAAGCTTACTCGAAAGTCTATTCAGATGCCTGCAGTTCCTTATTATGGAGTGCAGCAAAATGGTATAGGCTATCTAAACTTAAACTCTTTCACCGTGGATTGTTCGAAAGATGTTCGCCGTGCTTTCTTGGAAATGAAAAAGGAGGGTATGAAATCGCTTGTCTTCGACCTACGCAATAATGGTGGAGGTAGTTTGCAAGAAGCCATAAACATTGTGAATATGTTTGTGCCTAAAGGCCTTACACTCGTTAATACAAAAGGTAAATTGCAGCGCGCTAACCGTGAATACAAAACTACTGTTGAACCAATTGATACCGTTATGCCTATAATTGTATTGGTAAATGGCGAATCGGCAAGTGCAAGCGAAATTACAAGTGGTAGCTTACAAGACTTAGACCGCGCTGTTATTATGGGAAGTAGAACCTATGGTAAAGGGTTGGTTCAAGCGCCAATGGACTTACCTTACAACGGAAACTTAAAACTTACAACAAGCAAATACTATATTCCAAGTGGTAGATGTATTCAAGCCATCAACTACAAACATAGTCGCGGAGGTTATGTAGAGCACGTTCCTGATTCGCTTACAAAAGAATTTCGCACTGCTAATGGCAGAATCGTTCGCGATGGTGGCGGTATCAATCCAGATGTAAAGATACTTCCCGACTCTCTTCCTAACATTGCGTTCTATCTTGTAAGTTCTGGTATGGATTCTACAGAAGTAATGCTGAACTGGGAACTTGAATATATCAAACAACACCCAAATATCGGTGAAGCTAAAAACTTTATTATTTCTGATGCCGACTACGAGAGTTTCAAATCTGCAGTAATAAAGAGTGGTTTTAAATACGACCGACAAAGCGAAAAGGCTATAAAGAATCTTGTGGACATTGCTAAGTTTGAAGGCTATTATGATGATGCTAAGCCTGAATTTGAAGCATTGAAAAAGAAACTTCAGCATAACCTTGCAAAAGAACTTGACCACAACAAACAAACAATTAAACAGCTTATTACAGCCGACCTTGTAGCTGCCTACTATTTCCAAAAAGGTGCTATGGCCAATAGTTTACAATTCGACAAACAATGGAAAGAAGCTGTAAAGTTGCTCGAAAATCCGCAAGAATATAAGAAGATATTAACGCCTAAACAACATAATTAAGGCGAAGTGCTGAAATCATAATTTAATCTTTTCAGCAAATATTGCAATTCTCGGCATAATGGATATTTGACAGACAGGAAGACATCTTTGCACATAAAAAAATTAAGGGCTGAAATCCTCTCTTGGATTTCAGCCCTTTTTCTTACTTTTTTACTATTGCTGTCCGGTAAAAGTTTAGAAGCAGTAAATAGTCCTCCCTTAAAAACAATATTTCAGCATAAA
>NZ_BAKF01000069.1 GCF_000614025.1 Prevotella aurantiaca JCM 15754
TTTATGCTGAAATATTGTTTTTAAGGGAGGACTATATAGCTCCAGACCAAAACTTAGATAGTTTTACTTGTCCACACTGTCAGACTCTTTCTCTTATGACTCGGGGGATTCATCATTTTGAACAGGATTTAATGACAGATGACATAGGGAACCCTATACCAGCATTCGACGAGTTTGGCGATTATGATATATACTTTAACGAGTTAATAATAAAACGTTGCCACAGTTGTGGTAAAAAGATAATCTGGATAGATAGTGAATACATTTATCCTAACATTGTTGCCGAAGAGGTTAATCCTGACTTACCTGAGTCTGTTAAACAACTATACAATGAAGCGGGTCTAATCTATAATCTATCTCCGCGTGCAGCTTGTGCTTTATTACGTTTAGCCATAGAAAAGCTATGCCATGAGTTGGGAGAGACCGCAGATAAAATAAATGATAATATTGCAGCATTAGTTAAGAGAGGCTTATCTCCAAAGGTGCAGAAAGCTCTTGATTTGGTCAGAGTTGTTGGTAATAATGCAGTACACCCTGGTAAGATAGCATTCGATGTTGATGATATTACTACAGCAAAGTCTTTAATGAGACTTGTAAATATGATAGGACAAATTATGATTACAGACCCCAAGGACATAGATAATATCTATAGCCAATTACCAGAGTCTACCAAAAAAAGTATTGAAAGAAGAGATGGTAAATAAGGATAGTATGAAACTAACTTAAGCATCATTAAATAACCCCATGACCCAAGAAGAATACAACCAATTAGACTTCGACTTTGCGCACTGCGCAGGCACTCATTGCGAGAAAGCTGGCCAGTGCTTGCGCCATACAGCCTACACGATGCTTGAATCGGGTGGGAGAGAACGATATATGATGTTGAATTCGAAAGTGATAAATGGTGCACAACCCTGTTCTTTTTTCGAACCCGACCGCAAGGAACGTTTTGCGTGGGGAATTTCACGAATATATGACAATGTAAGAGTGCCTGATTTAGATGACATCCGACATAATCTTATCTACACTTTCGGCCGCACTGCCTATTATCGGATTAAACGAAAGGAGCGTGTCTTAACAGAAAGCGAGCAGCAGGAGATAAGAGAGGTCTTTAAAGAAATGGGTTACGATGGCTCTGCTATTGAATTCGACTGCTATGAAGAACAATATCCAACACTTATGCGTACCTACAAGTTTGTATAGAATAAATTTTCTCTCAGTACTGAACGAAAGTTTTATCAGTCTGTATCAACAGTTTCATCAGTCTGAAACATTTATTTCACTTACTTGAAATTGAAGTTTCATGTGTTTGAAACTCCAGTTTCGTTTGTATGAAATAGTTGTCTTATAAAGAAAGAATGAAGCAATTCAATGTCACACCTGCGATTAAGTGTTTTCTAATATTTTTAGCACTAAAACAATTATTTTAATATGCGGCCACTTAACTATCAAGCGAGCAAACTTGTAGTTAGTAAGCTGTAAAAGAAATAATATGGGATAATGGATATAAAAAAGAGGTTTTTATAAGGTTCTTTCACTTTTTTTTATTACCTTTGCATACGAATAAAAAATAAACAGACTTATAAATTATTTTATCTAAATATAAGGATAACAGATGAAGAATTGTAATAAACAAAAGTATTTGTCTCCTCGTATTGAGGTTTTATGTGTACATAATGAATCGTTACTTGCAGGAGCAAGTACTGAATTAGGAGGAAATGGATCCTTAAAGAAGGAAGATTTTCCAACTACCCCAATCGAGCATAATGGTGGAGAAACAGAATGGTAAAAATACCTTCATGAAGAAAAAGAGGATGTATCAAATTTAGTTTTTGATATATCCTCTTTTTTATGATGTAGGGTTTTGTTCTTCCTTGTTGAGTATGGAAGTATTGAAATATATATTGTAAGTTTAGAAAACGATAGTAGGAAATAAACATCTTTGATAGTGTTTACCTCCTACTATGTGAATTATAATTGTAAGTCGTTTCTACTGATTAGTAATGGATAAATGCACGTACCATCGCAGTTGCATTCTTTGCTGCGCCACCAAAATGCACCTTTTCAGCACCAATATTATAAATCAGTATAGTCATGGCTGCTGCGTGACTAGAGTACCAGGTATTAGATGCCCAATACCAATCTTCAAAGGCATCACCATTTACCTGATAGAATAAAATTTCTACTAACTGATAACCTAATCCAGAAGGCCAATTGTGTTTTCTTTGACTATTTTTTGCATACCCTGCAGCAGCATCAGTAATATCAAAGTATTTCAAAGCCAAATCCCAATCACCAGCACCAGGCAGATACCATTTTTTACCATTAACTGCAGGTTTGTAATTTGCCGCATTTTTAAATGCTGGGAAGCCATCAGATTCTCCCTTTATGACACCTGTTGGTTTCAGAGTATAACTACCTTCCCATGTTTCTAACACCCCATCATAATTATCTATGGCCTTTCTTAAATCTTCTTCGCTGTATTTGTAATTGTATCTATTTTGTCCTTCACGACCTTTGTTTGCAAGGCTTGACCATTGGAAACTACCTACATTTGTTATTCCTATGGCAGTTCTACCATTCTTGACACTAGCATTCTCATTTACAACCAAAGCTACAGGAGTTTTACCCTTATTGGTCATTAATGTACCAACAGAGCCATCGCTGAACAAATATTTTGCTGAATAGTAAATTGTTACATTTACTTTATAGGTTTTTCCTGCTACAAGGTTACCAGAGATAGGATTTGTAATGCTCAAAGTCTTTCCTGCAACAGGTTTTCCATACACCTGACCATTAGCAGTGTTGTTGAATGTAAATCGTAATTTCGTTACATCTGTACCAGGAAGGAAATATGTAGCATTATTTGTTTCGATATAAGATGCCTTTGTGCCATCAGGTTTATTAGCTGTGAAACTACCTACATCAACAGAACCTGCTGCTGTATTGTTTGCAAATGAATTACTTCGATTAACAGGGTCCACAGTTTCTGTTCCAGGAATAGTGTTTGCATCATAAACAAACTTTCCGCTCATATCATTCTTAAAAGCAGCGTTACTGAAACCTTTTATCTTAAAAAATACCTGTGCATAGACTGGCTTCAAAGTGAAAGACACCTTATGTTTCTTTGTATTTGGGATTGTTACATCATCTTCAAAATACAATGCATTCTTGTCGCCATTTTCTAGAGACTTCTCAATCTTATCGTTAGAGAAAGTGACTTTATCGTTGAATACATAGAACTTATAGCTACCTGTAGGCAGATATTGTTCTTTATTGCCTTCAACCATAGAATAAGTTGAACCATTGTAATTCACCACCCACTTTGCTTTTTGCTCACCATTCTGATAAGCTAAGATAGTGTATTTGCCAGCTGGTGCGTTAGAAGTTGCACGTGTAATAGCTTTAGGTGTTGTACTTTCAACAACTTCAACTAATGCTTCCAAACCATCGCCGAGATTATCTGTTGAAGAAGATACTACACGACCTTTATTATCATTTCCAGCACGAGTTGCATCTTCATCAATAACGTCGTAATCCGACGTTCCTAATTGGAAAGATATTAAACTTCCACGTGCATCAGCAGGTGCGTTGTCATCGTCTTCTTCAGTTGATTTTGCTTCATTAGAGCATCCTGAAAATAATGTTACTGCCAATAATAGGAGTAATGGCAGTAACCAGAAACTTGATTTCTTCATGTTTATCTTTTTTGTTGTCCTGTGAGCATACGATGCGAGAATACGTTGCTCTTTTTTCTGTTATAAATAATGTGTGCAAAGTTACAATATTTTTTCCATATAAAGGAATTTAATGTAATGAAATGTAAAATATCTATTTGAAGTTTAAATAATTGTAATAAAATAATTCTGTTCCGTCGAGAGTATTATATAAGTTTTGTAAAAGCATCTTAAGAGTATTAATGTGCTATGATAAAGACACAATCAAAATATTTTAGATGGAAAGTTTTATACTATATTCTCAAAGATTAGTATTAAGTTCATAAGAAAATCAGATTGCTTATTTACTTAGGTAATTACAAAGTTTTACAAACATATTTCTATAAAAATCATCAGCGTTTATTCTTATATAGATTTTTTATGCTATATTTGCAAGATACTATCTCGCAGAAATGGAAAAATTATTAAGAAGCTTTTAATGATAGATTATAAAGAACAACATAAGAATTCAATCCGTTTCTTTAACGATCGTGAAATAAAGGCAGTGTGGGGCAAGGAACAAAATTGTTGGTGGATCTTAGCAACAGACATAGTTCGTGCTATTAATTACGAGCCTGATTGTACCAAAGCAAGTAATTACTGGCGATGCTTGAAAAGGAAATTGAAGCAAGAAAATTTTGAACTCGTGAGTGCTACTCATGGCTTTAAAATTGATGCTCCTGCTGGAAAACTACGTATGGCAAACGTTCTTAATAGTGAAAGCGTTAAGTTATTGGAAAAGAACTCTACCAACAATCTGAAGGGTTGTACGACTTTGCTGGATAAATCCGCACAAAGAATATTTCAAAAGGCTGTTTTACCTTTGCTAATAGCATACACTTTCCCCGATAGGCTACAAATGATTGAAAGAATGTCTGAAGCATCCTTTAATGAGATAATGGATAAATACATCAAAATGAACGTTGACCATTCTTTTAAGGAGAGTAATATTATGAACAATAATAAGAAAAAATAATGATTAAGGCAAAAAGTATACAATCAATAGATTCTAATATTGTACTTGATTGTTGATTTTGCCATTACTGATGTAATTGTAGATAAATATGGAAGTACTTGAAAATAGATCAGGAGATTTTATATCCAAGGAGTATATAAAACAACTCAAACAAAGTAGTAATGAAGCAATAGCTACTTTGGTTAAGGAAAATTATAAAAACAGTAGAAATCTTATTTATATCCTTGAAAACTTAGGATATATCCCTAGTACCTTCAATTATCAATGGATAGTTGATCTTTTGGCTTATCCGAATGAAGATGTTCGTTTTTGGGCTGTAAAGAATATTGGTAAACTAGCTTCTGATGTTTTTTTAGATCGATTATATAAAATTGCAACACATGATGACAGTACAATGGTTAGAAGGGAGGCTGTGTCATCGATAGGAAGAATGAAAAATAGCAAAAGTATTCCTTTAATGTTGGAGATTCTTTCTGATCCTGACCCCAAAATAGTATGTCAAGCAATTCGAGGTTTATTAGTTTTCAAAGGAGATACAATTATCGATTCTACTTTAAAAGAGTTAGTGAATCATGAAAATGAGATGGTACGTACTGTGATCTATAAAGAATACTTTGCAAAAAACAAAAATGCGCGATCGGCATTACCGCATGCGGAAACATATTCATATCTAAAAAATGTGGTTGTAAACGGTGATGTTAGAGATGTTCTTAAGTTTGTTCCAGATGAAAGTATTCATTTGACATTTACTTCTCCACCATATTATAATGCAAGGGATTATTCTATTTATCCAAGTTATGATGCTTATTTAAGGTTTTTGGAGGAAGTATTTTGTGAAACTTATAGAGTAACCAAAGAAGGTCGTTTTTTAATAGTAAACACGTCTCCTGTAATTGTTCCTCGAATAAGTAGATCTCACTCGAGCAAAAGATATCCAATCCCTTTTGATTTGCATCATCTTTTAGTTCAGATGGGATGGGAATTTATTGATGATATTATCTGGGAAAAACCTGAATATAGTGTAAAAAATAGAATAGGGGGCTTTCAGCAGCATAGAAAGCCACTTGCGTATAAACCTAATTCAATAACTGAATATCTTATGGTTTATAGAAAGCAAACAGAAAGGTTGATAGATTGGAATATTCATCAGTATGATATAGAAACAGTTAATGCAAGCAAAGTAAAAGATGGCTTTGAAACCAATAATGTATGGCAGATTTGTCCAAAATCAGATAAAGTACATTCGGCAGTATTCCCTGTAGAGTTATGTCAAAGAATTGTCGAATATTATTCCTATAAGGGCGACCTTATATTCGATCCATTTGCTGGGAGTGGAACTTTGGGGCGAACTGCAAAAAGTTTAAAACGTAGTTTTTTCTTGACAGAAAAAGAGCCGAAATATTTTGAATATATGAAAACTCTTCAAGCAAAGTCAAACGTATTTAAAAATGAAGTGACAAAGTTTTTATCATTAGAAGAATTTAAAAATAGCGTATTATGACACTGACAGATCAAGTAATTAAAAACATCGTTAGTCGAGTGATAAAATCACAAGATTACCGAATTGAGGTTGTAAATCTCATCAATGCAGAATTTTTACAATTCGCAATTGATTTCTTTAAAAAAGTAGTTGAAGCAAAACTTACTTCGACTGATATTACAATTGAATGGTATAAAAATGCATTTATGAATGATACTTTACCTTCAGAAGATATTGCAATAAATTCTGGTTTAAACACGAAAACCATTAGTAATATGTATCGTTCAGCAAAAAGAAAAATCGTAATTGAAGCTTCTAATGACCATTTTGATTCGTTGTATAATAGTATTCAGGCTTTGGTTGAAAATGAGAATGAAATAGAATTGACACTTACTATAAAATTAAAAGGGGTTAGTGTTGATTTGAATGTAAGTGAAAGTCTTATAGTTATAAATACATTGGCAGTTAAACGAGCAGCATTGCGGGGAGGAATGTGGAGTACAGCAGGAAAACGTGCTGAAAAATATTTAATGCTTACGCTTTGTAAGCTTTATAAAGTTGATTCCCAATACTATAACGCAGAGCATTTTATAAGAAATAGAGAATTAGATGTTGATAGAGAAATAGATTTTTATCTAATAAATCAAGACAATAAATATAAATGTGAAGTTAAATTAATGGGACAAGGCAATCCGGAAAGTGCAGATGCAATAATAGCACGTGGCAGTCATGTATTTGTTGCAGACACACTATCTCAGCAAAATAAGAATCAGTGTGATCAGTTAAATGTTAGCTGGGTAGCATGTAGGGATGAGAATGGATATAAACGTTTTGCACAAGTGTTACAACGATTTGATATTCCTTTTACTGAATATAATGGAAATCTTGAAGAAGATTTACCAGAAATCTTAGATTCAATAATTTAATTTCATCTGACATTTAAGTGATAAATATTTCTGTTTATAGAGTTGATGATAACATATTCAAACATAGTCGTAATAGTCACTAGGTAGGCTGAAAACTTCTCGTATGCCTTTTACTTACTACCTTTGCAGAATCTGAAAACCTATGAATGAAAAACCGTATCTTCTGCAATACCGATGAATAAAGAGATACAGAGCTTACAGTTTATTTTTACCGGACAGCAATAATTAGTCCTCCCTTAAAAACAATATTTCAGCATAAAGCTTGTA
>NZ_BAKF01000068.1 GCF_000614025.1 Prevotella aurantiaca JCM 15754
CTCCAAATCTCTTTCCGTCAACTTCTTTACTTCTTTCATGGATACTCACCCTGTCCTTTATTGGAAGATGTCCGCCTTTGGGACGATGTCTGTATTTCATCTTATGCCTTGTGTGCTCTGCAAGTTTCCCTGTTATGTCATTGTGGATGATGTTATAGATGGACTGGTGGGATACCTCTATGCCCTCATTTATGCGCAGATACCCTGATATTTGTCTTGGAGACCACTGGTCGTTGGTAATATATTCTTTAATTCTCCAAACTAATTCGTCGGAGAGTTTGGCGTTAGTTACCGTGCTCTTTCTGCGCTGCATAGCCATATCATGCGCCTTCGTCCAGATATACTTTCCCGAAGGCGTGCTTTTGCGTTTGATTTCACGTGAGAGTGTTGACTGACTAATACCGACGATGTCGGCAATTTCTTTTCTCGCTTTTTTTCTTTTGGAGTAAGGCAAAAATTTGCGACCTTTGCTCCGAGATTAATTGATGATACATTTGCAATACAAAGTTAGTTAATCTTTGGGAGACTTCGGTCTCCTTTTTTATTTGTATTGCTGGTTGTTTCTTTTCCCTCTCCGAGAGATGCAGACTTGACGATATCAGACGTAAAGTTTATAGTATGAAAAAAGATATAAATAAGCGTAAAGTACTCAAAGGAACAAGGTATCTGCTACTGGGCAATGGTGCAGACATCTTTGATAAACAGCACAAAACAAGGCTTGAGAATGCTTTAGCTATGAATGAGCCATTGTCAAAAGCATACTATTTGAAGGAACAACTGCGTCAGATATGGTCGCAATCCACGAAAGATATGGCAGAAAAAGTGCTTGATGACTGGATAAGGCAAGCAGAACAAAGCAAGATAGCCCTACTACAGAAAATGGCTGTTACCGTAAAAAACTATAAGAAAGGAATCCTTACTTGGTACGACTGCCATCTATCAACAGGAAAAGTCGAAGGCATCAATAACAAGATTACAGTAATGAATCGAAATGCCTATGGATTCAGGGATGAGAGGTACTTTACAATAAGACTCTATGCACTGCATGACTGCCGTATCACTCGAAATGTCGGATGAACCGTAAATGTTTCCCAAACGACAATGAATTTCTACTGATTATCTGTCACAAAACAAAAATCCTCTTCACCCGAAAGAATGAAGAGGACGCACATTTTATATTGTTTTGACTTACAACGCAGTGAAAGCTGCTACAAAACCAAAGATGATGCCGGTGTGTTAGCAATTGCTAATGGCCAATCACGCTTCTCCTTAAACAATCCGTAAGCAACCCATAAGGTGCAGTTAACACCTGCCATAAATGGTTGAATAAAAGTACCCTTGTTGCCTGCGAGGTTACTTTCTATCTGTGGTATGTAGAAAACATACATTAAAATAGATGTCACCATACCAACCCATCCCATTGCAGTGAAAAACTTTTCTTTTGTCATATTATTCTGATTTTATTAGTTTATGAATACAAGAAAGATTTAGTTTACATCTTTTCCTTAGCTATCCAAGATTTCATTATAACGCCACTAAGGTATAATTTATTTCCTTAAAAAAAGAAATAATAGATAAAATTTATCGTTCCACCTGTTTCTTTCTCATTTTATAAGAGTTGTTTGATATAGCTCAACCCTAATTAGTCCTCCCTTAAAAACCTAATATTCTCCTGATTCATTGTATATTATCCTGTAAATTATTTGCTTATATCTGCAAGTTTTTGTACCTTTACATTATAAATCTTGCAGATATTTAGTCCTCCCTTAAAAACAATATTTCAGCATAAATTTGTATTGACAAGCTTTATGCTGAAATATTGTTTTTAAGGGAGGACTATATAATATGTGAGCATTAGAGCCTTTTGTTTGCAGCGTAAGTTAGGTATTAAAAAGTAGGTTGAAAAATTATAATTATAAATTTCAAAAACATAATTACGTTTTTAAAATTTATAATTATAATTTCTGAATTTTGTAATTATATTTTTTTGAAAAGTTGAAACCTTCTTGCAGATATATATTAAACAAGTATCTGCTTCAGCAAGAAAGTTGCATTTTGGTTTTGTGCAACGCCTCTTCCTATTTTATATGTATAGGTAACATTGGTGCCAAGTTCTATTTCGAACGAGTAATTGTGGAAGCGTTGTGGTTTCTCATCTTCGAGTTAGATAATTCTAAGTCGTGTGTCGCAATTACGCCTGTAACATTTCGTTCGGAAATATACTCTAAAAATAAGCGCGAACCGTTGAGTTTATCCAATGAGTTTGTACCTTTTAATATCTCATCAAGAATTATTAGGCTTGGAACATTTGGGTCTAAACTTGCGATCAGTTGTTTTAGGCGAAGTAGTTCGGCATTAAAATAACTAATACCATGAGTAAGGTCGTCAGTTGTACGCATATTGGTGAAAAGACGGAATACTGAAACGCACATTTCTTCAGCAAATACAGGTAGTCCGTTCATAGCGAGAATATAGTTCACGCCCAATGTTCGCAAGAATGTACTCTTTCCTGCCATATTTGCACCAGTTATAATATAGTATTCGTGGTTTTGGATATCAAAGTTGTTGCGTACAGCCTTTTCTCCTAAGAAAGGGTGGTAAATGCTACGTGCTTTGTAACTCACTTTGTTGTCACCGATTATAGTAGCTTTTTGTGCTTTATCTTCATTGAGCGAAAAGTAGCCATTGAAACAAGTGCATCGAATATGCTTGATGCAGTAATCCATTGGTCGGTAATTGGTTCGTAAGTACGTTGCCAACGCAAAAAATGCCGAACGATAGTTATATCCAATAGACCAAAACAATTGAAAAGTACAATACCTATTTCATTGCTTCTATTATCAATCTTTTGCAGAATACGCTCCAATTGTTCGAATGATGCCATGGCGCCTGATAAATTGTTTTTTAGTTCGCACAATTCTGTAGCAGAAAATGATTGTTCATCTATCAGAGATGCCATTTTTACGTAGCCACGCACTTGGTATTTCAGTTTAGAAATAACTTCATTTACTAATTTTATATACTTGTTACTGAAGAAAGTAGCGAGAAAAAAGTTGAAAATTGCCCACCAAAGTGGAAGAAACGAAGTTACAAAATTGCCAAATGGATAAAAAAATGCTGAGATAAAAACCCACAAGATTGGTGTAAATAAGAATTCGGAAAGTAGGACTGGCAAAGTAGGAAGGTATTTGTAGTGCGTGAATACTTCCAAAAGCTTCTCTTACAGCATCTGTATCTATTAGCTTTTCTACTCCTTGCGCCTTGAATTGCGATAAAAAAGGCTCATTCTTTGCAAGTTCGTCAACAGCTTCTGCACGTTGCTCAATTTGGTTTAAAAGTTCTGCCGTAGATAAAGATTCCCATTTCCCAGAAAGACTTTCAGCTAAATAATCGCTTCCTCCAGAAGAAATGGTGCGATTGATACGTTGGAATAAAGAACCTTTTCCGAAAACATCAAGGTCGAAAGTGAAAGGGTGGGCGGGTTGAAGGTAGCGTTCGCCCGCATCAAAATTGGTATAGTCGCCTTTTTGATAGGCAATTTCTTTTTCGTACACCTGTTTTAATGCAGTTGCATCAGCAATTTTCCTATCGTTCTTTGTGTCTAAATTCCGAATATAGAAATATAGAAATAATACACATAAAGCTGCTCCTAACGTCCACGAAGCTTTATCGAGAACAGTGAAAAGAACAATAAAACCAATAGAAACTACAAACGATAATATTTCGGCTATAATAAAAGCACGACTTTTTGCACGTAAACTGTTAATGCTTCGTGTCAATGCTATAATTTTATCCTTATATAATGTAATTAAATTCTCATTCATATCGCAAAGATAGGCAAAATAATTTTATCTGCAATAATTTTTTATCTTTGAATTGGAATTATAAGTTAAAAAGGGAAATATATGTCAAATAAGCAAATGCTAAGGATAGATAAGGGAAAACTACAAAACGTTATAATATCTCCCGCAACTATTCCTTAAAGTTACAAAAAGCAAGTATGAACTATTTGTTTTGCCTTGTTTTTAAAACAATTAAAAGCTTTAAGACTTTAAAATTTGTTAGTAGACAAGAAAAAAGACAGGTTTTTATTTGGCACTCTAATATAAAATCAATACATTTGCGGATAGATTTGAAAATTAAAAAATACTAACATAAACGTTTTATCAAAATTACTATGGAAGTCAAAAAAATTATGCAGAGCCTGGAGCAAAAGCACCCAGGAGAGTCTGAGTACTTGCAGGCAGTAGAAGAAGTTCTCGAATCAATCGAGGAAGTTTACAACCAACATCCTGAGTTTGAAAAAGCTCAGATTATCGAAAGAATGGTTGAGCCAGAACGTATCTTTACGTTCCGTGTAACATGGATTGACGATAGTGGTAAAGTTCAAACAAACATTGGCTATCGTGTACAATTCAATAGTGCTATCGGTCCTTACAAAGGCGGTTTGCGTTTCCACAAAGCAGTTACACCTTCAATGTTGAAGTTCCTCGGTTTCGAACAAACATTCAAGAACGCTCTTACGACTTTGCCAATGGGTGGTGGTAAAGGTGGTTCAGACTTCGATCCAGTTGGTAAGTCAGATGCTGAAATTATGCGATTCTGCCAAGCTTTCATGCTTGAACTCCGTCACAATATCGGCCCAGATCAGGATATTCCTGCAGGCGACGTAGGTGTTGGTGGTCGTGAAATTGGTTACATGAATGGTATGTATCAAAAACTTACACGCCAATATCACACAGGTGTGCTCACTGGTAAAGGCTTAACATGGGGTGGTTCTTTCTTCCGTCCTGAAGCAACTGGCTTTGGTGCACTCTATTTCACAATGCACCTTTTGAAAAAGGCTGGTAAAGATATTAAGGGTAAGAAAGTTTCTCTCTCTGGCTTTGGTAATGTAGCTTGGGGTGCTGCAACAAAGGCTACTGAACTTGGTGGTAAGGTTGTTGCTATTTCTGGTCCTGATGGTGTTTGCGAAATACCAGAAGGTATTACACCTGAAATGATTGACTACATGCTTGAAATGCGTAACTCTAACCGCAACAAGGTAGAAGATATGGCTACTAAGTTCCCAGGTAAGGCTAAATTTACTGCAGGTAAAAAAGCTTGGAGTATTCCTGTAGATATCGCTCTTCCATGTGCATTCCAAAATGAACTTAGCGAAGAAGACGCTAAAGAATTGGTTGCTAATGGTTGCTGGTGCTGCTGTGAAGTTTCTAATATGGGTTGCCAACCTGGAGCTATTCACTACTTCCAAAACAATGGTATCCTCTTCGCTCCTGGTAAGGCTGTAAATGCTGGTGGTGTTGCAACTTCTGGTCTTGAAATGACACAGAATGCAGCTCACTTGAACTGGGCACCTGCTGAAGTAAATGAAAAGTTACAATGGATTATGGAAAGCATCCACGAGCAATGCGTGAAGTTTGGTGAAAAACCAGACGGCACAGTAGACTACGTTAAGGGTGCAAATATTGCCGGCTTCATGAAGGTAGCTCAGGCTATGCTTGAACAAGGCATAATTTAATAGAAGTCTTCTCCTTTCCCCTTTCCCACATTATTATTTGTGGGAAAAGGGAAATAGATATTTACGGAAGGGGAGAACGAATTTAAACTTATATTTATGGATAAAATCGGAAATCTCCTTTTTGTAACAGCAATAATAGGCTTTACCGTTTCGACAGAATGTTTAGCACAGTCGGATGGTAAAGCCTCTTATTATAGTAATAGTTTGCATGGGCGAAAAATGAGTAATGGAGAACGTTACGACCGTAATGCTTTTACTTGTGCCCACAAAACATTGCCTTTTGGAACTCGATTAAAGGTAACAAATCCCCAAAATGGTAAAGAAGTAGAAGTACGCGTTACCGACCGTGGCCCTTATGCGCATGGTAGAATTATAGATTTATCGTATGCTGCAGCTCGTGAACTTGGTATGATTGCCAGTGGAGTAGCCTATGTTAAGGTTGAGGTGTTGAAGAAAGATACTGAAATTCCATACGCAACAGAACAAAATGCTTTGCAGGTACCAGAAATTGAATATGGCTTTGCTGGTGTTTGTTATGAATTTATACCAGAATGGGAGGCTCAAGGGAAAGAAGATAAACCGAAAAAGATAGAGAGAAAGGTAAATACATCGTTACACCCAAAGAAAAATAAACAAAATGTAACTACGCCTGCAAAGACTAATACGAATACCAATACGAAAACGCCTCAGAAGCCTGTTGATAATAATAAAACAACGCAGCAGAAAACAAACTCTAATAGTTGGACAAATTTCTTTACGAATATCAAAAAAGGTATTAGCAGTTTGTTTGATTAAGTCAATACCTATTTATCAATGCATAATAATATACTTTGTTGCAATCAAGTAGGGATTCAAGATGAATTCCTACATATATTTTTTTGCTTCAATCCTTGTTGAAGCTTTTTTATTTTCTCATTTATCGTGGCCCTCAATAAAGTAAATAAAGCCAACAAGTCTCAACTTACAGGTCATATTTGCTCAATAAGTTTGATATACATGGTTTTTGGGATATCTATTGCTTAATAAAACGAACGATATCTTCCAAAACCTCAGGCGAAATAGTTTCTTCAATCATTCTATATTCCGAAATGTTTCCCGTTGTGCTATGTTGAAAGAGATGGTTAAGAGTAGGATATTCCTTAATGAAGTTTTTGGGGTTGTTCTTCAGATGAGCCCTAATTCCTGTAAGGTTTAATGATGAGATTACTTGAACATCATGATTTCCATTAATAGCCATAACTGGGCAAATCGTCTTAGCGATATCTTCAGATGGATCATAATCAATAAAGAAATTTAACCAAGAAGACTTCTCCTTTGCAGCATTCATACGATATTGCTGTGTTGAGATACGCATTGATTGTCCAGAAAGTTCGAGTATCTTGTTCGTTTGTGCAGTCAAAGCCGTATCGCCTCGAACTCCAATACCAGCCATGCTAATAATAAAATCTGTAATCTCTTTTGAACCAAGCATGAAAGCAATTGAAGCTCCTTCACTATGTCCAAGTACACCAACCTTGCCAAACTGCTTTGATCTGCGTAAGAAATTAATGCCACTGGCTGCGTCTCGTGCAAAATCAGCAGTCGTAGCATGCTTTATATCACCAGTTGACTTGCCAAATCCACGATCATCATAACGCAAAGAGGCTATTCCATGACGTGCCAAATAATCTGCTATAACGAGAAAAGGTTTATGATTGAATACTTCTTCATCTCGATTTTCCAGTCCACTACCTGTAATCATTAGCACTACAGGTGTTTTTCTCTTCTTATAATCAATAGGATATGAGAGTGTTCCGACAAGTGTTGCATTGTCAGTTTTATTCTTGAACATGACTTCTTTCGTCCTATATGGATATGGACCTATTGGATTCTGTGGACGATTCAGCTTTTCTTCTCCACGTTTCAAGGTTAACGGAAATGATAACCCTTGTATCAAAGAGCCAATAATCTCGTCATCTTTCAGTTTTCCTTGATATTTAAGTGCCAAATCTGCAAAACTAACACTGATAGAATCAGATGAGCAATAGTCTGTGTTTAAGGCTATTCCCATTGCTCCTTGATCAGGACTATCAAACGAACATTCTATATTTCCCTTTTCATTGCAGCTTACATGCAATACAAAGGTCAATGATTGTGAGCCAAGATTTAACTTACCCGTCCACACTCCTTCCATGGGTTTCTGTGCGGAAACACCAATCCATGATAACAACAAACAAAATAATAAAACTTTCTTTTTCATTTTCATAAAATTCGCAGCACAAATTATGTTAAGAGAGACGAGTGCAAAAGGAACAACTTTTCCACGACACTTTATTGTGTTATATAGTTCACTTGCTTTTGCACTGCTTAACAAGCAAGTAAAATATCGAACATGCAAATATAGCAAAAAAAATGATATATTCTTTCCTTTTGAAGAAATAAAAGGACGCACCATCAACGATGCGTCCAATTTGAGTAA
>NZ_BAKF01000067.1 GCF_000614025.1 Prevotella aurantiaca JCM 15754
TTAGTTACTTTAATAACTTAAATGTGTTTCAATTTTTTAAATTTTTAAAATTTTACTACTAAAAACGTTTTTAATTCTTGCTCGTTGGATTCACTAACCATGCAGCCCGGCCAAAAGCGGCACTATTAACACACAACGTGCTGAGAGCTCTAAGTTCACCCTCGAAATAATCGGTCTGCAAAATTACTCATTTTTTATCAGCTACGAAATGTGTAGCCGCGTGAAAGTATTTGTATTAAATATTATTAACATAGTTAGGTATTGTAAAACCTTTATCTTTGCATCAGCTTATTATTTCTTTGAACAATAAAGTGCAGTCAGATTAGAAGTGATAAGCAATGCCTAGTTTCACTTCAAAGGTTTCTGCATGAACCTTTTTATGGTAATAGTATCGCGTGTTCCTTATATAATAAGAACTGGAAATCATGGCGCTCATACGTTTATTGAGGTCGAATTCCCATATTGGTTTCAGCACAAATAAGTCGGAATTGCCCTTATCTCCTTGTGCATTCAAATATAAAGGGTCGATGGTTCCAAGTTTATCCTCGTCGTACCCCTTCCATGTATAGAGGTGATAGAAGTCAGCATGCATGATGAAACGTCCTAATTTGCGGAACTCCATAAAGGTTTTTGTCTTCACAGAGAATCCCGAGCCCATGTTGTAATCGCGGTCTATCACATTATAATAATCGCTTTTTGTACCTCCAAGTAATATTCCCGATAGAAAAACGCGTTGTTCCAACTTCGCTAAACCACCCATGTTGAGGAACGAAATTAGCACACCCGGTCCAAGACTGGCAGCTTCCGAGATGCGATAAGGAATTTGATTGCTACCTTCTTTTACAGGTTTTGAATTGTAATAGTTAAAGTGTTGGAAGATACCAACCTGTGCTTTAAAGTTCTTTCCTGTGAAAACGGGTGCAGCCCACAAGCGTCCCAGCATGTGAATAGCGTTTATAGAAGATTGTTCTCCAACTACTCCTATTGTTGTTTCCAGCGAAAAAAAGTCGTAAGGCTTGCTGGTTTCTTCGTTCAAAGGGTCGCCATATTCCAAGAAGAAGTTTAGAAACATATTGTGGTCGCCACGAAACATGGCACCGTTATCAGCTAAATAGCGAGCTCCAAGCGAGATAGAGAAATCTATTGGCAGTGCTTCGTAATCGTGATATTTGTAGTATTGATTCTTCACACGCCATGCTTTGCCCGTTAAAATTCGGTCTAATCCGTTCATAGGGTCAATGATTGTAGCACCAAACTCTCTTAGGAAGCGACGGAACCCTCTGCTTCTATCGTTCAGTAACAGGCGTGATATGCGGTGCGTAATTTCGCCAAAGCATATTCCTCCCATTGTTGTTGCCATGACATCGTTAATAGCTGGTGGCTCTGTTTCGCCCATAAACTCCCACATTAGCGAGCCTCCCAAGGCGTAAGGTGCTGATTGCCAGAACGACAGATTGTGGGAACGTGCTGAATTAAAATACAAATTACCATGATAAGGGTGGGCAAACAAGTTGGTAGAAAACTTATCGTTATCCCATACAAAGCCTTCTTTAAAGTTGTCAACAATATGCCTAAAGTAAACTTTAGCAAAGTCACGTTTCAGCACAAACCTATCAAAGCTATGCACAAGAGCGTTGATTCCCGTTGCTTGAACTGCCGCTAACCAAGGTCGTTTTTTTTGTTCATTAGGGTCGTTGTTGGCATATTGGAGGTTATGAATGTGCAAAGCCGAGTCGTTTTCCATTAATATTTTGTATCGTTTTGCTATGCTCTGTTCGGTAGAACCCATTGTCCCGCCATACGAATGCGTACTCTCTGGCTTAAAGCGCATGGCCAATCCTGCCTCCAAAAGTACCTTATTTCTATAAAGGTTGTGTCCTCCGTAGTAATGTGTAGTACCAACTCCAGTTGAAACGAATGCGCCTAATTGATTGTTTATACGATAGTCTAAGTTGATACGACCCTGTAAAGAGTAGAGTCGTTTAGGCTTATTGGAAGACTCTTTCTCGAATGTTTCTATGTGCGAAAAGCCTAAATCACCGCTCAACATCCACTTGGGCGATAGTGTTTTATAGCGACCTATTCGGTAAGTCAGTGCACCTGAAAAGTCGTTATCGAAGCCCATGTAGTGTGTTCCTAAGGAAAGTAGCGAGTAAGTGTTTCGGTTTCTGAAGCGTAAAGCCATATTTACGGTGGCTACATTGCTCCAGTAAGCCAATACATCTATCTTTGTTTGCGGTCCAATGTTCACCAATCCAATCTTGTTTGTCAATGTGTCGCGACTGTAATTGATAATGCCAATCTGCATACCCTTAGGTTGTTTCAACGCAATATTGAGCAATCCAATCTGTAAACCAGTTAGTGTGTCAGCGTAATTGTAGGTTCCCAACTGCAAACCGCGCATTGTTCCCGATGCAATATTGGCCAATCCGCCTATCTGTGCACCCTTTTTCACTCCCATAGCAATATTCGTAAAAGGGCTGAATTGCAGTCCTCGGAAGGACGATTCGGTAATATTGGCAAATCCAGACAGCTGAACTCCGTCTATATAACGCGCTACATTGGAGATGCCTGCCACTTGCCAGCCACGCATTTTACCTCCAAATACATTCATTCCTAACGATGTTTGCACACCTTTAAGGCGTCCGCCACCAGCTGTAAATAGTCCTGCGATGCCCACACCCTTCATCTCTTGTTCGGTGATACTGCTTATTCCGCCTATCTGAAGACCATGTAGCGTATCCACAGCGGAGAATATGCCGACGTTTACACTACGCCAACGCGACGAGTCAGCTGCATTATGACCTACGCCTAAAGCCCAGTTGAAAAAGTTTCGCTTACGCATTTGCGTATCGGTTTGCGCATGTAGAATAGCTGATGTTACCATTAACAAGACAACAACTGCCCACATTCTTCTATTAATTTTGATGAAACGGGTCAATGCTTTTGGCTTCATAAACAACGAAAGGATACTATTATCGTGAATAAATAAGAAAACTTTTAGTTAGGAACTCCGTACAAAGATAATGAAACAAAACTAAAAAACCAAAACAAACGTATAACTTTGTTTAATTAAAAATAGTTGTTTGGTAGAATTTGAATTTTAGCGATACACATTCATTATTATATATAGGGTAAGAAAGAAAAAGCAATGTAAAGATTTCGGATAACAAGTATTGTGGCGTAACACTTTTATTATCAATGCATTATAATAGAGGTTGTTTTGCATTGCAAAAGCGCCTATTTTACCGAGCAAAACAGGCGCTTTTGTCTCGCAATATAGGCACTATTGCAAAGCGAAACAATTATTATTGTTTTTCATTGTAATTTTCTTTACAAAACGGAATCGAGAAAATTACTCTTTATTTTAGCTTTTCTATAAAGCTATTCAGAATGATAATATAGACTCAAATTGTAGTGAACGTTCTTTATGCAACATAGTCTGTATTCTCAATGCAATAATTTTGCGCTAAGAATACAGACTATGTTGTTTAGCAAATCTGTACAGGCGATGCCGCCTATATTATAGTATGAAAAGGTTATACCTTCTGTTTGTCCTTGATAATCGTTACCGATAGTGCGCCAGCAAATAGGGCAACACCTGCTACAATCAGCATATTGCTTTGCACAGAACCTACAAGGTGCAGAATAACACCGCCAAGGGCAGCTGCAACAATCTGCGGTATACAAATGGTTCCGTTGAACAAACCGAGGTAAGCACCCATGTGTCCGTAACCTTCAAGAGCATTGGTAACGAAAGTGAAAGGCATGGCAAGAATAGCAGACCAAGCACAACCGATGAGTACGAAAGGTACGAACATAACGTATTGGTCGTGAATGAAAGGAGCCATAACAAAACCAATACCACCCAAGATGAGCGAAAGTGCATAAGCAAACTTTCGATTTTTAAAGGTTGGCAATACCATAGCCCAAAGCACCGAGCCTATAGCTTGAACGGCAAAGAGAATACCTACCCAGTCGCCAGCCTTTTGGTAGTTTTCCGTTGCAGTGGCATTGATGGCGTTCATGTCCACACCAAAGCAGTTCGGAGCTATTGTTCCGTTAGTGTAAGTCCACATATACATGAAGGCAAACCAAGAGAAGAATTGAACCAAACCCACCTTCCAAAAAGTTGAAGGTGCATTTTTTAGAAGATGTATCCAATTAGATTTCGATTCGTTTGCAGCCTCGTTAAGGTTATGATACTCTGCATATTCCTTCGGAGGCATCTCCTTTACCATCATCGTAGTGTATAGAACGCACAACATAAGAATTGCAGCTCCAATGTAGAACGAGTAAATTACCGAGTCAGGAATTATACCTTTCGGTGCTATTCCCGAAACACCTATAGCCGCAAAGATAAAAGGAAACGCATAGCCAACGAGCGAACCAGCGTTGCAAAGGAAGCTTTGGATAGAGTAGGCCAAGCCCTTTTGCTTTTCGTTTACCTCGTCGCCAACAAGCATTTTAAAAGGTTGCATCGCCATGTTGATACTCGTATCGAGAAACATCAAGGCGATTAAGCCGAACACCATAGCCGTAGAAACAGCCATACCGAACGAACCAGAGTTGGGCAAAAGACACATAACGATGGTGGCAACAAATGCGCCCACAAACAAATAAGGTATGCGGCGTCCAAAGCGAGTCCATGTCTTGTCAGACAAAGTTCCTACAATCGGTTGCACAAGGATACCCATCAGTGGTGGTAAAATCCAAAAATAACTTAGGTTATGTGGGTCTGCTCCTAATGTAGCGAATATGCGTGAGATGTTCGCACTTTGTAAAGCGTAAGCTATTTGCACGCCGAAGAAACCAAAACTAAGGTTCCAAAGCTGCCAAAAACTTTTGTTGGGGCGAGTCTTTAATTCTGTATCCATAGTTGAAAGTGTGTAAGTTGCTGTTTATTTATTTGTTGTTGATTTGTTATATACTATTATCTTGTTGTACCTCTGACAATAAGTCGTGTTCTCACAATGCGCTTTTCGATAGAGTTGATAGGCAGTGCTCCTTCCACTTTGTCTATCAATATGCTTGCAGCCTCTTCTCCAACACGTGTTCCGCGTTGCTCAACTGTTGTCAGCATAGGGTCACACGACATTGCGTGAACGCCATTGGTAAAACCGCAGATAGAAATATCTGCGGGAATTCTCAAGCCCATTCGTTTGCACGAATAGAGAACACCGAGAGCCGTTTCATCGTTTACGGCAAAGAAAGCGTCAGGCGGATTCTGAATGTTCATGAGATCGGGGGTGATTGATTCCGCATCGCTACGGTTGTCACACATACGAATAAGCTGTTCGTCGGGCTGTATTCCGTGTTTCAGCAAAGCGTCTTGATAACCATTAAAACGATTCTTCCCGATTTCCAAATTTAAGGACATTCCGTAGTAAGCGATACGTTTGCAGCCAGTGTTTATGAGATAGTTAACTGCTGCAAACGCTCCCATATAATCGTCAATAACCACACGACTGGCATTAACACCAATGCTTACGCGATCGTAAAATACGAGCGGAACGTGTTGGTCTACAAGGAATTTAAAGTGATCGAACTTTGTTGTGTTCTTTGCTTGCGATACAATTACACCACAAACCTTGTTCTCGTAGAACGATCTGCATATCTCTACTTCGCGTTCATAGCGCTCGTCGCTTTGTGCAACCATTAGCTGATAGCCACGAGCAGAGGCCTCTTCTTCGATACCTGCTAATATAGATGAAAAGTAATAGTGCGTAAACTGTGGCACAATTACTCCTATAATTTTTAATGGTTGCACTTTACTTTTGCGCAACGCTTCGGCTATTAGGTTTGGAGTAAAGTTATGTTCACGGGCATAACGCTTTATTTCTTCTCGCTTTTCAGCAGAAATACGTGGACTATCCTTTAATGCACGTGAAACAGTTGCAACGGAAACACCAAGCTCCCGCGCAATATCTTTCATCGTTACAGTTCCACTTTTCATCATATTCAGGTGAGATTTGTTTCTGATTTTACTATTTCTATGGCAAAAATACATATATTTACATTAATGTTTGACACAAGTCAAGATTTTATTTCCATATTGATGATGCAATCGTTTGCACATTTTAATTTATGTTTTTAACAACCAAAAAGTGCTAATATAAAATTATCGGCCTATCTTTGCAACAATAAGCCCTATATTTTAAAGGTAAAAAGAAAGCCATATTGGCCTATTACAGAGATAATAATTTACTCAATATTAATACTTTAACAATAAAACGATGACGCAGGTAAAAAGCAAAATCCCTGTCAGGATAATGACGCTAGTTTTGGGTCTATTCCTGTCTATCAGTGCGTTTGCACAATCAACAATCAAAGGTATCGTACAAGATGCTTCTGGCGAACCTATTATTAGTGCAACAGTTCTTATTACAGGAACTTCAAATGGTGCGCAAACTGACCTTGATGGCAACTTTGAGCTCAATGTTTCACCAGGTACTCAACTAACTATTTCTTACATCGGTTACATTAAGCAGCAAGTTGCTGCGAAGGATGGAATGGTGGTTGTTCTTCAGCCAAATGGTGCACAACAAATGCAAGAAGTTGTAGTGATCGGTTATGGTGCTGTGAAAAAGAGCGACCTTACAGGATCAGTTCTCGCAATGAAACCGGACACAAAAAACAAGGGTCTTGTGGTTAACGCACAGGACATGATGCAAGGTAAGATGGCTGGTGTGAACGTAACAAGCGATGGCGGTACTCCTGGTGGTGGCGCACAGATTCGTATTCGTGGTGGTTCTTCTTTGAATGCATCTAACAATCCGCTTATCGTTATTGATGGTGTTGCAATGGATAATACTGGTATAAAGGGTATGGCAAACCCTCTTTCTATGGTGAATCCACAGGATATTGAAAGCTTCAACGTATTGAAAGATGCTTCTGCAACAGCTATCTATGGTTCTCGTGGTTCTAATGGCGTTATCATTATTACAACAAAGAAAGGTCGTGCAAACCAACCTATCGCTGTTTCGTATGGTGGTAGTGTAACTGCTAGCATTAAGAAAAAGACAATTGATGTTATGAATGGCGACCAATATCGTAAATTCATTACCGATATGTTTGGTGCAGGTAGCAAGCAAGTGGCTGCACTTGGCACCGCTAATACAGATTGGCAAAACGAGATTTATCGTACAGCATGGGCTCAAGACCATAATATTACCATAACTGGTTCAGTTGGTAATAGTGCTAATTCATTGCCTTTCCGTATATCTGCAGGTTATACAAATAACCAAGGTATCTTGAAAACATCTAACTTTGAGCGTTATACTGCTTCTGTTAACTTAAATCCATCATTATTGGATAACCACTTAACCATGAACTTTAACGTGAAAGGTATGTTTGCAAAGAATCGCTTTGCTGATGGTGCTGCTATTGGTGCTGCTGTATCTTTCGACCCTTCTCAAAGTGTTTACGACTATACATCAGCTGATGCTGCTAACTTTGGTAACTATTTCGAATGGCGTGGTGCTGGTCTTGCTACAAACGAAGACCCAACATGGCTACTACATTGAACTCTTTGGCAACAAAGAACCCTGTAGCTATATTGAATTTAAAGGACGATCGCTCTCGCAGCCGCGACGTTATTGCAAACGCGGAGTTCGATTATAAGGTCCACGGATTTGAAGATTTGCGCTTGCACGTTACTGCTGGTGCTGACATTGCACAAGGACAGCAGGATACAGATATCGCACCAACTTCTCCATTGGCTTCTTATTATGGTTACAATGGTTGGAGCAAACAGTTGAAGCGAAACCTCACAATCAACGGATACGCACAGTACTATCATGATTTTAAAGATGCTGCAAAGAACCATTTTGACATAATGGCGGGTTATGAATGGCAACATTTCTGGAGAAAAGACAAGAGCCGCGCTATACAATACTATCCTTCTACCAACTCAAAGGCTGGTCAAGTTTACAAAGATAGTGGTAAAGACTACAACGGAGATGGTATTTTAGACGACTA
>NZ_BAKF01000066.1 GCF_000614025.1 Prevotella aurantiaca JCM 15754
GCTATCTCTGAAAGGTCGGGAAATTTATAGTCGTAGATGTACATGGCAAAGCCTTTCTCTATCTGCTGCTTGATGTAATTGTTCACGATAGCGTAGGACTTACCCGACCCCGGTGTTCCAAGCACCATTGAGGCACGGAAGGGATTGACCACGTTAATCCAGCCCTTATTCCACTTCTTCTTATAGTAGAAGCGTGTAGGAAGATTGACCGAGTATTCATTCTCCATCAACCGAGTTTCCTGCATGAAACTCTCGTTCTCTGTGTTGAAAACATCGTCCATTAAATTATTCTTCAATAGTCGCTCATCCATACGCCACCCATCAGCAGGCAGATATAGCCAACGGAAAGCGTGAAGATGTAGAGCGAAGCTGCCCCGATCTTACCGATGGGCAATACCAATAGCCACCAATTGAGAAAGAAAAAGACAAAGCCTGAGAAAAGCACCGTCCAAATCCTTGTCCATGTGATTTTCTCTTCTTTCACTCCTTTTGTCCCCAAGCAAGAAAGGGCAAGGAATACCACACAAAAGAGTTTCGTCCAGAGGATGGACGAGAACAAGCCTGTGGTACGTTGGAAGTTCATTAGAATTTTATCAATGATGCCAAGCGTAAAACCCCAGACATGAAATGCCTCGTAACAGAACCAATAACAGTTAACGAGGAGGAATATCACTGATATGCCCCTCATAAAGTCCATAACCTTACCTAATGCTCTTAAATCATCTTCTTGTGCCATAATCGTATTGTTTTAAAGTTTCCCCCGACCCCTCCGAAGAGGAGATAGAAATACTCGTTTATTTAATGTTTTCTTCGTCTAAGTTTTACCTTACTTAATTTTCGGAGCTTACGCTGCCATGCAGCTTCTTTCCAATCATCGTTGCCCGTAGATAGGAAAGAACCATCTGCCATATCCTCGATAAGTTCATCGATAAGGTTGTCGCTTTCCTCCGTATTTAGCTGCGAAGGGTGAACGGTTGCAGATTGATCCAAACGGGCAGACAGACTGCCATACAGCGTTTCATCTAAGAATGGATTATGTGTTGGATTGGAGAAATAGCCATAGAATACGTTAGCGGCATATCCCTTACCCAATCGGGAGCCATTAAGCGCAATGCCCTCCTTGTCGTCAATGAACGTGATGCCATATATTCGCCCGCTTTCGTTCTTTCGGATAAACACACGCAAGCCTTGTTCTTCCAGTCTTTGCCGAAGTTCTTCCTCTGTCTTTGGAGAGGTACGCATTGTTTGTAACACCCTGTACCTTATGATTGATATCAATGGCTTGATAGCTTGTTTGGACTTCTGCATCCTGTTCTGTACGGCAGTATAGCCCACACCACGACCGATGTCCGAGGCATGGATGGGTGTGCCTACCTTGTCGCCCTTATCATCAGTTGGAACATAAACCAGTCCGTCATACTTCTTTCCCCGAAACTCCGTCTTCACTTCTTCTACTGCAAGATGGTATCGGGAAAGAATGGCATTCAGTTCTCCTAATGAACAGAACTTATAATGTTTCAGCACCATGCGAAGGGTACTTGCCACCTGCTCCTTAATATTTTCCTTACTTATGTCCACCTTGGGCGTTTCTACTTCCTCCTTATTGCTGACCTTTGAACTCGGAATAAGATTGTACTTCCTTTCCAAGGTATCAGTAATCTGCTTGCTCCTTCGCTTTTCAAATTTATCGTTGATTTTCTTTCCTTCACTATCCACCCGAAGCGATACAATGTGTATATGCTCACGGGCGATGTCGTTGTGCTTGAACACGATGTAGGGTTGTTTTCCGTAGCCGAGAGTTTCCATATACTCTCTTGCAATCTGCATAAGTGTTTCATCGGATAGTTTCTCGTCTGGATGCGGATTGAGGGAGCAATGGAACACCATCTTTTTTGTTCGGCATTTCTCTGGAATAAGTGCTTGCATATCGGCAAACACCTCTGCCATCGTATAATTTCCCTCTTTGTCCTGATACAATTCAGCGGCAAGGAGAATGCTTGCTTCCCCTTTCTCCACCTTTTTGAAGTTGTAGCCGAGTACTCCTCCAAGGTTCTCTGTACTTGAAATCTTCGCAATCATCTTTTGCGGTAATCTATGGTAAGACTGATAGCCTGCTCCTGCAAGGCGATGATTTGAGCCGACAAATTTTCTAATTTTTCAAGCATAATCTGTGCAGTTTTTACACTATGGTAGCTGTTGATGGCACGCACGATTTGGTTATACAGCACGCCAATCTTATGGATTTGTGCCGTCAGTTCGGAGAGTTTTCGGTAATACTCCACAGCGGACTTGTCCACCATGATAACCTTGAAACTCTCTCCGAGAATACGCCCACGCACAAAATCCGACTTGGTCTGCGCCCCTGAACGCTGAAACAAATCAATCGCTCGCTGCTGGTCTTTGGGGTTGGGAAGACGGGTGTCCCATCTGTCCCATCGTTCAATCCTGTCATTCATTGTCTTTCCTCATTATAAGTACGACTTTGGAGTAATTTATCTCCCCTTTGGGGCAAGGGTCTTTGTCGGCAGAAACGAAGTTTGTCGGACAAAGACACACCTTGCCAATATTAAGAGTTGATACGATTGAAGTATCCACCCTTTTGGGGTGTCTGCTTCGGGACGTTACCTCCATGTATTATTCTCGCCTGCAAAGTTACGGCAGATTTTCAAATATCTCATTATCAGCGATATTCACTCTTTTTCCTCGTATTTCCCTGCACTTCCTCGCTGTAATAAAATCAGCAGAAATATCATTTATTTTGCAGTCAGAACGAGCGAACAATGGTATGATAACACAAGCAAAAGATATATCATATTACCGCCTGCTTGCACCAAAGATGACAAGAAGGAACAATACATATTCATAACAATTTATTGTCATGACAAACTATTGTCAATACAACAAATTGTAAGAACTTGAAATCGTCCTTTTGGACTATCGCCCGAACCATACGCAGTCAGAGCAAACTGTCTGCTGATGACTCTTAATAATGAGAGAATATCCAAACATCAAATAGACAAATAATATGAACTAAGAAATTATCATTATGGAGAACAAACAACAACGCCCCCTTTTTCTGGGCTTCTCTTCCCAAAAGGGAGGAGTGGGAAAAAGTACTCTTGCCGAAATCGTAAGCAGCATATTGTACTACGAACAAGGCATCAACCTCTTCGTGATAGACTGCGACCTGTCGCAAGACTCTTTCTACAAACTGAGGGAACGTGAGAAAAGTATCGTTCAGGAGAGCGAAGAGCTTTCCAAATCCATGCAGGAGTACTTTCATCATCTCGGCAAAAAAGCATACAGAATTTACAAGTCTGCACCCAAGGAAGCCGTCAGGACTGCACGAAGTAAAATCGACGGAATCAGCAACGAGAAGTACCAGTTGGTTATATTTGATTTCCCGGGACATGCCGGAACAACCGAACTGATGGAACTGTCCCTTCAGATGGACTATATCCTTTCTCCGATTGAAGCCGACATTCAGTCGCTGGTTTCATGTCTGGCATACGCCAAGACTATCACGGAGATTGGAGTTTCGATGTCCGACTCTCGGATAAAGGACATTATCCTGTTCTGGAACAAGGTGGACAGAAGAGTAAGGAACATCATCATCGATGAATATACAAAGCTCATCCATGAATACGAACTCACGCTCCTGCCCGGCTATGTATATGCCACGCACCGCTTCTCTCACGAACTTTCCACATACGGACTGCGCGGAGTGTTCCGCTCTACCTATCAGCCTCCTGCAAGGGGATTACGAATGGGTACAGGGCTGGACGAACTCGTCAATGAGATAATTCAACGTCTCAACCTAAAAACGAAAACAGAAAATGGCAACGATTGAGGAAAGAAAGCAACAGCTGGAAAACAAGCTGAAGAAAATGGCAGAGGACAATGTCGTGGTAAAACCTGTCACGATACCAAACTCCTTCGACCTTCCGAGGATACTGAGTCCTCCCCTGCAACATCAGGGAAGGAAGACAATAATTTAGAAGAGACGAAAGAAACGAAAACAGCAAAAGAAAAACCGGTAGATGAAATAGAAAGAGAGGAAACGGGGAACACGGAACAGAAACGGGAAAGGAAGCCGAGAATGGAAAAGCCCGGCGTGTCCTCCCTTTCCATAGAGGACTACCGTTCCCTGTACTTTCATCCTGTCCGCTCCCAAATGCGGACAGCCTTCTCCATTAATCTGGAAACGCTACAGAACCTGCGCAACGTGTTGCAGGACTTGGGGGAGCGTGTTTCCATAGCCGCATATATAGACAACATTCTTAGGGAACACCTGCGTGAACATTTGGAATTGCTCAACAGTGCGGCAGCAAAACAAAGACGCAAGACAACAATAACACTATGATGGAAACAATACTTTTCAGTTTTATACTGATACTCATCATCATTTGGATAATGCTGAGTATCCTGTACTTCTATATGCGGTATGTATCTCCGTATGGCATCCTTATCAAGAAAAATAAAAAGGGCAATGAGCAGACTAAGGAGAATGAAGCGACGAAGGAAAAAGACGGACAAAAAGGAGAAGGAAAAGAAGATCAAGCTCAAGCCGAGTTTGTACTGATTGGCAAAAGCCGTTCCATTTCCCCTATTATCCCACAAGTTCCCTCTGCTTCTTCATCTGAAAATTCAGAGCAGAATAGTAATAATTTTGCACCTCAGAACTCCGAAAAGAAAGAGGACATGAAGGAAGAGGACAACGAGATGGACGTTGATTTCGAGATGGAGCGAGTTGATGAGGATGAGGTCGCCCGTGAGGAATTAATTCTGCCCATTGAGCCCACATCGGACGAAACCGAGATGTCAGGGCAGTCCGTCCTCGCACGTGACTTAGTCCGCCTGCAAAAATGGGCAAAGAACTGTGAGGAGGCTGATGAGAAAGAAGTCAAAGAGACCATTCGGCAGCTTCAAGACTCAGATCTATTGGATAAGTACAAGGAGAACATCGCCAAGATGCAGGGTGAGCAAACTTCGCTATTGGAGAAAATCCGTAAAGCGGAAGAACAAAGCGAGCAACAAGCAATGTCGTTTTCTCAAAACTCAATACCGGCAGATTCAAGCGCTTCTGACACTTCATCCGATAATGACGACGACAAGCCTCTTTCATATTATCTGTAAACAATCAACGATGGAAGCGGGAAAAGAAAACGGCTCATTAACAGCTACAAGGTTTCCACATGAAAATGTGCCTCTCTTTCCCCTTCCTTTTAAGAACAAGCAATTTTATCACACTTAAAATTATAACATACAAATGAACAAAAAAATTACACTGATGATGCTCCTGCTGATGACTGCCACCATAGGAGCATACGCACAAGGCAATGGTATTGCCGGTATCAATGAAGCTACAAAAATGGTAACCTCCTACTTCGATCCCGGCACGAAACTCATTTATGCCGTAGGGGCGGTAGTGGGGTTGATTGGAGGCATTAAAGTGTACAACAAGTTCTCAAGTGGTGACCCCGATACGAGCAAGACCGCAGCCTCTTGGTTCGGTGCGTGTATCTTCCTCATTGTGGCAGCCACTATCTTGAGAAGTTTCTTCCTGTAAGGCGATGGCAGCATTTGAAATCAACAAGGGTGTAGGCCGGACGGTAGAGTTCAAGGGCTTGAAGGCGCAGTACCTCTTCCTCTTTGCAGGAGGCTTGCTGGCAGTCTTCATTCTCGTGGTCATTCTCTATCTCTGTGGAGTCAGCCAAGTTACCTGTCTTATCATAGGCGTAGTGGGTGCCAGCTTTGTGGTATGGCAAACGTTCACCATGAATAGAAAGTACGGGCAATATGGGCTAATGAAGAAAGGAGCAGTGCGTATGCACCCACGCTACCTTGTGAACCGCCGTACGGTCTGCCACCTTATCCGTAACCTTCAACCAAAGAAAGCAAAGAAATGAGAAATAAAAGCAAGATAACGACTCTTGAATCAAAGTTCCCGCTGCTCTCCATCGAGCAGGGATGCATGGTGAGCAAGGATGCTGACATCACGGTAGCTTTCCGTGTGGAGCTGCCCGAACTCTTTACCGTCACTTCTATAGAATACGAAGCAATGCACTCTGCCTGGCATAAGGCAATCAAGGTGCTACCCAATTACAGCATCGTACACAAGCAGGACTGGTTCATTAAGGAGGAGTATCAAGGAAAGCTCTCTGATGGCGGACTAAGCTTCCTTGCCCGTTCCTCTGAACGGCATTTCAACGAACGTCCGTATCTCCACCACTCAGTCTATCTCTTCCTTACCAAGACGAACAAGCAGCGTATGGCACAGCAGAGCAACTTCTCTTCGCTCTGCCGTGGACATCTATTGCCCAAGGAAATCACCAACAAGGACGAAGTGATGAAGTTCATGGAAGCTGTAGACCAGTTCGAGCGTATCATCAACGATACCGAGCAGATAAGGATTGTCCGCATGACAGAGGAAGAGTTGGTTGGCACAAATGAAAAAGGAGGACTACTCGACAGGTATTTCTCTTTATCTGAAGAAGGGCATGCGTCTTTGGAGGACATCCGTCTGGGCGCAGACCTTGTGCGTGTGGGCGACAATATGCTTTGTCTGCATACACTCTCCGACACGGACGACCTACCGACAACGGTCAGCACGGACAGCCGATATGAGCGACTGTCCACCGACCGCTCGGATTGCAGGTTGTCCTTTGCCTCGCCAGTAGGGTTGATGCTACCCTGCAACCATATCTATAACCAGTACCTCTTTATCGAGGATAGCGACGCCAACTTGGAACGCTTTGAGAAGCAGGCAAGAAACATGCACTCGCTGGCACGCTATAGCCGTAGCAACCAAATCAACGAGGAATGGATACAGGAGTATCTCAATATTGCCCACTCACAGGGACTGACCTCCATCCGTGCCCACTTCAACGTACTGGCATGGAGCAGCGATAAGGAGGAACTTCGCCAGATTAAGAATGACGTGGGCTCTGCACTTGCTCTTATGGAATGCCACCCACGTCACAATACCATTGATGCAGCAACGCTCTACTGGGCGGGCATTCCCGGCAATGCGGCAGACTTTCCGGCAGAAGAGTCGTTCTATACTTTCATCGAGCCTGCCCTCTGCTTCTTCACGGCAGAGACGAACTACAAGGACTCGCTCTCTCCCTTCGGTATCAAGATGGCAGACCGCCTTTCAGGAAAGCCCGTCCACTTGGATATATCGGATTTACCGATGAAAAAGGGAATCATCACCAACCGTAACAAGTTTATCTTGGGCCCTTCGGGTAGTGGCAAGTCTTTCTTTACCAACCACATGGTACGCCAGTATTACGAGCAGGGGGCGCACGTCCTCTTGGTTGATACGGGTAACTCATATCAGGCTTATGTGAACTTATCCACCGCAAGACCAAGGGTGAGGACGGCGTGTATTTCACCTATACCAATGAAAGTCCAATATCCTTCAACCCCTTCTATACGGATGATTACTTCTTCGATGTAGAAAAAAGGGAGAGTATCTGCACGCTACTGCTTACTCTTTGGAAAAGTGCAGATGAGCATATCACAAAGACCGAGGCAGGCGAACTTGGTTCTGCCGTCAACTCCTATATCGAGCTTATATGTGCTGACCACAGCGTTACACCCTGCTTTAATACCTTCTATGAGTATCTACGAGACGTGTACCGAAAGGATATGGAAAAGCGAGACATCAAGGTAACGCTCTCGGACTTCAATATCAATAATCTCCTTACGACATTGAAGCAATACTATCGTGGCGGTCGTTATGATTTCCTGCTGAACTCGGACAAGAACATTGACCTACTCTCTAAACGCTTCATCGTCTTTGAAATCGATCAAGTAAAGGATAACAAGGACCTCTTTCCTGTGGTAACGATTATCATCATGGAGGCTTTTATCAACAAAATGCGCCGATTAAAAGGTATCCGCAAGATGATACTCATTGAGGAAGCATGGAAAGCCATAGCTTCGGCAAACATGGCAGATTACATCAAGTATCTTTATAAGACGGTGAGAAAGTATTTCGGGGAAGCCATTGTCGTAACGCAGGAGGTAGACGACATCATTCAGTCTCCCATAGTCAAGGAGAGTATCATCAACAACTCCGACTGCAAGATACTGCTCGATCAGCGCAAGTATATGACCAAGTTCGATGGTATACAGGCGATGCTCGGTCTTTCGGAAAAGGAAAAGAGCCAGATACTCTCCATTAACCAGAACAATGACCCCAGCCGACTCTACAAGGAGGTGTGGATAGGTATGGGT
>NZ_BAKF01000065.1 GCF_000614025.1 Prevotella aurantiaca JCM 15754
AATTAAAAATTATAATTATAAAATTTAAAAATTATAATGAAAGTTTTTGTTGTTTATTATTATATTTTTTCTCCTCAATAATTATCTTCCTTCTACTACATACTAACAGGGCCTGTTTTGCTACACAAAACAGGCCCTGTTAGTATGTAAAATTGATATTTGTAGAGTACAAAAATACTAAAAGGCTTTACCAAAACTTATGTATGGCATAAATGCTACCTTAGCATCAAAGAAATCACGATTAACTAATGGTATTGTAGGAGTAATTCCTAAACGAAGTTGAAAACCTTTCTTTGACGTAAAGCGATAACCAACGCTTGAATAAGTGAACATTAAAAATTTATTTTCCTCTACTAACTTAGTTCTCGTATATTGAGACTGAGGATTGTAAGGTTCGACTATTACATCTTCTCCCACTCTATGTGTGTCATTATTGATTCCAACACTCACACCTGCACCAAGTTCTAAGTTATGCTTTTGATTTCCGAAAAGATAAGTTACACCTAATGGTATGGAATAAACACGTGAAGAAGAATTTCCGAATGGACTTGATTCATGAGAATAAGCAAATCCAAAACCTGCATGGTACCCCCATTTAGAAGTTTTGCTGAAACGTGCATCATAACTTACGCCCACACCAAGTGAAGGACCGAAAAATTCGAGATATACACTTTTGTCGCGCACTCTTTCTTCTTGCGCATTTGCAGTAAGCACACTTAATAATAAAAGTGCTAACAAAATGGTTTTCTTTTTCATTGCTTAGATAGTTACTTTAATTTATAATTTCTTGATAGGTGCAAAGGTACTACTTTTATTTTAAACTTTTAAAAAAAATATTCGTTTTTTTTTACACTTGTACGTAATCAGAAATTTTTAAATTAAAAACTTCTCAACCATGCCTTCAAGTCCATCATCATTTCTTCATGATAACGGAAACCTATCTTACTTCCCCAACCATGACCACCACCAGGATATACATGGAGTGACGCACGGATATCGTTTCTATAAAGTTCAGTATAATAGTTTACTCCATTTGCTGGCGGCACTGTATCGTCATCGTCGCTAAGTGCAATAAAAGCGCGAGGAGTCATTCTATTAACATTCATATCGGCACTATACTTTTTTTGGTCGCTCTTACCAGGGTGTTTGCCTAATAAGCTGTGAAAACTACCATCGTGGCCATAACCTTCCATCATAGAAATAACTGGATAGAATAAAATTTGGAAATTTGGCTTTGCATCTCCCTTAGACATTGTTGCTACAATAGCTGCTAAATGTCCTCCAGCAGAGAAACCCATAATACCGACATTATCACGATTTATTTTCCATGAAGAAGCATTCATACGTGTTAACTTCATTGCTTGTTCTGCATCGGCAATAGGAACTTCAGGTTTACCATTTGGCAAGCGATATTTTAAAACAATAGCTGCAATACCTTGATTTTGGAAAAACTCTGCCCAATCGTAGCCTTCGGTATCCATAGATAAAGAACTGTAACCACCACCAGGACAAATAATAACTGCTCTACCTGTAGCTTCTCGCTCTGCTGGTAAATATACACGCACTTTCGCTGTATCCATATTGTCGCCATTGCTATAAGGAGGACGACCATTATAAAGCTTTACATCAAATCTACTTTGCGCAGTTGCAAACATCGCGGTAGCAACTAATCCTACTACCAAAAAAAGTTTTCTCAATCTCATTATTTTTATTTCTGAAAATTATCTGCCCATCATCTGAGAACAGAGCATAAATCATGTATTATACGCAAAAGTAATAAAAAAGAGTGAAATAATTCTCAATGTTTAGAGTTTTTAGTATATTTGCAAGCGTAGCAGACAATTCATTCTGCCATTAAACTATTTTTAAGAATATAGTCTTTATATTAACAACTAACCTAATAGAGTAAAAAACAATGCACGTATTAGAAAAGTTCAAATATTGCCCTATTTGCGGAAGTAATAACTTTGAAGAACAAGACGATAAAAGCAAACATTGTAAACGCTGTGGCTTTGAATACTATCTCAACCCAAGTGCTGCTGTTGCTGCTTTTATCCTAAACAGCAAAGGACAATTGCTGACACTACGGCGTAAAAAAGCTCCTGCAAGGGGAACGCTTGATTTACCAGGAGGATTTGTCGATATTGGCGAAACGATAAATGAGGCGTTATTTCGCGAAGTAAAAGAAGAAACAGCATTGAATGTTACGGAGTTTGAGTTTTTTACTACTCTTCCCAACCGATACGAATATAGTGGTTTTGTAGTCCCCACACTTGATTCGTTCTTTATCTGCAAGGTAAATAACGAAACAGAATTGCATGCCAACGATGATGCTGAGGAAGCTTTATGGCTCAACCTTGAAGAAGTGCATACCGAAGAATTTGGTTTACGCTCTATTCGTCATGCACTTTCTACCTTTCTTCAAAAATATAAGTAATCGCACAATAGGTTATTAAAATAGAAAAAGCCATATCTTATTCCTGTTTAAGGATAGAGATATGGCTTTTTATTTCAGTTTTCATTTATATAAACAGGGTGTTTCATTAACACATGCATACGTTTCATAAAGTTATATATAGGCATGTTTCACATTTCTGAGAAAGCATGCCTATATGCGTTTTATTTGTTACTTAACAATTTCTTTTAACACCTTGCCATTAGAGAACTTAACGATATTGATTCCCTTCTGAGGTGCTGATATACGCTGACCTTTTATATTATATCGTCCTATTTCTTTTGCGTTTGAATCTGTTGGTATATTATCTATTGCGTTAGCATCATTAGCAAGAGGTTCGCTTATACAATTTTGTACGGCTAAATTCTCAAGATTAAAACCGATTTCCTTGACTTTAGGAGCAATAAATGCTACAACTTCCAAGTCAACAGGTTTCCAATTGTTCTGTATTGCAAAGTCGTAAGTCTTAGTAAAATTATCACCATTCCATACAAGATCATTATCACCCTTTACATCTGAAACATATCCACGAAGAACATCTTGATGTTTTACGTCATCAAGCATTCCATTTTCATTTCCTTGATGGCCATCGACATTATTTTCTTTAACAAGAACAAAGAGTGCATAATCTTCGAGCAATTCATTTGCCTTTTCTACACCAGTTCCTGTTACAGTAATTTTTATTTTCTTGCTGTCCTTATCGTACTTATTCACAATACCAAGAGTAGAGAACACACAAGTATTTTTCTTTGAAAAATCGTAGAAATTATCAATCGCCTGTGTTGCTTCTTCAGATATCTGAGCAATATTTGGGTTTGCTATAGTTTCTTGTTTATTATAAATAAAAGCAATTCTATTACAAGCAAAAGAAGGAATTCCACTGACATTTGCCATTCGCTTAATAAACTGACTTTCGGGTGCTGCCACATCATCTCTAAATGTCTTTTCATTGAGATGTACTGCCACCACTACCATATCTGACTGACGTTTCTTGAGCTCTTTTATATTCTGAATGCCTCGATAACAATTTATGCAACGTTCAGAAGTAAATTCTTCAACGAGTGTTTTTTGCCTTGCAACTACATTTTTAAAGTAAAGCACTTTGTGATTATTCTCAATGCCTTTTACATTATTCAGTTCGTTTCCATTTATTTTTTTGAACTTTAAGACAAGATTATGTTTTCCTGCCTCAGTTATATTTGGTTGTAGTTCAGCAATGGTGAATTTTTTGTTTGTTTCACCAACTGCAACACCTTCGTCTACTGATATCGTTTTAATAAGCTTATTATCTACCAATACATCAAGCTCAAAGTTATTTACTGGTGTAGAACTTGCATTACTCAACCAATAATCGACTTTTATAGCTTTTCCTACTTCGGTATATTGAGGCAATTCTATATGACTGACTACTATTTCACTCATAGTTATCCCTGTAGCAGGTTCAACTACTAATTGCAATGGTAATGTTAAAGGTTGGCTTGTAGAACGATTTACCCATTCATTTGTTGCGCTAAAATATGTGTAAATATTGCCTATAAAAGAGTTTACGCCATTCCGTCCTATAGATATTTTACCTTGATTACCAGCTTCCAGATTATATCCAACGACAAATCCTTTGGTGTCTGCTGTTATTTCAATCGCTTTTTTCAGCTTAATTTCGTACCAATTATCGCCAATTGATGATCCCAGTGGTTCTTCTGCTTTAATTTCTGTTGCTTCAGCAATAGTACTTCCTTCTTTTATAAAGACATTTTTAATACTACTTACATCTTTGGCAAGAACTCTGATAGATTTAATATTACAACCTATGAAAGGCTTCAACATTTCTTGAGGATAATACGAACCTATCATGGTTTCTCCATTATTAAATGGTGCTGCTCCATTTCCTGCAGCTTCATAAAAGTCGCTTATAATACGTTGATTAGCTTCTATCTGTGGACTCACCTTTACCACTGTTCCTGAAAGAACAGGTGCCTTCGTAAATTGTATATCTTGTGCCACTGCCGAAATAGAAACAGAAGCAACAAGTAATGATATAAATAAATGTTTCATTGTTTATAGTTCGTTTTTAGATTTTGGGCAGTCATGGGCTCTTAAGATTATTCTCAAAAGCCTATACTGCTTTCAATTATGTTATAGTGTATGTTCTTAAAAATTAGACATTCCTATATGATTAATTGTTTAAATACTTTTTTCCATTCACGATATAAATACCATTTGGCATTTCTTTCAATATCTGATTCAAAATATCTTTCTCTACACGTGTCGCAACACTACCATCAATGCGATAGATAGTTACAATTCTGCTTTCAGCATTATCGCTCTCTATATTCTCAATACCATTGCTCAAACGGAAAGTATAATATATAGGAGATTCTAAAGACAATCTTGTTTGAAGGTTTTTATTCATATAATAAACCTTCACACAATACTCGCCTCCATCTTGCATTTTGCTAAAGGCGAATGTTAGTTTCTGTCTTCCGTCTTCTTCTATTTCTACATCTTGAGCAAGTGTTTCGATATTAGCAGAACTACGGTCAGTAAGAATAGCTATAATTTTATTCTTATAGGTCTTATTGCCCCAATTTTCTACTGTAACTTCACATTCGAATTTATCCATGACAGTATTATCTTTGGCGTTCTTAACCTTTAAGCCACTTTGTGTTAATTCTGCTTCTACACCTTCCTTGACATTGATTTCTATAGCACCTATCTTTATTTTTCTTTGATTATCCGCATAGAGCTCTACAAGATGTTTGCCTGGTGTTTTAGGTGTATAAGGAAGCGTTACTTCTTGTTCTTTCTTAGCATCAATCATCAAACCAACAGCATTTGCATTCTTTCCTGTTGTTGCGTCGTAAAGATATACTATTATAGTATTTGATATACCGTTATTAAGAAGCTTTGCAGTTAGCTTTGTTTCGATATTTTCCTCTGCCTGTCCATCATGTGTCAATGCTTTACATTCAATATCACTTCTATTGCTGAAAGTTGTTGTAAGCATTTCTTGGTCTGCAACCTCAAGTTTAATATACATACTTGAATTAACACAAGGAGTCCAAGCATTTCCACTATCAGAATCTGTTGTGTACATTGGGACAAGATAATAAGTTCCAGCAGGCAAGTCTTTACCAAATGTCAATGAATTGCTTACACATTCGAATAAGTGATTATTCGGTAGCATATCGAGTATATCTACTTTACCCAAAATTGCTGTTCCTTCTACTGGTTTATTCTGAGCATTTCTGAGTTGCCAACCAAATGTTATTTTCTGCTTTGTATAATTATTTGCTAAAACTTTCAAAGCAATTCTATCAATAACAAAGTTAGCAGAATTATTTGTACGCTGATACTTGTCTTGTACATCTTTTATATCTTTCACAAAGATACTATGAGTTTCAGCCTGCTCACTTGTTTTATTTGGTTTCAAACCAACAATTACAGCTTGTTTTATGGTATAACCGCTAGTACCAGAGAAAGAACCAGTTCCTTGCATAGATGGATTAAGTACTGATAAATCGTATTCGCCATCTGACAAACCACCCCATCCCCAATTTATAAGAAACTTACCATCTTTATAACCATGGCAGACAAAAGCATGATAACCAATAATTCCAGAATTAACATCGAACTTACCACCAGTATACAGCACTGGACGTTTCGCTTTTATTTCATCATAAATTCTTTGTTGCCATTCAGCTTCCGTATACAACGAGCGTTCTAATTCTTGCGCTGTATTAGCATAATCAAAATAATCCTTGAACCCTGCTACCAAAGCATTAGCACCAGATTCTTTCGGTGAATAATTCATCTTTACAGCTTGCCCAACATAACGCATAAGCCAAGCAACCTCGTCGGCATTTTCTTGAGGAGTATAACTATCTTTCATAGCTCCCCAATTAAATTTCTTTGGTTGAAGGTCTTGAAGAGTTTGTTCGTAATTCTGCATTTTTGATTCGTAACCTGGAATCAGAGATGTTGCATTTTGTGGCCATTCATGATACTTTATAATTTGCGCTGCTGCTGTTGCAACACAACCCGTTGCAGCAAATCCTTCATCGAATTTAGGACACCTAAGGTTATAAGGACTTGTTTGATTCCATTTTGTTTTAACTAAGCCTGGCAAATCTTCAAGCTTGGTAAGCATTCTTGGTCTTTCATTACCAGTAACATACTTTACATAACGTTGGCAACATTCTAACCACCATTTCATTCCATCAGGAAGATTTTTCTCATCGAATGTTCCTTGTTGAGAATGTCCAAGAACAATTGGAGCCTTGTCATCGGCAGCAACAATGACAAATCCATTATTTTTGCCTACATTGAAAACAAAATAAGCATCGGTGGATAATTGCGCACTTTTAATAACATCGGCAACTTTTGCTGCATACGAGGAGATTTTGCACTATTCCCTTTGATATAATTTAATGCTATCTGACGTGCTTTCTCCAAACTTACAGGATTGCCTTGTGCTATACTGCCCACTGAAAGGAGTACAAGTAAAAGCAATAATTTCTTCATAAGATACATGTTTAGCTCTGAGTAATTCTATACTATAACCCTGACAAAACTTTTCCAGGTCTATAGTTTACAAATAAAAAGGTTTGCTAAAATCTTCAAAGGAAACTCATTCCTTTTATAAGGTATGAGTTTCCTAAAGTATTTCAAATAAATTTTACATCCGACGAAAACATCTAAGCAAGATATTTTTTCGATGCAAATATAGGTTTCAGCATTACTTAACGATTTTCTTTACTGTACCATCGTTGTAGCGAACGATATTGATACCCTTCTGCAAATCTTTAAGCAAGCGACCAGAAACATCATAAACAGCAACTACCTGAGCATTGTCTTTTACGATTGTTTTAGACTCAATGCCAGTTGATTCACGCTGCAAAATAGCGATATCCCATGGTGTACCATACGCATTTGTTACACCACCTTTTTCAAATGATACTGTTTTTGTGCTATTTGGGTCTTCTGCATCTTCTGCTGTTGCATTTGGATCAGCAACTGGAGAAACACATTTTACGCCTTTCATGCTAAACTTCTTGAAAGAGCAAATTGCACCATATTGAGCTTCAGAAGATACATTTGAGTTATCAACAACTAAACGACTTGTATACCCGCCACAAATACCACATCTTTTTGCTTTAATATCCAAATCAACGTCTTTTATGGTAAAGGTACCATTATGTCTGTCGTCGATACCATTTAAACCTGCGTTAATTGAAAGGCTACCGCCACCTATCATATCAATATTCACATTCTCTGCTTCTTGGTATGTAAGCATAACAAAACCTGTCTGTGTTGTGGTTATAGAGTTCTTACCGATTAACTTTACTGTAATATTATCGGTTGGACAATAAAAACGGAATGTACCAATAACTGGATACCAAGTTCCACTTTCAGATTGGTATTGTGGACAATTTTCTGCAGTTACTACAATCTGAGCATTCTCTAATGTAATAGTACGAGTATCGGCATCATATTTTACAGTTCCTGATTTTACCCATTTGCGTTCTGCATCAAGATTGTTTCCATTCTCTTTAGTCATTGTAATACCAAGGAAAACGAGTTGTTCGTCAAGGTCGCCTTGAGCAAAACTATTAGACACACCAAAAGCAGCAAAAAGTACTACTGCTAAAACTCTTAAACGTAAAAATTCTTTCATACTTAAAAATGTTAATTATTAAATTGTTTACTATTAAATGTTTGTAGTTAGTTTTCTTCTTTCGGCAGCAAAGATATAGCAAATAAAAATATTATGCAAGAAAATATAAAAAAAAGTACAATTAAATTTTTATTTGCTAAGATTCCAAGATATTAAGCCCATAAAGCTATGGCCATCAAGCGAATATAAATTACTTTTAAAAACATACTTATACTAAGTTGTACGACTTTAAGTATTACGAAGTGTTCTTTATATAACTAATTGAAGATAGTCAACACTGCATATCAATACCTTTTAGCAATATCTTCCATATAGTAAAGACACTATGTAAACAATACATTTTATGACAAAAAAAAGAATTTAAAAGCATGAATATTTTTTACATACAAATCCGACCTAAAAGTAATTATAATATAGTTGGGAGATAATAATACTGGTATAAACTGGACAAGGAAATCTTCCGAATTTCGTACTTTCTGAACAATGAGAGAATAGTGGTTGTAAAGGACAATAATGATTGATGAGAAAACTTTAATTATAAAATAAAAATTTATAATAAAAAATA
>NZ_BAKF01000064.1 GCF_000614025.1 Prevotella aurantiaca JCM 15754
AGGTTTTTAAGGGAGGATTAAATAGTGAATGATAAATTGGAAGTGTGAAGTTGTAAAAAGTAGAATAATTACCTATTGAATATGACAAGATCAATTTATACTAATTAGCAAATTTAAATCATTTAATGCTGAGGGTGTTTTCTCATTTGTTCAAAGAGTAAAATGGTGTAAATCAGGAGTTAAACACATATGAAGAAAACGATAATAATATTTCACCAAAATTATAATTATAATTTCTGAAATTTGTAATTACGTTTTTTTATTTTGTAATTATATTTTTCAGACGATTATCTTCTATCAAACTTGCATAAATCAAAAGCTATATTTTTTCTTTTAAAATCTTTGTGTCTTCAAAAAAACTTTATTATATTTGCATCGCAAGAAAAAAAGGGAGAATCCCGACCTAATCATATAATAGCTGAACCAATGATAAAATATTAAAGGACAGCATAATAAATATAAATTCTAAAGCAATTATGGAGAACAAAAGAACATGCCTTTATGACAAGCATGTGGCATTAGGTGCATTGATTTCACCATTTGGTGGTTTCGATATGCCAATTCAGTATTCAAGTATTATCGAAGAACACAATGCTGTAAGAAAGCATTGTGGTGTTTTTGATGTGTCTCATATGGGCGAACTTGTTGTTTCGGGTAATGAGGCAGAAAAATTTGTTAACTATATTTTTACAAACGACGTTACAGGTTTAGCTGTAGGCAAAGTGCTTTATGGTATGTTCTGTATGGAAGATGGTGGTGTAGTTGACGACACTTGCATATGCAAGGTAGGTGAGAACGAATTTATTTTAACCGTAAACGCTGCTAACATTGAGAAAGACTATGAATGGATAAAGAAACATACTGATGGTTTCGATATTCAACTCATCAATGATAGTGAGAAATATGGACAGCTTGCTATTCAAGGCCCAGCAGCAGAAAAGATCATTCAGAATGACCTTGGTATTGCTTGCTCTGATCTGAAGTTTTATGAAGTGAAGAAAGCACAGCATGAAGGAGAAGATATCATCATCTCTCGTACAGGTTATACTGGTGAAGATGGTTTTGAGCTTTATGGCTCTCCAGCATATATTGTTAAAATGTGGGACAAGTTAATGGCTGCTGGAGCTACTCCTTGTGGTCTTGGTTGTCGCGATACTTTACGTTTTGAAGCAGGTATGCCTCTTTATGGACACGAACTTTCTGAGACTATTACCCCTGTAATGGCTGGACTGTCAATGTTTGTAAAGTTTGATAAAGAGAAGTTCCTTGGTAAAGAAGCATTATTAAAACAAAAGACAGAAGGTGTAACAAAGCGTCTTCGTGGTTTATGGTTGGACGATAATGCAATTCCACGTAACGGCTATAAGGTATTTAAAGATGGTAAGGAAATAGGAGAAATAACAACAGGTTATAAGCTTATCTCGGTTGAAAAAAGCTGTGCTGTTGCATTGGTTGATGCTGATATTAAAATGGAAGATCGTGTAGAAGTGCAGATACGTAAGAAATTTTTCCCTGCAACCGTAGGAAAGAAAAAAATTCTACGATCCACACTACGTTAAGTAAAATCCACAAGGTGTAAATGACTAACTTAGTAACAAGTACACCTTTATATATAATAAGAATAAAAATTAATACAAAGACAAATATAAAATGGCAAAAGTAATTGAAGGACTCTACTATGCAGAGTCACATGAGTATGTAAAAGTTGAAGGTGATGTAGCTTACATTGGAATTACCGACTATGCACAACACGCACTTGGCAACGTTGTTTACGTTGATATGCCTGAGGCTGATGATGAGTTTGAAGCAGAAGAAGGTTTTGGTGCAGTAGAAAGTGTAAAGGCTGCTTCAGATCTCAATGCTCCTGTTTCTTGCAAAGTATTGGAAGTAAACGAAGCACTTGAAGACCAACCTGAGCTTATAAATCAAGATCCATATGCAAACTGGATTCTTAAAGTAGAACTTACAAACAAATCTGAACTTGATGACCTCATGGATGCAAAGAGTTACGAAGAGTTCTGCACAAAATAGTTTATAAATAAGCATTCTATATTAAGTTTATAGCTGTTTTCCTTCTAAAAGTAGACATTGCAGAAGAAAAGCAGCTATTTCTTTTATAAAAGCTAACAGATTAAATACTAGAAACATGAATTTTAAATTCTTTCCACATACTGAAGAAGACATACAAGTAATGCTCAATAAGGTAGGTGTAAAAACCATTCAGGACCTTTTCGCAGGAATTCCTGAAGCATTACGTTTTAAGGGAGAATACGATATTCCAGAAGCAAAGAGTGAAATAGAGATTAGAAACTTCTTTAAGAAGTTGGCAGATAAAAATCAACAATTAACTTGTTTTGCAGGTGCTGGTGTGTACGATCATTATACACCAAGTGCAGTACCGCAGATCGTAGGTCGTTCTGAATACCTAACTTCATATACTCCTTACCAAGCAGAAATTTCTCAAGGTACTTTACACTATATCTTTGAATTCCAAAGTATGATAGCAGAGCTTACAAATATGGATGTTGCTAATGCATCAATGTATGATGGTTCTACTGCTACAGCTGAAGCAATGATGGTGGCGGCTGTTCAATCAAATAAGCGTAAAACTGTTTTATATTCTGAAACAATTAATCCACAGATTATTGAAGTTCTCAGAACGTATGCTCATTTCAATGGTGTTAACCTTGTTTCTGTTGCAAATGAAAATGGTGTAACTTCTAAGCATGACTTAGAAGCTAAAATATCTGAAGGAGATGTAGCAGGTGTTATAGTCCAGCAACCAAACTATTATGGTATTGCTGAAGACTTTACTGGTTTTGCAGACATCTGTCACGATAACAAGGCATTGTTCATCGTTAACAGTGTTGCAGCTGACCTTTCTATTCTCAAAACTCCAGGTGAATGGGGAGCAGACTTTGCTGTAGGTGATGTACAGAGTCTTGGATTGCCTATGGCGTTTGGTGGACCTTATGCTGGTTATATGAGTTGTACTCAGAAAATGATGCGTAAGATGCCAGGACGTATTGTAGGACAGACAAAAGATTCACGAGGACAACGTGTTTTTGTACTCACTTTACAAGCTCGTGAACAACATATTCGTCGCCAAAAAGCAACCTCAAATATTTGTTCTAACCAAAGCTTAATGGCACTTTATTCCACTATTTATATGTCAATGATGGGTAAACAAGGTGTTAAGGAGGCTGCAAAGATAAGTTTTGATGGCGCTCATTATCTCTGTGATAAAATGGTGGCTACAGGTAAAGCACAATTGGTTTATAATCAACCATTCTTCAATGAATTCTTAGTAAAAGTTGAAAAACGTGATGCTTTCTACGATAAAGCAATTGAAAAGGGAATCCTACCAGGTGTAAAAGTTGGTGAGGATAAACTCCTTGTTGCAGTAACGGAGAAGCGTACGAAAGAAGAGATGGAAGCACTTGTTTCTCTCCTCTAATCTAATTAACTTTAAGCAAAGTTTTTATAAACACTTAAATTATTGAAGAAATGAATAACAGATTATATGGCAATTTAATATTTGAGCTTTCTCAACCAGGTTCTAAAGCTTATAGCCTACCTAAAAACGAATTTGGAAATTACGATTTTCCAAGCAATTTGAAACGTGAAATAGATGCTGAACTTCCTGAGTGTGATGAACTCACTGTTGTGCGCCACTATACAAACCATAGTGGAAACAACTTCGGAGTAGATAATGGTTTCTATCCATTGGGTTCATGTACAATGAAATATAACCCCACTATTAATGAAGAAATTGCTGCAATGCCTGGTTTTACAGGTATTCACCCGATGCAACCTATAAGTACTGTCCAAGGAGCTTTAGAGGTAAATTATGGATTGGCAAATGTTCTTTCAAGCATTTCTGGTCTTGATGATTTCACTGTAAATCCATTTGCAGGTGCACAAGGTGAGCTTACAGGTCTTATGATAATCCGCTCTTACCATGAGAAACGTGGTGATATGAAGCGTAAGAAGATAATTATTCCTGATTCTGCACATGGTACAAACCCTGCTTCGGCAGCTGTATGTGGACTTGACGTTGTTGAAGTAAAGAGTACAGCTGATGGTTTAGTAGATGTTGAAGACTTGAAACCATTACTCGGTGATGATATAGCAGGTATGATGATGACCAATCCTAATACACTTGGCTTATTTGAAAAGAACATCCCAGAGATTGCCAAATTGGTTCATGATTGTGGAGGATTGATGTATTACGATGGAGCTAATCTTAACCCACTATTGGGAATTGCTCGTCCTGGAGATATGGGATTCGACGTAATGCATATCAATATTCACAAAACGTTCTCTACTCCTCATGGCGGTGGTGGTCCTGGTGGTGGTCCTGTAGGTGTAAGGTCAGAACTTATTGAATTTTTACCAAAACCGCATGTTGTAAAATCTAATGATGGTTTCAGTGTAGATTTACCAGAAATAACAAATGAATACAACCTTAACAACATGCATGTTGGTCAATTTATGGGTAACTTCCTTGTGTCTTTGCGTGCTTACACATACATTTTGACATTGGGCAAAGAAAACATGAAGATGGTTGGTTCTTATGCTACACTCAATGCAAATTATATCAAAGAATGTTTGAAAGATGACTACGAATTGGCAATTGAGGGTATTTGTATGCACGAATTTATTTTCGATGGACTCAAAGATAAGAGTACAGGTGTAACTACTATGGATGTTGCTAAACGTTTACTTGATTATGGATACCATGCTCCTACCATCTATTTCCCATTGCTTTTTCCTGAAGCAATGATGATTGAGCCTACTGAAAATGAAAGTAAGAAGACACTCGATGGCTTCATTGATGTTATGCATACAATTGCACGTGAAGCTCGCGAAACTCCGCAAGAAGTTTTAGAAGCACCACACAATACGCCTATTGGACGCGTTGATGATGTGCTGGCTGCGAAAGAGCCAATCCTTAACTACCGTCAGGCAATGATGAAACAGTAATCTTATAGAGATTTTATATTATGGAAAAGACTGATTTAATTATAATCGGTGCTGGACCTGGAGGCTATCATACTGCCGTGCATGCGGCAAAAGATGGCCTCAAGGTTACCATCATTGAGAAACGAAATCCAGGAGGTACGTGTCTGAACGAGGGTTGTATACCGACGAAGAGCTTTGCTCACGATGCCGACCTTTATCGTAACCCTCTATTGTCTTGCGTGGGTGGTGGCAGTGTTAATTTCGCTCGCATACAAGAACGTAAGAACAATGTTATCGCTCAACTTCGTGAAGGCGTAAAGGGTTTGATGTTGATGCCAGGCATCACTTATATAGAAGGTGAAGCAAAGTTTGTGGATAAGAAAGTAATCGAAGTGAACGGCACACAGATGACAGCCGATAATATTATTATCGCCACAGGTTCGCACGCTCGTCTGCTTCCATTTATTCCTGCCTTCGATACCCCTGAAGGTGAGCCGTTGAAAAACAAGGTTATGACTTCTACTGAGTTGCTCGATATAGACCACGTGCCACAGACTATGGCAATCATTGGTGCAGGTGTTATCGGACTTGAATTGGCTTCTGCTTTTGAAACCTTCGGCAGTTCGGTTACAGTTATCGAGTTCTTGAAAGAATGTTTGCCTACTATCGACTCTGATATTGCAAAGCGTTTGCGCAAGACATTAGAAAAACGTGGCATCAATTTCAATATGAATAGCGGTGTGAAGAGCATCGTTGCCACCGACGACAAGAAGCAAGCGATTGTTACTTTTGAACAAAAGGGACAAGAAAAGCAAGTAGTTGCCGATGTTGTGCTTGTTGCAACAGGACGTGCTGCCAACGTTGAAGGACTCGGACTCGAAACTGCAGGCATTAACTGCGCTAAGCAAGGCATTGAAACCAACGAGCATTACGAAACCAATGTTCCCGGTGTTTATGCCGTTGGCGATGTTAATGGTAAGCAGATGCTTGCCCACGCTGCAAGTTTCCAAGGCACACACGTTATTAATCGCATACTTGGAAAAGAGGATAAGATACGCTTCGACATTATGCCAGCGGCAGTATTTACCTATCCTGAAGCAGGTTCGGTAGGATTGTCGGAAGATGTTTGCAAGAAAGAGGGCATAAGCTACACCGTCAAGAAGGGCTTCTACCGCTCTAATGGTAAGGCATTGGCAATGGAAGAAACCGAAGGTATGGTGAAGGTAATGGCAGACGAGAATGGAAAAATACTTGGTTGCCACGTCTTTGGTGCCCACTCTGCCGACATCACGCAAGAGGTAGCTGTTCTTATGAACAAAGATGCAACGCTTGCCGACCTTGCCGATATGATTCATATACACCCAACCATTGGCGAGGTGCTTTATGAAACAATAATTTAGTGCAAATATTTGGTACATTGAAAAAAAGTACTACCTTTGTACTTAGAAAGGAAAAGCTATAGTCGTATCGATTCGATTGGGATAGTCATCAAATAAATCTGAAAACCGAGAAGACTTCTCTTGACAATGGCGGGCCACATAAAACGCATTTCAGCGACTAAACCTTAGGGTCGGTGGATTACAAAAGCAGAGAGCTCTCTTATCATAGATACTCGGACTTTTCATCACATCATCGATGCGGCTTTCTCAAATCCTCTCAAGACGAGGACTACAAAAAGGTGGAGTTCCAAAGGAGTTCCACCTTCTTTTTGTAGGTAAAGGCATTCCTGCAAGTTCAATAAAGTTTTTAATAAAAAGGAATTATGTTCTCTGGAATTGTAGAAGAAATGGCACAAGTAGTTGCCATTGAACGTTATCAAGAAAATATAGACTTCGTTTTAAAGTGTTCGTTTACAAGCGAATTGAAGATAGACCAAAGCATTGCACACAATGGTGTGTGCCTCACGGTGGTTCGTCTGCAAGGCGAAACCTATACTGTAACCGCTATGAAAGAAACTTTGGACAGGTCGAACCTTGGTTTGCTGAAAGTAGGCGACCGTGTAAACGTAGAACGCTCTATGCTGATGAATGGTCGTTTAGACGGTCATATCGTTCAAGGACACGTAGATGAAACTGCCCGTTGCGTTGCTATGGAAAATGCAAATGGCAGTACCTATTTCACCTTTGAGTACAAAGACGATGTGGAAATGGCACAGCGAGGCTACTTTACGGTAGATAAAGGCTCGGTTACAGTCAATGGGGTATCGCTGACAGTGTGCGAACCTACTGCCAATACCTTCAAAGTGGCAATTATTCCCTACACGCTTGAAAATACAAACTTTGCCGATATACAAGTTGGCTCGGTTGTAAACCTCGAGTTCGACATACTTGGCAAGTATATAGCAAGGCTCAATAGCTTGTCAAAGTAGACATTTCGTAAAAGAAAAAACCTATGTCCTGAAATCCGAAATATAGTTTTTTATATACAAATTATGTATTCTTATAAGGTTGTTGTACCTTTGTTTTATGTATAACTAATTTGATTAGATTAATGAAATGTAATTTTTATTTAAAGAGAATGAGACAGCTCGCATTTATTGTGTTGTTTAGCAGTCTCCCATTAGTATCCGTGGCACAAACGTCTTCACCCAAGAAAGGAAAATGCAAGGGGTGTGTAACGCAGTCATGCACATCTTCCTGCAAAAAAACTTGCGAGAAAAAGGAACAATGCGATACTTCTCTCCCCTCACCTTCAACCTTTACGAACAATGTTATAGCATGGATTGATCGGCGAGTGAAATACCCTGTGGAGGCAGCAATGAATGGCCTTCAGGGTAAAGTGATGGTCCGTTTCGATGTAGAAACCGACGGAACTGTGAGCAACGTATTGGTCGCTCATAGCGTAGACCCTCTGTTGGACCGTGAGGCTATTCGTGTTATTAGTGAGATGCCCAAGTGGAAACCGGCTGTTGTAGATGGGAAAGCTGTGAAGAAAGAAATGATTTTGCCTGTTGAATTCAGACTGATTGACAGGAGATAGACAGTGCTGTAGGAACTGCTATCGGGTAAGTCGGCAGATAAAAGGATGTGCAAATATTTTTCAAACGGTATATCTTGCCTAACATCCTTGTTATTAATGTATTATAACACCTATTGTTTTGCATTCCAAAAGCGGCTGTTTTGCAACGCAAAACAGCCGCTTTTACCGTGCAAAACAGCCCCCTTCGCAACGCCAAATCGAAATTATCATTTTTTAGTATAAATATCTTTACAAGACAAAGGCGTTTATCCTTCTTTATTTCTCTTGCATGTTGTTCTACCAGCAGAGTTTCAAGACTTGCCCAAAAGGTTTCCATCGTTTTCATTTACCTTTATTCAATACCCATCAGTTCACGCCAGCCACCAAGGGTAAAATGTATATAATCGGTTATGATTTGGTTTATTCTAGTCTCAGTTAAGTCATCGTGGGTAACAATATATCTAATTACACCTGCCCACAAATCGCAAAGAATGCGGGTGAAGTGTGGTGAAATGTCTGAATTAATATGTGGAAACAGGCTTTTTATGCGGGCGAGATAAGTTATTCCGTCGGTATATGTCGCTTCCAATAGTTGGTCGAAATAGTTCTCCAACGATGTGCCAGCAGTTTCGAATATAAGCAAACGCAACTCTTTCCGAAAGGGAACAATTAGCGATGCCACCTGTTCGCGCATCATCTCATAGTAGAATTCATGGTGAAAAATGTCGAGCGTTATATATTCTTCGCCGCCAGTTTTACTGCGATAATCCTTGAAAGCCTTGAAAAGAGGAGCAAGGACAGCCTTCAGTAAGTCGTCCTTGCTCTTGTAATAATTATATACATTGCCTACTGCTACTCCAGCTTTGTCGGCAATAGTCTTTATGGACGTATGCTTCACACCGTTCTTCATAAACTCGTTGCTTGCAACGATGAGTATCCGGTTGCGTATCTCGTCTTTCTGTATTTGCATAGACAGTAGCTTTTAGTAAATAGTCCTCCCTTAAAAACCT
>NZ_BAKF01000063.1 GCF_000614025.1 Prevotella aurantiaca JCM 15754
ATAAAATTAAAATTTATAATTACAAAAATAAAATTTATAATTATAATTTTGATGGATTATAATAAAAGTTTTTTGGAATTAAGATGTGCTTGAAAAAATGCTTTTTTTCTTAGTCTGTAATATATATGCATAACATTGTAAATTGATTGAAAACAGAAGATAAAAACTCATATATTCAAAACGGGCAAACAGGAGAGAAAGGATTATTAGGTGGTAAAACTTGAATAATCCTATTTTTTGCCGTACCTTTGTCGCAAAGTTTAGAAAATGACTATTTTAAGCAGTATTACCAGACTTTTAGAAAAGGTAGGGAACCCTATTAAGAGTAACTTCCGCTTTTTCTTTTTTATGTATCTCGTTGGTATTTTTGTTGCATACGCAGAACTTCCTACCAACCGAGAGGATGCGTCGGTATATGGAAACCTTTGGTTGGAATTATTTTTCGATCTTTATATTGTTTGTGTTCTTCTTTCACTGATACCTGAACGTGTGCGCTGCTGGATAGTTGGAGTTTTCTATACTATCGCCTATGCAACAAGCATTGCCGACCTTTTTTGTTGGGTGAAATTCCAATCTCCCCTTAATCCTTCGATGTTATTGTTGGTTGCAGAAACTGATAAGCGCGAAGCAAGTGAGTTTTTCAGTAGCTATATCAATGCTGAAGTAATAACATCAAGTGTAGGATTTTTACTACTCATCGTGCTTTTGCATTGTTTGCTAACGGTATGGAGTGTATATCGCAAAAGAAAGAATATAAAATACCCTGTAATATTCATTGTTGTAAAAGAGAAAAGTGGCCTTTTCATCGGTATAATTGCGCTCATTCTGTTTGTAGTTTCGGCTATTTCGTCGTTCCATAATAAGCGTGAAATGGCGCAAATGTTCTCGTTGAAAACAATAGGAGCTGTAGAACACGAACTTACAACATCTGATTGCGCAGTATTCTATACCCCAATTTACCGACTTGTATTTAGTATTTATGCCAATCATTTAGCCGCCCAACAAATAGATAGATTGGTAGATGCAAAAGATCGTGTTGCTGTTCAAGACTGCACTTTCGATGCAAAAAACATAGTATTGATAATTGGCGAAAGTTTAGGACCACACCATTCGCAGCAATATGACTACTTTATGAAGACTACACCACGGCAAGTTGCGTTGGAAAAGTCGGGATTGTTGGTACCTTTCACTGATGTTGTAGCACCATGGAACCTTACAAGTTTCGTATTTAAGAATATCTTTTCGCTACATGTTGTTGGTCAAAAAGGAGAATGGTGCGACTATCCGCTCTTCCCACAACTATTCCGAAAGGCAGGATATCATGTATCTTTCATCACCAATCAATTCCTTCCGCAAGCAAAAGAAGCCGTATACGATTTCAGTGGAGGATTCTTTTTGAATCATAAAGAGTTATCTGCGTCGATGTTCGATACACGAAACACACGTTTACATACCTACGACGAAGGATTATTGGCTGATTATGATAAGACATTGAAGGCTGAAAATAAAGACAATAACCTTATTATATTCCATCTTATGGGTTGTCATGTGTCGTATAACCGACGCTATCCTGAAAATAGAAAGCACTTCAGAGCTGCACAATACAAAACGAAGCGTCCAGAACTAACCAAGCAACGCCGCTATATGTTGGCCCATTACGACAATGCTGTATTATACAACGACTCGATAGTGGACCAGATTGTAAAGCGTTTTGCCAACGAAGAGGCAGTAGTAATATATATGCCTGACCACGGAGAAGAATGTTTTGAAGGCAAAAGAAGTATAATATGTCGTAACCATTCTGCACAAATCGACTACGATTTGGCACGTTATGAGTTCAAAGTTCCTTTCTGGATATATTGTTCTCCGAAATATATTAAGAAGCACCCTGAGGTGTTTGAACAAATAAAAGCTGCAAAAGACAAACGTTTTATGACTGACGCTTTGCCACACTTGCTATTGCACTTAGGCGGCATTAAAGCAAAAGACTATCGAAGTGAATATGATATTTTGAGTCCGCAATACAATGAGAAGCGTCCTCGAATACTTAAAAACAAAACCAACTACGATGAACTGGTGGCTGAACAAAATAAAAAACAGCGATGAAACCGTAGATTTTAAAGATTATAACCCACAATATATGGAGAGCAAAACAAATACTACTGTTAGCAAAGATATAGTCGATAAGACGTTGAGCCATGCAGAGTGCAACATCTTACGTGGCATTGCGATTGCTGGTATTGTACTTCATAATTACTGCCATTGGCTCCGTCCTATTGTGAAGGAAAACGAGTACCAATTCAACCAACATAATGTGGATTGGTTTAACAACGTTATGGCACATGGCTTTAACGACCGCACCTTTTTTCATTTGCTGTCATTCTTTGGACATTATGGTGTACCTATCTTCCTTTTCCTATCAGCTTATGGTTTAGTAGCGAAGTATGAGAATGCTAAACCAGTATCACCCAGTCAGAATACCAGCACTATACACGAACCCAATACTTTTCGTTTTTTGCGTTATCACTGGCTGAAACTTTTCCGTATGATGATAGTAGGTTTTTCTGCTTTCGTCTTAGTTGATGCCATAACAGAAGGGCAACATCACTACGAAGTAATGGATATTGTGGCACAGATGGGATTGTTCAATAACCTTCTGCCCAATCCTGATGATATTATATGGCCTGGTCCTTATTGGTTTTTTGGTTTAATGCTCCAATTATACATGGTTTACCGCTTGTTTTTATACAAAAAAGGGTGGACATGGATTGTAGGTTTCATTGCTATTTGCACACTAATACAACTATCTTGTGAGCCAAATGGAGAAGCATTGAACCGTTGGAGGTATAATTTTGTAGGCGGAATGCTGCCTTTTGGTTTAGGATTGCTTTATGCAAAGTATATGCGTAACATACAATTGCGCATCTATGGGATAACGTTTATTGTGTCGTTACTCTTTATTCGCTTTGGTAGCAATAATTTTTTAACCTGGTTTTTTGTTCCTATGTTTATATGTTCGGCAGGAATTAGTTTTGTAAAACTGCTGACTTACTGGCACGAACATTTTCCCCAATTTACTTTCGGTATAGCAAAAACATTTGAATGGTTAGGCGTTATATCAGCAGCGCTGTTTATTTCGCATCCCATTACACGAAAAATTATAATTCCCATTTCGCGCAGTGGAGACTATTGGACAGGACTTCTGCTCTATATGATTACTTCTGTATGCGTGGCATGGTTGTTTAAAGAAATAATGAGGCATGTGCCTTCACCCAAGTTTTGAGATGAAAGAAAAAGGAATAGAACTTGCAAATATTAGTAAGTATCGAGGCGAACTGATGGGCTTAGCGATATTGTTCGTTATGCTTTTCCATGTAAGTGTACCTCGTACAGATGCTTTTTTTGGACTTCGACGCATGGGAAATATTGGAGTCGATATGTTTTTCTTCCTTAGCGGTATTGGTCTTTGGTATTCATGGACGAGGAATGCCGATGCAATGAATTTCTTTAAGAAGCGACTTTTACGTATTTATCCTGCTTGGCTCATTCTAGCATCGTTGTATTACATACCAGATTTTCTTGCTATTCCATGGGTAAAGCACAGCGGAAATAGTACAAATATTATTGATTTAATCGGAGATATTACGATAAACTGGGATTTTTGGTTGAACGATGAACTTACGTTTTGGTACATACCAGCAACCATGATGCTGTATTTGGTAACACCAGCCTATTTGTCGCTTATTATAAAACACCCCACTTATAGATGGATTCCTGCAATAATGATAGCTTGGTGCGTTGCTGTTAAGTATGTTGTACCTATCAATGAAACTGTGGGACATATTGAAATATTCTGGAGTCGGGTTCCGATTTATTTAATAGGACTAAACTTTGGAGCGACAGTAAAGGAAAAAAGAACTTTGGAAGCAAGCTCTATTTGGCTAATATTACTGACGTTTGTCGGAATGCTTGCTACGTGTATCTATTTGGAACAGGTAAGGCATGGACGTTTTCCGCTATTTTTGGAGCGAATGCTATATATCCCACTCACCATAACTGGAATAATTCTGCTTTGCATCGTATTAAAAAAAGCTTCAAATAAATATCTCCACAAGGCACTTATATTTGTGGGTGGAATAAGTTTAGAGCTATATTTGTTGCACAACCATTTTATACTTATCTATATCGAACGACTTGGTTGGCACTATTGGACAAAGTTTTTTGCAACCCTTATAATAGCTTTACCCCTTGCATGGTTGCTGCATATAGGAGTTGAGAAGATAACAACGAAAATAGAAAGGAATCAAGAAAGATGAAAGAAATAATCAGATTGATACGTCCGCACCAATGGATAAAGAATCTTGTTGTGTTGTTTCCAATCTTCTTTGGTGGAGCTTTAGGACATTTGGAGTCGCTATACGAAGGTTGCATCACAATGATTGCTTTTTCATTTATAGCTTCTTCCATTTATTGTCTGAACGATATTATAGATGTTGAAGACGACCGTCGCCATCCTAAAAAGTGTAACCGACCTTTAGCTTCGGGCAGAGTAAGTATTGCGCAAGGATATGCTATTATGATAGTAATGGTGATTTTATCGATGGTTTCGTTACTTTTTCTTCCGAACAAGTGTATTGAAACTACTGGAGTCGTTGGCTTTTATTGGGTTTTAAATGTGGCTTATTGTTTATTTTTAAAACAACATGCCATTATTGATGTTTGTATTGTTGCGTTTGGTTTTGTGCTGCGTATTCTTGCAGGAGGTATTGCTACAGATATAAGACTGAGTAAATGGATTGTGTTAATGACCTTCCTTCTGATGCTTTTTCTTTCGTTTGCCAAACGACGTGATGATGTTTTACGCATGAACGAAACAGGAGAAGCACCGAGAAAGAATACAATTCGTTATAATCTAACGTTCATTAACCAAGCCATTACTATTACAGCAAGTGTTACTTTGGTATGTTATATCATGTATACCGTAAGTCCTGAAACCATTGCAAATTTCCATACTGAGAACCTTTACCTAACCAGTGTTTTTGTTCTTTTGGGATTATTGCGCTATATACAGCTTGCTGTTGTAGATAAAAAGAGCGGTGACCCAACAAAAGTTATTCTTCATGATCGTTTCATACAATGCATAGTATTGGGATTCGGTCTAACTTTCTTTATAATAATATACTTCTTATAGCATCATGAAAGTATATGCTTTTGATTTCGACGGAACACTGACGACAAAAGATTCTTTTGTTGAATTCATCAGATATGCAAAAGGATTTGGGAAAACCTTTTTTGGTTTTCTTCTGTTTGCACCTATTATCTTATTGATGAAACTACATCTTTATCCAAATTGGAAAGCAAAACAACGCATCTTTTCATGGTTCTTTAAAGGAATGGATATAGATGAGTTTAACAGAATTTGCAAAGATTTTGCTGTAGCAAAACAAAATATCATGCGAAAAGGAGGACTTGCAACAATACGCAAAGCAATTGCTGAAGGAGATAGCGTTATTGTAATTACGGCCAGTATTGAGAACTGGGTGAAACCTTTTTTTGATGAATTTGGCGATAAAGTAAAGATAGAAGGAACACAGATAGATTTTCGTTTAGGTACAATAACAGGACAATTCATAACAAAAAACTGTTATGGAAAAGAGAAAACAAAACGACTTAAAAAAGTGTTTCCTTACAGAGAAGCTTATGAGTTGTTGGCTTTCGGAGATAGCAAAGGCGATAAGTACTTGCTGAAAGAAGCAGACAAAAGTTATTATAAGCCTTTTCGAAAACGAGACAAGAACGAAAAGTTCGGTGAAATCGTGCGTTTTGGTATTGTTGGAATCTTAGCAACGGCTCTGCAATACGGCATATATCTTTTATTAATAAAGTGGATAGAACCGCGAATTTCTAATACGGTTGGATATTTGGTGAGCTTTATTTTTAACTATATAGCGTCTACAAAGTTCACTTTCAAGGTAGTATCTACAACAAAAAATGGAGCAGGTTTTGCTTTTGCACACATCGTAAATTATAGTTTGCAAACAGGTTTCTTATCTCTATTTCTTTGGTTCGGATTATCCAAAGGTCTTGCAATGATTCCTGTTTTTGTTATCTGCGTTCCCATTAATTTTGTCTTGGTGCGTTTATTTTTAAAACGGAAATAATATCACTATAACACAAATAGTTAGACGATATTACTTGGAAGATAGATTATAAATGTGTAACTTTGCAGACTTTAATAAGGAAAGGAATGTCTGTATTTGGTATTTTTGCAGTAAAAAAGGAAGAACGCTTATTGGCATGTGCCATGCTTTGCGTCTTTTTAGTTTTCAATGCCTTGCTCATAGGTAGCCATTTTGGCGTTTATACAATGGGCGCACATGGAGGTTTTTGGTCGTTATTTACCAATAATTTCCGTATGTCGGGTTATGATAACTGGTCGTGGATAACCATTTCTGGAATGCGTGTCCATTTTGAAACCATTCGACATCCATTATTTTTAACACTGCTTTACCCATTATATTGGCTGAACCATTGGCTTATAAACGCTGTTGGTATCAACTTTGCAGTATTCTTTATGGCGATTATTATCGTCTTTTCATCATTCTACGCAGTAATTTTTACCTATCGTATTTTTCGTGAAGTATTGGAATTACAACAGAAAGATGCAACGTTACTTACACTATTCTTATTTTCTTTTGGGCATATCCTGTTGCCAACAATAGTTCCCGACCATTTTGTAATATCGCTTATGCTTCTTACAATGACCCTATATATTGCTGGAATAAGGCAAAAACAAGGAAAGGAAATTAATACATGGCAATCATTTTTATTGATGTTTTTCACAGCAGGAATGGCAGCTTCTAATGCAGGAAAAACTATTTTAGCAGGTCTTTTCACAAATGGCAAAAGGTTTTTTAACTTCAAATATCTAACTGTTGGAGTGGTTCTGCCATTGCTTTTGCTATTTGGAATTCAACAATTGCAGTATTATACGGTAGAAGTTCCGCAAGAAGAGTTTACCAAAAAGATTGTAAACAACAATAAAAAGAAACAACCAGGAAAGTTTGAATCTCATACTAAGCAACGAAATGCATGGTTACGATCTCATACAGGAAGGGCAGCAAGTAGCGATGGAATAGGAAAACTAATGGATATTTCTACTTCTCGTACAGAAACAATCATTGAAAACTTCTTTGGTGAACCTATTCAACTGCATCAAGAATATCTTTTGAAAGACGTTTTGTGGGATCGTCCTATCTTTGTTAAATATAGCTGGATTGCCAATTATGTTATTGAAGCTATTATTGTGTTATTATTTTTAGCCGGAATTTTGGCTGGTTGGCGTTATAAATTTATGCGAATGCTCTTATTATGGTTTGCCTGCGACTTCACATTACATGTTATTATGGGCTTCGCCATCAACGAAGTATATATTATGACAGCTGGATGGGCTTTCATAATACCTATTTCCATAGGCTATTTGTTGCGTATTCTTTCGCACCAATCACGCTTTATTTTGCGCGTCATGTTGGTTTTATTGACAAGCTGGCTATGGGTTTATAATGGTGGACAAATTATTTATTACCTTATCTCATGAATGTTTTTGTAGGTTTTCTTACCATTAAAAGAGAAGAACGCCTACCTGTTGGCTTATTCTTCGTATGGCAATTACTATTGCAAACACTTGCCATTGCGAAATATTTACCATTGTTTACGAAACCATCAAGCAATTATTACAAGCTATTTGTAGACAATTACCACCTTTCTGGTTTCGATCCGCTAACCTATTTAGTTGTTTCTGACTGGTCGTTAGCTTATGATGTAAACCGCCACCCCTTATTAGCACTTTTCTATTATCCCTTTTCGCAGTTAAATCAACTACTTATTGCCATAACAGGAATAAACTTTTCAGTTTATATTGTTGCTCTAATTTTAATCTTCTTTACAACGTATGGCTTTGTTTTGATGTTGAGAATACAACGCCATATTATTGGAATTGCTTCCTTTGATGCCGCAATTTTGGCTTTTATCCTTTACTCTTTTGCTCACGTTTTATTGTCAAGCATAGCTCCAGACCATTTTATTCTGTCGTTATTTATGCTTCTTTTAACGCTCTATATTGCAGGAATGCAATTGAAAGCGAAGAAAGAAATGAGCATTTGGCAAACAATTTTGCTATTTATATTTACTGCTGGTATCTCTTTAAATAATGGCTTAAAGGTTATTCTGTCCAACTTTTTCACACGAGGCAAGCGGTTTTTCACGCTAAAAAATATCTTTTTAGCTATCATCTTTCCTGCTGCAGTCATCTTTGCAATAGGAGAGTGGCAGCATAAAGAGTTTATTTCGGAGAAAGTAGAGGCGACAAAGGTAAAGAAACGTAATGCTATCAAAGCTGAACGTAGGGCAATGTTTGCATCATTCAAGGACACTACACAGATTAAAGATAGCGCAAAGCAGGAAGAAATCTTTAAGAAAATATGGAAAGCGCATCGTAAAAAAGTGCTAAGAGCGGAAGCAAAACTGCCGCAGAAAGCCCATTCGGGAAAGCCTGTAAGCGATAAACGTTTCCTAAATTGGACAGATGTTTCCACTTCTCGCCCCAAAACAATTGTAGAAAACCTATTTGGCGAATCCATACAGCTACACCAAAAGCATACTTTAGAAGATGTAATGAAAAGTCGTCCTGTAATTGTTACCTACGATTGGATAGTCAATTATGTTATCGAAGCATTGATTTTCCTCCTTTTCATCGTAGGAATTTGGTGTGGGCGCCGTATTAAATTCTTATGGCTGTGTCTTTCTTTTGCAGCTTTAGATATAATATTACACATCGGATTAGGCTTTGGTATTAACGAGGTTTATATTATGACTGCCCATTGGATATATGTTATTCCACTTTCTATAGCATTTTTCGTTCATAATAGCAGTGACAAGATAAGACAGAAACTCCGTATTCTTCTTGTACTATTGGCAATATACCTTATCATTTATAATGTTTCACTTCTCGTTCGTTATCTATATTTTTAATTATTAAATGTCTATGAAAGCAAGCGTTTCTATCGTCTTATGCACATACAATGGTGCAAGATACATCAGAGAACAGTTAAATTCAATCCTTGCTCAGACGTATCCACTGTACGAAATAATTGTGCAAGACGACCATTCTACCGATAATACCGTAGAAATTATTCAAGAATATGCTTCCAGACATAATATTATAAAAGTCTTTCAAAACGATTCTGAGCGAGGGGTTAATGACAATTTCGTTTCAGCTATGCAGCGAGCAACAGGAGAATACATAGCTATTTCTGACCAAGACGATATTTGGGAAACAGACAAAATAGAAAACCAGATGAATAATATTGGTAAAAACTTACTTTGTTCTGGTTTTTCGCGTCCTTTTTCTACCGATGGCTCGTTTGCTTATTTCGACCATCGAAAACGTAATGTAAATGTTGTTCGAATGTGTTTCTTGGGGCTTCCTGGACATACATTATTATTTCGCCGTGAACTTATAAATATGTTACCACCATTAGAACATTCCATTTTTAAATATTCTATGTACGATGCTGCACTTTCAATAGTGGCGGCTGCGCATAAAAACATCGTATTCATCGATAAAATTCTGGTTAATTTCCGCCGACATTCTGCAGCTACTACTTATAACGATTATAAAAAAAGTTTACCATCGTGGCAGAATGCTTTATATATGTTGTGGTGGGGAATAAAGCATTACAAGGAAACACGAAAGCACATACGCCCTATTTTTGCAGCAAAACTATTGCTTTTAAATTATGTAAATGCAAATAACGATGAGGCAAAAGCTGCAAAAACTATACTCGAGTTAGAATTGCAAAATGGTGTTTTACCTTTCCTGAAATTGCAATATCAGTGTATGAAGAATTATAAACACCTATTTCATACCGAAGGAAAAGGATTTTTACGATTCATTCGTGCTGCTCTTTATCCCATTATGCAGCTACAAATGTATGCACAATAGTTACTTTGTTATTCAATCCACCCTAAAAATCATGCAAACAAATTTCGTTTTAAGAAAATTCTAAAACATAATAAGAAAAAACATGATGGTACAAATCTTTGGTTTCGTCATTCTGTCTTTTATACTTGTGGTAATGTATGGCATTAAGTTTAAACCTAAAGACGAAGTTCTTCCAATATTAGGCGTACTTGTTTGTATGCTTTTAAGTAAAATACTGCGTCAATTGTTCAATTTTAACACCATAGAAGTAACACTGCTTTCTATTTTCT
>NZ_BAKF01000062.1 GCF_000614025.1 Prevotella aurantiaca JCM 15754
AGGTTTTTAAGGGAGGACTATTTACTTTGCGATTTGCTTGCAAAGTAAATAGGGGCTATTCGGTAAATATTGAGGTTTTGAGTAAGTGCGTTTTTACTTGTTTTCAACAATGTTATGCAAGCATATTGTTTACTTTTTACCGAACTTACTCAACCATTTTAAAGGTTTCTTTATTAACGATTTAAGTCCGCTTTCTGAATTTCTTGCTGCCGACATATCGTCTTTAATATCGTATTTTGTGCTCTTTCGAGGTTTGTTTTCTTCTATTGGGCGTTGCTTTTTCTTATTTCTTTTTTTATTGGACTTAGTGGATTTGGCTTCGGCAGTTTGATTTGCGTTCTTGCGCTGCTGCTCATTTCCCTCCTTTTTGCTACTTGCAGACTTGGCATTCCTGTTGTTTCTTTGCTCTTGGTCAGCCTTGTTGGTTTCTTCCGCCTTCTTATTCTGACCTCTGTTTTGTTTGTCTTCTATTTCAGTTGCAGTAGGCTTTCTGTTGCGATGGTTGTTTTTGCTTGACTTTTCCCTATCCTGCTTTTTCTCTACGCTGCCCTGTGCAGTGGCGTTGTTAGGCTCTTTGTCTGCAAAATCTTTGTTAGCAGGCTGTTGGCGATTGCTCTTTTTATTGTTGTGAGTCTTCTTGTCCTTATGGCTTTGCTGGTCGCGGTCTTTTCTGCGACGTGCTTTTGCACTTGTATTTCTTCTTGGTTTTCCCGTACTTTTATACTCGGGAGCTTCGCCCATTCCATCAGGCAATGGAACTTTTTCTACTTCTTTATCCAAGAATTTCTCTATCTGTTGGAAGTAGTAAATATCGTCTTCGTTTACGAAGGTTATGGCAACTCCGTCGCGGTCAGCACGTGCAGTACGCCCAATTCGGTGAACATAATCCTCTGCATCATGTGGTACATCGTAGTTGATGACCATTGTAATGTCATCAATATCAATTCCTCTTGCTAATATATCTGTAGCTACAAGTACATCTATCTGTCCACTTTTAAATTTAAACATCATCTCATCACGTTGAGATTGGTCTAAATCAGAGTGCATTTGACCACAATTGATCTTCTTCTGATTAAGTGATAAGGCTATTTGTTTAACTTTTTGCTTTGATCCTGAGAAGATAATAACACGATGAAGATTACTAGATTTGAAGATGCTCTTAACGATCTCCATCTTTTGAATCTCGTGACAAACGTAAGCTACTTGATGTATTTTCTCAGCAGGTTTGCTAACAGCCAGTTTGATAACAGAAGGTGTTTTGAGCAAAGTCTGAGCAAGTTCCTCAATCTTCTCTGGCATTGTTGCTGAGAACATAATTGTCTGACATGTTTTAGGGAGTTTCTTTTGAATGGTTAGAATATCCTCTGCAAATCCCATGTCTAACATTCTATCTGCTTCATCTAGTATGAAGAAGCTAAGTTTAGAAAGATCTACATTTCCTAAAGAAATATGTGAGATAAAACGTCCTGGTGTAGCAATAACTACATCAGCACCTAATGAAAGGCTTTTTATCTCTTGGTCGTAACGATTTCCATCATTTCCTCCATAAACAGCAACACAAGAAATACCTTTTAAATAGTATGAAAAGCCTTGAAAAGCTTGGTCTATTTGTTGGGCTAATTCTCGCGTTGGAGACATAATTAAACAGTTTATAGCATCTTCTGAATATCCTCCGTCAGCAAGTTTTGAGAGAACAGGGAGTAAATAAGCAGCAGTTTTGCCAGTTCCCGTTTGTGCTACTCCTAAAATATCTTTACCTTTTAGTATTTCTGGAATACATTTTTCCTGAACAGGTGTACATTGCTCGAAATGCATATCATATAGTGCATCGAGTATATCGTCATTTAAATCTAAACTTTCAAAAATCATATATTTTTATTTTTCCCTTCTCGCAAAGGGTATTTTTATTTTTTTATCTATTAATTAGGTGCCTGACGATAGCAGAAATATGCTATCGCTGCAAAAATTATATTTGGAATCCATGCTGCTAATATAGGTGGAGTATTGGCGTTGATTGCAAAAGTAGACGAAACCGTCTGTAAAAGAATGTAACTCACACTTAATAAAAGACCAACACCAAGATACATACCCATTCCACCTTTTCGCTTCCGTGATGATAATGATAAACCAATGACAGTCAAAATGAATGAAGATAATGACATTGCTATACGCTTATGGAATTCAACCTCGTACTGTACAACATTTGTAGAACCTCTACTTGTTTGTTTTGAAATGTAGTCAAGTAATTCGGGTGATGTAAATGTTTCTTGTTGTCCTTTAGAATAAACTAAATCAGTAGGTTCCATCATAATAACAGTGTCCATTTCAGCACCTGTTGTAATGTGTTCTTTCAAACCTTTCAGTTTCCTAATTTTCCAATTCGATAATTTCCAATGATATTTTGCATCGGCAATTGTATCGTATTGTATTTCACTAGCTGTTAAATGGTCTACAAGTTTGTTTCCATCGAATTTATCTAAAGAAAAGCCGAATCCTCGCTTGTATTTGTCATCATAGTTCTGTATATACGCAACTGTGTTATCAGCAACTTTCATTTGTACGTTTTTAGCTGCAGTATTCTTTTTCGAATTAAGATACAAAGACCTAAAATTTAAACGTATAACAGTTCCATGTGGTATAACAAAACTATTTAAATAATAAGTTAAACCAGCTATCAGTACACAAGAAATTATATATGGACGCATCAGACGATTAAATGAGACGCCTGCTGCAAGCATGGAAATAATTTCCGAGTTGCCTGCTAATTTCGATGTAAAGAAAATTACAGCTATAAAAACAAATAGAGGAGAGAAAAGATTGGAATAGTACGGAACAAAGTTTGCGTAATAATCGAATATGATAGCTCGCCATGGAGCATTAGAATCAGTCAGTTTCGACAAGTTTTCGTTAAAGTCGAATATAATTGCGATAGAAATAATGAGAAGTATAGAGAAAATATAAGTCCCAATAAATTTCTTAATGATGTACCAATCTAATAAACCAACAAGATGTTTTGGGTGAAGAAAATGCAAATGACTCCTTAACCATTTCAAAGCTATAACTGCAGTTGTTATAAGTTGGAGATGTTTTAAGTTCTCCAACTTGTTGTTAGCAATGTTGATTATCTTGTTGAATTGACTTTTCATCTAATGTTATTATAAACGTCGTCCTAGTTTTTCTATAATAGAAGACTTCCATTGTGTGAAGTCTCCTTTTTCTATATGTTCACGTGCATCGGTAACTAAACGAAGATAAAAGGCGATATTGTGAATACTTGCAATTTGCATGGCGAGCAGTTCACCAGCTTTAAATAAATGGTGCAAATAGGCTTTCGATGTTATTATATCAATATCGCAGCCATCTGCATCTACTGGTGAAAAGTCTTTTTCCCATTTCTTATTGCGCATATTTATTGTACCTTCATAAGTAAAAAGCATTGCATTGCGTCCATTTCTTGTTGGCATAACACAATCGAACATATCTACTCCACGTTCAATCCCTTCGAGAATATTTTGAGGAGTACCTACGCCCATTAAATAGCGAGGTTTATCTTTAGGTAGAATTTCGTTCACGACTTCTATCATTTCATACATCACCTCGGTAGGTTCTCCTACTGCTAGTCCACCGATAGCATTACCATCTGCACCTTTATCGGCAACAAATTTTGCAGCCTCTGTTCGTAAGTCTTTATAAGTACAACCTTGAACAATAGGGAAGAGACTTTGTTTGTAGTCATATAATGGTTCGGTTTCGTTAAAACGTTTAATACAACGATCTAACCAACGTTGTGTTAATCCTAAACTTTGTTTTGAATAAGCGTAATCACTATTACCTGGAGGACATTCATCAAAGGCCATTATAATATCTGCACCTATGATACGCTGTGTATCCATAACGTTTTCAGGTGTAAATATATGTTTTGAGCCATCGATATGACTTCTAAATTGGCAACCTTCTTCAGAGAGTTTACGTATACCTGTTAAAGAAAATACTTGAAATCCACCAGAATCTGTTAATATCGGACGGTTCCAACCATTGAATTTGTGTAATCCTCCAGCTGCTTTTAAGACTTCTAATCCTGGACGTAAATAAAGATGGTAAGTGTTACCAAGTATAATTTGCGCCTTAACTTGTTCCACAAGCTCTGAAAAATGAACTCCTTTAACAGTACCTGCAGTGCCCACTGGCATAAAGATTGGTGTCTTTATTTGTCCGTGGTCTGTAGTAATTAAGCCAGTTCTTGCATTACTTGCGTTATCGGTACATTGAAGTTCAAATGTCATTCTGCATCTTTTTTATAATTATCATCCTTGATACTAAAATCTATAGGACTAGATACCATTTCATCTGTTAACGCGAAATCCCATACTTGTTGTACGTTTTCAACATAATGGAATTCTACTCCTGTGCGATATTTTTCTGGAATTTCCTCAATATCCTTGCGATTTTCTTTGCACATAATAATATCGGTAATTCCAGCGCGTTTAGCTGCTAGTATTTTTTCTTTGATACCACCAACAGGAAGTACTTTTCCGCGAAGCGTTATTTCGCCAGTCATAGCAGTATTCTTTCTTACCTTATGCTGTGTAATTGCTGATGCTATACTTGTTGCAATAGTAATACCAGCAGAAGGGCCATCCTTAGGAGTTGCTCCTTCAGGCACATGAATATGTATATTCCATTGGTCAAATATACGATAATCTACCTTTAATGATTCAATATGCGCTTTTACATATTCAAGTGCAATAATTGCAGATTCTTTCATTACGTCGCCAAGATTACCAGTAAGTGTTAGCTTACCAGCCTTTCCTTTCGACAATGATGTTTCAATGAATAGAATTTCGCCACCGACACTTGTCCATGCCAATCCTGTAACAACTCCCGCATAATCGTTGCCTTGATATATATCTCGATAAAAAGGTGGCTTTCCAAGTAAGCCCTCCAATTCAACAGGTGATATTTTTTCGTACGGCAAAGCGTTATCTACTGCTTGTTTGTATGCCAATTTACGCAGAGATTTGTTAATTTGTTTTTCTAATTGTCGCACTCCACTTTCCCGTGTGTAGCTTTCTATTATCTTTTCTAAAGCAGGCTTGGTGAACTTTAGTTTTGGATTAGTTTTGTCTAAACCTGTATTTGAAAGTTCTTTAGGGAAGAGATGGCGTTTTGCAATTTCAATTTTTTCTTCTGTAATATAGCCTGAAACCTCGATTATTTCCATACGATCGAGTAAAGGCTTTGGTATAGAGTTTATATCGTTAGCTGTTGCCAAGAATAAAACCTTTGAAAGATCGTAATCCATGTCAAGATAGTTGTCGTGGAATGCGTTGTTTTGTTCTGGGTCAAGAACTTCCAATAAGGCTGAAGCAGGGTCACCATTGATAGTATTTTGTGTTACTTTATCTATTTCATCAAGTATAAATACAGGATTAGATGAACCCGCTTTTTGAATGTTTTTAATAATACGTCCAGGCATAGCACCGATATAAGTACGGCGATGACCACGAATTTCAGACTCATCGTGCAGGCCACCTAATGACATGCGGACATATTTGCGTTTCATCGATTCAGCAATACTCTTTCCAAGACTTGTTTTACCTACTCCAGGAGGCCCATATAAGCAAAGGATAGGCGATTTTAAGCTGCCTCTTAATTTAAGTACAGCCATATATTCGAGAATACGCTCCTTCACTTTTTCCATTCCATAATGGTCGCGGTCAAGTACTCTCTGGGCACGTTTCAAGTCTAAATCGTCTTTGGTATATTCATTCCAAGGAAGATTTACCATTGTTTGCAAATAATTTATTTGCACACTATAGTCAGGACTTTGCGGATTTAACGTGTTTAACTTATCTAATTCCTTTTGGAAAACCTTTGCAGTTTCTTCCAACCATTTTTTTGTTGCAGCTTTTTTGATGAGTTCCTTCTTTTCAGGTGTACCATCGCCATCGCCCAATTCTTCTTGAATGTTCTTTATTTGTTGGTGCAAGAAATATTCTCTTTGTTGCTCGTCAAGATCTTCTCGTGTTTTAGAACGTATATTCTGACGAAGATGTTGGAATTGGATTTCTCTATTCAATATCTTCATCAGTCTGAATAAACGATCTTTTATAGAATCTTCTTCCAACAAGTGCATCTTATCTGAAACACTGAATGGCATATTTGCACAGACATAATTTACTGATACGACAGAATTTGTTATATTATCAAGTGCAAATTGTGAGTCGTCTGGAATATCATCGCTACCTTGAATGTATTCTTTTGCGGTTATTTTCATATCGTTTACCGCTGTAACGAACTCTTTATCGTTGTTATCTACTTGCTCTTCAGGTATGGCATGAGTCTTACCTACCATGTATGGAACTTCAGAAGTAACTTCGTCAAGCTTACAACGTCCTAAACCTTGAAGAATAGCTGTTCTGTTCTCACCATTCATCGAACCTGGCATATCAAATACTCTTACGAGTCTAGCATATATACCAGTACGATACAAGTCTTTTTCTTCAGGTTCGTCTATATTGCCATCTTTTTGACTGATTACCGCAAAAACAGTTCCTGGATGTTTTTCTAAATACTTTACCAGTGTTAAAGTTGTCTTGCGACCTACTAATACTGGCATTAAAACACCTGGGAACATAACAAGGTTGCGGGTTATGAAAACAGGAACCTCGCCATCAACTTTTATATCAAAATCTGGTAAGTCTCCTTCGTAATCAGCAAACATTTGTATCGAATTATTTTGTTTCATTGAGATTGCATTAATCATTTAAAGTGCAAAATTACTAAATAAAAATAAGATAGGCAATTTTTCTTTTATCTTTAATCTTAATAATGCATAACTTATTAAATTTGAAGGATGATAGGAGAAGTATCTTTTGCTGTTGATAATTCTTTTTTTTTGTGTAGAGAAAGTTAATTTTTGGCTTGGTTTTAAATATGCTGCTCTATTTTTTATAGTTACTTTTAAAAGTTTTATATTCAATAAGTTGCAAAATCATTATTGTTCTATGGTAAATCTATGGAACTTTTCGGTTAAAAAGATAGAACTTTTTGAGAAAAACGATGGAACTTTTTGAGAAAAATGATAGAACCTTTTGGTAGAAGATTTATATTTTGTTTAAAATATCTATTTAAGATAGAAGTCTTTTGTTATTTCTTTGTACCAATTTGATTTTTTCCCCGCACATTCTTGCAAGTATTCTGTAGATGACAAATAGGCACTTGGTGTTTTGCTTAATTCTACTAAAATACGTTTTGGTTGTTTAGAAGGTGTGGTTTTTATAAATACTTTCTTGTTGATAGAGAAGCCATTTATTATTGCTTCTGGTTCTAAAATACAATAAGATTCAATCGGAAGTACTAAAGAAAAATGACCATTGGACGTTAGTAATTGATATGCGCCTTTTAATAAATCATTAAAAGGCAATGTGTCAGAATGTCGTGCAATGGTTCTATTATTATCATTACTCTTTAATGAGTTTACAAAATAGGGTGGGTTGCAAACAATGGAGTCGAAGCTCTTTTTATTTTCTGAAAATGTTTGTAGAGAACAATGGTTTACTTCTATTTGATTGGCAAAAGGCGAACTCTGTACATTCTCTTTTGCTTGTAAATACGCGCTGTTATCTATTTCAATTGCATCAATATTTGCATTAGGAAATCGCTGTGCCATCATTAATGCTATCAGACCAGTTCCTGTGCCTATATCAAGAATATGCTTACCACCTTCTGCCCAGCTTCCTAATAAAACTCCATCAGTGCCAACTTTCATTGCACACTTATCCTGTTCAATATGAAACTGCTTAAAAGTAAAGCTCATTTAAATATTAAGTTTTCGCAGAATAGTTTTGTTTAAAGCCTGAACTTTTCTGCTTTGTTTGTTAATGTTGCAACGTATTAAATCAATGTTTGAAAATAACTCTGAGAATGATGTTTGTAAAATATTGGGCTTACGCTGGTCTTTATGATCACTTGGATTTACAACAACTTTTATTCCTTTACTTACAAGTTTTATCTCAACATCTTTTCCTGCCATAATAGGGTCTCCATCGTAATGGATTACTCCTTCTTCTTTTCTATGAATGTGAATACGTTTCGCTTTGAATGTTTTTATCTTTGAATTTTTATCAAGTGTCTTGTTGAACATTTCTATAGCCACCTGCGGTGCATCAATAATATCGAAAGGTTCCATGATAATAATATCTAACAAACCGTCACTCATAGAAGCCTGAGGTGCTATGTAAGCATTGTTGCCATATTGTGAAGCATTTGCCACCGATATTAAGAATGCTTTATAATGATGCACACCTTCGTTATCTTCTATGTCGTATGTCTGAGGCTCATACTTAAGGCCTTCCTCCAAAACTTTCTGTACGTATGTAACAACTCCACGTTTGCCTGCTTCTGCAAACTTCATTGATATAAAAGCATCGAATCCCATACCACAAGTACAGAAGAATGGAATACCGTTAATTATTCCATAATCTAATTTATGAATACAGGCTTGATTTAATATCTGAAGGCTCTTCTTTACATTCATAGGAATAGCCAAATGTCGTGCTAATCCATTTCCAGACCCAGTAGGTATGATACCAATCGCAGTGTCAGTATTTATAAGTGCTTTTCCCACTTCATTTACTGTTCCATCACCGCCTACAGCAACTACAATTCCAACTTTATCCTCAACTGCTTGCTTTGCCAATTCTGTTGCATGACCCGCATATTCTGTATTTGCTATTTGGTAGTCAAATAGTTCTTTGTCTATGTTTTTTTCGATTAACTCGGGAATAGACTCCTTACTACCAACTCCCGATTTAGGGTTCATTATGAATAGAATTTTCGTCTTCATATATCACTCTTTATTTCCTTTAAGGGAATTAAAGGACAAAATTATACATTTATCATAGTATCATCATTATTTTATAGTGAAAAAACTTTAATTTGTTAATCAGTTAATATTTAATGCTATATTTCAACAAAAAATTGTATCTTTGCAGCCTAAAGAAAACGTAGCTTATGCTACACCTAATATATATATGGGACAGTTACAAGAAAAATATAAGAGTTACCGTGATCCGCAAAAGTTTATGAAAATGGGATTATATCCATATTTTCGCGAAATCACAAGTAAGCAAGGTACAGAGGTAACCGATATCAATGGACATGATATATTGATGTTTGGTTCTAATGCTTACACAGGCTTGCCTAACGACCCAAGAGTTATTGAGGCGGGTAAAAAAGCTTTAGATAAATATGGTTCTGGTTGTGCTGGTAGCCGATTTCTGAATGGAACACTCGACTTACATGTACAGTTGGAAAAAGAACTCGCAGATATATGAACAAAGAAGATGTTCTTTGTTTCTCAACAGGTTTTTCTGTTAATTCTGGTGTCTTAGCTTCAGTTGTTGGACGTGGCGACTATATTATTTGCGATGATCGTGATCACGCAAGTATAGTAGACGGAAGACGTTTGAGTTTTGCAACACAGCTTCATTATAAACATAATGATATGGAAGACCTTGAGCGTGTACTCCAGAAATTGCCTCAAGAATCTATTAAACTCATCGTAGTTGATGGCGTCTTTTCAATGGAAGGTGACCTTGCAAACCTTCCTGAAATTATAAAGTTGAAGCATAAGTATAATTGCTCTGTTATGGTAGATGAAGCTCATGGATTGGGTGTATTTGGTAAACAGGTAGAGGAGTTTGTGATCATTTTGGTTTAACTGATGATGTTGACCTTATCATGGGAACATTCTCAAAGAGTCTTGCTTCAATTGGTGGTTTCATTGCAGGCGATAGGGATACAATCAATTTTTTACGTCATACATGTAGAACTTATATTTTCTCTGCAAGTAATACGCCTTCTGCTACAGCTGCTGCATTGGAAGCGTTACACATAATGCAAGAAGAACCTGAACGACAAGAACGTTTATGGGAAGTTACAAACTATGCTTTGCAGCGTTTCCGTGAAGAAGGTTTCGAGATTGGCGATACCGCAAGTCCAATAATCCCACTTTATGTGCGAGATATTCATAAAACATTTATCGTTACCAAAATGGCTTACGATGCAGGCGTATTCATCAACCCTGTTATTCCACCAGCCTGCGCACCGCAAGATACCCTCGTAAGATTTGCACTTATGGCAACCCATACAAAAGAACAGGTTGAACGTGGTGTAGAAATTCTAAAGAAGATATTCCAAGAACAAGGCGTTATCAAATTGTTTTAATTGATATTTCTGAAATCTTTTGGAGAAATATAAAAAGACTTGTAATCGCTGATAAAATGCGATTGCAAGTCTTCTTTTTTTATAAAGCCTCTCAAAATATTTTTCCATATCTATTGTTTCAATTTGTTTTATAGGTGAAAAACTTTCATCTTAGTAGCTTTGATGCTTACTAAAAGGCATAGAATCGTCTTCGTTTTGTAAAGATAAAGCCCTTGAAAACTGGTAACAATGTAGTTAATCCTCCCTTAAAAACCTAATATTCCT
>NZ_BAKF01000061.1 GCF_000614025.1 Prevotella aurantiaca JCM 15754
GCTTTTTCAATACCAATAAATCATAGTTGCAGTAATAATGCAAGGTTGTTACACTAATATGGTAAGAGTCAGAATTAAAAGCTAGTGATAATAAAAAAGGAGTGAAACCCACTTGTAAGGCTTCACTCCTATAATCTTTCACAGTGTACGTTTACTTTATCTTATATTGCGTCCGTGGCAATTCTTGAATTTCTTTCCACTACCACAAGGACATGGATCATTTGGACGTGGCATCTTTTCAGCCATATAAGGGGTACGAGTTTGCTGTTGTACTGACTCACGAGTATCGTGATGAGCTGCAGCTTGCTGATTTTGGTCAATCAAATCGTCCTTCTTTTCGTCATAACGCTGTGCTTGTTGCTCTGGAACAGCTTCCTGAATTTCGTCTGAAGGCTGCATGTCAGGGATTTGTCCACGCATCAGTACACTGGCAGTACGGTTGTTCATATCATTAATCATGTTGTCCCAAAGCTTCACACTCTCTAGTTTGAAGATGAGCAATGGGTCCTTCTGCTCGTATGAAGCATTCTGAACTGAGTGGCGAAGTTCATCGAGCTGTCGCAAATTCTCTTTCCAATTATCATCGATGAGGTGCAAGAGAATCACCTTTTCAAATTGACGTACTACCGATTTAGCCTCTGATTCGTATGCTTCCTTCAGATCACAAGGGATATTATAAACGCGCTTGCCATCACTAATTGGTACCATAATACGCTCATACATAGCTCCTTGGTTTTCGTACACCTCTTTAATAATTGGCCATGCAACAGTTTGAATACGTTCAGTTTTACGCTCAAAGTTTCCAATAGCTACTTGGAAAGCACGTTCTTTCAATTCTTCCTTGTTTCCACTCTCAAATTCTGATTCAGTGAATGGACATTCCATAGCCAACACTTTGAAGAAATCTTCTTGGCAACCTTCATAGTCGTTGTTATCGATGATGTTTACACAGCGGTCCCAGATAATGTTTGAAATATCCATTCCAATGCGTTCACCCATCAAAGCATGGCGACGCTTTTCATAAATCACGGTACGTTGCTTGTTCATTACATCATCATATTCCAGCAAACGCTTGCGAATACCAAAGTTATTCTCCTCTACTTTCTTCTGTGCACGCTCAATACTATTCGAAATCATTGAACTTTCAATACGTTCTCCTTCGTCGAAACCAAGTTTATCCATTACCTTTGCAATACGTTCAGAACCAAAAAGACGCATCAACTTATCCTCCAATGAAACGTAGAAAACAGATGATCCGGGGTCACCTTGACGTCCAGCACGACCACGTAACTGACGGTCTACACGACGACTCTCATGACGTTCTGTACCTATAATTGCTAAACCACCGGCATCTTTCACTTCTTGCGAAAGCTTAATGTCAGTACCACGACCAGCCATATTAGTAGCAATAGTAACTGCACCAAGGCCATCAACTGAACGTCCAGCCTCAGCAACAATCTGTGCCTCCTTTAAATGTTGCTTCGCATTCAATACTTGATGAGGTATTTTACGCATACTAAGCATCTTACTAAGCAATTCACTGATTTCCACAGAGGTTGTACCAACTAAGCAAGGACGTCCGCTATTACGCATTTCTTCTATCTCGTCGATTACAGCTGCATATTTTTCACGAGCTGTTTTGTAAACACGGTCTTCCATGTCCTTACGTTGAATAGGACGATTGGTAGGAATTTCAACGACATCAAGTTTGTAGATGTCCCAAAATTCGCCTGCTTCTGTAGAGGCTGTACCTGTCATTCCCGCCAACTTGTGGTACATACGGAAGTAATTCTGCAAAGTAATAGTAGCAAAAGTTTGTGTAGCAGCTTCTACCTTTACATGTTCCTTAGCTTCCACAGCTTGGTGTAGTCCATCGCTCCAGCGACGCCCTTCCATAATACGACCAGTCTGCTCATCAACAATTTTCACTTCACCATCTAGAACTACGTACTCATCGTCCTTATTGAACATAGTATAAGCCTTAAGTAACTGTTGCAAAGTATGAACACGTTCACTCTGAACTCCGTAGTTACTCATAAGGTCGTCTTTCTTATCGAGATATTCTTGTTCGTCTATAACCTTATCTTCTTTCTCTTGTTCAAGTAGAGAGAGTTCTGTCGTTATATCAGGAAGTACAAACAACTTGTCATCATTTACTTCTTTAGCCAACCATGCTGCACCCTTATCAGTAAGGTCGCAAGAGTTCATTTTTTCCTCCGTAACAAAGTAAAGAGGTTCAACTGCCTTTGGCATTTCACGATTGTTGTTTGCCATATAGTACTCTTCCGTCTTTAACATACCCGACTTAATTCCTTCTTCTGAAAGGAATTTGATGAGTGCCTTATTTTTGGGAAGTGACTTATGTGAGCGATAAAGTGCTAAGAAACCTTCTTCAAGCATTGCTTGGCGTTCTTTTTCATCGTTGCAATTTGCAGCATTAGAGATTTTAGTACGCGCTTCAGCAAGCAGTTCAGTAGCTTGTTTACGTTGAACTTCAAAGAGTTTCTGAACTAATGGTTGATATTCTTCAAACATTTGGTCATCACCTTTTGGTACTGGACCACTAATAATAAGAGGTGTACGAGCATCGTCTACCAAAACAGAGTCTACCTCATCAACAATAGCATAATTGTGTTTGCGTTGTACGAGATCAGCAGGTGACACAGCCATATTATCGCGAAGGTAGTCAAAACCAAACTCATTGTTTGTACCAAAAGTAATGTCTGCTTGATAAGCGCGGCGACGTTCTGGAGAGTTTGGCTGGTGTTTATCAATACAATCAACAGACAAGCCATTGAATTCATACAATGGGCCCATCCATTCAGAATCGCGTTTAGCAAGATAATCGTTCACAGTTACCACATGAACACCATTACCAGTCAAAGCGTTAAGAAAAACAGGCAATGTCGCTACAAGGGTTTTACCTTCACCAGTTGCCATTTCAGCAATCTTACCTTGATGTAGAACTGTACCACCAAAAAGTTGAACATCGTAGTGTACCATTTCCCATTTTAAGTCATTACCTCCAGCTGTCCAGTGATTGTGGTAAATTGCCTTATCACCATCAATGGTTATAAAGTCTTTTCTTGGGTCAGCTGCAAGTTCACGATCAAAATCATTAGCCGTTACAATGGTTTCTTCATTCTCAGTAAAGCGTCTAGCTGTATCTTTAACGATAGAGAAAGCAACAGGCATAACTTCATCCAATGCCTTCTCATAGTTATCTAATGCCTCCTTTTCAAGCTTATCTATTTTATTGAAAATATCTTCGCGTTCATCAATTGGAGTATCTTCTATTGTTTCACGAAGTTTAGCTATTTCCTCACGTTGCTGTTTACCAGCATCTTGCACAAATTGTTGGATTTCTTTTGTCTTAGCACGCAATTCATCGTTGCTAAGTTCTTTAATCGTTGGATAAACAACTTTAACTTTATCAACAAACGGTTGAATAAGTTTCATATCGCGTGTTGATTTGTCTCCAAATAGAGACTTCATTATTTTTGTGAAGTTCATTTTTTTATCAATATTTCAGTGGGCTCACTTGTTGATCATTACATTTTTATTATTACTAGCCCACTGGGTGAATATTATTATTTAATTTCTCACTAAATTATTACGCTACTCAAAACGCATTTAAAATAAACAACTCGGCGCGCGTATTAATATTGCAGAATTGACCGAGGGATTCGGCAAATAGTTTGATATTGTTTTTCTAAGATTTTCTAATTTTCGTACGTTATGTACAGTCGTTTGCCTATCGGAGAAAGAAAGGTGTGTGGCTGCAGATTTGTTTTCTTCTTCCTTCGATATGTTCTTGTAGGCTTCGATAACCGACAATATGTCAGTTTCCATACCTTTTAAATTAAGATGATTGCAAAGCTCCTCTAAAGTAGCATTGCCCATTGCCGCCTTTAGCGCAGACTGATAAGTCTGAGCTTCTACTCCTGTTGCAGCTAATACTACAAGTAGTGCGGTAATATATTTATTCATCATTTTACTTAGATTCCATTGTCTTTATATAGACATTTCTAATCAGCCACTGATGGAAGATACAATTGAATAGCAAGAATAATGCCACAATTAAAATGAGAACTGGGATTTGTTGAAAAAATGCACCAATAAAACCAACCACAATTGAAACTTCCCATGCCATCCACCACCAATGTTTCCTTTTACATCTAATACTCTTAACAACCGAAGGTATTATGAATAAGGCTAATGGATTAAAAAAGAATATTATCATATTTATACTTACGCACGGATGATGAGAAAATATCATTATAAAGAGGAGAAGACCTATAACGCCTGAAAAAGACATCAAAAAAAAATCCCATCCCCAAAGAGCCTTTTTTATTTTATATTCTATAAGTAATACAAAAGCAGCAAGAACAGCAAATGCGAATGCAATCTGTATTGGAGAAACAAGAGAACTTTGAACATTGGTAAGTTTATTAGGTTTTAATATAAGTGATGTTCGTTTCACCAAAGGTTTTCCATTGTGTATTGCATTCTCTATATACTTGCGTAAGTTATCAGGCAAGAACAATTCTTTCTCTTTAGTTTCGACACTAAAATCGGCCGTTAAACCTAATAAAACATCTTCGCCAAACTGTATCCAAACATCATTTTTATTCCATTCATGAATCATTTCACGATACGACAACAATGGTTTTGAACTATCAAAACTATATTCAGTCTTCCCTTTTAAATGATCAAGAAGCATATGTTGTGCTCTTGTAGTACAATTATCATAGAAGTAATTATAACGATAAACAACATTCTCTGGGAGCAAATTATTTTGTAAAGCAAGGAATATTTGGTATTTCTCTTCTTTACTAAGATTTAAAATTTGTTCAATAATCCCCCTACCCTCATATGCATATTCATAAAGCATCTCTTCTGTTGCAGAAACCCCAACATGATAATCAGTCAATCCCAATACGAAACGAGGAACAAAGTAAGACTGAGCAAATGAAAACATACCATAATTAATAACAAGGTCGTTTTGATTCGCTCTATCGTTATATCTTATAGCTGTATGACCATATTGCGTCCACACCTCATACCCTGGCGAACAAGTTAATAGAGAGATTTCTATAGAATCAGAATAGGTCAACGAATACGATTTTGCAGCCAGTGGGAAAACTGATAGCAAAATACAAACAACTATATTTAGAACGACATTTTTCATTTGTTTGGCAAAGATAATGAAAAACTATGACACAGCAAAGAAACCTTATTAAAAATCAAAATAGTATATATATATTCCATGATATCATTTTTTTTTAATAACTTTGCACGGAATATATATTGAAATTACTAACAGATGAAGAAAAAACTCACAGCAGTCTTCTGTATAGCCTTATCTATTACGGCTATGGCACAGAGTGGTACCAATTCCCCATACAGCCAATTTGGATTAGGAACATTGGCACCCCAGTCTACTGGTTTCAATCGTGGCATGAATAGTTTAGCATATGGTTTTCACGAAAGCAATCAAATAAATTTTCAAAATCCGGCTTCATATTCAGCTTTGGATTCGCTTTCTTTCATATTCGATGCAGGAGTGAGTCTACAGATGACTAATTTTGAAGAGAAAGGACGTCAAAAGAACGCCAACAATGGTAATATTGAATATATCAGTGCAGCCTTTAGAGCATTTAAACATGTAGGTGTCAGTTTTGGCTTACTCCCGTATACTAATGTTGGATATAACTATACAAGTAGTAACAACATAAATTCAAAGCAAAATCCATCTTTGGAAGAACCTACATATTCTAACACATTTTCAGGTTCTGGCGGTTTAAGACAAGTTTATCTAGGCCTTGGTTGGGAACCAATTAAAGGACTTTCCCTTGGTGCAAATATTGCATATCTTTGGGGAGAATTAGAACGTACTGTTATAAATAGCTATAGCGACTCATATATTAATACTTTGTCTAAAACATATTCTTACGATGTAAGGAGCTACAAAGTAGACTTTGGTCTTCAATATACACACAAAATTTCTACAAAAGATGCCATTACTTTGGGCTTATCTTATTCTTTAGGTCATAAACTAGGTTCTAATGTTGTTTGCAACATTATATCAAAGAACTCGCAAACAGCAGTGAATGATACAACCAATTATTCAATCAAAGATGCTTTAAAATTACCTCATGTTTATGGCATAGGTGTAATGTGGAATCATAACAATCGTCTAAAGTTAGGATTTGATTACCAAATGCAAAAATGGTCGGATATAGAAATGCCGCAATTTAATGTTATAAACAATAAAGCAAGCTATACTCTTGTAGGAGGACAGCTAAAAGATATGCAGAAGTTTACATTTGGTGGAGAATATTGTAAAGGCGATCGTTATCGTGGTTTCTTTAGCAGATTGCACTATCGTGCAGGCGTTAGCTATTCAACACCATATATAATGATTAACAACCAAGATGGACCAAAAGAAATTTCGGCAAGCATTGGCTTGGGAATTCCTATTGTGAACAACTACAATCATAAAAGTTTACTAAATGTTGGTGCCGAATGGGTAAACAGAAGTGCCACAGGTTTGATAAAGGAAAATATGTTCCGAATTAATATTGGTCTTACCTTCAACGAACGTTGGTTCGCTAAATTTAAGGTACGATAAAGTGCTATTAAAACCATCATAGTTGCATAATGAAACAAAGCAAACTTTTCATATTATGTATGATAATTGCTTTATGTGTCATACCTCTCTTAACTTCATGTAGTGAGAAGCGCACTAATGAGGCCCCTGCTATTTATGAGCGCGATTCTGTTCCTATTATGACAACATATGGTGTGAACACATTGATTTCTGACTCTGGAGTTATCAAATATCGAATTACAGCTGAAGAATGGGAAGTTAATGAAGTTAAGAATCCTTCGCGCTGGACATTTAACAAAGGATTATTACTTACTCAATTTGACCTGAAAAAGCATGTTTTAGGTTTTATACAATGCGACACAGCGATATATTATGACAAGGAACGTCGCTGGGAACTTCACGGACATGTACAGATTGTAACTGAGAAAAAAGTAGAATTCTACAGCAGCGAACTATTTTGGGACGAACGAAATCATCAAATATGGTCGCGTAAATTTTCACGTATAAAAACTCCAGACAAGGTTTTAGAGGGAGATTGGTTCAAGAGCGATGAGCAAATGACAGTCTATGAAATACGCCGAACAAAAGGATGGGGTATTTTCAAAGAACGTGAATTATCTCCTAATAGTGATGGAGCAATGTCTATGCCTTCAGCACCTATTGACGCTGCAGCTCAGAAGAATATTCAAGAAACAGTAATAAATTGATAAAAAAGAACATTGGATATTAGTTTAATAATAGGAATCTTAGTGTCTTTGACGTTATCTGCATTCTTTTCAGGAATGGAGATTGCTTTCGTTTCAAGCAATAGAATGCTTGCAGAAATGGACAAAGAAAAAAATGGTTTTGCGCAAAAATGCCTACAAATTTTTTATCACAATCCGAATGGTTTTGTATCAACAATGTTAGTAGGCAACAATATTGTTTTAGTTTTGTATGGAATATTGTTTGCTGACATTTTTAACGCTACATTATTTTTATCTTTTCCGCCTGTTACACAAGTTATTCTAAACACCATATTCTCAACTGTCATTGTTGTTTTTACAGGAGAGTTTATTCCAAAAGTATTATTTAAAAGTAACTCTAACGCACTTTTATCTTTTTTTTTCCCCACTTGCTTATTTATTCTTTATATTATTGTGGCCAATAAGTCGCTTCTCTACTTCTGTATCAAGACTAATGCTAAGAGGTATAGGTATAAAAGTAGATGAGGAAAAAAGCGATGGTACTTTTACAAAAGTTGATTTAGATTATTTACTTCAAAGTTCTATAGAGAACGCAAAAGATGATGGTAAGCTGGAAGAAGAGGTTAGGATTTTTCAGAATGCTTTAGAATTTACAGATACTAAAGTAAAAGATTGTATGATACCACGCACAGAAATTAAAGCTGTTGATATAACCTGTCCGGTAACGGAATTACAACAGAAATTCATTGAAAGCGGAAATTCCAAAATAGTTGTTTACAAAGATGACATTGACCATATTGAAGGTTATATTCATTCTTCAGAGATGTTTAAAAACCCGCAAGTATGGCACGACCATATCCTAAAGATGCCTTTTGTACCAGAAACAATGACTGCTCAAAAGCTAATGCACATGTTTCTACAACAAAAAAAGAGCCTTGGGGTTGTTGTTGACGAATTTGGCGGCACAAGCGGAATCATCTCATTAGAGGATATTGTTGAAGAAATCTTTGGAGATATAGAGGATGAGCACGACAATGCAAAGTATATCGCAAAGAAAATTGCGGATAACGAATATATCTTCTCTGCTCGTTTAGAAATTGAGAAAGTTAACGATATGTTTAATTTAGACCTACCAGAAAGTGATGACTATATGACAATAAGCGGCTTTATTTTACATGAGTATCAAAGCTTTCCAAAATTAAACGAACTTGTAAAAATAGGGAAATATGAATTCAAAATCATCAAGAATACTATGACAAAAATAGAACTTGTGAAGCTAAAAGTTATCGATTAGCGCATTTTCTTGGGTAATTATTATTTTAATTATCTTTTTATTTGTATTTTTGTACGCAATTTTTGCATTCGTAAAAGAAATAAATCAAAATAAATAAATAAAAATGGCAGCATTAGGAAAAATCAGAAGCAGAGGCATCACACTGATTGTTATAATCGGTTTGGGTCTTTTTGCATTTATTGCTGAAGAAGCCTTCCGTTCTTGTAACGGAATCAAAGGCGAAGCACGCCAACAAGTGGGCGAAGTCTTAGGAGAAAAAATCAATGTGCAAGACTTCCAAAAGCTTGTTGATGAGTATCAAGACGCTATCAAGTTCACGATGCAACGTGACAACTTGTCTGAGAGTGAAATTAATCAGGTGAAGGACCAAGTTTGGCAGCAAATGGTTACAAATCGTATCCTTGAAGCTGATGCAAAGAAAATTGGTTTAACTGTTACCGAGAAAGAGTTGCAAAATGTTCTTAACGAAGGTACAGACCCTATGTTATCTCAGACTCCTTTTATTAACCAACAGACAGGACGCTTTGATGTAACCATGTTGAAGCAATTCCTTGATGGTTATGAGAAGGCAAAATCTACAAATCCACAGCAGGCAGAACAAATGAAAACAGCTTACAACTATTGGATGTTTGTTGAAAAGAATCTCCGTTCACAATTGTTAGGCCAAAAGTTCCAAGCACTTTATGCTAGCTGTATCCTTTCTAATAAGGCAGAAGCAAAACTTGCTTTCAAAGACGAAAATGAAGAAGCACAAATTCAATTGGCTTCTATGGCATATACTTCTGTAAAAGATGCTGATGTAAAATATACTGACGAAGACTTGAAGGCTAAGTATGAAGAACTAAAGCCTATGTTCCGTCAGACTATTGAAACACGCGATATTAAATATGTGGACTATAAGATATTACCAAGCAATGCAGATCGTAATGCAATTACAAAAGAAATGAACGCTTACCAGCAACAATTGGCTACAACTGAAGACCCTTCTTCTATTATCAGCAAGAGCGGTAGCGTAATTCCTTATATTGGTTTGCCAGTAAGTAGCAGTGCTTACCAAGCATATCCAGAAATTGCATCTAAAATTGACTCTTTAGGAGTAGGAACAACTGCAGTTACTGAAAACAAAGATGATAACACATTGAATATCATTCGTGTATTAAGCAAATCTCAATTACCAGACTCTGTTCAATTCCGCCAAATTCAAGTTGTTGCTTCAACTAAAGAACAAGCTATTGCAAAGGCTGATTCTATCCAAAAAGCCTTAGCTGGTGGAGCAAACTTTGAAGCAATTGCTAAACGATATGGCCAAACTGGAGAAAAAGTATGGTTCACTGGTCAGCAATATGAACATGCGAATACAATGAACGAAGATAATCGCCGATACATCAATGCTATCATGAATGGCGAAATAAATAATGTTCAGAATTTAGCATTTACACAAGCAAACGTTATTCTTCAAGTTCTCGACAAGAAAGCAATGAAGACAAAAACAACTGCAGCTATTATTAAGAAGCCTATAGACTTCTCAAAAGATACTCGCAGCACCGCTTTCAATAAGTTCTCTGAATATGTTGCAAAGGGAACAACGCTTGCTGATCTAGAAAAGAATGCAGCAAAATTTGGTTATAAGGTACAAGAGCAAAAAAATGTAACTACTGCAGAGCACTACCTTGCAGGTGTTCACGCTACTCGTGATGCTTTGAAATGGTTATTCGAAGCTAAAGAAGGTGATATTTCTCCACTTTACGAATGTGGTGATAACGATCACTTCATGGTTGTAGCATTAACAAAAATTCATCCACAAGGCTATCGTTCATGGGACGATGCTGAAGTAAAGGAGATTTTGAAGCGCGAAGTTATCAAAGATAAGAAGGCTGAACAGTTTATTTCTAAGCTCAATGGCTTAAATAGCATTGCTGCTGCTCAATCTAAGGGTGCTAAGGTTAGTGAAGTTAACCAAATTACGTTCGCAGCACCAGCATTTGTTCAAGCCACAGGTGCTACAGAACCAGCACTTTCAGGTGCAGTTGCAGCAACAGCCACAGGTAAATTCTCTAAGAAACCAGTTAAGGGTAATGCAGGTGTATATGTATTTCAGGTTGTAAAGAAAGCATTACGTCCAGGTGTTCAATACGATGAAAATAGACAAATGCAAATGTGTATGCAACAGAATATGCAGGTTGCAAGTGGTTTTATGCAAGACTTAGTATTAAACGCAAAGGTTGTTGATAATCGTTACTTGTTCTTCTAAGAACATTAGTATACATATATCTTAAATAAAGGTGGATTTGCTTAGCAAACCCACCTTTATTTATTTCTATTTCCTATTATGTCTTAATCAACAAAAACAAGCAAAGATCCAAAAATATAATAAGAATACTTCATAATAAAAATGAGAACTTTGTCCAAGAGTAGAAGATTCTAAAATTGATGAAGCAAAATATAAACTAAACAAAGAGATTTTGGCATTATAATAGTGATATAAATTAAATAGTCCTCCCTTAAAAACCTAATATTCTCCTGATTCATAGTATATTATGCTATAAATTATTTGCAAATATCTGCAAGTTTTTGTACCTTTACATTATAAATCTTGCAGATATTTATGCTTAAACGTACATCTAAA
>NZ_BAKF01000060.1 GCF_000614025.1 Prevotella aurantiaca JCM 15754
CTGAAAATCTATGAGGACGGGAAATATTGCACCTTTCCCCATGCCATCGAATTTCTTAACCGTCCCTACGCACAGATATTCCCGATACTCACCTCCTACGATGAACTTGCCAACTACCTTTCACCCTTTATGGATGCTTGGGAAGGCGGAGCACAGGACCAGTTGCAGGGACAGATAGCCAGTGCCAAGATACCACTTTCACGAATGATTTCTCCTGCTCTTTATTGGGTGATGACAGGTGATGATTTCTCGCTTGACATCAATAACCCTAATGAGCCGAAAGTCCTTGTTGTGGGTAACAACCCCGACCGCCAGAATATCTATTCGGCTGCACTCGGACTCTACAACAGCCGTATTGTGAAACTCATCAATAAGAAAAAGCAACTCAAAAGTTCTGTGATTATAGATGAGTTGCCAACAATTTATTTCCGTGGCTTGGATAATCTTATTGCCACTGCACGAAGCAACAAGGTGGCAGTGTGTTTGGGGGTTCAAGACTTTTCACAGCTTACCCGTGATTATGGAGACAAGGAGAGCAAGGTAATACAAAACACAGTAGGTAATGTGTTTAGTGGTCAAGTTGTGGGAGAGACTGCCAAGACATTAAGTGAACGCTTTGGTAAAGTGCTTCAGCAACGTCAGTCCATGACCATTAACCGCAATGACAAGTCCACCTCTATATCCACGCAAATGGATAGTCTAATCCCAGCATCGAAAATCAGCAACCTCACACAAGGCATGTTTGTGGGTGCTGTGTCCGACAACTTTGACGAGCGCATCGACCAGAAGATTTTTCATGCTGAGATTGTGGTGGACAGTGCTAAGGTCTCGGCAGAAATGAAAACCTATCATCCAATCCCTGCGATTGTTGAGCTCACGGATGAAGAGGGCAAAGATATTCTCAAAGAAACGATAGAGGAAAATTATAAGCGAGTGAAGAGAGATGTTTTAAATCTTGTTGGCAAGGAAACGGAAAGGATAAAGTCTGATCCTTCATTATCATACCTTATCAAAAAGGAGAGTTAAAACTAAGAAAACTAGCATGGTATAGAAAGAAAAACTTAGTTTGTGTTTTTTATACAGAGTGTTTATTAACGGTGTATGTTAAATTCGTTTCCACAAAGAAGATTAAACCCACTATCTTTATACCAATTTAGAGTTTTATAATAGTTTGAAATCTCATAATTGGCGTTTTCTGTCGGTACATAACAACTTAGACCAGAACAGTATTTAATCTCTATTTCATTCATGAAAGAATCTGTATGTGCCGTATATATTACTGCATTTTCCATAGCTTTTTCGAATGCAGATTTTAAATTCGTATTGTTTTTACACAATAAATCAATAACTTGTTTAAAGTCAAAAGTAATTTTATTTGCGTATCTATCATAGCATTGTACATTCTTTAAATTATCGTAGAATGATTGAGATATAGAAGCGTTGGAAATTACAGTTTTTGTGATATTGACTAATTTGACTAATTCTGACGTCTTTACAACCCCAATAGTTGCGGATTTATTAATTCCTACTTGTTGTTTATAAAAATCATAGTAAGAGGCTCCAATTTTTGCCGGTAGAACATTTTTATTGAAAAGTAAAGGGATAATTGATGAATAAGGGAAACCTAAAGTTATTATTTCAGATGGAGACGCAATGATGTAGTTTGCTTTATCTTTCAACTCATATGCGACTTCTACACTTCCCATATAACAAGCATCAAAAATAAGCGTCTCAAAAGAATGGGAGGGGATAGCTTGTGCTAAATTATGTATGTCCATTTGAAAATTATTGCTTTCACCAAAAGACCTCACCAATGCATTGGGAGGAAGCCAACCTGTTGCATGAGACCATAATATAATACTGTATTTTTTACTAGGATAGCGCTTTTGCGTATTGCAAATTAATGTATTTAAATTATGTGAATTGATCATATCCATATCTTTGAAAACTTCAATAATTGGACTTTTTATCTCTTCCATATTATTGTCATGCTCAATTTTTAAAAGATAAGTATCCTTGTTACTGTCCTTAGGATTAATCAGAACAACTAAATTTCCATTATAACCATTTTTCCAAGCCCATTCCATCTGATTTATATTACTTAATGCGTTTTTATATAAATCATTATTTGCTAACATGCATACAATGACTGTATGGTCTACAGTATTTTCTTCAAAATTATCCCTAACACAAGAGTTGCATGCTATGAGACATAAGCTCAAAAGGAATGTTTTTATATTTAAATTCATGTGGATTATTTTTTGTGACTATTCAGCAAAGATCAAGTTTGATATTCAAGTTTTATTTCTTTTACATTGTAATGTAGAGCTATAGCACAAACTTCAACATGTTTCTTGTATGTTTACATTATGTTCTTTTGCAGATGATAAAGTATAGAGCCATCTGTATTTTGCTACTGACATGTTCACTTGTAGCCTTAGTTCTCCCCCTTGCTTACTTTACTTGATGTTTGCTGAATAGTTATATTTACAGTCTTTAGTAACTATTTCTTCACAATGGAAGAAATTATTTTTAATTTCTCTGTTTTGTATACATATCCTCCAGACTCAAAATCTACAGACGTGTCTTTATTTATTAAATAATATCCATCACAATATCCACCCCAACCTAAATTTGCATGAAAATACAAATCATACTTTTTTACTAATTCTTTTGATTTTGTCTGGGAGGCTGCTACATTTCCATAGAACTGTTTGCATAGTAAATAACCATCAACTATAAATGCATGTGCCGCATTAGGAGTTGTTGCAGAGCCAGCTGTAACAACAGGACGTAATGCCAAAATGGAATTTCTAACATTATCAGAATTCCAGTGTTTTATAGATGATGTGTTTGCATATGTATTAATGTATGAACAAATGGCGGAGGTCGTAGTTGCTGTTCCTGTGATTTCACCATTTGAGTTATATACAGGATATGCGCCTGTCTTTGTATATATATCTTTTATCAAACATCCAGCCATTTCCTTTTTATCTTCTGGGTCAGAATTTGATATATAACTTTTTTGTTTCAAATAATTCCAATTTATATTTATACCAAACACGGTCATTTTGGGTTCAACAAAAGCTAGTATTTGTGCAATTGCTATTACTCCACACCCTGCATAGTAATTCTTTTGAATTCCGTCCACATTCCCTACAGGTAATTTTAAATTGTAAGGTGCTGATTGATCCCATTCGGTAGAACACATAGGTATTACATATGACAAAACTTGAGTAGGAGGTGTTGTAATTGGTTTCGATTTTGATAGCGGTTCATCATTTACCGAAATATAATTCTCGATTTTACTAAATCTAAATTCACTGCCATCAATTCCCAATTTTGTTGAAATTTTATCTATGGTCTTAATTTTTAATGAGTCTTTTAAATGATTAATATTCTTTATGTTGTCAAGAAGGTTGGCTTTTGTCAGTTCCTCAAGATGTTTTGCGGCAGGCAGATCGAGATCTTTATTAACGAGAGGTATATAGGCAATTACCTTTTTAGCCCTTTCATCACCAGAAACAAGCATAATGCCAGTAGTTTTTCCTGTATTAATAGATAATCTATAAATTGGAATTTTTAGATCTTCATTGCCAGTAATTAGTACGCGTGTTTTCTCCTTTGCTTTTGAACAGCTACTATAGTAAGACTTATCAATAACGCTGAAAGTAGGGATGATGAACTTTGATTTGGTTTTACGCACTCCTGTAAATTCTTCTTGAGCTGCAATAAAGTCTTTTGCAATGCTAATAGCTTCACCTTCCGTTAATTCACGAGGATTGTCAAATGCAATACTTGCGTATTCTTCGGAAGTTAAATTAACTAGGCCATTTGCTTTTGGAAGTGATTTTACTTCACTTAATTCATTTTGACCGCATGCTGTAAGTAAGATAACAGCGAGGTTGATCAAAAGTTTGGTCGTTTTATTCCTATTCATTTTATTTATATTGTTATGAGTGAAACTCAGGTGATTTGCAAATTATCATTTAGTACTTCTAAAACGATATGTAGGTAAACAATCTATCTATTTCAACCTTGTTAACCTTTGTGTTTGGATATTTTTTTGCGAACAAGTCAGTTAAGTCTTGTTTCAGTTGTATATTTCTTTCTCCTAAAAAACATACACTATATTTCTCTATTCTATTCATATAACTCATTTCTAAAAGCATGTTTTTAAAAGAATAAATTCCATAATATTTTAAATGATCTGTTGTAAATACAGTCAACTTGTGAGTTGTGTTATCAAATCCTACACTATGGATTTTCGAAATGAGCGTTAACACTTCTTCTTCAATTGTTTCTTTGACACCTTCATTGTTATCAATATCTACTTTTACATTACCACCAGTTGCTTTCCATGCCCCAGATAATGTTTTGACATGAACTCTTATTGTTTTATTGATCTCATCAAACTTATTTGTTAAAACGAGATTGACTATTCCTTCGTTTTCTCTTGCTGTTATTGTAATGACATCTCCAATAATATCAGCTCTAGCAATTTGGTCATTTTCTGATTTTATTGTGAATGTACTAGAACCTGCTGATAGAATTCGAATATTAGCCTTTTGTCCAATCCATATTGTGACTTCTTCCTTAGATAATTGGATCTTATTATCAACCTCATGTTGGTTTTGGCAAGATATGGTGAAGATCGAAGCTATAAGAAAAATAGCAAATAGATTTTTTTTCATATTTTATATATATATAAAACAAGTTAACAACGTGAAGACGTGTCAGATTTGTCCTAAATGTACTAAACCTGACACATCTTCATTAAGATTATTTTCTAATGATATTGGAAATCATTCGCAAATCAGCTGTCTTATACACGTTCCCCCCAGCTTCAAAGTCAACAGAGATATCTTGATTAATAAGATAATATCCATCGCCAGTACCAGCCCATCCAAAATTGGCATGAAAGTATAAGTCATAGCGTTTTACTAATTCTTTTGAACCAGTATTTACAATACTTGAAACGTTACCAAAATTCTTCTTGCAAAGTAAATAACCATCTATGAGAAAAGCATGCTTACTTGTTTTATCTGTATTTTCTTTGTGCCCTTCTCCCATAATAAAAACAGGACGTAATGCCAAAATGGAGTTTCTCACAACATCAGTATTCCATTTCTCCCTTCCTGAGCAATTTGCATAAAGCCTAATGTAATTTTCACATTCATGGTCGTAAGTTGCTACGCCAGTAACTGCATTTTCAGAATTGTATATAGGAAACGCTTTAACTTTCGTATACACATCCTTTATTAATTTTGCCACCATTTCTCTTTTGTCTGCAGGATCTCCCGTGTCAAAATAATTTGGCTCAATTATTTGAGAATTTTCTGTTAAATATTCCCAGTTTATCGTTGTACCATAGGCCGTTATGTGCGGCTGAATGACAGTCATAAGCTCTGCTAATGCAACAACTGCGCATCCCGCAGGATAGTGAGCTTTCTCATAATTACCTGGGAAATATACCTCAACCTTCTCCCCAATAGGTAATTCTTTATTATAGGGTTGAATTTGATCCCATTGCGCTTTGCACATTGGTAAAACATAAGATAAAACTTGAGTAGGGGGTGTTGGTATTGGTTTCGCTTTTGATAATGGTTCGCCATTTACCGAAATATAATTCTCAATTTTACTAAACCTAAATTCACTATCATCAATTCCCAATTTAGTAGAGATTTTATCTATGGTCTTGCACCTTAAAGAGTCTTTTAAATGATTAATTGCTTTTATATCGCCAAGGAGACTAGCTTTCGCCAACTCTTCAAATAGCTTTGCAGAAGGCAGAACGATTTTTTTATTGTCTATAGGTGTATAGGCTATTACTTTCTTTGCTCTTTCATCGCCAGAAACAAGCATGATACCTGAAAAATCTCCTTTCTTGACGGATAGTTTGTAAATGGGAATTTTTAAATCATCATCACCAATAGTCAGTGCACGTGTTTCCATTCCTCTTGCATCGTTGCTATAATAGGATTTCTCAATGTTTCCGAAAATAGGAGAAATTGCTCTTGATTTGGTTTTACGCCCACCAGTAAGATCTTCTTGAGTTGCTATAAAGTCTTTTGCTATACTAATAGCTTCACTCTCCGTTAATTCACGAGGATTGTCAAATGCAATACTTGCGTATTCCTCGGAGGTTAAATTAACTAGCTCCTTTACTTCCGGAAGTGATTTTACTTCACTTAATTCATTTTGACTGCATGCTGTAATTAAAATTGCAGCGATGCCATAATAAAGATACCGTTTCATAATCTATAAATTTATTTAAAAGAATATTGTTTGACATTACATCCTAACTGCAGAAGGCGCGTAATGAATGTATTTGCACGTGTATATTATGGTGGGTATCCACCTAGCACTCCGCTGCTATGAGTTCTAATTGATAGAGAACTTGTCTGCCATTGTCAATAAAGGCCTAACGACATCATTTATAACAACAAAGATAGGAAATATAAAAGAAAAGGCGTTCAAAAAAAATGGAAATATGAGAATATACATACTGTAATTAATAATATTTAACATAACATCTAATGATAAATAGATAAAATGTTTGTATATAAATTTATTTCTAATTGAATGAAGTCATCTTAACTTTTCCCTCTTTCTTATCTTTTTCAGAAGAATTAGCATAAATATGATATAGTTCCATCCCTTCCAACTGGTTTGTATGGTGTCGAATCTGTTGAGTACACTCCTATATGCGTCCATCCAGACACAGGTTCTTTCAATGCAGTATCTCTCCTTGTAAAGCAGTTCATCGAGCAACTCGTTATCCCTTTGCGTTCCCCTTCGCTTATTGAAAGCCACGTTTGGGAATACCTCCTGCCGTTGGCAATCCCTCCTGATTGTGCAGAGTTAAAGCTAGCGTCTGCATTGAGAAAGAGTACCGACACGGCCAAGCCAGATGATCTAAGGTCTGCAAATAAACCCTGAAGAACCTCGGAAATGTTGTGAAGGTCGTTGTGCGAATCCGAAACGGGGGTGGACATGGCAAGCGGTATCCCTTGTCGGTCTGTGACATATATGGCATTGGTGGTCGTCCTTTTCTTACGTCCTTGGTATCCACAGCACTCCCCACCGCGAAGCGTGGTGGTGTGGCTGTCGTCCAAATCCACACTGGACATGTCCAAGAAAGACTTGCAACGCTCCAATATTATGCCCCACACCTTTTTTCATTCACTGTTGCTTGACCACTTGCGGAAATGCCCATACACGGTTTTGTAGCTCAACACCCTCCTCGTGAAGATGGCTGAAACGGGAAGCGTATGCCACTGACAGCCCGTTTTCAACTTGTAAAGAATGTACTGAATGACCTTCGACAAGTCACTTTTTGTAGCATAACCGCGTTTTGCCACCGATAAATGTGGTAAGATTTCAATTTTTATTGTATCTTTGTCCAGTACTTCGTACATGAGGGGGAGTGTTTATCTTGGTTTAGCATCACAAAGATAATAAACTCCTCTCAATTTGTAGAGATTTTAAAAGTCAAGACGACTTCAATGTATATTTTTGAAAAACCTAGTGCAATGTTAAGTAAGCTATGATGTTTTCTCACGTAGAAACACACAGGATACAGGGTTAGTCTGCATGAAAAGCCTCGGAAGAGATGCTAAACTTTGAATACGCAGAGTAAGAGGTTGCTTATTCTGCGTACGTGGGTAACGTGGGTAACATAAGTATTTATGTTTTCGCTAAACGTAAGCGTTTCCTCCTAGTATTCCAGCATTACCACTCCTTTGTCTTCTTTGTGTAAGGTTTATTCTTTATGGCAACAGGCGTGCTTCAACACAAAAAGGCAATAAATTTCAAATTCATTTTTACTTAATTATAATTCCAAGAGCATTTCATTGTAACAATAGGATGTAATTATCTATATGAAAAAAGACCTTTGCAAAACCTGCCACTTTCTCAACTTTCATCTCTATAACTCTAAATGAGTGAACATTTTTAATCAACTGATGCCTTAGAAGGCTACTTTAGTACCCCCCCTCCTTTGGCGTATCTTCCCCTTATTTGAGACAATTGGACACAATGATCCCTGGTGTCCTGTATAAGTTATAAGCTATGGACTCCATTACATGCTGCGTATGTGTTTTTGAGAGTCCAACATACCTTGTTATTCCTGTACCAAACCGTCTATGCATAAAGCCAAAGGTTCGCTCCACTTTGTATCGGATCTTGCTTATGGCATTGTTTACCCGCTGCTGCCTTTTGGTAATCTCATGTCCTCTGTACCTTATGCATGATACGGCTTTTAAGTCCTATGCGCTTGTGGGTTTCCTTATTCTCGACCGAGTCACATCCCTTATCCGCATAGACTAGTGCCTTTCGTGGCAGCTTGGCTTTCTTCAAAGGCGTTTCCAAGTGTTTGATATCGCTTTCGTTGGCTGCTGTTGTTTCTTCAGCAAGCACCATTCCGTTTTCATCCGTCACCGTGTGACGCTTGTAACCGAAATGGGACTTTCCCATCTTCTTAATCCAACGAGCTTCCACATCCACATTGGCTTGACTACCTCTTTGAGCATTGCCTTTTCTGAAGCCTCCTTGTTCTCATCCTCCTTCCGGTCCTCAACGACCTCATAACGTTTACGGCCGCGGGGACGACGGGGAGTGTTCGTGATGCTGGCATCGACAATTGCGCCACGCTTTACAATGACACCTTTGGACTTCAGTTGCCTGTTAAACTCTTCAAGAAGCATGTCATATAAATCCGCTTCGACTAGGATATTGCGAAAACGACATACGATTGTGTTGTCTGACGACATCTTCCATGCTAAGTCCTACAAAACGGCTAAAGGACAGCCGGTCGTTAACCTGTTCTTCAACCTCACCATCACTTAGCCCATACCAGGTGCGAAGCAATTCAGTCTTAGATAAGACGAGACTGTCGTAGCTTGGACGCCCAGTAGACTTGTTGCCTTTTGTATAAACCGCCTCTATTATTGCACGAATAGCCGTCCAATCAATAATGGCATTTATTTGAGAAAGAAATGTCTGCTTAACCTTTCTTTGACCAAGGAACACATCAGCAAAACTTGGAGAGGATAACTTTTGTTTCATATCATAAAGGTGCGAAAAATATTTGATATGGGCAAATTAAAGGAGGAGCTTTGCAGAGGTCTCGAAAAATGAAATATTATCATTTTTCTTCCCTTTCTTTCCCTCTTTTCTTGCATTCTTTCAGTTCTTTTATTATATCTATAATTTAGCAGTTAAATTCTAATATTCACAATTAAAACTTAGAAAATGGAATCAAACAGCAATGACAATTACGTGCTGGTCCTGGAAGACCGCACGGAGGTGAAGAATGAACAGGAAGCAGGAAAACTCTCCGTAGTTTCTGGTATTGACGACAAGGGAAACCTTAAAACAACAGAGGCTGCCGCTGCCAATCAGGCAGCGTTCTTGAAGTTCAACAACAAGGACGGGCTTCTGAAGAACTTCATGACCAACTTCCTCAAACAGTTCAATAACCCGACTCACTTCGGACTGTACAAGGTATTGGCAGACAATGTAGAGCAGGGAGTGGACAATCTCCGCACCATGCTGCAAAGCCGAGAGAAACCGGAATGCAAACAGCAGCTGGCTGAGATAGGAGTATCCTTTGAGGATTATTTGCCCCAACAGAAGAATGCCACTGCCATCGACCCCGAGAAAGTGGACTGGAAGATGCTCGACAACCTTGGACTGTCCCGTGAGAGATTGGAACAGGGCGGAGAACTGGAGAAAATGCTTAACTGGCAAAAGACCAACCTCGTAACGATTGCCGTTCCCATTGGCGACGCGACCATCTACACCGAAGCCCGCCTTGCTTTCCGCACGGACGATAGCGGCAATGTCGGTTTGGCAATTCATCCTTTGAGAAAAGAACCACAGCTTGACTTTCCCTATATGGGTTACAAGTTCTCTCCCGAAGAAAAGGAGCAACTCCTTGCTACGGGTAATCTCGGTAAAACTATCGAAGTAACACCCAAGAACGCCGAACCTTTTTCTGCTTACGTCTCTATCGATCCGCAGACGAATGAAATCATAGCCCTGCGTGCCGACCGTGTGAACATCCCTAAGGAGATCAAGGGCGTAACGCTCTCTGATGCCCAGTACAAAGATCTTGTGGAAGGCAAAGCCGTGAAGGTGGAAGGTATGACTGCAAGAGTGGTAAGACCTTTGATGCAACTTTGCAAGTCAATGCCGAGCGAAAAGGTATTGAGTTCATCTTTGGCGACAACAAAAGTTTAAGAGAACGACAGGAACCCAAACAGACACAGCAGCAAGGTGTACCTCATAAGCTTTGCGGCTTAGAGTTATCAGATAAACAGCGTGAAGCCTTGGATAGCGGTCGTACACTATATCTAAAGAATATGGTGGACAAACAGGGACAACCATTCAATGCATACGTTCGCATGGACAAGGAACAGAACCGCCCACGTTTTTACAAGTGGAATCCTGACAAGAAGCAGGAAACTGGCAAAGAAAAGGTGGTTGCCGTAGCCGAAGAACACAAAACGCAGGTAGCCGTGAACAACCACGGCAAGACCAACGAAGCCACCAAGAACGTAAAAGAGCCTCTGAAGACGGGACAGACACAACCTACTGCCGAGCAGAAACAAAAGCAGGACGAAAACAAGCAGAAGAAGTCCCGTGGACGTAAGATGTAACCCTTAATTCTATTATCAACTATGACAACTTGTATTATTGCCGAGAAACCCTCGGTAGCCAGAGATATTGCCCACATCGTAGGAGCAACGAGCAAGCAAGACGGATATATGGAAGGCTGCGGCTATGTCGTTACTTGGGCAATGGGACACCTCATCGCCCTTGCTATGCCAGAAGCCTATGGTTTTACAGCCTATAAAGCGGAAGACCTGCCCATCCGTCCCAATCCTTTTCAGTTAGTGGTACGACAAGTACGTAAGGACAAGGAGTATGTATCAGATCCAGCAGCACTCAGACAACTCAAAGTGATACGCTCCTGCTTTGACAAGGCTGACCGCATCATCGTCGCTACTGATGCAGGACGAGAGGGTGAACTTATTTTCCGCTATATCTACCAACATCTTGGTTGTAGAAAGCCTTTCGACCGCCTTTGGATAAGTTCACTCACAGACAAGGCTATTCGTGAGGGACTTTCTAATCTCAAGCCTGGAAGCCATTACGACAATCTCTATTATTCCGCCAAGGCAAGAAGCGAAGCCGATTGGCTTGTGGGCATCAATGCAAGCCGTGCATTGTCCATTGCCCGCAAGGGAGGCTATTCATTGGGACGGGTACAGACCCCGACATTGGCTATGGTCTGCCGTCGGTACATAGAGAACCGTGATTTTTCTTCCGTACCATTTTGGAAATTATCCGTTCTCACAGAAAAAGAGGGTTTGTCACTGAAAGGCATTGGCTGTAAAGACTATGAGAATGAAGCATTGGCACAGACTGCTCTCGCTACGCTTCGCAGTCAGAGCCAGCTTACAGTGGAATCGGTCGTAAGAAAGGTGGCTGGTACACCGCCACCACTCTTGTACGACCTTACTGCCTTGCAGAAGGATGCCAACAGACGCCACGGCTTTTCTGCAGACAAGACCCTCTCGATAGCCCAAAGCCTCTATGAGAAGAAAATCACGACCTATCCCCGCAAAAGATTTCAGAATTTTATATCTTTCAGATAATCAATAGAATAACACCGAATAAAGAAGAAAAGGGTTACGATTTGGAAACGAGCGAGTTTCTTTCCCCTTCTTTATTCTGCAATGTCTCAAAGACCACTTACCTAACGTTGCAAAGGTAGTCTTTATTTTCGATGAAAACAAGAGAAAGCCACAC
>NZ_BAKF01000059.1 GCF_000614025.1 Prevotella aurantiaca JCM 15754
TTAGAAAATTACTCTAATTATTTTTAAAAGTTGAAAGTTGGGCTGGGGGTGTGCGTTGGTGCTGTTAATAGTCGAATCGACCATTGTGTTTAGAAGGTCGTATCGGGAGAGAAGCAGGTTGAATGTGGGGTGTTTTAGAATTGTTCTAATTGTTTTCGCAAGGAAGATAGCAGATTGCTACACCTTATGAGATATGCTGCGAAAATGCAATAAAAGTGTAAATATTTTTTAAAGCGCATTTATCAGTGTAACAATCTTATAATCAGCACATTGCAAAAGCGGCTGTTTTGCGTTGCAATAGTGCCTGTTTTATCGAGCAATATAGGCGCTTTTAGAAGGCAAAACAATGGGTATTGCAACACATTGATAACTAATTGGTTATACGATACTATTCGTTTGGAGAAATCTTTACAATTATATAGACTTAATATCTACATATTACAATACTTCTGAAGGGGCTGGAAGGTTGAAGAAAATAGCGAACAATAACATTTCAGATAGGAAGGCAGATAGTGTTACTTCTATCGTCTTTCCACCATCTGCAACCTATACGCCAACCCCTCTGCTGCATTTTTATCTCTCGTTCTTGCCCGAAAATGGAATGTACTCCTACCCTTTTGCGCCCTTAATAGAAAGAGGTGGAAGTGTTAAATAATCACTCTTAGGTAAAAATTACACCAGTTTTATTTGGCAATATCATTTTTATCACTACCTTTGCGGTGTAATATTTACACAAGAAAGATATGGAAGAGAAAGGTTATACATACAAATATCCACGCCCAGCGGTAACCACCGACTGCGTGATATTTGGTTTTGATGGTACGAAATTGCAGGTTCTTTTGGTACAAAGGGGCATCGAACCCTTTAAAGGACGATGGGCTTTCCCTGGTGGTTTCATGAATATGGACGAGTCGGCAGAGCAGTGTGCGCAACGCGAACTGATGGAAGAAACGGGCATGAAGGCCGATTTCATGGAGCAGTTTCACACGTTTTCCGCCCCCGAACGCGACCCTCGAGGACGTGTTATTACCATTGCCTACTATGCATTGTGCAAAATTCAGGAGGTGAAAGGGGGCGACGATGCTGCTAAGGCTCAGTGGTTTGCACTGGAAGATATTCCTCAATTGGCTTTCGACCACGACCTTTTGCTGCGCAATGCCATCAAGGTGCTGCGCGAACGCATTCACTTTCAGCCCATCGGCTTCGACCTTCTGCCTGCCAAATTCACCATGAAGGAGTTGCAATCGCTTTACGAATCTATCTTAGATGTGAAGTTCGACCGCGCTAACTTTGCGAAAAAGATGCTTCATGCCGACCTTCTTATAAAGTTAGACGAAACAGTTTGGCCCACCGCAAAGCGACAAGCAAACCTCTATAGCTTTAATATTGAGAGTTACAACGAACTAAAACAAAGGGGATTCAGGCTGGAGTTTTAGTCTAATTTGTTGAATAATAAACTATTTGGCTTATGAAAATACTTAATTTTTTCAAGGGTTTTACCAACTCAAAACAGCAAAAGACTAACACGTTTGACGCTGACGATGCTCCAAGAATCTATCGAAACGTAGAGCGTCCCTACTTCACTCCCGATGCAATTTCGGAACTTCGCAACGACGAGATATTTGTTTTCGGAAGTAATATCGAGGGGCTTCATGGTGGCGGAGCAGCGCTTATTGCTGCAAATAAGTTTGGTGCTGTGGCTGGAAAGGGCGTGGGTTTGCAAGGACAAAGTTATGCTATACCTACGATGGAAGGCTCTTTGGAGCAAATAAAGTCGTATGTTGACGAGTTCATAGCGTTTGCACGGCAGCACACCGAGTACTTTTTCTATGTTACACGCATCGGTTGTGGCATAGCAGGATATAAGGATAAGGACATCGCACCGCTGTTTTCGGACGCGCTAAACGTTGAAAACATCAGCCTTCCAAGGTCGTTTGTGTTGCACATAAACCCTAAAATACCGCGCGAAATCGTTCAGATAATGTACGGACAGGTGCGTACGATGGTGGACATACTAAAGGTTTTGAACTCGAAAATGGTGATTAAGGATGCCGACGACGCTGCCAACAGACTGCGAAACATAGTGGAAAAGAATGTAAGATATGGCGATGCGTACGCAATGGCAGCCCTTCGGGCACTCAATATCCTTATAGATAGATACACAGAAGCTGGCAAAGGCGTCGATATTGAGCGGTTGGAACGTGATATGATAGACATTTTCAAGGAAGAAAAAACATGGGAAACGTTGCCTATCGTTGAGGTTTTTTATCACTATTCAGCGGAAAAGTTGGTAAGATACATTAAGTTTTTGAACGATTTTCGCCGTTATACCGACTTTAAACAGATAAAAGATGACCTTTCATCTATACCGTTTAGCCATTGTAGTTCGAACGATGAGGGTTATTATTTCAGTTTCGATAGAACCACGATATACGTACTTTTACAAAGCATAAAGAACTCGTGGGAGTATGTATCGAAGGATGGTGTGCTGAACAACGAGGCGTTAGAGCAGTTTATTTTTGGTAATTACGAGGAATTGCTGGCACGATTTGGCTTGCGCAAAACAATTAAAAAAGCTACATTCAAAGTCCTTGCGTTAGGTCGATGCGGGAGCCTAATCAATATAAAGGTATACCATTAATGGCTCCTAACTTCACTATTAGAGAGAACAACATAGAGAAAGAATGTTCAGGCTTCCAAAGATGGCCGGGCTGGAACATGGATTTTGAAATGAAATTTGCGAAGGAAATATTAAAGAAAGACCCTAACTATAAGTTGGTTGGTGATTATTTCGTACCGCGCGAAGATAAGTCTTTGCCTACATATTCGCTTACATTGGGAAAGGTTAAGCTCAAAAGCGAGTTGGAAAAATCTGTATCAAAGAAAGATAAAGAGTAAGCATGCTGATAGATTTCAAAGGAAAAAAGATTGCTGTTAAGGAGTTCGACTGCTGCTTTGGTTCGCTGGCTGCACACCGAATTAACCCACATGTAAACCTGTTTGTAAAGGTTACGAAGGGTTGCAATGCGCATTGTTTGTTCTGTTCGAATGCCAATGCGATGCCCCCTGCATCGGCTTTCAACGTCGATAAGCTGATGGACATTATATCGGATTTGCAGGAAAGGGGTGTTAGAGTGGGACGGGTGAACATTACTGGAGGCGAACCTGCAGTGGTAGCGCCATTGGTGGGCAGAATAATAGAGCGTATGGAGGAAAGCAAATACAGCCATTTGCACTTGCACCTGAACACAAACGGCATTCTGCCTGGCTCGCAACAGCTGATGAAAAGCGACCGTTGGGATAGCATTTCGATGTCGCTTCATCATTACAATCGGCACAAACTATCGGAGATTTATGGTTGTGAAATTCCTGAAAATGCGTTCAGTTTCGAGGGCATCAACCTGCAAAAGGTGAACGTTAGTTGCAACCTTATAAAGGGATACATCGACAATGCCACGGAAGCAGCGAAGATGTTGGACTTTGCCATCGACCTCGACATTCCACGAATTGGCTTCGTAGCGTTGATGAAAGTAAACGAATACTGTCGTAAAAACTTCGTAGACATCGAGTCGATTGAATGGAACGAGATTCCACACGTGTACTTTACGAAGTCGATGAACCGCGGTGCCGACTGCAAATGCAGCAACTATTTGTATAACAAAGACTTGAAAGTGCTTGAAGTTTATATGCGAAACTACGCCAATCCGCAGTACTGTGAGTCGTCGTTGGTGTACGATGGGGAGTATCTGCGGCAGGGTTTTCACGAGGATAACATTATATATTAGAGGCTTATGAGCATAGAAGAGGTATTTGAAACAAGGAAAAACGACCCTCGTTGGAACACATCTTATCCGCTATCGCCAACCGATTGGGCAGCTTATCGTGTACCATCGGCATTGCCGTTTGCCACCGACAGAGAACTATCATTCTACATTCACATTCCATTTTGCAGACAACTGTGTTCTTTTTGTGAATATACGAGAATGCTATGTCCCGACGATGGCATGCAAAAACACTATATAGAGGTGATTGCCAGCGACATAAAGCGATTTAAAAGTAAACATTCGACGTTGTTGTTAAAGGGTTTCGACATAGGTGGAGGTACACCTACGGCACTAACGGAGGGCAATTTCGACCTGCTAATGGCGGTGTACGATGAGGCGGTGCAGGGCGTTTCGCTGGCTGCAAACTACGAACCGAGCATTGAAGGTACGTTCAGTACCTTGTCGGAACATAAACTGGAACGAATGGTTGAAAGCGGTTTTCACCGTCTGTCGTTGGGCATTCAGTCTACCGATTCGAGCGTTTTGTGTGCGCAACACCGTGAACGCATAGCCGAAGACAACTGCCTTCGGTGGATAGAAAAGGCGCATGCAGCTGGCATTAACAAGGTGAATCTCGACTTAATGTATGGGTTGAAGGGACAGAACGAGGCTACCATAGACCACGATTTGCTGACTATCAAGCGGTTATCTCCGCAGCAAGTAACGCTTTACGAACTACGAACGAACATGATTTCAACGAAAGATATTCCGTCAAAAGGCGAATTATTTGCACTATATCAACGTTATTTCGATGGTTTAACAGCCTTGGGCTACCACGCAAAGTTCGGTCAGAACACCTTTTCTCTATGCGCTTCCGACCTCGGAGTGTCGTCTTATCTGCGCACAAGAATGTTGAATGGTACGCCCTATAAGGGATTCGGCATTTCGGCACAAAGCATGAGCAGCGAAGGAATTGCCTACAACTGCGGTAAAAACAGTGCTGAAATAAAACGTTTGTTGGCCCGAACTACTTATGAAGAAGACTGCACCTATTTGCTTCCTGGCCATGAACTCGCCTCAAAATATATTGCCATCTCTGGCTATTATGGCGGTTTCTCGCTAAAAAAACTGCGTTCGCTGGCTGGAGAGACACATGCTGCACGCATCGAAGAGGCATTAAATTTCTGCCTGGATAAGCAGTTTCTAAGTATGGAAGGTCCGCATCGGGTCCGCATCACCCAGTCTGGCTTTCTCTACTATGGTGCCATTCTCTCGTTGTTTCATTCTCTGTAAAGCCTCAACAACCAGACTTTCGTTTTGTAAAGAAAGTTCATGCAAAATATCATCTAAGTATTATTGCATCTCAAAAGCGGCTGTTTTGCCTCGCAAAACAGCCGCTTTTGCAATGCAAAACAATGGGTGTTGTAAAGTGTTGATGGTTAGGCTGTTATGCGGTAGTGTGCTTTTGTGAAGGCGTTTGTATATTTATCCTCTTCCTTGCAAGTATCAGTATGTTTTTCATTTCGGTAAAGTTGCAGGATTACATTGGTGGAGTGGACAGCCCGTACTACCAAAATGATGTAGCCATTGAATACGAAAGAGCATGATTTACCACGTTCCTTTCATTAGCAAACTTGCTGAATGAAAATGGAAACCGTGCTAAATCACGCTCCACTCATATTGTTGTTATGTCGTTTTGTTGGCGCAGAAAGCAGTTTGTTGCTCTTCTACAAAATTGCTTCAGCACTTCTATGAACCATAGAAACCACTAAAAGCGTTTCCACAAAACCCATCGTTTGTTCTACGAATAGCGCCCAACGCTCACCCCGTAGCTTAGTAAACCTTAATCTCTTGCTTGCCTTCGAGCGCTGCAACAGCGTTCTCCGTGAGGGCGAGCATCTCGTCTTGACCAGGATAAACCACTACTGGAGCAAGGTAGCTGATGCGTCTTTTCAATTCCTTAACAAGGTAAGTGCTGAAGCACATACCACCTGTGAGAATGATAGCGTCTATCTTTCCACAGAGCACAGCACCTTCGGCAGCAATAGCTTTCGCCACGTTCCAAATCAAAGAAGATATAAGTAGCTTTGCTTTTTCGTCGCCAGCGTCGATACGATCGCGTATGATGCGGAAGTCGTTGGTACCTAAATGTGCAAGTAAACCGCCTTGTGAGGTTATCTTTTTAATCATTTGCTGCTCTGTAAGGCCGCTTGTGTAACACAAATGGATAATGTCTGACATTGGCAAAGTACCTGTACGCTCTGGTGAGAATGGTCCATCGCCCGACAAAGCGTTATTGGCATCGATAGCACGACCCTGCTCATGAGCTGCTATAGAGATACCTCCGCCAAGGTGAGCGATAATCAAATTCAGTTTATCATAGCTTGTATTGTTCTCGCGCGCATAGCGTCTGCCCACTGCTTTTTGGTTTAATGCGTGCCAAATGCAGATGCGTGGGATTTCAGGAAGACCTGTAATGTGGGCCTCTGGAGCCATTTCGTCGACCACACCAGGGTCGGCTATGAAGCTCTGACAGCAGGAATCATTTCTGCAATCTCGTATGCCAGCTTGCAACCGAGGTCGCATGGGTGTTGATGAGCAGCTGTTCGCTGGTCTTCAACCATCTCAGGTGTAACTCTATAAACACCACTTTCAACAGGCTTAGCAAGGCCGCCGCGTCCTATTGTTGCGTCAAAGTCGAGCGCAATGTTACGGCGTTCCAACTCTTGAAGTATGTGTTGCTTACGATATTCGTACTGATCGAATATGGTGTGGAAGTGTTCTAACTCGCTGCGAGAGTGCTTAACGTCTTCTACGAAGAGTAGTTCGCAGCCATCAGCCACAGATATTTTTGTTGAAGTAGAGCCAGGGTTAATGGCTAAAATTTTGTACGACATAGTGTAATTTATTTTCTTGAATTAGAGATAATAGTAGCAAGTGCCAAGCTATAGAACTTAGATTCGACGGTGTCGCCGCGACTTGCGAGTACAACAGGCACCTGTGTACCTTGCAATACAGCTGCTGTTTCAGCACCAGCGAATAGAGTTATGGTCTTGTAGAATACGTTTCCAGCCTCGATATCAGGGAAGATAACAGCGTCAGCCTCGCCTTGTACGGGTGAATCAATCTTCTTATCGGCCAACGCTTCAGCCGAGCACGATGTCTTTAAGTCGAGCGGTCCGTCTACAATACAGTTGCCGAAAGCACCTTCGGCAGCCATTTTCTTAAGTTCAAGATAGCCTTCTGTGTATGGGAAATGCTTTCCGTCAGGTTTCTCTGAGCAGTGAATAAGTGATATTTTAGGCTGCTCTATGTTGAAAGCGTGGCAGAAATCGGCCACATATTTAATCTGTTCGATGCGTTGTTCATGTGTTGGGAAAGGCAGAACGGCAGGGTCTGTGAAGAACAAAAGCTTCGGATAAGTAGGTATTTTGGCTGCTGTGATGTGTGTTAGCACGCTGCCTTTAGGTAGAATACCCTTCTCTTTGTTTAATATGGCACGCAAAAGTACGTCGGTATTTACGAAGCCTTTCATCAGCGCATCGGCGCGTCCGTCTCGTACAAGTTCCACTGCTTTCTCCGAAGCGTCCTGTGGATCATTAGCCAAAAGGGTTTCATACTTTCCGTTAAACTTCTCTGCTGTCTCCTGAGAGCATACTAATATTGGGTTGATGACACCTGCCTTGTGCGCCATTTCAACTGCATCAAGGGTGTGGCTGTCTTCTGCCCACACAACGGCAACATTGTTTTTGATGCCGCTTTCGTTCAGATTCTCCACCAATTGGGAAAAGTCTGTAATGCTTTTTGTATTGTTCTTCATACTATATATGTATATTTTTTGCGAAAGTATTAATCTCTTGTTCAGTGCTACAAAGATACAAAAAAGGTACTTGTTCAACAAAATTCACTTTTTATAAAATATGTATTTTTGATAATTTAAGAATTTTCACAGCGAGGGATAAGTGTGCATGTAATGTAATAGTTGGCTGAAAATGTGTTGTTTTCTTCTTTCTTTTTGCTGTTAAATTACTTGGTTGTTGGGTAAAAATGAAAGTAGAGAGGAGTATAAAATGTGTTGGAAAGGTACATGAATGGCAGACTTGCAAAATGCCTTTTTCAGAGTAAAAATAGCGTGTTGGTGTGACAAAATACTCTTTTTGCGCCTCGTAATGGAATGCAAATAGATGATTTGCTATATTTCTGCTACTGTCGAATGTGGCGAAATAAGAACGAAAAGAGGCATATATAAAAAGATGTATAGGTAGTTTTTTTTGAGGTGGAGCAAATTAGATTGCATTGTTATTGTGTGGGTAAGTTTATCTTAAAAAAAGACTTTTGAGTTGTAAAGAAAACACATGTAAATTTCGAGTGTACTTGTTTTGCATTGCTAAAGTGCCTGTTTTGCGTTGCAATATAGGCTCTTTTGCTGTGTAAAACAGGCACTTTTGCAATGCAAAACAATAGGTATTGTAATGTGTTGATAATGAGTTTGTTGTAAAGATTGGGTGTTTCTGTAAAATCTTTACACTTGTTTGGGAATGTTTTTCTTGGTAGCGTGGGTTGTTGTCGTGTGTTTTGGGAGTTGCTTCTATGAGCCTTTTTCATTCATTTAGTATAATAACGAAGGGGGTTGAGTCACCTCAACCCCCTTCTTCCTTAGTTCTCCCTTTAATCATTTTATCCTTTAACAACCTATATATTGTTTACTTTCAGTCTTTGTCAGAGGTTAATCCTCGTAGACAAAGCTAAAGTTTTTCTCGGCTGTAAGAGAGTTTCCAACATAGCAACCCTTATGTGCGAAGCTTTCAAACTTCTTGCGCATGGCTGCATCAAGATTGCCCTTAACGTGGAACTCTATGTCTATTCTTTCAACTTTCAGTGTTTCTGGGTTCTCTACAATCTCACCAACGACAGCGTAAGTGCCTGTTAAGTCGATGTTATCGCGCTTTGCACGCATCGCAATGGTGGTCAGCGTACATGCTGCGAGCGACTGTGCCATGATGTCAACAGGCGTTGCGTATTCGCCTAAGCCGCCCGGTCCCTTGCTGGCATCGGTTCTAAGAGTTTGTCCTGAAGCCTCGTAGGTAGCTTCAACGCGAAAGTTTCCTAAGTATTTTACTATTGATTTTTCCATAATTAGTGTTTATTTATTTTCCATTGGCAAAGATAATGATTTTATCTTATATACCCAAATAAAATCATAAAGTTATTACATTTAAACGCTTTTTAAGCTTTATATAGTAACTGCCGTGTGGGTGTTAGAAGGCGATGCAAGTCCTAAAATGTCGTAATATATTATCATTTGTTAATATGAAATTATTGTTAAACAATAAATAATTCTTGTTTTTAATTTGTGAGTAACAAAATTTATGTCTATATTTGCAACGTAAACAGCAAATCGTGATAGTCACTTTGCATTTACACCTTATATATAGAGAGACATTGATATGACAGATAAACTATATCGCTACTGCTCAATACTGTTGGCAATCATGTTCTGCGTGATGATATATACAGTGTATGATGTAAGCGTTACAGTTATCAGAGGTCTCAAAAATGGTGAGGAAATTACAGCGCTACTCAATAGCGTGGGTAAGGAAAAGGGTCCTTCAATTATTCAAGATGGCAAGGAAGAAGATGGAATTGGACTCAAGAACGAAGACTGGATCGCTTCTTCTCCTATAGCACTCATGTTGAATGATGAAGCTAAACCAGTAATTTTTGTGAATCAAAAAACTGGTAAAGAACAGAAAGTATGGCCACGTTATGTAGATATAAACTATAAATCGCCGCACTACTTCTTAGGAATTAAGGCAATAGGCTTCTCTTTAGTAGTGATATTATCGGTGGCGTTGTTGATAGTTGCACTTAAGCTTTTTATGAATTTCCGCAACTCTGAGAATATATTTGAGGTGCGAAATCTGAAGCTAATACGCATACTGGCGATTATAACGGTAAGTTATTATGTCGTATTGTGGCTTGTAACGCTGGGTGAAATCTACTTTATTCATAAGTCGTTCAGCATTGCTGGGTATAGTATGAGCGTTTTAAAAACACTCGATTTGCCTGGAGGATTATATAAAATACCGCTCATGTTCATCGTCTATGAGATATTTCTGATAGGCGTAAAGATGAGAGAGGAAAATCAATTAACGGTCTAAAGGGGAGGTGCGGATATGATAATAGTAAACCTTGACGTTATGATGGCAAGGCGGAAAGTGTCGCTAAACGAGCTTTCTGAGAAGGTGAATATCACTCTTGCAAATCTTTCAGTGCTGAAAACAGGAAAGGCTAAGGCCATTCGTTTCACCACTTTAACCGCTATTTGTGAGGCATTGGATTGCCAACCAGGAGACATCCTCGAATACAGAGACGGAGAAGTAGATTAGAGAATAAATATAAGAATCAAACAATAAAATCTAAATTTAAGAGCAATATGAAAATTAAAAACATCTTTATGGCGGCGTTTTTGCTATTGGCAACAACTGCAATGGCACAAAACGAGATGGATGAAATGTCCAAAGCACCCGTTGATGAAGCTGTTAAGGTGGGACACCTTGACAATGGTTTAACCTATTATATTCGAAAAAATAACTATCCTGAAGGTAAAGTAAACTTCTATATAGCACACAAAGTTGGTGCTATTCAAGAACGAGACGACCAGGACGGTCTTGCACACTTGTTGGAACACATGGCTTTCAATGGTTCAAAGCATTTCCCAGACGACTCGGTTGTGAAGTTCATGGATAAGACAGGAGGTGGCTGGAATGCTTTTACGACAGCTGACCACACTGTATATTTCCTTACAGATATCGCTGCAAATCGCCCAACACGAGTAGACTCTTGCTTGCTCGTTCTGAGCGACTGGTCGCAAGGTTTAACCCTTACTGCTGACCAAATAGAAACAGAACGCGACGTGGTACACAATGAATACCGTGGTCATAACGCTATTCAACGCTTGCTTCGTGCAGCTAATGCCGACCTGTTCCCTAACAGTATATATGGTCGTCGTACCGTTATCGGTAGCATGGAAGTAATTGATAAGTGTAATCCAGAGACCCTTCGCGCTTACTATCGTAAGTGGTATTTCCCAGGCAACCAGGCTATTGTTGTTGTTGGAGATATCGATCCTGTAAAGATAGAAGCAAGCATTAAGCGTCTCTTCGGCGACTTAAAACCAGCTAAGGAAGCTACAAAAGCTACACCAGTGATGGTTGATGACAACGAAAAAACACTCTATGCGTTTGGTAGCCATCAGGAAGTTTCACAGCAAATCTTCCAGCTCTATCGCAAGACAGAATATATCTCACCAGAGGAAAAGAACTCTATCGTATACCTTTACTTATCTCCTATGTACCAGCTTGTGAACCTTATGTTCAACAATCGTATGCAGAAGATAGCTCAATCACCAGAATCTGACATCACTGTTGCACAGGGAAGTGTAGATAGCTATGGTGGTCATGCACTCACTCGTGATGCTGAAGGTATCGTAGTTGTGCCTAAATCAGGCAAGGAAAAGGAAGCTATGGCGCAGATAATTCGTGAGATGAACCGTATCGGACAGTTCGGTTTTACGGAGTCAGAGTTCAAGCATGCAAAGGAAGCATACAAGGCTTCGCTTGATAATCTCTATAATAACCGCGCCACAATCACCAATGATGATTACGCACAAGCACTCATTAAGAACTTCCTTGAGGGCGAACCATACAGCACTATCGAGCAGGTTTACGAGATGTATAACCAGATTTTGCCTATGTTACCGCTTGCATCCATCAACGAATTGGCTAAGAGTCTTATCAATGTGAACGAGAAAAATTTTGCCATCAGCGTCATAATGCAAGAGAAAGATGGTAAGACTGCTTTCACAAAGGCTGAACTTCCTGCTATAGTAGAGGCAGCTCGTGCTGAAAAAGTAGAGCCTTATGTAGACAATACTAAGGAAGAACCAATGATGTTAAAGGAGCCAAAGGCTGGCAAGATAGTTAGTGAGAAGCCATTAAAGCAGTTCGATGCGAAAGTATTGACACTCTCTAACGGCGCAAAAGTTATCTTGAAGAAGACTGACCTTAAGGCTAACGAGATATTGATGATGGCATCTGCACCAGGCGGAAAGAGCATTGGTAAGAAAGAAAGCCTCGCTATGCGCAAGCTTTGGACAGAGATTTCAAGCATACACGGACTTGGAACAAAGAGTCTTAACGACCTTGCGAACATCGCACAGACTAAGATGACTAACATAGAAGCAGGCATTAGCAACGACCTTCACTACATAAGCGGTTCAACAGTGAACGAGAATGTGGAGACGTTAATGCAGATGATAAATCTCAGTTTCACCGATATTAAGAAGGATGAGAATTATTATAAGCTCGTTACACAGTACATGAAGGGCAAGCTTGAGACTAAAGCGAGCGACCCAGAAATGGTAATGGCAGACTCAGTGGCTTACTATAACCACAACAAACAGCTTGATGCGCTCTCTCCTGATGTGAAGGATTTTGACAATATCAACTACGATCGTGCACTCGACCTCTATAGACAACTATTTAATAATGCTTCTGACTTCACATTTACATTCGTAGGTAGCTTCGACGAAGCAACTATACGACCACTTATTGAGAAGTATATTGCTTCAATACCTGTAAGCAAAAAGAAGGCAGAATTAGTAGATATGCGTACCTATACAAAGGGAAAGGTACAGAAGAGCTTTAGTTTCAAGATGTCAAACCCACAGAGTAAGATTATAGATACCTATCGTTCGGACAAGGTAGCATATACTTTAGAGAATCAGCTCAACGCAAGAGCACTGGGACAGTACTTGTGGGATAAGATGTTTGAGATTATCCGTGAAAAGGAAAGTGCTGTTTATACACCAATGCCAAGTGTAAGTTTGGAAGAAGATTTGACTGGAAACTACATCACTATCAACTGTGAACTGGCCACAAACCCAGAAAAAACAGAGATAGCAGAGAAGCTTGCAAAGGAGATTATCTTCGATTCTCAAACCAAGATAACCAACGATGATATTGCACGTGCGAAAGAAGTACTCAATAAGACGCACACTGAAGCAGTGAAGCAGAACAACTACTGGTTAAACGTACTTTCTGATTATGCAACATATGGAGTTGATAGAGCAAACGGCTTTGACGCTGTGATGAAGGCAATGACACCACAGACTGTTGGTAATATTGCTAAGATGGTATTGAAAACGGGCAACCACGTTCAGGTTATCATGAACGCTGAGAAGCTCGAAAAGTAAAGAAATAAATGATAAAAGCAACTCCTCGTTGCAACGAAACAAGTCTTCGGGGAGTGCAAAGGTTCATAATAATATATAATAACTGGTAACCCCTTGTTTTTTAATAGTTATTCTCGAGGGGGTTTTTGCATTTAAATTTAGAATTAATTTTATGACATTTAGATGGTGGTGTTACGGTTGCTGTGAAGTAATTGGAAACACAAGCTACTAAAGACTGCGAAGTCTGAGGTGGTTGCTGGGGCGCTCTATTGTCTACATACCCTATAAGTTCTCTCGTAAGACAATAGATGACCTCCAGAAAAAACGGTAGAGAATGCACTAAATTAGTGCGTTCTCTATTTTTTATAGCAATATTACGTACCTTCAACTCATCTTTTTCTAATCTTCTTTTAGGTGTAGACATCAAACAATTGGACAACCATAATTTTAAAGAATGCCACTGAATTGTAGCTCACTAAACCTTGTTGGTTGCAAGAAAAATAGGTTGCCGAACTCTAAATTTAGTTTTGCGATT
>NZ_BAKF01000058.1 GCF_000614025.1 Prevotella aurantiaca JCM 15754
GAAGATATATGAGAATGGCAAGTATTGTACCTTCCCACATGCCATAGAGTTCCTTAATCGTCCTTATGCACAGATATTTCCGATACTCACTTCATACGATGAACTTGCCAACTACCTTTCTCCTTTTATGGACGCTTGGGAAGGTGGAGCACAGGACCAGCTGCAGGGGCAGATTGCCAGTGCTAAGATACCACTATCTCGTATGATTTCTCCTGCACTTTATTGGGTGATGACAGGTGATGATTTCTCACTTGACATCAATAACCCTAATGAGCCGAAAGTCCTTGTTGTGGGTAACAACCCCGACCGTCAAAATATCTATTCTGCGGCACTTGGTCTATATAACAGTCGTATCGTGAAGCTCATCAACAAGAAGAAGCAACTCAAATCATCAGTAATCATCGACGAGTTGCCTACCATATATTTTCGTGGGTTGGACAACCTTATCGCTACTGCCCGAAGCAATAAGGTTGCAGTGTGCTTGGGATTTCAGGATTTTAGCCAATTAACAAGGGACTATGGAGATAAGGAGAGCAAGGTAATACAGAACACTGTAGGTAACGTGTTCTCCGGGCAAGTGGTTGGAGAAACAGCTAAGACGCTCTCGGAACGTTTTGGCAAAGTTCTTCAACAGCGCCAGTCTATGACCATTAATCGTAATGACAAATCGACATCTATCTCCACACAGATGGACAGCCTTATCCCTGCTTCTAAAATTAGCAATCTCACGCAGGGAATGTTCGTTGGTGCAGTGTCTGACAACTTTGATGAACGCATCGACCAGAAGATTTTTCATGCAGAGATTGTGGTGGATAGTGCCAAGGTATCTGCAGAAACAAAGACCTACGAACCAATTCCCACGATTGCAGACTTTACAAACGAAGATGGCTCCGATAATCTCAAAGAGACCATCGAAGCTAACTATCACAAAGTCAAGGAAGAAATTCTCTCGTTAGTTGATTCAGAGATTATGCGTATTAAGAATGATCCGAAGCTTGCTCATTTAATCAAAATGTAATTCTTTCATCTATACATCATTAATTATGGATTTGATTATTCCCAATAAGAATCAAAGGTATGATCTCTGTAAATCTCACAACGATTTCGTTCAAAATTGAGTATATTAATATTATAGCCTATTTTCTCATAATGCATTAAATACGAAAACAAGTGCTTTCAACCTCAGAGGACATAGCCAAGAAATTGGAACTGCTTATCAAAGAATAAGACAAAGGGGGATACTCTGGCGGAGTATCTCCCTTTTGATTTACCGTTTCTTGAACTTGCCACCTTTCTGGTCACTCTCCACCATACGCTTGTTCAGCTTCTCACGGAGTTCATCAAGAAAGTAGGTACGGCTGTCATCCTTGCGGCGTTTCATGTTCATATAGACATTGTAGCAGTTCTTTATCTCCACTCCAAAGATTACAGAAAGAACATAAGCTAATTCTTCCACACCTATTTCTCCATCATTGATACAGTCGCAGGTGTCGAGAGCATAAAGGAGTTCAACTAAGTCGGTTGCCTTAGCTGTCCAACGAATACAGAAGGAATTGGATCGCAGATTCGGAGGTGATAAAGATAAAACTCCTTGCATTCGCATATACCATAATTCTAACTCCTTGTCAATGACGTATAGTAGTTCTGATACATTTTTTCCCCATCTCAGTTGTTAATCCGTCCTTTTGGTTGATTATTTGCAAATGGAAGCGAGTATAACAAAGAGTCCGAAACAAAGATTGTGGATCTTTTTCTGTTTCGCTTAATCTTATTACATCTTCAATAAAAACTATCACAAGCACCCCTTAAATGGATTGCTCTCAAATCATTTGAAGTTAATAGTTCAAATGCTGTTGTTTGTATGAGTCTTTTCATGTTATAAATAATAAAATGAATGAAGGGCAAACTATCCAATAAATGCTATTTAGAGAATTAGATATATCTTCTCTAAAAAGACATTGGACAGTTTGCCCTTACTACAAACAGAAATATAATCAGAATAGATTATTCTCCGAAATAGTGCATTTGCCAAGCCTGTCCTTCCGTCGTAATAACAGCCTTGTCGCTTGCCGTATTTGTTTTAGGGTCGTATATGTATATGCCTTTGTCTTTCTCGTTCATGTTACCAAACAGAACCTTGTCTTTGTACTTCTCAATGGCAACCGAATATCCACTGGAAATAGGGATGTTGATTCGCTTCATAGTCTTGGACTTCAAATCCATCATTACGGGAACACAAGCCAAGTCAATGTGTCCTATAGACTGGTTACTTTCCTTGACAAACACATAGGCGCATACTTTGCCATTACCGATATATCGGCATGCAGGAATATATTTAGGACTGACAGAGAAACCTTCTAAAGGTTGTTTACTGATAACCCAATGATAACTGGGATCGAACTCTGTCGTTCCTTTCTTGATTCGCAAGAATCCTGCATCTATTGGTTTATATCCGAATCCTCCCATGCAGGCAATGTAAATATCCCCTTGCTCATCCATAAAGATTGTTTTGCGGTCAATAGGACGGGATGGGAAAGCGATGCCGCTGCTTTTTTCCGTAATGACCTTCTCAAGTTTATCTGTTTTAGTATCAATAACAGCCATGTCTGAATAAGGTCGCTTTTCTGAAGGTAGCCAATATTCACCCACCATCGCATCCAAAGCGACAAATAGCACTCCATCTCGGATAATCATTGCACCGGGACTTGGATTCTTGACAATGGTTCCATTCTCATCCTTCAGGTCGGGAATACAGCCGTTGAGATCAATCTCCCCGATTTGCTGCATGGTGGTTGGATTGAATACCAACAGTTTGCCCAACGCCTGCAATGATACATAAGCCTTATTCTCGTTGAGAATCTCCATGCAAGCGGCGGAAGCTTGTGGCGGAAGAGGGAGTTTTCCTGCTGGTTCGAGTTTACCGTTATTACGGTTGTACTTGGACAATTCTGGCTTGTCTCCGCCCATATAAGCGGGGAATACATAAATGCTATTTTTATGCCCGAACATTCCAGACGAGAATCCTCCATAGAAAGCATTTGCATTATCTACATGCTTGGCTTCTATACCATCAAGCAGTTTTACATGAACGGTTCCTGATTTGCCGTCAGGATTCACCATATTGAAGGAAACGGCGATGTCTCCTTTTAACTGTTCCGGGGTAGGATTTGGATTATCCTTGCTGCATCCCACAAAACTAAACATTGCACAAGCTGCAAGCGTGAATTTGAAAAGGTTGTTTTTAATCATGACTTTTAATTTTATATTAAACAATTGAGTTAAAAAATCTTCTAACGATGTACATATCGAATTTTCAGTCCGAAATTTCTTCCGGGGAGAGGGCGATTAAACTCCGACATAATCTTTGCGTTTGTCAGATTGTTAATGTAGCTGGAGATAAAGAGTCGCTCACTCCAAAGACTGTGTTCAATTCCTAAATTGACAGTAAAGGAGGTGGGGATTTTTCTTTCCTGATAATTACTCTGCTTGAAATCGTAGTAATATTCGTGGATATATGAAAAATCAGTCATTATTCGTGTGTTTTGCCCTTTGCCTCCAAACAAATTTTCTTTGTGGAACTCCAGCCCTCCATTCATCATCAAAAAGGGTATGTTGGGCATTCTGTCTCCTTTGGTAGGATTGGGATTTTGAGTTAGCGGTTCGTATTTTCTCGTGTCGCGCAAGTCTTGATAGGTTATATTTCCATAACCATATAGCCAACGGTTAATGTCTGCTTTCATTTCATACTCTATTCCTGTCATTCTCATTTCTCCAAAATTCTCATAATGGGAACGTATCGGACCTCCGACAAATCGAATCATATCCGTCAGATAAGTATAGAAGCCATTCAATTCCATCTGAAAATTATTTCCGCTAGAGCTTGTACGATTAAAAATCAAACCTACATTGGTACTTCTACTATGTTCCGGTGTCAAGTTTGTGGATGGTTCTATCACCCAGCCGTCGCCCAATAATTCTTCCTCCGAAGGAAGGCGCACGTCATAAGAAAAGCTTCCTTTCAGGAAAAGAGAGGGGAACAATTGGTAGCGTACGCTCTCACTGACTCCCAAGTCATGTTTCTTACAATGTACTTGCTGATAACGTTCTTGCTTTTTTAACGGATTTACCATTGTCGTGTGCGTGTCGTAGAAATAATGCTTGGCAGCCAATACGTTCATTAAGCGACTGTTTTTTGTCTTGTATTCATAGGATAAACCATGCGTAGCACTTGTCATGTGGGTATCAAAGCTGTTTTTGTACCCTAAAGCGGCGTATCTCACCTCGTCTTTAGGAATGCCATAAGCATAATTGACAAGAGAATTGAAGTTTATCGTATGCTGACGGGCAAACATGTAATTCAGATTTATTTTACTCATGAATCCATGCTTCCTATTCTGTGCCTGTGATGGATAGCGTCCGACTTCTCCTCCATAAGGAGAAGGGCAAGGGAACGATGTTCCATCAAATTGATAACGAATCGTAGCCGTATCCACGAAAGAGGTGTTGCCATACGAATACATGAAATCCGATTTCAAGTCCAAATTCTTTATAAGGAAGTCTGTTTTGTCCAAATGAAGCTTGCCCATATAGCTCTTGGTATCTGTATGAGCCTGCCGAATGTCATATTCTATCCCTTGAATCTGTTTCTGGCTATGAATACGTCCCATTTCGATTTCGACTTCATCGAACCACCACTTAAAAGCTTTCACTCCAAAGCCAGTGAGCAACTTCTTGTACTGATCATGGTTTCGCTTGATTTTTAAGTTGTCATAATAGGGAGAATCCATCATGTAATTATTGTCGGAATATGTATATCCAATTCCAATTCCAAATAAAAGTCCCAACTTTTCCTCATTATGCTTCACTACAGAATTGAACTTATGCGTATTGAATGACGAATATCCGTAAGCAATGTCGTAATAACCGGGAGGAAACTCTTTCAGAACGATATTTATCGCTCCTCCTATGGAGCTTCCGCCTAACCATGCAGGTACAATGCCCTTGTAGATTTCAATTCTTTCTATCATATCTAAAGGGAAATCATTTATATCGGCATAGTCGCTGTTCTCATTCATAGGACGACCGTCAACGAACACCCCGATACGCTTTCCTTCAAGTCCTCTGACAGATATTCTCGCCGAACTTCCTTCACCGCCTCCGTTCCTTACCGTAACACCTACAGTTTTGGCAAGTATTTCGTTGGCATTACTTACAGTACCCTGTAAGTCCTTTGCTGAAATTACGGAAACGGGAATTGTCGATTCTCGCATCCTTTGCTCCTTGCTTTTCCCCACAACGACTACTTCCTGCAAAGAGGAGGACGTTTCTGTAAGAAAGACAGTAATCGGTTTTGTGACCTTTCGACATTCCAAAAGCTTTTTCTCTTCCTCGTAGCCAATATAGGAGAAGAAAAATTCATGTTTCCCTAAAGGTAGTTTTAGTGTAAATTCTCCCTTGCTGTTCGTTGTTGTTCCGTTTTTTTGCATCTTGCAACATACAGAAACCCCTTCCAATGGAATCCCTGTTTTCTTATCCTTCACAACTCCACAACACTCATAAAGCTCTTCATTTGATTGTGCCATAATCATGCTTTCAACAAACGTCAAAGCAATAAAAATCAATGAGACCCGGTAGACCCAAGAGAGTTGTTTGGCAATACTATTTCTTCTCATTGTCGTTTATTTCTTAGATTGGAGCAGTACCATTTGTTTATATATACCATCTTGATTTATCAGTTCATTATGATTTCCGCATTGTACGACACGCCCAGCCTCAAGAACTACGATCTTATTGGCATTTGATATCGTACGCATTCTATGAGCTATAATAATTACGGTTTTGTTTTTTGTCAGGCAGGATATCGCTTCTTGGATTTTGGTTTCATTTTCGACATCCAAAGAGGCGGATACTTCATCAAGCAATATAATGGGAGCGTCTTTTAACAATGCTCTGGCGATAGATATTCTCTGTCTTTCACCTCCGGAAATCGTGGTTCCATTTTCGCCGACAATCGTATCAATACCATTCGGTAGACGCTTTATAAACTCATCACATCCTGCAGCATGTGCGGCATCCATGATTTCTTTGTCTGTCGCATCCTTTTTTCCTATTCTAATGTTTTCTTTCAGAGATGTATTAAAAAGGGTCACATCTTGAAAGACGATAGAATAGTATTTCAGCAATTCCTCTGAATCAAAATCCTCCACACGAATGCCTCCAATGGTAACTGTGCCCGAATTGGCATCCCAGAAACGGGCTGCTAACTTTGCAACTGTACTTTTGCCGCTTCCGGACGGACCGACCAATGCTGTAACTTCTCCTTGTTTGGCAGTAAAGGACACATCTTTCAGAATTGAATCAGTTCTATTGTATCCGAATGTTACATCCTTAAACTCTATTTCAAAATGAGTAGGAGTAATATTCCGTGCAGTATCTTGAATGGGATAATTGATAATCTCATTCATTCGGGTTATTTGGCTATTCACATTTGTGATATGTGCAATGTATTCGAATATGGAAATAACCGGATCAAATATTCGGGAAGCGACTATCAGATACATAAAAAATAACATTGGGGATATTTCTCCTTTTGTCAATAATGCTGTTCCAACAATGACTAAAGTTACGAGTCCTAATTTCAAAACTAACTGAGCAGAATTAGCGATGAGTGCCCCTAATAAGTTAGATTTTATTTGGGTTCTTTCTGCTATTGCTAATTGTTCGTCCAATCCATCCAAATAACGTTTTTCTCCATTGGCAGACTTAATTTCGTGTATACTTTCTAATCCCTCTTGAAGCAAATCTGAGGTTTTCCTTTTCTCCTCAAAATGCACATGATTGTATTTCTTTTGAATCTGTTTGGTTCCTAATATCAAAATAAATGCTACCGGTATAACCCACAACAAAGACAACGCCAGTTGCCAACTGGTTATAAACAGAGGGATAGACATTATAATAAGAGCAATGGTAGAACCGAATAATTGGGGGATGGCATGTGAAAAAGCCTTCTCCAAATCTGCACAATCTGACATTATTGTATTGGTCAAATCGGATAAATCTTTTTTACCGAAGAATGAAAGGGGTAGGCGACGCAGTTTCTCTGCAAGGTGAATACGTCTATTGGCACTTTCATAGTAAGTGCTGACATAAACACTTTTGTATTGAGCTTTGGCGACTACTCCCATTACAAATAACAATAGTATTCCAGTTCCGACATAAAAGATTATAGGGACTTCAAAATGATATATATCTTTAGATAAGTATTCAATAGTAGTAGTCAGAACATAAACTACAAGACCTATTGGCAACATGAACGAAAGGTCTAACAGAGCCGACAACAATGTTCCTTTCAATAACTGGACAGCTCCTTTATTTGTTAGTGCGAACTTTTTTTCTAAATATTTTAGCATGATTATTTTATCTTATATTTTCCAACTAATTGATTTTTGATATTCTGCCCACATACTTGCATACACACCATTTTGTGCTACCAAATCCGAGTGCGTACCCGTCTCTTTTATCTCAGAGTCTTTGACTACAATGATGCTATCTGCGTCTTTGATAGTGGATAGCCTATGAGCAATTGTAAGTACTGTTTTATCTTGTGTTATTGCGGAAAACGCCTGCTGGAATAGATGCTCATTTTCAGGATCGGAAAATGCCGTTGCTTCATCAAGAATGATGATAGGTGCATCTTTCAGTATAGCCCTTGCGAGAGAGATTCGCTGTTGTTCTCCACCGGACAAGTAAACTCCCTTTGTCCCAATAATAGTATTCAACCCATCGGGCATTTTTTCTATGATGTCCTTACACTGGGCTATAGCTAAAGCTTTATTGACTTCCTCTATTGTCGCATTGGGCTTAGCATATCTTATGTTATCCAATAAACTCATCTTGAATAACTTCGAACTTTGAAAAACGAAAGTAATGTAGGACATCAGGTTTTTGCTCGAAATATTCCGAATGTCAATACCGCCAATTTTAATACAGCCTGAATTGACATCAGCAAAGCGAGGTATAAGTTTGGCTATGGTTGATTTTCCTCCGCCCGAAGCTCCTACCAATGCTACCGTTTTTCCTTGCGGAATGGTAAAGCTGACATTGTTTACAGCTTGTTTCTTTTTTTCTTGAGATTGATCATCCGTATATGAAAAACTCACATTTTCAAAGGTTACGGAAAAGTCCGTAGGAATATACTCTTTATCTGTCGCAACTTCTTGTAGTGTAGGATGATACAAAAGATTGCCAATTCTGTCTATTGCTTCTCTTGCAAGACTGGCAGCTTCTCCTAAATGCATTATCTTATTCATTATAACGACACATAGGGGAGTGAATATCACATAGAAAATAAAGGGATTGATTAGGGCTGCACTTGAATATCCTAGTTTTAGCAATAGGACAAACAGGAAAACAAAAGCTATGGACATACCTTGTATTGATAGAATGAACCCTCGCATAGGATTACAGCAACTCAATGCATATTTATATGCCCAATCCCTATATCTCAAAATGGCATCGTGAAATCCTTTGAATGAGAAAACAGATTGCTGGAATGTTTTTACCACAGGTATTCCTCTGATATATTCTACCGCTTCCGTATTCATGTCTTCAAGAGCATTCATATATTGTCTCATACTATTGCTTTTTTCTCCTCCCATCATCCGTTTGATGAAAAAGGCACTCAAAAGCAATAAGCAAAGAGTTACAACTCCGAATCTCCAATCGAAAACAAATAAAGCGACAATAAAAACAATAGGCATTGTTATTGCTGCAACTAAATCCGGTAACTGATGTGCCACAAAACTATGTGTAATACTCACGTTGTCATCAATGATTTTGCGTATTTTCCCTGTTGTGTTCTGATTGAAGAAAACAAGAGGAAATGAAAGAATTCTCTTCATAGCCTGATATCTCATTTCCCGTTCTATTCGAAAAGCACCCAAATGGGAAAAGGTAAGAGATAGAAAATAGAAAAAGATTCCACCGCAGGCGAAAGCTAAGGCAGAATATGCATATTGACTGATTACGGAAGGATATTCCCCTTCGTGTATGTGAGAAATTACCTCGTCTATAATGTAATATATATATAGATAAGGGAACATGCTACACACGGCACTCAATCCCGAAAGAACCATTGCAATGGGAATGAATGATGACTTTTCTCCTGCATAACGCTTTATAGCGTCAAATAAATTTTGATTCATGACAGTATGTTATAGGTTTCAATTTTTATATAGGACGATTTCTTGATTTTGTACTAAAAAATGAGAGTCTGATTTCTCAGACTCTCATTAAATACTTCCATCCGGCTTTCGTATAACTCGAATAGGTTTCCGAAAATGTTTGTAGCTTCTCTTTGGGAATTTTTCGATGAAGAATAAATTCCTTTATGACTGAAACCTGTATTGCCGCATACACATGCATAAAAAATGGATCTATACTTGAATTTATCTCAGGATAAATCTCTTTCATTCTACGAATATACTCTATCCCCATAGCTGTGAATTTTTGAATTAACACCTCTGAATAATTCTCGAAAGAAGAACCTCTTGCTCCAAAAAACAAAAGATATAACTCATCGCTATTTTGAGAAACTAAGGGTGAAAAGTGCCATAAAATAGCATCGTTATGATGTTCTTCCTCAAAAAAACACTTGTTTAGCTTTGATGCTGTATTGTGACTATCTATTAGTTGTTGAATTTGTTCTACTACAGGATATAAGACATCATGGAATAGCTCATCTTTAGTCTTGTAGTAATAGTATATATTCCCTAAAGCCATTCCCGTAATAGCAGAAATGTCCCTCATAGAAACTTTTTGGAAGCCTCTTCTAAGAAATTCTTTCTTTGCCAAGAGAAGTAATCTCTCTCTCGTTTGATTGTCTTTACTCATAGTGAATAGTACAACGTCTTAATTTCGTGCAAAATTAAAGCATCTATCAGTTTCTCGCAATACCCAAAAATGGGTATTTTTCAATTTCATCTTTACGTCTTCTGAATATTATAGGTACACAAAAAGGAGAATTTCCAACATAAACATATAGATAGGTAATTCTTCCTAAAAAGCCACTTCTAGCCATATCGACGCCACAAGTACGCAGTTATCTCCAACTGCTAACACACACGGTTTCTTTGGTTTACTTTTGTCCGTGCACCGCTGTTGATGTCATTAAAAATATTGTAATATGGACGAAAAAATCAAAGACCAAGAAGTCCTTTTGGTGAAAGACTCCAAGGACGAGAATCTCAAAGCTGTCGCAGGTACAGACGAGAAAGGCGGACTGAAAACGGTTCCGCCCACCGCCGAGCATGAACAGAGCTTCCTGAAGTTCGACAAGCACAGCAATGCGCTGGAAAACTTCCTCTCCAACTTCATGCGGCAGTTCAAGCACCCCACACCGCTGAACTTCTTCAAAGTGCCTTTTGAGAGTGCCGTTGCCAGCGCACGGGTTCTCTCCGAGATGCTCAAAGCTCTGGAATTCCCCTCCAATAATGCCAATTCGAGATAAGAAAATTCCCTAAAAAGTTGATAATCTCACCATCATTTTAAAACTTTATAGTTGAAAATCAACAACTTACAAACATATATAGCGATGATTACCACTGATAAAGTTACTGAAATATTCTGTGTGTTGGATGACTTCTGCAAGAATTTAGATACCGAATTAACTAAAAATCTCCATATCGCCCCATGGACTAGGGATATAAGCGAATGAGAAACTGCAAAGGGCAAATGTCCAAAAGCGAAATCATGACCATCCTGCTGTACTACCATTTTGGCTCATTCCGCAACCTCAAGCACTATTACCTCTTTTTCATTGAGGAACATTTGGCAAGCTACTTCCTCTATGCCGTGTCCTACACGCGTTTCGTGGAACTCATGCCCTGCGTATTTTTCGACCTGATACCCTTCATGCGCATCCAAGGTTTTGGAAAGTGCATGGGCATTAGTTTCGTCGACAGTACAATGATTCCAGTATGCCACAACATGAGAAGGAAATTCAACAAGGTGTTTGATGGACTTACCAAGAACGAAAAGGGAACGATGGGCTGGTGCCCTGGTCTCAAGCTGCAACTGCTGTGCAACGAGATAGGCGACGTACTCATGTTCTGCCTAACTCCCGCAAATGAAGATGACAGAAACCCTAGGGTGTGGAAGGTCTTCACCAAAGTGCTCTACGGCAAAGTTTTTGCCGACAAGGGGTACATCAAGCAAGAATTCTTTGAGAACCTCTTCAACCAAGGCATCCACCTCGTTCATGGGCTCAGTCGAACATGAAAAACAAGATGATGCCCTTGTGGGACAAGATGATGCTCCGCAAGCTATATATAATAGAATGCATCAACGAACTGCTCAAGAACAAGGCTAACCTTGTCCACTCACGCCATCGTTCCGTACATAACTTCCTCATGAATCTTTGTGCGGCATTGGCTGCATACTGTTTCTTCGAGAATAAGCCCGAGGGACTGCTAGTGCGCATTGAAAAGAGTAGGCAATTGGAACTATTCTAAGCAAACCCTTATCCCGAACTGGCGTAGAAACTATATTCTAATAAAGTGATATTTTAGGCTTTACCATAAACTAAACATAATAGATTGTTTCCCATAAATTCCTTTTATTTCCTACTTTACCCGAAAACTTTTTCATCTCTTCATATACCTATAATTTAGCTGCTTGATAAGAGTATTCACCATTAAAATTATCAAGCAATGGAATCAAATAACAATGACAATTATGTGCTGGTCCTGGAAGACCGCACGGAAGTGAAGAATGAAAAGGAAGCGGGAAAACTCTCCGTAATTTCTGGTATTGACGACAAGGGAGGCCTTAAAACCACTGAAGCCATCGCCGCCAATCAGGCAGCGTTCTTGAAGTTCAACAGCAAGGACGGACTTCTGAAGAACTTCATGACCAACTTCCTCAAACAGTTTAATAACCCGACTCATTTTGGACTGTACAAGGTATTGGCAGACAATGTGGAGCAGGGCGTGGACAATCTGCGTACCATGCTGCAAAGCCGTGAGAAGCCCGAAAACAAACAGCAACTGGCAGAGATTGGAGTTCCCTTTGAGGACTATCTGCCCCAGCAGAAGAATGCTACTGCCATCGATGAGTCGAAGGTTGATTGGAAGCAACTCGCCGCTCTCGGTCTTTCCCGTGAAAGATTGGAGCAGAGTGGAGAATTAGACAAGATGCTCAATTGGCAGAAGAGCAATCTCTTGACGATTGCCGTACCTATTGGAGACACTACTATCTACACCGAAGCCCGCCTTGCTTTCCGCACGGACGATAACGACAATGTCGGCTTGGCAATTCATCCTTTGAGAAAAGAACCACAGCTTGACTTTCCCTATATGGGTTACAAATTCTCTCCCGAAGAAAAGGAACAACTCCTTGCTACGGGTAATCTTGGCAAGACCATCGAGGTAACACCCAAGAACGCCGAACCTTTCTCTGCATACGTTTCCATTGACCCGCAGACCAATGAAATCATAGCCCTGCGTGCTGACCGTGTAAATATCCCCAAGGAAATCAAGGGCGTAACGCTCTCTGACGCCCAGTATAAAGACCTTGTGGAAGGCAAAGCCGTGAAGGTGGAAGGTATGACTGCCAAGAGCGGCAAGTCTTTTAATGCCACGCTTCAGGTCAATGCCGAGAAGAAAGGAATTGAATTTATCTTCGACAACAACCGTGGATTTAAGGAACGCCAGCAGCAGACACAGCAGCAAGGCGTGCCCCATAAGCTCTGCGGACTGGAACTATCAGAAAAACAGCGTGAAGCCTTGGATAGCGGTCGCACACTATATCTAAAGAATATGGTGGACAAACAGGGACAACCTTTCAACGCATACGTCCGCATGGACAAGGAACAGAACCGCCCACGCTTTTATAAATGGAATCCCGACAAGAAGCAGGAAACCGGCAAGGAAAAGGTGGTTGCCGTAGCCGAAGAACACAAAACACAGGTAGCTGTCAATAACCACGGCAAGACGAATGAAGCCACGAAGAATGTGAAAGAGCCTCTGAAGACTGGACAGACACAGCCTACTGCTGCCCAAAAACAAAAGCAGGACGAGAAGAAACAGAAGAAGTCCCGTGGACGTAAGATGTAACCCTTAATTCTATTATCGACTATGACAACTTGTATTATCGCCGAGAAACCCTCGGTAGCCAGAGACATTGCCCGTATCGTGGGGGCAAACAGTAAGCAAGACGGATATATGGAAGGCAGCGGCTACCTCGTCACTTGGGCAATGGGACACCTCATCGCCCTTGCCATGCCCGAAGCCTACGGTTTTTCTGCCTATAAAGCTGAAGACCTGCCCATTCGTCCTAATCCTTTTCAGTTAGTGGTACGACAAGTACGTAAGGACAAGGAGTATATATCCGATCCAGCTGCACTCAAACAGCTCAAGGTGATACGTTCCTGCTTTGATAAGGCAGATCGTATCATTGTCGCTACTGATGCAGGACGAGAGGGTGAGCTCATCTTTCGCTACATCTATCAATATCTTGATTGTAAAAAGACTTTCGAAAGACTTTGGATAAGTTCACTTACCGATAAGGCTATTCGTGAGGGACTTTCTAATCTCAAGCCAGGAAGCCATTACGACAATCTCTATCATTCTGCCAAGGCAAGAAGCGAAGCTGACTGGCTCGTGGGTATCAATGCCAGCCGTGCGCTGTCCATTGTCCGCAAAGGCGGCTATTCTTTGGGACGGGTACAAACCCCGACATTGTCTATGGTCTGCCGTCGGTACATAGAGAATCGTGATTTTTCTTCCGCACCGTTTTGGAAATTATCTGTTTTTACAGAAAAAGAGGGCATGTCGCTGAAAGCCGTTAGCTGTAAAGACTATGAAAATGAAGCATTGGCACAGACTGCTCTCGCTGCACTTCGCAGTCAGAGCCAGCTTACAGTGGAATCGGTCGTAAGAAAGGTAACGCATACCGCGCCACCACTCTTGTACGACCTTACTGCCTTGCAGAAAGATGCCAACAGACGCCAAGGCTTTTCAGCGGACAAAACCCTCTCAATAGCCCAAAGCCTCTATGAGAAGAAAATCACGACCTACCCCCGTAAAAGATTTCAGAATTTTATATCTTTCAGATAATCAATAGAATAACACCGAATAAAGAAGAAAAGGGTT
>NZ_BAKF01000057.1 GCF_000614025.1 Prevotella aurantiaca JCM 15754
TACAAGCTTTATGCTGAAATATTGTTTTTAAGGGAGGACTAATTACGCAGAATATCCTACAGGGTACTGCACATCTTTTTAAAATTGTATTTTATAACATGAATCATAATTTCTCCAAATTAGAAGCCTCGTTTGTTGAAAGATCATTCAATAATCCATCACAAATCGTTTTTGAAACAACTGAAAAATGTAATTTAGCATGTCATTATTGCACTTTCAGGGAGTTATATTCGCATCATGACAAGAGGGGATTAAATGGATTGAAACACATGGATCTTGGATTTGCAAAAACTTTTATAAGCTATTATATAGAACAGTGGAAAAGAAAAAATTATCCTTATAAAGATGTATATATAAGTTTTTATGGCGGAGAGCCACTTATGAATATGAGACTAGTAAAATGCATTGTTGATATAGTTAACCAACATAAGCATCAGATTTATGTTAATCCTATTTACACAATGACTACAAATGGAACTCTAATTCATAAATATATAGATTTTTTAATAGAAAATAATTTTAAAGTATTGATTAGCCTCGATGGAGACCATAAGGGTAATTCTTTAAGAGTTTATGGTGGTAGCAATCAAGAAAGTTTTAGTATAGTATATAAAAATATTAAGAATATACAACAAACATACCCTATTTTTTACAAAAATAATATCTCATTCAATTCTGTATTACACAATAAGAATGGATTATCCAATATTCTACACTTTTTTGAGAAGCATCTAGACAAGAAACCTATGTTTAGCACTGTAAGTCCTTCATCGTTAAACGATTCTTATCGTGCAATATATGATTCTATTAAGATTGATTTTGATAATGCCATCAAAGAACTTTCTGATGAAGAATCAAATAAAATCTGGGATGATTATATGTATAACAATCCATATGTAACAGAACTTATCTCGTATATTTTTAACAAATCTGGAAATGTATTTAAAGATTTAAATATGCTTTTGTTAGGGAATAGTCTCAAACATGGATCATATCTTAGCGGTACTTGTCTCCCATTCACTAAAAAGGTTTTTCTTTCTGCAAGAGGTTTAATCTCACCATGTGAAAGAGTATCCCATAATAATAGTATGGGAAATATCTTAGAAGGTAAAGTTCAAGTAGACTATAAAGAGATAGCAGATAAATACAATGAATACTATAGAAAATTAAGTCCACAATGTTTAAAATGTGATAATAATAAGTCTTGTCTAAATTGCGTGTTTCAAGATGATTCGTTCAGCAGTAAAGGGAAATGTGGCTCTTTTTCTTCAAATGGCAATTTGAATGTACTTTTAAAGAAAATATTACTTAGTCATCCAGATATTTACAGAAAGATCATAAGCGAAACTGTTTTCAATTAATATTATAATATTATGTATTGGGTTTACTTATATGCAGATACTTTTATTTGGCAGAACAATAATGAGTATTTAATTTATAATACAAGTAGTAATAACAGCATAAAAGGAAAATGTGTTGGATACTTAAAATCAATTATATTAGGACTACACAATATAATTAACCTATATTGTATTGAGGTTGATGAGAAGATATGTAAGGAGGATAAACATGTAAATAAATTTCTAACAGATTTGCGAGAAAAATTCTGTGGAGATTATAAACTTAAAACCTCAAATTTGTTGGAACGACCTTTATCACTTCCTCCGATACCAAATGTGCAGTCAGAAATTAACAGGCGAAAGGACAATGTGAACTTTGACTATTTATCTTATATCAACCATATAGATATCTATTATGACAAAAAGATGAATAACTCTCAATTAGCATATTCTCTTAAATCCTTTTTGAGATCAAAACCATCTATAAATATAGAACTTTCTTCTGAAAAAGATGTAGAAATAAAAGACTCTTTATTAGAACTAATAAAGAGTATATCCATCTATAAACTCCATACCACATTAACTTTTTCTTATGAATATTATGTTAAAAACTCACATTTCATAAATGAAATTTCTTCTTTAATACAATCCTTTTATATAAGAACAAATTATTATATGGATGGGATGTTGGAAGTTTTATCTAAAACACCTTTCAAGAATCGAATAACAATCCGATATGAAATTTCTGAAATAAATGAATACCAACAAGTTTCACATTCTATAAATAAACAAAATCAATCTTTTCCTATAAGATTCTATTTGACAAGCTCTGATAAAAACTCTGTATTATCACTTATATCTTTTAAAAAATATGATATTCTTAAGAGAAAATTATCAAAGTCTGATATATACAGGCATATGCTCATAAATACTTCTTTCTTTGGTCGATTAAAAGTTAAAGGAAATGGTGATATAATATCTCCTTGCACTGAACAAGTATTGTCAAATATAGAAATCGAAGATTGTTGGAATGAAGCATCAAGAAATGAATGTGAAAGGCAAGAGTCAGAATGGTTTTTAACAAGAGATTCAATAGGAGATCCCTGTAAAAATTGTTTGTTAAATTATCTATGTCCATCACCATCTGAGATTGAGATTAAAGTTGGAGTAAGATCCCCGTGCACCATAGGATGAAAAAGTTACTTTTATATAAGCAGTACGATGCAATGGATTGTGGTCCATCTTGTTTAGCAATGATTGCAGAACATTATGGAAGAACAGTACAACAAGAGCAGTTACATCATTATTGTTCGCTTGGTAGAAATGGTGTTTCTCTTCTTGGTATTAGTAAAGCAGCAGAGAACATTGGATTCAAAACAGTTGGAGGTCGGTTGAGTTTCGATATTCTTGCAAACGAGCTTCCTTTCCCTTGCATTGTTCATTGGAGTCAGAATCACTTTGTGGTTGTCTATAATATAAAGAAACGCAAAGGAAATCAATATGAAGTTTATGTTGCAGATCCTGGAAAAGGACTTGTAACCTACACAAAAGAAGAGTTCTGCGAACATTGGGTAAGTACTAAGACCAATGGTGAAGAAAAAGGTATTGCCTTGTTACTTGAACCAACTGAACAATTTTATGCACAAAACGAAATAGAAACAGTACCAACTCAAAATCGATTGAGGTTTCTTTGGAACTATCTTAAGAAGTATAAGCGTTTCTTCACTCAACTAATATTGGGGTTATTGCTCGGTTCGTTCCTGCAACTTGTACTTCCTTTCCTTACTCAAGCAATTGTTGATACAGGTATTGGAGGAAAGGACATTGGTTTCGTATGGCTGGTTTTATTGGCTCAAATGATGCTTCTTTTCAGTCGAACAGCCATTGATTTTATCCGCTCAAAAATTCTCCTCCATATTTCTACGCGTATCAATATCTCGCTTATCTCAGATTTCTTTATTAAACTGATGAAGTTGCCAATGAAGTTCTTCGATACCAAACTGATGGGCGACCTGTTGCAACGCATTGAAGACCACCAACGTGTGGAGCAGTTCCTCACATCAAGTAGTCTGAATTTGCTTTTCTCTTTCTTTACTTTCCTTGTTTTTGGAATAGTTCTTGCTTTCTATAATCTCGGCATCTTTGCCGTCTTCCTCATCGGCACAATCCTATACGCAAGTTGGATAATCCTGTTTCTTAATAAACGTAGACAATTAGATTATAAATACTTTGAGCAGGCTGGACGTAATCGTAACATTACCTACCAACTCATAGGCGGTATGCAGGAAATAAAGTTGCAGGGATGCGAGCAGCGCAAGCGTTGGGAATGGGAAGATGTGCAAGCCGATCTGTTTAAAGTTAATCTGCAATCCCTTAACTTGCAGCAGATACAGCAAGCAGGAAGTATAACTATTAACGAAGTAAAAAATATTTTAATTACCGTTCTCGCTGCCACAGCCGTAATACACGGAAACATAACTCTCGGTATGATGCTGGCAGTGCAATACATCATCGGGCAACTTAATAGTCCTGTAGAGCAACTCATACAATTCATCTATTCTTGGCAAGATGTAAGCATCAGCCTTGACCGAATGAACGAAATACATACCCAAATTAACGAGGAAAATACGACACGTACACGAAATTCCTATACAGACAATACCACCAATGGACATTCTATTTACATTAAAGACCTTTCCTTTAAATACGACATATATAGTCCGAAATATATTCTCTCCGACATCAATCTCTCCATTCCTAATGGAAAAGTAACGGCAATCGTTGGGGCGAGCGGAAGTGGAAAGACCACGCTTGTAAAACTTCTTTTAGGATTCTATGAGCCATTAAGCGGAAATATCCAGATAGGCAAAGCTAATCTGAATGAATACAATCTCGGTTGGTGGCGGAACCAATGTGGAACCGTGATGCAAGAGGGGTATCTATTCTCAGACACCATTGCAAGAAATATTGCAATTTCGGACGATGAACCCGACATAGAGCGTATTCGCCATGCTGCACGTGTAGCAAATATTGCAGAATACATTGAAGCTCTGCCATTGGCTTATAATACAATGATAGGACAGGACGGACAAGGAATAAGTCAAGGGCAGCGACAACGCATATTGATAGCAAGAGTAGTATATAAAAACCCAATGTTTGTATTTTTGGACGAAGCAACTAATGCCCTTGATGCTAACAACGAGCGAACTATCACTGAGAAACTGACAGATTTCTATAAAGGAAAAACAGTGATTGTGGTAGCTCATCGTCTTTCTACTGTCCGTAATGCCGACCAAATTGTGGTATTAGATGAAGGAAAGATTGTAGAAGTGGGCACACACGAAGAACTGACGTCCAAACGTGGTAAATACTTTGCCTTAGTGAAGAATCAATTAGAACTTGGTAACTAATATGGAAGAAGAGAAGAAACAAGAACGTAGTTACGAACTTCGTAGCGAAAAAGTACGTAGCATTGTGGGGCAAATACCATCATCACTTATTCGCTACGGCATCACCGCCATTGGAGCTGTGTTGCTTTGTCTCTTTGTTGTGGGTTATTTCTTGCCCTACAAGCAGGTTTATTCAGGAACAGCAACCATTTATAGAATAACAAATACTGCAGCCGATAGTGTAGATATAGCTATTTTTGTCAAATTCGATAACAAACGTCCTGGCAATATAACTGAACAAATGCTCTGTCTGCAATTACCTAATGGTACATTTACTGGACAAATACAAAATCTTTCCTCAGTTCGTGATACTTTGGATCGTCAAGAAATCCTCTGTCGTTTCAAGTCATCAGAAATAAAATCGGTAGAAAACCAAACTTTAGACTTTCAAATAGTACATTCATCGGGCAATCTACTGCAAAAAATGCTTGGCAGATTATGGTAGATACCTCAGATGCTTAGAAAAGTCGGCTTAATGGTCAAATGTACTCCTGAAAGGGGGCATAATGCTCTCTTTCAGGAGTACATTTGACCATTAAGCCAATATTTTGCAGATAATGACTTATTAAAGATGCCTATTAATAATTGGCATGTTCAACAAGTAGCTATGCCTATAATTGAACTTGTTGAACATGCAAAAATAAAGTAATAGTCTGAATATCCAGATACGTGTTTTGAATTGTAATATTTTATTATCGTTATAAAAGTCATCTGGTATTCCCAGGAATTCATAATACTTTTCAAACTTTCTATTTCAACGTCTCCGTATTCAAAACTCAATGGAACACTTACTGACGCTCTCTTCACAGATGATATACCTTACTGAGAGAGGAGTGATTACAGCAAAGCCTACATTCTTGTCTGCATGGAAATCTTTTATATCTGTATTATCACTTTATACACAAATTCAGTGTTTTTTGTATCAAAGCTTTAACGGTCCATATCAAAATACGGCATCTTATCCTCAATTCTTAATTTATTATGCTTTCGGATAGTATATGCAAATAGTATCCAAGGGCGAAAACTTTCACTATGGAATGACATCTTTTGACGTTGATAATAATTAGGAGTATCAATCGTTGTTATTTGCTCTCTTATTCCTCCTAAATAAGTGATACCTGCAGAAATTTGAATATTATCTGTTGGATACCAAGCCATTGATATATTAGCACTCATTGGATTAGAATACTTTGTTATTGAGATTGCAGAATAACTCTTATTTTTCCATTCAGCTTCTACTTGAATTGCCATCTGATCTAAAGCCCACCACGTGAGATTACCATTTAAACCCCATGAAGATAGACGATTGCCTCCTTCATAATGTTCCCAACTCAGTGCTGGTGATAAGTAAGCTTGAACAGAATTACTATTTATACTCAACCCAAAACCAGTGTTCCATCTATTATAACAGCCATTGTTTCTATACGATTGTATAACATAGTTATTCTCTTTTCGCAAAAAACTTTCTATCATATTTGTGGTAATCTTATGCTTTGCGAAAGTCTGTAAGCGTAACCAATTCAATATTTTTATATCATAAGTTAATGCCAAATCATGGGTTTGTATCGGACGCAGATTCATATTACCTTCTACTTTTTGCCATGGATTTACAGATGAAGATACTGGTGCTAATTGTTGAGGTGATGGGAGAATATTATTGAGTGTATACGACAAGCGTGCGGTTTGTGATTTTGATACTCTAAACCCTATAGCAACAGATGTCTTTGGACGCCAATAACTATCACTCCTGCTATCAACTTTCACAAACAATCCCTGCAAACCTACCGATGTCATCAGCATAATTTTTTTCCATACTTTTGAATAAGAAATATATGAATAATTACTAGACTGAGATACATGTGTTAGAACTGAAGGAGAAAATACATTATCCCAAAGATTGTCGTGAGTGTACAAAAAATGATTGCCTGCTTCTATCTGTCCATATTTATGACGAACCCCATTATAATCTACATCTAAACCAGTCTGATTTCTTATATTGTCGAGCGATAGAAACGTAGGAATCAAATCAGAGATGATATGTTCAGCATATTGTTGCCTGCGATTAGCTTTTGCATGATTAAAATACGAATACACATCTAAACTTGACTTATCTTTAAATGTATGTTCATAGAAAAACGATCCTAACCACCCATTTGATTTATCTTTGGTATGGTCGTCGGCAGTCATCTTGTTAGAAATGTTATTATTTAAATATTCTCCATTATATGTAGCTGACTTATGCATATTACTTATGCGATTACTTATATTCCAAGCAAAATAATTCCGAGCATTTGGCTCATATTTAAATAATAGTTTTAGGTCAAAATCATTTTTTCTAGAAATATTCGAGCCTATTAATTGTTTCTGCTGATTATTTTGTTTTTCTAATGTTTCATAATCAATTCTATCTTTTGTTAGATAGTTATAGAAAACACTTCCATAAACAGCAAAATGGCTTCGTCCTATTTCAAAATTAGAACCAACAAATCCTTTTCTTAATGGAATATCATGGCGAGTACGTTCTTCGACATACACATAGAGAGGACGTTCTTTCCGTAAGTGAATGTTAATTATTTTGTTAATACCTTGATCTAAATAGCGAGCACTTACAACATCTTCTACAGTAACAGACTCTATATCTGCGGGTAGAATGGGGTTAATTCCAGAGTTTACCAATCTTCCGTCAATTAAAATCAAAGGAGAACTACCATCTCGAGTTGTTATGCTTTGCGAGATGGGATTTACCTTTAAAACTGGTATCTCTGATAAAGCTTTGAAAGGATCTTTCTCCTTTCGGGCTTTACCTGAAAGATAAAAGGTTTCACCTGTAGCTGTAACAGTTGGAGTCTTTGTTCCTTTAACTACTACTTCTTTTAGAGCAATTGGACTTTTCTGCATTATGACGTTAATTACAGTGTCGTTTCTTAAGTTCAAATTGCTTTCCCACGGTTGGTAATTGTGTGCTGATAATGATATTTTATATGCTCCTTTTGCAGGAATAGTCAATTCAGTATTAGAAGTATTGAATGTAGAGAAACTTATAACAGAGTCGTTCTGCATAACAACACTTTCAACACGTGGTATTACTTCTTTCTCTTGCCCACCTATTTGAAATTTTATATGAATTTGGCAGTAAGCTTTTGAGCTAACTAAAAGGATAAGGCATGTTAGATACGAAATTAAGATAATTCTTCTCATATTTTAGTTATTTTTATAAACCTTGTTCAATAAGTTCGTTTTTAAAGAGACTATGTGAATGAGTATAAATGTCGAAATTTGGTGATAAATTTGAGTATTTATTTATGCTACTATTTGTTTTAATTAATAATAGATTTCAATAAAACCATCAAAAACCTAGCAAGGGTTTAATAGGGTATATTAAGGTTCATGTGAACAATTTTTCATTTAATTAGAATAGAAACAAAAAATAATAAAAAAACAAAATTTAACGCAATAATGTGTATTTATGTCAAAATTCATTGTATGCTATCAACAAAAGTGCACAATTGTAAATGTAGTTATTTACTCTGATATTTCATTCTTTTATTATTAAAAATTCTTTTGCTGATTGAATTTTTTGTTTATTTATAATTCTAATTTAAAGGGCGAGTAAAAATTCGTCCTTTATTTTTGTAATAAATTCGATATAAAAAGGTGTTTGAAAAATTATTATTATAAAATAAGAAATTTATAATAATAAAATCAAAAATTATAATTACAAAAATAAAATTTATAATTATAATTTTTGGATTTTATTATTACTGCTAAAAAATGCACAATTCTCCTCCCTTATTTTCAATATGAAAAGAGAGATTTATTAGGAACTAATATTCCACCATTTGTGCCCATGCCTGCACGATATTATCGTCTAATTGTGGCACTGAAGAAGGAATACTGAAGGTAAATGTACGGTTTTTTTCTTTCTTTATACGCTTCATTTCCTTTTCCGATATTATTGTACGGTCGGTGATAAACAAGTCAGACCATACATCTATTTGTTCGTCTTCGTCTTCTCCTCGATATCGCGCCATAAAAGTTTGGTGTTTATGCGCCGAATATAAATCTTTTAATGTATAGGTTCCTGCATGTTCTACGTAAGTTTCTTGTTCATCAAATTGCGTCATTCGTGCTATGATACCATACATTTTTAGTTGGTTCATCTCAATTTCATGGTTTTCTTGTCCCGTCAAATTATCCATGTTAATGGTTATTCCAGTAGTTGCTATTTTTTGATTAGGAAACTTATGCTTTGAAATTGTACCGCATTTGTCAGCCCACCGATAAATATCGCCATTGTTTCGAGTAGAATATTCGTCGCTTTTAATGCTTTCGATGAGTGGTACCGATTCTAAAGCTGGCATGTTTATGCGAACAAATGTTTCATCTCCATTAGCTTGTTTGGCTTTTCTTCGGCGTTCGCCAAGAAACTTTCGGTCTACAAAGATTGCTTTCTTGGCTGTTGTATCGAGAGGGACATACATTTCTACCATACCATCAATGAAATAGCTAAGCATAAAATTGGTAGACTGATAGACGCGGTAGTAGCCTTTCAGTCGAAGGTATTGCTGTTCTTGTGCCTGTATAGTAAGTGCTATAAGCAGACTAACAATTGCTATTCCAAATCGTTTTATCATCATGAATGTTTTTTATTTACGACGTTTTCTCGACTTTGTCTGTTTGCCCGATTTTACATTCTGAGGTGTTTTAGGTGTTACCTTATCCTGCTTGTCGGTAGCTAAAGTAAAGTCGAGTTGTTTCCGTTCTAAGTTTGCATTTGCAACTTGAATTCTTATAGGATCTCCCAACTGATATTTATGATGATGGCGACGACCAACAAGACAATAATTTTTTTCGTCAAAATCATAATAATCGTCGTCCAAATCACGCATTGGTATCATGCCTTCGCAATGGTTTTCGTCAATTTCCGCATATATACCATAGCTTTGAATTCCACTAATGTGGGCATCGTAACATTCGCCAAGATGGTCGCCCATAAATTCAACCATTTTATATTTAATGGAATCGCGCTCAGCATTTTGTGCTACTTGTTCCATGTCCGAACTGTGTTCGCAAAGTTCTTCTATATGGTCTTGGTTAGCCGAACGTCCACCTTCTTCATATCGTGTTAGTAAACGATGTACCATTGTATCAGGATAACGACGAATTGGCGATGTAAAATGAGTGTAATAATCAAAAGCGAGTCCGAAGTGTCCAATATTATGGGTGGTATATTTTGCCTTCATCATAGCACGTAAGGCAATAGTTTGAATAACTTTTTGTTCGCTTTTGCCTTCTACTTCGTCCATTAAGGAATTTAATGCACGTGCTGTTGCACCTTTAGTACCTGCAGATTTTAGTTTATAACCAAACTTTGCAGAGAACTGTCGCAGATTTTCAAATTTCTGTGGGTCGGGATTGTCATGAACACGATAAGGAAATGTCTTTGCTTTCTTACCACGTACTACCTTTCCTATATGTTCTGCAACATATTTATTGGCAAGCAACATAAACTCTTCTATAAGTTTATTGGCATCTTTCGAACGTTTGAAATAGCAGCTAATAGGTTTTCCATGCTCATCTATATCAAAATGTAGTTCTTCTGAATCGAATTTTACACTACCTTTCTTTATACGTTCAGTACGCAACCTTTTTGCTAAAGTATCGAGCATAATAAGACTTTCAGCATTTTCACCTTTATAGCCTTCTTTTCCTGGTGCGGGAGCTGGTTCTCCAGTTCCATCTACGACACCATTATCTTCTAATAACTGTTGTACTTCTTCATAAGCATAACGGCGATTACTTTTAATCACCGTATGTGCTATGTGGAAATGCTTTACTTCTGCGTTATCGTCTAATTGGAAGATGGCACTATACGCTAACTTCTCTTCATTTGGGCGGAGAGAACAAACAAAATTGCAGAGACGTTCTGGCAACATTGGAATAGTTCTATCTACAAGATAAACTGATGTTGCACGTTTTTGAGCCTCTTTATCAATTATATCTCCTTCTTTTACATAGTGAGAAACATCGGCAATATGTACACCAACCTCCCATAATCCGCTATCCAATTTACGAATAGAAAGTGCATCGTCGAAATCTTTTGCATCTTTAGGGTCAATAGTACAAGTCCAAATATCTCGGAAGTCTTCACGTTCTGCAATATCTTGCGGTGTAATTTCGGCATTTATCTTTTCTGCCGCTTCTTCTACTTTCTTTGGATACTTATAAGGCAAGCCATATTGTGCAAGGATTGTATTCATTTCCACATCATTATCACCAGCTTGTCCCAGAATATCTACTACTTCTCCTACAAGATTTTTATGATCGGCATCGGGCCATTTTGTTATTTTCACAACAGCTCTATCGTCAGTTTTTCCACCATTTAACGCTTTCTTTGGGATAAGAATATCGTGAACAAATAGATTTTCTTGTGTGATGAGGAAACCTATTTCTGGTTCTACTTGTAAACGTCCTACAAAAGTTTCTTTCTTTCTTTGCAGAATTTCGATAACCATAGCTTCTTTGATATGATTACGACGACGCGCAAAGATTTGTACTTTAACTTTGTCGCCATTTAGTGCCGACATAGAGTTGCGTTCTGATATAAAAACTGGAGTTCCGCCATCATCGGGAAGGAAAGAGTTTTTACCATTCGATTTCCTAATAAATACACCTTCTTGAACCTGTCCTTTAGTATTAAGCATATAAGCATGTTCGCCCACTTTTGCAAGATAATCGTCCCATGCCATTTCTTCCATAACATCAATGGCGAGCATTTTAAGTGGGTGGGTAGTTAATTTTAAGGCTTTAAAAATTTTCTTAAGACTAAAGGTTTCGTTTGGTTGTGTTTGGAAAAAACCTGTTATTTTTTCAGCAAGTTCTACTTTGGTCAATCGTTTTTTATTATTTTTTTCCTTTCCCATTGTTATTTGCGCTTTGATTGTGTTTACAAAGTAACGAAAAAGTTCGTACCTTTGCAAGCGTTTCACAGTATTTTAATGAAAAAAAGAATATTAATAACAGGAGCTTCGGGCTTTATAGGCTCGTTCATCGTTGAGGAAGCATTGCGCAAAGATATGGAAGTTTGGGCGGCAATGCGTGCAACTTCGTCTAAAAAATACTTGCAAGACGAGCGTATTCACTTTATAGAACTCGACTTTTCGTCTGAAGAAAAACTTAAAAAGCAGCTACAATCTTACAGCTTTAATTATGTTGTTCATGCTGCGGGAGCCACAAAATGTACAAAAAGAGACGATTTTTTTCGCATAAACACACAAGGAACGCAACATTTTGTTAATGCACTTTTAGCGCTAAATATGCCTATAGAACGCTTTGTTTTTATATCGAGCCTCAGCGTTTATGGTGCTATTCACGAACAACTTCCTTATAAAAATATTGACGAAACCGATATTCCTCAACCAAACACAGCTTACGGAGAGAGTAAACTAAAGGCAGAAAAAGTTTTGGCAAATACTTCTTACAACGGAAAAACATTGCCTTATGTTATTCTTCGCCCTACGGGTGTGTACGGACCAAGAGAAAAAGACTACTTCCTTATGGCTAAATCTATAAAAGGACATATAGACTTTTCGGTGGGTTTTCAGCGTCAAGACATTACTTTTATTTATGTAAAAGACCTTGTTCAGGCTGTTTTTCTTGCAATTGATAAGGCTAAAACTGGAAGAGCTTATTTTCTTACCGATGGAGAAGTATATCAAAGCACCACATTCAGCAATCTTATTCACACAGAATTGGGAAATCCTTGGTGGATAAGAATTAAAGCTCCTATTGCTTTGTTGCGTATTGTTACTTTCTTTGGCGATATTTTAGGACGCATAACAGGCAAACTTTCGCCACTAAACAACGATAAATATCAAATTTTGAAACAACGAAATTGGCGGTGTAACATACAACCCATTGTAAAAGAACTTGGCTATAAACCAGAATATAAATTAGAGCGAGGCGTAAAAGAAACAATGGATTGGTATAAAAATAATGGCTGGATTTAAAAATAAGGATAACTGATAGTAGAAATAAAATGGTAAAATTTGTACTCGATCTTTTTAAAATAGAAAAGAAACCTTTAAAAGGATTAATGGCAATAGAATGGGCTGCAGCAGCTTATATGCTTTTCACTTTTGTGTTAATAATGTTTTTTTACACAAAAATGACAGCTCCCGAAGCTATGATTTATGGACGGCTACGCATAATTGCTATGACGGCTGCTTTATGGTTGGTATACAGAATTTTTCCTTGTAAGTTTACACGTTTAGCAAGAGTATCTGCACAATTAGGATTACTTGCGTGGTGGTATCCCGATACTTACGAGTTTAATAGACTTTTACCTAACCTCGATTATGTATTTGCACAATGGGAACAAAATATATTTGGCTGTCAGCCAGCACTATTATTCTCTAAAGAATTACCAGATGCCTTTTTCAGCGAACTTTTCGATATGGGATATGCAGCTTATTATCCAATGATTGCACTCACTGTTTTCTACTATTTTATATGGCGCTACAAAGAGTTTGAACGGGTAAGTTTCATACTATTGGCTTCATTCTTTATTTATTATGTAGTGTTTATATTTGTTCCTGTGGCTGGTCCTACGTTTTATTATAAGGCTGTTGGTTTAAAAACTATTACAGCAGGAGTATTTCCTAATATACACGACTACTTCAATTTTCATCAAGATTGTTTGCCAAGTCCTGGATATACCGATGGTTTTTTCTATCATTTAGTAGAAGATGCTAAGGCAGCTGGCGAACGTCCTACAGCAGCTTTTCCAAGTTCTCACGTTGGAATTAGCACTATTTGTATGTTCTTAATAGCACATGCGCGTAATTATAAACTACTTGCTATACTTGCTCCGCTCTATTTTTTACTTTGTTGTGCAACAGTTTATATTCAAGCTCACTATCTTGTAGATGCTATCGCAGGTGTTATTTCGGCTATTTTAGTTTACCTTCCACTCTTCTATTTCTCAAAAAGAATGGTAAAGAAAGGACGTTAAAAACATTGTGTATTAATGTGTAATTTGCTAAAGTATTAATATGTATCTTTGCAAATGAATAATAAATTATTCAACTTAATCAAATAGAAAAAGATGAAGCTATTAAATAAAAAACTAAATAGAATGCAATGGATAAATAAAGGAATACTATTTTTCATTCTTTTATTTGCTTTAGAACCTATATTAAGTTCGTCTAATATATATTGGTATCTTTTGGCAGTATCAGCAAGTATAGTCCTTTTAGTTCTCATTGGCTTTATATTAGGTATATTCTTAAAAAAGATACCAATAAAGAATAATCTTATAAACGAAGGGAAAATATCTTATGGATATCTTTTAGCTTCATTGTTAGGGTTAGTTATATACTATATATATAAAGGTGAACTACTAAATTTTTGGATAGTTATAATTTTTTTGGACTTAGGAAATATCTATTTAGAACAAAGTTCTAAAGATACTAAACAAAAAGGAACTTAAGCTTCTTTCAAATATAAAATTAAAGAATAAGAATATTTAGTTAGCAAATAAAAAAACGTAATTACATTCTTCAAAAAATATAATTAGTCCTCCCTTAAAAACCT
>NZ_BAKF01000056.1 GCF_000614025.1 Prevotella aurantiaca JCM 15754
AGTTATTAAGGAACTACTAGATATAGCCGTTTATAAAGCTTAAAACTACTAACGAAAAATTTATAATTATATTCGAACAAAAATGTAATTACAATTTGAAAGTTTATAATTATATTTTTTCATTTTATAATTATGAATTTCCAAACTACTTCTTAACATCTTTCATATATTGATATAATATAATAGCCGCATAGATAGAAAATATCTAGGCGGCTATTACATTTCCAAATTCTCATTTTATCTTTATCAATTAGTCTCGTTCGTTATTCTCTTTTTTTTATGTCCTTTAATCCAAAGGTATATACCGAGAGCAATGAAAGTTATTAGAATAAGTGTCATTTGCCACGCATATTTTTCAGGCTCAGTCCAAAATTCTTTAAAGAAATTTATGCGTCCAAGAATCTCCACAGGTGTCCAAAAAACGATAACAGTAGCAATAGACATACGAATATTTGCTCCCCATGAAGCTAAATATAATTGCTTTTTAAACATAAACAGCGAGCCAATGAAGCAACCTATACCGATAAGGAAGGTTACAGGATGGTGGTCGCCTAAGAAATTCTTATCATAGCAGAACATTAACAGCAGATATAGTCCCCAAAGCATCATGACTAGTTCCATAAAAGTAACGATGCTGGTATGACGTGTCATAGGTTGAGCACATATAGTACGTTGTTTTTGACCGAAACATTTGCGTTGTATCCATGTAATAAAATCACAACCATTACGAGTTGAGAAAATATACATCACCATAATAGCAACCCACATACCAAATGAAGCAGGCATAATTAAATATTCAGGTTTTGTAACGACCTGTCCATTTTCTATTTCAGGAGGTACACCATAACGGCGTGCATAGTACATAAACAGAAATTCTACCCAACCAGTCCAAAATAACAAGCCACCAATAAATCCCCAAAGAGTTTGTCGTGTATCTCCTTTCGCAAACACACCTATAATAACCATTATTAATCCAACAAATCCTAAAATAAATCCTGCAACTTCAACAGCATCTTTGCACATATTATTTTCCATAATAATCATAATTGCATGTCCTAACGGCATAGACAGAAGGACAAGCATAAAAGAGGCCAATGTGCGCCAGGGGTATAAACTTTTAGTCTCCATTTTGATAGTTTTAATTGTTTATTTTAAGTAACGATGTAATTAAACTTATATAGAGTGAAACGTACATATAGTGCGATTTATTGTGAATATTTGCTTAATTCGTTTTTTTTTCCTTTCTTTGCATGGGAAAAGATATTAAAGGCAATCAATAATATGAAGAGAATACTCCTTTTACAAGTGCTTATATTGTTTGTATTAGGCATTTTAGCACAGCGTCCGAACTATACGAAGATGTCGCCTTTGGTTAGAGAAGCTGCAACCGATGTTATTCGAGAAAATAGGCTGGTGCGTCCAATAAGTCCAGTTAAATATGAAGCTACTATTACTGCATTTGCAAAGTTTAGCAATAATGCTGAAAACATAATAAAAAAGTATGCTTGTCGACAACTTGCAAAAATAGATAATATATATATATTGTCTATCCCTTTAAATCAGCTCGCGGGACTTTCAAATGAGAAGAATGTGTTGCGAATAGAAGCGGGAAATGGTAATAGGGTACAAATGGATACTACTGTTACCATGGTAAATGCCGTTCCTGTATATAGTGGACAAAACTTGCCGCAGGCATATACAGGTAAAGATGTTGTTGTTGGAGTACAAGATATTGGGTTTGACCTAACCCATCCAACCTTTTATAATATGGATATGACTGAATACCGAATAAAAGCTCTTTGGGATCAACTCTCGAAAGATACTTTGAATAGCACATTACCTGTAGGACGTGAGTATCGTGGTAGGTCTGAACTTTTGAAAATAGGACATCCTTTAGATGGACTTACACAGACACATGGCACACATACTGCAGGAATTGCTGCTGGAAGTGGTGCAGAAGGAACAGACAAAAAAAGTCCTTATCGTGGTATAGCTTACGAAGCTGATATTGTTTTGGTAGCAAATGCTGCTGGCGATAATATTGCGCTTATTGACAGAAAAGACTATTATAAGTACACTTATGCAACTGATGCATTAGGTTTTAAATATATTTTCGATTATGCCGATAGTCAAGGTAAACCCTGTGTGATTAATTTTAGCGAAGGAGGGCATCAAGATTTTCATGGTTATGATCAACTATATTACGAAATGCTTGATAAAATGTCTGGCCCTGGCCATATAATTGTTGCTTCAGCTGGTAACGATGCTGATTGGATAAATCATGTTTATAAGCCCAAAGGTACAAAGAATATAGAATCTTTGTTGTGGGGAAATCGAGAAAGTGCTCTTTTCATAGTAAAGGCAGATAAAACATTCACCTTCCGAATAAAAGTTCCTGCTAACAGCCCTTCTGCTCAAATAGTGGAAATCCCAATGGATAAAGTGCTTGCATGTAAAGACTCTTTGTTGATTGATTCTATTAAAATAGGTGGACAGAAGTATGAATGGCGTATTCTCGGCTACCAATCAAGTTTTAAAGCGGAAGATATTGTCTATGATATTCGTCTTGCCAGCCGACCTAATTTAGGTTATGATATTCCAGTTTCTATAGAGTTCGAAAATAGCGAAGCTAAGATAGATCTTTACCGCATAAGAGGATATCTTCCCCCACACAATATAAATCCAATGTTAAAGTTGGGAGATAATGGCTATAGTGTTCACTCGCCATCAAGTGCACCAAGTGTAATATCGGTAGGAGCAACAGCTTATCGAAGAGGATTTTTGAACTATTTAGGCGAATGGAAGGACTATAATAAAGGTACTGATGGAAGACGTGCATCGTTTTCAGGAATTGGTCCAACAATAGATGGACGAACTAAACCTGATGTTGTAGCACCAGGACAAAATATTGTTTCAGCTTATAGTAGCTATTTTATAATGAACCCAAACAATACTGGGAGACCATTGGCATCTGATGTGAAACACTTTGAATATAATGACAGAACATATGCTTGGAATGCTAATAGCGGAACTTCAATGTCATCGCCAGTAGTAGCAGGTACCATCGCATTATGGCTTCAAGCATATCCTCGTCTTACTCCACAAGACTGTTTGGAAGTATTCCGTAAGACATGTACTCGCTATGATTCGGCATTAACATATCCGAATAATTGGTATGGTTATGGAGAAATAAATGTGTATGAAGGATTGAAAGAAGTTTTGAGAATGGCAGCTGCTGGTATTACGCCTATTGAAACTATTAAGCCAACTGAAAATGATAAACGCATTTATCATCTTGATGGACGTTATGCAGGAACCTCTGAAGCCAACTTACCACGGGGTGTCTATATTCGAAATCATCAAAAATTTGTAAAACATTAGAAGAGAGTAGAAGTAGCAACGAGAAATATATATCTTATTTTTCAGGAGTATAAATGCTTTTACACCTCATTGATAACCATGTTTTGTTAATCTATAAAATAGTCTTATAAGACAATCTAAATTCTCTTATAGGCCAATTTTAATTCTCTTATAAGACATTTTTGAAAGATTACTCGTCAAGTGTAAAATTGAGCGTCCTTTTTTTGAAATTTAATACAAAGTATAAATGCTTTGTGTTTGCATATTAAGAAAATATTACTACTTTTGCATTTGATCTGAAAAACAACAATTTTATCATGATACATAAATCAGATATTCTTGTAGTAGGCGGTGGAATAGCAGGAATGAGTTATGCTCTTCGCGTTGCAAATAGTGGAAAATTCAAAGTCGTATTGGTGTGTAAAACTACGCTTGATGAAGCAAATACTACCAAGGCGCAGGGCGGTATAGCTTCTGTAACTAACTTATCTGTAGATAATTTTGATAAACATATAGCTGATACAATGGTTGCTGGCGACTTTATCTCTGACCCACAGGCAGTAGAACATGTTGTTAAAAATGCCCCTCAAGCAATTAGAGACCTTGTTGATTGGGGCGTAAACTTTGATAAAAATAATGAAGGCGCATATGATTTACATCGTGAAGGCGGACATAGCGAGTTTCGTATACTTCATCATGCTGATGATACGGGAGCTGAGATTCAACGTGGACTTATGGCTGCAGTGTGCAGCAATGAGAATATAACAATTCTTGAAAATCATTATGCCGTAGAAATTATAACACAGCATCATCTCGGAGTTGAAGTTACACGACGTACGCCCAATATAGAATGTTATGGCGCATACATCTTAAATCCTGATACGCAGAAAATAGACACCTATTTAAGTAAAGTTACACTTATGGCAACTGGTGGTTGTGGAGCAGTTTATGGAATGACATCGAATCCAAGAATAGCAACTGGCGATGGTATTGCAATGGTGTATAGAGCGAAAGGAACAGTTGCAGATATGGAGTTTGTACAGTTCCATCCTACTGTGCTTTATAATCCAAAAGAAACGCGACCAGCCTTCTTAATTACTGAAGCGATGCGTGGTTACGGTGGTATCCTACGTCTTCCGAATGGAGATGAGTTTATGCATAAGTACGATAAACGACTCTCGCTTGCACCTCGAGATATAGTCGCACGAGCTATTGACCATGAAATGAAAATACATGGACTTGCTCATGTTTGTCTTGATGTAACCCACAAAAATGCTGAAGAAACCCGAAAACACTTTCCCCACATTTATGAAAAATGCCTTAGCTTAGGTATTGATATAACAAAAGAATATATTCCAGTTTGTCCAAGTGCACATTATATGTGTGGTGGCATAAAGGTTGATTTAAATAGTGAAAGCACAATCAAACGTCTTTATGCGGTGGGTGAATGTGCCTGTACAGGCTTGCATGGGGGGAATCGTTTGGCAAGTAATTCACTTGTAGAAGCTGTCGTCTATGCTAAATCTGCTGCAGAACATACTTTTGATGTTATCGACAATTATCAATTCAATACCGATATACCCGAATGGAACGAAGCAGGTACACTCTCTAACGAAGAACGCGTGTTGATAACGCAGAGCGTAAAGGAGGTGGGTGAAGTAATGAGCAACTATGTAGGAATTGTACGCAGTAACTTACGTTTGAAACGAGCATGGAGTAGACTTGATCTTCTTTACGAAGAAACAGAGCAACTCTTTAAGCAAGTAAAGGCAACAAAGGATATTTGCGAACTACGAAACATGATAAATGTAGGTTATTTAATTACTCGTCAAGCAATAGCTCGAAAGGAAAGTCGTGGCTTGCATTATACAATTGACTATCTTAAGCATGCTAACGATGCCCAAAATAAGAAATAATAATTAAGAAATACAATTAATATCAAAGATATGATGGATAAGAAATGGATAGAGCAAGGTTTTATAGATGAACCAATACCTATCAATATTGATATGAAGGCTGAGATAAAACGTATGTGTAAAGAAAAGAATGCCGTAATTATGGCACATTATTACACAGTCCCAGAAGTACAAGAACTTGCAGATTTCGTAGGCGACAGTCTTGCTCTTGCTCAGAAAGCTGCTACATCCGATGCTGATATTATTATAATGTGTGGTGTGCATTTTATGGGTGAAACTAATAAAATACTTTGCCCTAATAAGAAAATACTAGTGCCAGACCTCAATGCTTCTTGTTCGTTAGCAGAGAGTTGTCCTACTGATACATTTGAAGCATTCGTCAAATCTCACCCCGATCATATTGTAATAAATTATGTAAATACTACGGCTGCAACCAAATCATTAACCGATGTTGTAGTAACTAGTAGTAATGCTTGTCAGATTGTCGAGTCATTTCCTAAAGCCACAAAAATTATTTTCGGTCCAGATAAAAATCTTGGAGGGTACATTAACCGTGTAACAGGACGTAACATGTTGCTTTGGGACGGTGCTTGCGAGGTGCACGAACGCTTTTCTGTAGAAGGGATAAAACAACTCAAACAACAACACCCAAATGCTAAAGTATTAGTACATCCAGAGTGTACAAGCGAAGTAGCAGCACTGGCTGACAAAATTGGTAGCACATCTGCCTTACTAAAATACTGCATAAATAACGACGCAAAAGAATTTATAGTTGTTACAGAGCCTGGTATTCTCTACGAAATGCAGAAGTCTGCACCACAGAAAACACTCTTCCCTGCGCCATCTACTGAAGAACCATATAATTGTAATGAGTGTACTTATATGAAATTAATTACCCTGACAAAGCTCTACAACTGCATTAAACACGAGTGGCCTACAATAGAAGTAGACCCTGATATAGCAGAAAAGGCTATCCGACCTATTAATAAGATGTTAGAAATATCAAAGAAACTTGGTTTGTAGTAGTATGCTACAAAAATGTTTTTCACCTTTTATATATAGTAAGATGTTAAAAGTAGAAGAATTAAACGACAAACTAATTGACATTGCCTTTAGCGAAGATATTGGCGATGGAGATCATACAACCCTTTGTTGCATACCAGCAGATACTAAGGGTGAAAGTAAATTACTGATAAAAGAGGAAGGTATATTTGCTGGAGTAGAAATTGCTAAGCGCGTTTTCCATCGATTTGACCCAAAGCTAGTGATAGATGTTTATATTGAAGATGGTGCGCATGTAAAACCCGGAGATATAGTTATGAGCGTAAAAGGACTTGAACAAAGTCTTTTACAGACAGAACGCTTAATGCTAAACATACTTCAGCGTATGAGCGGCATCGCAACAATGACACATAAATATCAACAAGCCCTTATTGATGCGGGTACAAAAACACGAGTTTTAGATACCCGAAAAACAACTCCGGGCATGCGTATGCTTGAGAAAGAGGCTGTTTATATTGGTGGAGGCACAAATCATCGTATTGGACTTTTTGATATGATACTTTTAAAAGATAATCACATAGATTTCTGCGGTGGAGTTCATAATGCTATTTCAAGAGCAAAGGCTTACTGTAAAGCTAAAGGAATTGACTTAAAGATAGAATGTGAAGTACGTAACTTCAAAGAACTTGAAGAAGCATTAGTAGAAGGTTGTGACCGAATTATGTTTGATAACTTCACTCCAGAGGAAACTAAGAAGGCAGTAGATATTGTTTCTGGTCGGTGCGAAACAGAATCAAGTGGAGGAATAACCTATGAAACAATGATACCCTACGCAAAAGCAGGTGTAGATTTTATCTCATTTGGTGCTTTAACACATAGTGTAAAAGGTTTGGATATGAGTTTTAAGGCTGCAAGAAGCGATAAACTTATAATGAAATAGCATATAATAGGTATTCAGAAATTGTGTCAATGGCAATTTCTGATGATAAAAGATGGCAGTAAAAGATGAGCAAACATTTTATACTACCATCTTTTTTACGTTTTACTAACTTCGTTTAGGAGATTTCTTCCGATTTCTTTAATGATTGTAAAATAAAAATATAAAAGCCTAATTTTTTCTTCTATTCTTATAGAAAAAATAGTGTATGGTCTTATAAGCAACTACTTAAAAGTAGGTATTTTGCAAGAACCCCTACTTTTAGGTATTGCACGATACAATGAAACTCTCTATCTTTGCAAACGTAAACAAAACAAACGTAACAAAACATTAATACAAATATGAAGAGTACAATAGTAGTTTTCGGTTCATCAACCGGTACATGTGAGAATATTGCAAACACAATTGCTGAGAAATTAGGTGTAGAAGCAATCAACGTTACAGATTTTTCTGCTGATACAGTTGCTAATTATGACAACCTTATCCTTGGAACTTCTACTTGGGGAGCAGGTGAATTGCAAGACGACTGGTATGATGGTGTGAATGTTTTAAAAGAAGCTGACCTTTCAGGAAAAACAGTTGCTCTTTTCGGTTGTGGCGATAGCGAGTCTTATTCTGATACTTTCTGCAGTGCAATGAAAGAAATATGCGATGCTGCTGCGGGCGCAAACATCATTGGTGGTGTATCTACTGAAGGTTATACATTTGACGATAGCGATGCTGTTGTAGATGGTAAATTTATAGGTCTTGCACTTGATGATGTAAACGAAGACGATCAGACCGAAAGCAGAATTGATGCTTGGTTAGATAGCATCAAAGGTTCTTTATAAGAAAAAGTAGATAGCGTCTAAAAAATTACAACTATTATGAAAGGTATGGCAACAGATATGAAAGTCTTGCTGAACCATATTTATGAGTTCAAGAAAGGAGTGCGACAGATGGTACTTTATACTTTTAACAAGAAGTATCAAGATTTTGTTATCGCACGACTTCATAGTCAGCAAATACCTTTTATAATTCAGCCTGTAGGAAACAGCAGTTTAAACTTGTTTTTTGGTCGTAAAGAGTGTTTAGATGCTATACGATTATTTGTAACCAAACCCCTAAACCAACTTTCTCCTGAGGAAGATTTTATACTCGGAGCAATGCTTGGATATGATATCAGAGTGCAGTGCGAACGCTATTGCGAAAGGAAATGTCGCACTTGCAATCAGATACAATGAAATAATGGCTATGGTAGAGACCATACCATCTTAGTAAGTGAAAATCTTGTTCGCGAAATAAAATTATTTCATAATGTTTTTGTATAGGATTAAGGCCGACTGTGAAGTCAGCCTTTTCTTTTTTCTTTAATTTTGTAATTGCAAATAGTTCTAATGAAATATTTATAAGTGAATTTGACAGAGTTTTATTATATGAACGTTATCGTTCTCTATCTGCGATTTTTATTCATTATAGAACTTTCCATCATCATATATTATAAAGCTTGGTCAAAAAAGGCTTTAGTGTTTTCAATATAAGGATATTAACTGAACACACAACACCAAATCAGTTCGCCTATGAAGGAAATATGAGTAAAGCCTATATATGTTTTTCATTTTAATAATGCCTGTTTTGTAAGGTAATACAAGAGGTTTTACCAAGCAAAACAGGCATTATTAAAACGTAAAATAAAGAATTTAGCAATATGTTGAATCCAAGAAAGATATATAATATTTATAAAAGCACTTTGTTTTCTCTTTATCACATTGCAGTAGACTTTTAAGAGTCTTATCTTCATCGGTTTCCTTTATAATATTTCAGAGCTTCAGGCATCCATCCTTGAATATTTTTAATGCGGGCAGCATCAGAAGGGTGGCTACTCAAGAATTCCATTGGTGCACCTTTTGAAGAGGCAGACATACGTTGCCAAAACGGAATAGCTGTTTGTGGATCGTATCCAGCCATTGCTGCAAAGATAAGTCCCATATAATCAGCTTCATTTTCATTCTTTCTACTATACTTTAAGTTTAAAAGTGATAAACCTGTTGAAGCTACTGAACTTACAAGATCACCAGTTCCGCTTCCAATTGTAGAGTTCAATACAGTTCCTAAGATAGCAGTTCCTACGCTTTGGTTCTGTTGTTTTGTTATTTGTTCAGCACTATGCTTTGCTACTGCGTGCGCTATTTCGTGCCCTAATACTATTGCAAGACCATCTTCTCCTTGAGTATAAGGTAATAATCCTTCAAAAACAACAATTTTACCACCAGGCATACAGAATGCGTTTGCTTGTTTGTCTTGTACAAGATTAAATTCCCATTGGAAGTTTTTTACCTCGTTTGCATATCCATTATTGCGTAAATAAGTTTCTACGGCATTAGCAAGTTTACGTCCAACACGTGTTACCATTTGAATATTTTTTGTGTTTGTTGATTTCTTAGCAGTTGACATAAACTTTGCATACTGTGTTTTACTTAAACTTAGAATATCTGCATCAGATACACCAATCGTTTGCTTGCGACCTGTAAGTGGCACCGTTGATGTTGTTCCACAAGCAGTGAGTGTAGCGATGGCAATAGTAATCAATAAGTACTTAATCCTTTTCATCTTTTTCTTTATTTAAGTTATCTTATCCTGCTTTGCAGTTTGCTTCTTTTATTTTTTTGCGAAATTACAAACTTTTTCTTCGATAATTGTCGTTTTTATGTCTTTTTAGTAAAAATAATGCTACTTTGTTTATTTTGTTTAAGTTAGAAATGGTAATTTTGCAACATTAAAAATAAAAGTATAAAGAATATTAAATTAATATTATATGCGTAGAACTGTTACTTTATTATTATTGCTGCTTACAAATATTTGGATATCAGCACAAAATAGACGAACTTATTTGCCCGATTTCAAGAAAGGGCAAACCGTAATTTACGAGCATTTATTGAAGAAAACCTATCAGCGAAACAGTGACAATACCACTGTTGATGGGTTGGAATTATATTCTCCGTTTGCAACTTCTTTGGGAGGATTTAAATTTTTAGATATGGTAAGAATGCTTCCTACTGGCGACAGCATATCAAGTAAATTCTCGCTGAAGGTACTCGAGGCAACACCATACGCCTATATTATGGAACTTAAACTTATTGATGTAGGTTTGCCAAAGGAATTAAGAAGAAGTTCAGATGCAAAAGATTTCTTAGAGATAATTAATTTGGCAAAGAACTTCAAAATGCGTTTGATGATGTCAAGAAAGTTAGGAGAATGGGTAGTAATCAACACTAATGAGTTATACAAGCAATTTCTTACTGAAGGTCGCAAACGAAAACTATCTATTTTTGAGGGCGAAGATGAGGGACGTGATGAAGAGATGATAGCAGAGATGCAGAAAGGAAGGGCAATAGATATCTTCTTCTATATGTTTGTACCAGGCTTTAATACTTTTACTGAAGTCTATGGTCTGCGCTGTGAAGAGGGGCATCGAGAAGAAGGAGAGCTAAAAGAAGAAGAGGGCTCGTTTAAGTTTGTAAGCGATGTAACAAAAGGTAAAGGCAGAGAAATGAACCTTAAAATGAATATGGATATGTATTCAAGTTTATACGAACTTGACAACGACACGTATGCAAGTAATGTGGATTCAATTAGTATAGACTCTATGAAAATGGATTATGTTGATGTAGATACAATTGCAACAGATAAAGAAGATTCGCTATTTTTTTATGACGATGGGAGGGTGTTGTGCAAGGCTCAGAATGTAATAGATGTGAAAATGGATAAGAAAAGTTGGTTGGAAAAGTACGAAAATACTGTTACCATCAACTATCCAAATGGTGTTGGCACAATTTATCAAGTAGTAAGACGACGCAAGAATTAAAGAAACAGACAAGATGAAAACAATAAAGAAACAACAAAATAAGATGCGAATATTCTTAACCATCATAACATTGCTTGCAGCCAATGGCTTATGGGCACAGAAGCATAGTGGATATAGCCCTAAGTTTGAGAAAGGACAATCTGCTGTTTACGAGTTTTCACTCGAACAAATACAGAGCGGTACCCCCGATTCGATAAACACAATGCTCGACTTTACCTCTATTATAGAAGATGATAATAACCTTTTCAGTGGAATAGAAAGAAAAGAGCCCTATCTTTCGTGTAATGTCCGCTTAACAGTTTTAGATGTTTCTCCGTTTACTACAACTATACAAGTAGACCTGTTAGAGAGTGTCAATTATACAAAAAAGAAACTAGAACCAGTTTCTGATAGCTTGTTTTATCATCGTGTGGGCGATATTTTAAAGAAGCGTCCACTTATTCTCACCTTTGCTTCTGATATGAAATCATATATTGTGAGCAATTCGGAAGAGATGTCAGCAGAATTATCAGAAACCCTGATAAAGCTGATTTATGGCGAGAATCCTTCAAAATCAGCTACCCCCATATACAACTATAATAGATATGCAACGCAGGCTTTGAGCCTTATGGGAAAACCCTTTATAGGATTCTTAACCTATCTTTATGCTTCATATGCACCAAGTCTGCTTGATTTAATTCAGACTTTTGCCAATCCGCTGACCGAAGGTACTGTTACAAAAGGACGCCCACTTGACGGTACAAACAGACTTATGGAGTATTTTACATCAATTACAACGAAGGATAAACAAGGAGAATGGACATCCATTACTGATTTGTACAAATATACTACTCCTATCTACAGCAGCGATAATGAAGATAATTGGGCTGACGGTATTGCGGATGACAGCGTTGAAGTAGATTCAATCGGGTCTGATGAAGATTATGATTACGACACAGTATCCGTTGATACAGATTACATTGATACTGCAGAATGGGATACAACAGAATGGGATTCGGTTGTAGAAGATTATAAATACGAACCCGATACGACCTTGGAAGAAACCGACCGAGCAGTACATACGCACACTGAAACACGTATTGGGAAGGACAATTGGCCAACAGAAATAAGTAAAACCATAACATTGGAAGATAACGGTGTTGCTTGGACATATCGTAGAAAGGTTAGAAAACTAAAAGATACCAAACAAAAGAAATAAAGAACGGAGAATAAAAGAAAGAGGGAGTTTTGCTCCCTCTTTTATTTTTTTTTACTAAAAAGTTGTCCGTTTCGCTTTAAAGTGTTATCTTTACATTCAAATAAAAATCCATAACGCTATGATACAATATTTTTCTGAAAATCTTTGGTTAGTTTGGCTTTTAGTAAGCCTTTTGTGCCTTGTGTTAGAATTAACCAATGGTGATTTTTTTATCATGTGTTTTGTAATTGGAGGTGTTTTTGCAGCAGCTGTGTCGGCTTTTAGCGATAGCTTCATGTTGCAAGTCATTGTCTTTGCAGTAGTTAGTATGCTAAGTGTCTTCTTTATTAGACCAATTGTGTTAAAGTATTTACACATAAATAAAGAGCAAAGATTAAGTAACGCTGATGCCATAATAGGCAGAATTGGTAATGTTACAGAATCAATTGTTGCAAATGGACATGGGAGAGTAAAGATAGATGGTGACTCTTGGAAGGCTGTTGCAGTAAATAATCTTTCTATTGAGGAAGGAACAAGAGTACGTATTGTTGCTTTAGATTCCATTATTGTAACAGTGGAAAGAGTTGAATAATTTACTTTTATAAATAATTAAAATCCTTAATCATTATGGACATTGGAACTTATATCGTGATTGCCTTTATAGCATTGGCACTCATCTTTGTAAAAAAAGCAGTTGTTATAATCTCACAGAGTGAAACACGCATCATAGAACGTTTGGGAAAATACCATGCAACTTTACAACCAGGTGTTAATTTAATCATTCCATTTATTGATAGAGCCAAAGAAATGGTAGCAGTTCGTGCTGGACGATATGTGTACACAACTGTTATTGATTTGCGTGAACAAGTTTATGATTTCGACAGACAGAATGTTATTACGAAAGACAATATTCAAATGCAAATCAATGCTCTCCTTTATTTCCAAATAATGGACTCTTTTAAGGCTGTATACGAAATAAACAATCTGCCAAACGCTATAGAGAAACTTACGCAGACAACACTTCGTAATATTATTGGTGAAATGGAACTCGACCAAACACTTACTTCTCGAGATACCATTAACACAAAGTTACGTTCTGTTCTTGACGATGCAACTAACAAGTGGGGTATTAAAGTAAATCGTGTAGAACTTCAAGATATTACACCACCAGAAAGTGTATCGCAAGCAATGGAGAAACAAATGCAGGCAGAACGTAATAAACGAGCTACTATTCTTACCAGTGAGGGTGAGAAACAAGCTGCTATTCTTAAATCTGAAGGTGAAAAAGCTTCAAGAATAAATCGTGCTGAAGCAGACAGACAACAAGCAATACTTATTGCTGAAGGTCAAGCTCAAGCAAAAATGCGTGTAGCTGAAGCAGAAGCTGTAGCAATTCAGAAGATTACAGAAGCTCTTGGACAAAGCACAAATCCTGCAAATTACCTCATTGCACAGAAGTATATACAAATGATGGAAGAACTTGCAAAGAATGAAAATCAAAAGACGGTTTATCTTCCATATGAGGCAACGGGAGTAATGGGCTCATTAGGAGGTATAAAAGAGATGTTTAAAGGACAATAAAAACGCAAATGACAAAAATAAATAGCGAACTTAAAATCTGTATATTTTGTGGCGCACGCCCTAATTTTATGAAGGTAGCGCCTATTATTAGAATTCTAAAAAAGAAACATACCGAAGGATGGGATGGTAGAAATATTTCTTACTCGTTAGTTTATGCGGGAAGTGAAAACGACCCAACGTTGGAGAATAGTTTATTTGAAGACCTACAAATCCCACGTCCAAATGTTTATCTTGGTATTGAATGTGAAAATTTGAACGAATTGACAGGTCAAGTAATGTCAAAATTCGAGCAATATTTACAGCAAAACAATACACATGTTGTAGTTGTTGTAGACGACCTTGCTTCGACAATGGCTGCATCTATTGTAGCAAAAAAGCAAGGTATTGCATTGGCACATATTGCTGCAGGAACTCGTTCGTTCGATATAAATATGCCGAAAGAAATTAATCGTTTGGTTATTGATGGACTATCGGATGTTCTTTTCACAGCTGGTCTAAGTAATAACAGTATCGCAAATAAAGAAGGTGCAGAACTGTCTCGTGTTTATATGGTTGGCAATATTCTTATTGACAATATTCGCTTTAATCGTGAACGAATGGGTAGTTTGTCGTTAGAGAATATTCATTCAGTGAGCAATTTGCATTTGAAAACAAAGCAATATCTTGTCTTTACGCTCAACCGAAAGATGTTGATGAACGACAAAGAAAACTTAGGACGTATGTTGAAAGCTATGCTGGAAGCTGCGGGAGATATGCCAATTGTTGCCCCTTTACGCGAAAATGCTGCTCAAGTTGTGCGTTCGCTTGACCTGTCAAAGCATACAAATCTGAACTTTGTAGAACCTTTGGGCTATTTAGAATTTAGCTTTTTATTGTCGAATGCAGCAGGTATTGTAACTGATTCGGGAAATGTTGCAGAAGAAGCTACTTTTACAAATGTTCCTTGTGCTACACTGAATAGCTATACTGAGCATATCGAAACTGTGAAACAAGGTACAAATATTCTTGTTGGTGAAGATGCACAGAAACTTTATGCAGTAGTTTCGGATATGGTAGAAGGTAGGTGGAAAGCTACTTCAATTCCGGATAGATGGGATGGCCGTTCAGCGGAACGCATTGTTCAAACTCTTGTTGATTTAGTAAAATAAAAGAAATAGAAAGCGGATACGTCAATGAATGCATATCCGCTTTTATTTTTATATCTTTATTATTAGATTTTACAATAAGTCAGGTGTTTGAAATTTTTAATTACAAAATAAAAAATTGTAATTACGTTTTTTAAATTTATAATT
>NZ_BAKF01000055.1 GCF_000614025.1 Prevotella aurantiaca JCM 15754
TATGGCATTAAACAAAGAAATCTGGCAGTCAGACATTGTTGAGAACTTCTATCCTGACAACTCCTTTGCTTCTAAGAGTGTTGACGACTCTGTGTTTGTTGAGAATCATAAGGTACACATTCCTAACGCTGGTGCTCCTTCAAACGTAGAGAGGAACCGCACTCAGAAGCCTGCTACAAGCAAGCAACGTACTGACCACGATCTTGAGTACGATATAGACGAGTTGACCACTGACCCAGTGTACATTCCAAATATCGACATGGTGGAGCTTAGCTATAACAAGCGTAACTCTATCTTGAGCAATGACCGCGCTCAGTTGCAGGAGGAAGCTCATCTCAATTTGCTTGAACGTTGGGGTCAGGGTGTTGATACTAAAAACATCATCAGTACGTCAGGTACAAGCAAAACCACAGCTCATACATCGTCTGATGCTACAGGTATGCGTAAGTCTATCTGTAAGGCAGATGTTCGTAAGCTTATGACAGCTATGGATGCAGACAATGTTCCAGAGCAGGGACGTTACCTCTTGCTTGACGCGTTTATGTATGCTGACTTGTTAGCAGACCTTGCTGAAAAGGATCAGTTTATGTTCCTTAACTCTGCAGATCAGCAGAAGGGTATCCTTGGAAACCTCTATGGCTTCAATATCATGAAGAGAAGTCGAGTTCTTCGCCTTAATAACGGCACAAATAAGGTGCTTGGCTGGGATAAGCAGGGCGAAGCAGATGAACTTGCAGCAGCTCTTGCTTGGCACGAGAATTCTGTCAGCCGTGCTATGGGTGAGGTCAAGATGTTTGATTCAACAGACAATCCTCTCTACTATGGTGACATCTACTCTTTCTTGCTCCGTACTGGTGGCTGTGTACGTCGTTATGACAAGAAGGGTGTCTATCTTCTCGCAGAATCTCAAACCGTTTAACTTTTGAGTTATGTTACCGAGAATTAGAATCAGATATATGAATGGCCTGTTGGGCACCATCGGGGAAAGTCCCGACGGCTTGTTCGCCTTGGTGTGTAGTGCGTCTGCTGTTAATGACACATTCACTCTGGAGCGTGCTTATACTATTCAGAGTGTAGACAGTTTGACAGCACTTGGCATCACTGCAGCGAATAACGCCAGACTTTACAAGCATATCTCAGACTTCTACACAGAGGCTGAGAATGGTACAAAGCTGGTAATCTTCGGAGTTGACAAGGCTAAGAGTATGACGGAACTCTGCGACCGCCAGACTGGAGCAGTAAAGAAGCTTATTGTTAGTCAGAATGGTGTATTGCGTGGCGTCTTCGTAGCACGTGACAATGCAACAAAAGTTTCTGCTACAGATGGCTTGGATGCAGACGTGTTCACCGCATTAGCAAAGGCACAACAGATGGCTGAATGGTCTACAACAGACCTATATGCTCCATTGTTCTTCATCTTGGAAGGACGTGGCTATACAGGTACAACGCTGAAAGACCTTAGCAACGAAACGTACAATCGTGTCGGTGTTCTGTTGGGTGACACGGAAGTTGACTCACAGGGTGCATGTGTTGGAACTTTAGCAGGTCGCTTAGCAAGCCTTCCTGTACAGCGTAATATTGGTCGTGTCAAGAATGGAGCATTGAAAACAACTCTACTCTATGTAGGCAAAAAGAAGGTAGAAGAGGATAGTGAAGTTATCTCTTCTATCTATGATAAGGGTTATATCACGGCACGAAAGTATGTTGGGCGCAGTGGTTACTTCTTTGCTGACGACCGATTGGCTTGTGTCGAGACTGATGATTATGCTCATCTGTCAAACCGTCGTGTCATTGATAAGGCTTATCGTATTGCCTATAACACACTGTTGGATATGATGCTGGATGAGTTGGAAATCAACACTGATGGCACAATGCAGACAGGTGTGATTACGAGCTGGCAGCAGACGGTAGAGAATGCTGTTAACCGTTCTATGACAGCTGCAGGAGAATTGAGTGCCAGTGATAACGGCGAAGGTTGTTCATGCTACATAGACCCAAGACAGAATGTAGTAGCGACCTCAAAGGTTGAAATGACATTGAAGGTTCGTCCATTCGGTTATGCTCGCTATGTTGATGTCAACCTTGGTTTTCAAGTAACAACAGTATAAACATGGTAAATACTAAGGAATACGAGTGGTCAGATGTGACCGTAGTTGTTGCAGGTAGGCCTGTAACTGGACTTCGAGGCGTGAAATATGGCTCGAAGCAAGAGAAAGAACTGCTGTATGCCAAAGGCAACAAGCCTCACGGTATTCAGCATGGCAATATAGATTACAGTGGTGAACTGACATTACTGCAGAGCGAGTACCAAGCTTTGAAGAGTGCTGCTAATGGCAATATCCTCAATATGAGCTTTGATATCGTTGTGGCTTACGGAAATCCTGAAAACGGTGATCCTATCACAACAGACATTCTCAAAGGAGTGGAGTTGACAGAAGATCAGACAGAATGGAAGCAAGGTGACAAGTTCCAAGAGAAGTCACTGCCATTCATCTACATTGACCAAAAGAGTTATTAACAATCAAATATCGAAGATATGAATTATTCAAAAGAAGATATCAATAAGTGGAAAGCCACGCATGGTGATTTGTTTGAAATCAGCGTAGAGGGCAAGTCTTGTGTGTTGCACAAGCCTACACGTCAAGACCTGAGCTATGCCAGCGTAATCAAAGACCCTATCAAGATGAGCGAGGTCATGTTGAAGCAGCTCTGGGTTGCCGGTGATGAGGAAATCAAAACCAATGATGAGCTCTTCATGCAGTAGTTGCCAAGATGGATGAGGTCTTGAAGGTAAAGGAGGCTGAGATAAAAAAACTTTAGAGGAGGCCGGGGTTGATGACTTCGATAACGCTCAGGATATTATCTTCATAGATACTATGCTGCGCTACTACCTAAGCATTGACCCTGAACTCCTGCCAGACGAGAAATGGGCATCAACGCTCAGCGCACTCAAAGAGATAAGAAAAATAGAAAAGGATTCTAATGGACAGCGTACTTAAGTTTTTAATTAAACTACAAGCAGATGGTGGTAATGTTCTGACGGTTGCTCGTCAGACTTCCACCCAGCTGGACGATATATCACGTAAGGCACGTACTACTGGTACACGTCTGCGTGAGGCTTTTTCATTTTCGACACTCAAGAGTTCGCTGATGTCCATTCCTGGAATGGAACTCCTTACCAACCCTTATGCCCTTGTTGCTGGTGCTGTTGGTGCTATTACTAAGATAGGTGCAGAAGCAGAACAAACAGCCGTTGCCTTTACAACCTTAGTAGGAAGTGAGACAAAAGCTAAAGGAATGCTTTCTGAAATTGCCAAGTTTGCAGCTGAATCACCTTTTGGTAAGTTAGACTTGACTGAGAATGCGAAGACTATGCTTAACTTCGGAGTGGAGACAGGAAAAGTTCTACCACTTCTAAAACAGTTAGGAGATATCTCTGGAGGAAATAAGCAAGCTTTGCAAAGCTTATCATTAGTGCTTGGTCAAGTATCAGCAGCTGGTAAGTTAGCTGGACAGGATAACCTGCAGTTTATCAATGCAGGTTTTAATCCGCTTCAGGAACTTGCAAAGATGACAGGTGAATCTTATGCGAAGTTGCAGGATAGGATGTCAAAGGGACAAATCACCTTTGAAAATGTTGTGCAGGCAATTCAACACGCTTCTGGAGAAGGTGGAAAGTTTTTCAGTATGATGGATAAGCAGTCTCAGACAGTCGCAGGTAAATTTGCTACGCTACAAGACACGTTTATTCAATTAGCCGTTGATATTTATAATAAGATTCAACCTTACGTATCTCAAGCTCTTGATCTCTTTATAAGTATAGTTCCTGTTATTGCTGAAGCAATAGCAAAGGTTATCAATGTGATAGAGGGTGTTATAGGGTTTGTATCACGGTTTAAGATGGAAATATTGGCTCTGTCGTCTGTCATTGGTGTTGCTGCAATAGTCTTTAATGCACAGGCAATAGCGATGTCAGCTTATGCAGCTGCTATCGGTGTTGTGACAACTGTAACGAAGATATGGACTGGCGTTCAATGGTTGCTCAATGCCGCGATGGATGCAAACCCTATCGGGCTTATTATCATAGGTATCGCTGCTTTAGTTGCGGCTGTTGTCTATTGTTGGAATAAGTTTGCAGGATTCCGTGCTTTTATCCTGACAATGTGGGATACATTAAAGGGTTTCGGTAATATCATCAAGGACTATATCATCAATCGCTTCAATGAGATGCTTGCAGGACTTGGCAAGCTTGGTGAAGCCTTAAAGAAACTATTCTCTGGAGACTTTCAAGGAGCAGCAGCCTCTGCGATGGAAGGATTTAAGAAGTTGTCAGGAGTTGAAAGTACTGCCAAGGCTATCAATGGAACCAAACGGCTTGTGAGTGGTGTTGGAGGGAATTTTCAGACACACCTTCGACAAGAACAGCAGAATGCCAAAAAGACATCTTCTGCTAAGAAAGAGAATAAGATAAGTACCCCTGGATTAAGTGGTAGCACAGGTGCTGTCGTTTTTGGAGAAGGTGAAAGCAAAGGCAAAAAGGGAAAGAAAGGTAAAAAGGGTGGTAAGAAAGGTGGTCGCAAGTCAGCCGAGGAACTTGCTACTGGTGGCACTCGCAACACTTCCATCACTATGCACATCGGAAAATTCTTCGATAATATCAATGTTTATATGAACGATAAGACTGACACTGCGGAACTTGAGCGAACTATTTTGCAAAGTATGAACCGAGCGTTAGCCATAGCAGCAAGTACAGACAGATGAACAAGATAGCACGATTTGCCCTCGAAAACATTGCCTTAAGAGTTACAGGCAACAAGATTCCTCCTTATTGGCTTTTCAATGTGAATAAGCTTAGAGAGGTGGACGAAGAGGAATATAATGAAATCAAGTCAATGAGCGATGAGGAGTTGGAAGATACTGTTCGCACCAATGCGCTTGGTATTCCGATGCAACTACCTCTTCGTTTACGTCTTGAGGAAAGTGGTGCTCAAGAGTGGTTGTTGCCCCTTGAACCGATGATCAGTCTTCAAGGTCAGAATATCATTGTACGGCGACATGTGAACAAAGGTGCTGTAAAAGGAAGCATCAAGGAACGATGGTCACAAGACGATTATACTATCAGTATAGAAGGTGTTCTTATCGGCGAAGATGGTAAATATCCAGAAGAAGACGTAAGCCGTTTACGCTCGTTCTGTGAAGCTGGACGAGTTACAGCCTTAAACCCTTTGCTGGAAATATTCGGCATATCGCACCTCGTCATTGAAAGCTGGGAAATCCCTTTCACAAGTGGCTCTTCTAATCAGAACTATACGCTGAAGGCATATAGTGATGACATATATAAACTTCTTTTAAATCAGCAAGACTTAAAACGATAGGCTTATGTACACAATGGCTTACGACATAGAGATTGGAAGCTGGCACATTGGAATGCTTGACAGCGTAGAGGTGCATAGAAGCGTTGAATTGCTTGCAGACACGGCTACTATAACATTGCCAGGTGCGCAGTATAATGTAGCTTTGGATGTTGAAGATAAACTACACAGAGGTGATAAAGTTATCATCCGCTTTGGGTACAAGGAAGAAGGTCTGAAAGAGGAGTTCACTGGATGGCTACAGCAAATCAGTACTGATGGCGGAAGTATAAAGCTGACTTGTGAGGATGATTTGTACACCTTTCGTAAGGAACTCAAAAACGAAGTGTTGAAGAAGGTTACACTTGCAGATCTTCTTAAGAAAGTGGTGCAGGGAATTGGGAAGAACTACTCTATTCAATGCTCTTACAGCTGGACCTATGCTAAGTTTGTCATTCACAATGCTACTGGATATGATGTACTTAAGAAGGTGCAGGAGGAATGTGGTGCAGATATATACCTTTCTAATGGTGTTTTACACGTGCATCCACCAGGTGAAGTTGTAGGCGTAAATCGCTTTTATAATTTTGCCTTGAATGTAGAGGCGGTAAATCTGACTTATCGACAAGCAGCTGACCGTAAGGTTCGTGTAGTGGTCAAAGCTCTTCTTCCTGATGGAACTGTGAAAGAGGTAGAAGTCGGTGCTACTGGCGGTGAGAAAGTTGAGATAAAGTGTGCAACCTCTGATGAAGCAAGTATGAAACTTCGTGGCGAACTTGAAGTTAAACGTCGTAGTTTCGATGGCTATGATGGCAGCATCACAACCTGGCTCATACCAGAGTGTATTCCTGGCGATATGGCGTGGATTTACGATGCGGATTATCCTCGTAAGGATGGCTGTTACTTCGTAAGGGCAGTAACAACGACTTTCAGTAGAGACGGTGGTAAGAGAAAAATAGAACTTGGATTCAGATTAAGCTAAGGATATGGATCAATATAAGGAATTAAGAGAAAGACTGCGAGGTGTAGCACCACAGCAGGAAATGTCAATACTGCAAGGTATCGTCAAGAGCGTAAGCGGTCGTACTTGTGATGTGGAAATTGGAAGCCTTCTCGTGCCAGATGTTCGCCTTCGTGCATCTGAAACAGATGATAATGGTGAGATGCTGATAGTTCCTAAAGTCGGTACTGCAGTCATCATTGGGAGTCTGTCAGGAGATTACTCAAGCCTTGTCGTCTTAGCTGTGGATCATGTTGAATCTATAACGATAAATGGAGGTAAGCTTGGAGGACTGGTTAATATTGAGGATTTAACCAAGAGACTTAATGAACTGGTTAAAGCTGTCAATAGCCATACGCACCAGGGTACTCATGGTCCAACAGGTCCACCTCTGACTAAGGCGCAGGAGTTTAAGAAAACTGATTATGAAGACGTAACTATCAAACATTGAGATGAAAGGTATTACATTGATAGACTATGAAGCGGTTATACAACCGCATCGAGGACCAGACGGAAAGATTATTTCTGGTCTGGTTATCGGTGATACGCTGCATCAAAATCAAGCTTTGATACTTCACTTACATAAGGGAGAGTTGAAAGAACGACCGATGACTGGCTGTGGTATCAGTGATATGCTGCTTGACAATGATCCTATCTATTGGAGAACGCTCATCAGAGAGCAGCTGGAGATGGACAGACAAACTGTGACTAATATAAAAATAACAACCAAAAGCATCGAAATAGATGCACAATATTAAACTTAAGCAATATGCAAAGAAACACGAAGGAATGGATACAATACGGCTCAGCCATATTTCTGCTTGCAAGTGGTGTGGCAATGGCTTTTCTGAGTTTCTTCTTTAATGGGGGCGACGTTAAAGACAGCGTGCTGTGGTATGTGTCGCAGACTTTGGTCTATGCCGGCTCAATCTTCGGTGTGGGTATCTACATTCAGAGTAAATGGGGAGATGTGAGAAATTACATCGACCGAGTTGTCAACTCCAAGAACGGAAAGGAGGGAGAATGAGAACGATTAAATATATTGCAATACACTGCACTGCAAGTCATCAGTCACAGACTATTGAGAGCCTACGACAAGAGTTCCTTCGGAAAGGATGGACTAATCCAGGCTATCACTATGTGGTCAGTCCAGACGGCAAGATTACCCAGCTGCTTGATGAAGACAAAGTAAGTAATGGCGTAAAGGGCTTTAATTCAGTTTCTATCAATGTCGCTTATATTGGCGGTATTGATATCAATGGTAAACCTATTGACAATCGCACAGAGGAACAGAAGCAAAGTCTGCGCTCGCTGTTGAAGCTGCTGCACGTGAAGTACCCTACGGCAGTTATTCAAGGACATCGTGACTTCTCGCCAGACTTGAACCACGATGGAAGAATCACCTCAAACGAGTATATCAAGGCTTGCCCTTGTTTCGATGCAAAGACTGAATACGCAAACATCTAACAACTACAATATGAAAACATTAAAAGTATTATTAGCAGTTATCCTTACTGCTGTTATTTTCTATGCTTGCTCACATGCGGTCTATGTGCCTGTAGAGAGTGTAAGCACCGACACGCTGCACGTTGTCAGTCATGATACCATAAGAGTTACAGAACGTCTTGCGCCTGTATCACTGCAGTTGCCAGAGTATCACCAGGAGCGTGCAACGAAAGACTCTGTCTCAGTTTTGCAGAATGCCTTGTATCGCTCAACGGCAAGAATACATAACGGTGTTTTGACGCATATATTAGAAAGTCTTCCAGGTGCGGAGATAAAAGGTCTTACAACGGTGCATGACACAACCCACATAACCATACACGATAAGGATCATAAGCAATATAAGGAGAAGCCAAAGATAGTTTACAAGGAAAAAGAATTGAACTGGATTCAAAAGCGAGCAATGGAAACTGGTTTTGTTACATTCGGTATTCTTATGATGTTAGCTCTTTATTTCGTAATAAGATGGAAGTTGAAGTGAAAGATGGTCAGACCTTGGCTGACATAGCTATACAGGAGTATGGCTCGCTGGAAGCATTGCCTGCTTTGGCTGCTGCTAATGCTATTGGTATGACAGACACATTAGAGGCTGGAAGCAGATTGCAACTTCCTGACGTAAGTTTCAACCGATTAATACAACAGTATTGTAAGGCTAATGATGTATCTCCAGCGACAGAGAGAGGTATGACGGATGTCAAGTTAAGGGTATTCAGTGGTGAGTTCTCTCCACAGTTCAATTAAAGTAAACAAAATATGGCTCGTAGTATAGCAGAGATAAAACAAACAATGACAAATGCCTTTATGGCGGATGGTACAGTAAGAGAACGATACGGACTATCGGAGAGCGATACTTTTGATGATAGTTTCTCTGTGGTTAGTATCGAGAATGTTCTGTTTTACATCGTGGCTGCCTGTAGCCATGTTCTGGAGGTTCTGTTCGACCAGTTCAAGGCAGACGTAGACGATAAGATCAGTCGTGCTGTTGTAGCAAGTGTACCTTGGTACTATAAGATTGCAAAAGAGTTCCAGTATGGTGATGCTTTAATCTTTAATGAGGCGACACAGCAATATGGCTATGAACAGGTATCTGAGAAGAAGCGAGTCGTCAAGTATGTTGCTGTACGCGATAGAGGAACTTCCGTAGAGATTCTTGCTTCTGCTGAAGCAGGAGGACAGCCGGCTATTCTTTCAGAAGATGTTTTAACAGCATTCAAACAGTATTTGAATCGTGTTAAAATAGCTGGTGTCATTCTTTCGGTTCGTTCTTTACCTGCAGATAGTATCAGTATCACTGCAACGATACGTATCGACCCATTGGTAATTGACAGGACAGGAACAAGAATCGAAGACGGTAGTTTTGTTGTTGAGAATGCTGTAAACGCTTATCTCAGAAATATAATCTATGGTGGCACATTCAATAAGACTAAATTAGTTGATGCTATACAGAATGTGGAAGGTGTGTTGGATGTGGAGCTCCACGCATGTAAGTATAGTACAGATAGAATGACATATAATGATATCAACGGTAATAATTATACCGCTGTTAGCGGAAGTTTTTCCCCTGTTAACTTAAGAAATGCATTAGTCTATGTGGTATAAATTGGATGTTATAAAACTTGGTTTTCAATTGCTACCTCCTATATTGAGAAGCAAGGTGATTGTGGCTTTGCTCAAAGCAATGCTGAGAGGAATAAGAGACTTGTATAATCGATTCTATAGTTATCGCACCGATGTCTTGAATCGACTCACCATTACTGCAGGTGTACAATACATAGAAAAGGCTCTGAATGATGCCTTCTTCCTTACAAAACGTCAAATATACATAGTATCTGCAGGGCAGAAAGTTCAGACAGTTTTACATTTCAAGAGTGAAGGTCTTGCTCCTGTCTATGTGAGTGGTAGTTCTCCCTTGTACATCAGAGCCTATGACGATGTACCTAAAGAGGCCTCTTTTATTGTCTATGTGCCGTCTTTTCTATGCACCTCTACATCTGCTGCAGAAGATAAGTATGGCGGACAGCAGTTGACAACTATATTAAACCTATTGAATCATTATAAACCTGCGGGACGATCTTTCCGCATAGAAATATACGAATATGAATAAGATACTCTTTAGCGAGGGCGGACAGCCCCTCTACATCGATGATATCAAGACATTACAGGAGAACCCAGCTAATCAGATGTCTGCACTCCTTCAGGCTCTTGGTGCAAACACCTCTGTCTTTTTACTTGACCGGTTTCAAGGAGAATTAAAGAAGATTGATCAAAGTGCTGCGACGACTACCTTCCAAACTAAGAAAAATTGGTTGGTGCTTGACGGAGTTATCCATGAAATAAAGGAAACAACTCTTGTTGCACACAGTTGGAATGACCCTTTGTATGTAGGTGTTAGAAAATCTAATTCTGATGTACGTACATTTGAGGATGGACAAGAACATGCATGTAGGGAGACAGCAGAGGCTTTTCTGTCATTTGAGAAAACAGAAGGAGCCTTTAATGTCTTCGAGTTGAAAACTCTTTTTGACCTTATAGGTCCGAAGATGAAAGTTGAGTCGCAAGAATGGAAAGAAGAGGACGATGCCTTCTCACATCCTGTGAATGGTTATCATGGTACAATTCGAAAAAAAAGAGGACCAGGTTTTTTAATTAAGAAGATTTCGCTTGAAAGTGATAATACAGAATGGACCGATGGACCAGGGGTTGTGTTTAAGTACCCAACAACACGTGTTCCCGTTCCCCCTATATTCTCAGAATCTTTTTTAGTTGGAGTAAAAAACAAAGATGGTCAGCGTCAGATAGTTTGTATCATGCAAGCAGATGGAGAAGGAAAAATTGTAGGCACTCTGGGAGATTCCAGCCTTCCTGCTCCAATGAATTGTACAATTGAAACATATTTCTTCATACCGACATAAAAAATAACTATGGATACAATATATAATCTGCTCAAGCGAGCAAAGGAACTCAAAGAGAAAAGTCAAGTAGACAGCATTACGCCTGAAGAGGTTGGTAAGCTGCACGAGGATACATTAGCATACATAGCCTCATTGGAACAGTCTACTGATGGACTTGGCATTAAGAAGGTTTATCAGTCTAAGTCAGCTATGGAGGCTGATACAGACCCAGTCGGAACTAACGGCAAGGCTCTCCGCTATGGTCAGTTAGTAAGCATCTATGATGATACACATGCTGATAGTTCTGAGAATGGAAATATTTATGCGTATCAGAAGCCAGGGTGGCTGCTGATGGGAAAGGTCAGTGGGCTTTCTGTAGTGCAGGAGGTAGGCGATAGCGCAACAAAAGTTATGTCGCAGGCTGCTGTGACGGAGGCTTTGGCGAACATCAAGGCAATCACGGATGACGGAAAGAACTTGCAGGAAGTTTACAGTACTCTTTTTTTAGAAAAAGATGCGAAAGAGACATCATACATTGGTGTTATGGAGGCAGGGTATGCTCTTTATCCAGATGGGAGAATTAAACCTCGTAACGCATGGAAGGCTACGAAAGACTTTATCGAATTAGGGGAAACGTTAAGAATTAATGTATCTTTTAGCGGCGGCGATGCTAACGTAAACTTCGTCTGTTTCTATGACAAGGACAAGGGGTTTTTGTCAGGCATCCCTGCTGGTTCTAGAGAATATGAGGCTGATGTATCAATTCCGCAAGGAGCAAAGTATATAAGGTTCTGTACCACTATAAACTCTTCTGCTGTCGCAAAAGTATACAGAAAAAATTTTGCACCTATCAGAGATGTTATTCAAGCCAACATGAGCGCTATCAGCAATCTTCAAGAGGATTTTATAATTAAAGAAGCATTGCCTGATTATGATTTCAGGTCAAAGTCATCAGAAGAGGGTCTATTAACTGTAAATTCTGGTAGTTATGCGCCAAGCCACGCTTGGGATTACACGCCAGAATACCTTGATTTGAGTAATGTTACAAAAATTGTTGTTACGTCCTCTGGCACAGGAGCTTCTATTGTCGCATTCTACGATAAGGAAAAATCATTTGTTGGAAACATAACGCGTTCATTGAATGCAGAAGAAATCAAAATACCTGCAAATGCAAAGTTTGCTCGCTTTTGCTTTGGGTGGAAAAAAGGAAGCGCCATCGTTTCTTCATACAGAACATATACGCTGAATGAGTACGTAGAAGACAATGTCAGATCAGCAGATGTTTACTGTGACGAAGTGAACATAAATAATGTTGATGCGCTTTTAGTAGAAGGTTCTTCACTAACTGCGAGCATCGCATCTCCTATAGGGTTTGGATGGTTGTCGAAAATGAACGACTTGGTTGATATTCTTATTGTCAACGACGGCAGACCAGGTCAGAGTCGCACCATTAATATCAATGCTCTATTCAAGGGTGAGCTGATGAACATGTCAAACAGTTCGTTATCTGTTATTAACTATAAGTATCTACTACTGATGAATAGTGCTAATGGTAGTTCGACAGGTATGGAAGGATTTAAGGAACTCGAAAAAGCATTATCTTTTTCAAGTGCAAAAAATGTGACCCTTATACTGGGTGAAGAAGAATGGGGGGCGAATAGATATACCGACCTCAATAAGAATTTTGGAAACTTATACAATATTCCTACTGCCGAGCCAATAGCTGCTATGTCTTCAAGATTATCTACTGGGTATGCTGGGTTAAAACTATCAAGTCACGCAGGATGGAGATTAAGTTCGTGTTACGCAGCTATGCAAGAGTTTATCGAAGCATTGCCTGTGCGTAGAAGTATCAAGATGTTCCGTGTTCGCCCTAACATTAATGTCTCAAAAATAGACGATTTAGCTTTTTCCACGAATGAGCAGCGTGCTTTACTATGGAAATCTTGTCAAGCAGGTCAGCAGGCAAACATTGCATTACTTGGACGTGCTATGACATTTAACTCAGCTGATAACTTAGACCAGCGAGACGACAAGTATGATACTTCTGTAACCTATTCCGAAGGTGCGAGTGAAAGGTCAGAGTCGGGCAAACTGTTGTCTGGAGGGACAATAGATTGCGTCGGATACTCTCTTATCCAGTTTGTTGTTAATGCAGATGCTGTGTATAGTTGTAATATTACTTTTGAAAGCGATAAAAAAATTAACGCTTATACCTTGAAGTACAATGATGAAGCTCATTCCAATATCTATCACAAGTATGTAGAGATAGAGAGTAGTTATGCTGACGGAATAGTTAACATAAAGATAGACAACGCAAAGGGGCTTCTTTGCGACGGCAAGATAACACTGTTATTGTATGCTGATGGAAGTTACAAGGTCAGCAATCCAAGATGTCAATACACAGGAAGGCAGAAATCGGAAGGAGTCTTTAATTATCATCAAAGATTACACGGAGATGAATGTCTTCAAGATACTTCTGTTGAAGATGTAATACTAAGCGGAGGGGCGGCAATCATAACCCCTCCTGTGAACCTTTTCTTGAAGAGTAATTGTAATAGTTCAGGAAAGCTTGTCGCACTATCTTCTATGACAAGTGTGATAAAAAAGAATTTTGCAAGCAAATCTAACAGGATAGCTATAAGGATAGCAGCACAGAATTTTTTCAAATTCGCCACCACAAGGTATTCTGGAGCGGAATATGAAGACTATGTTACCTCGGGACATATTGGGCTTGAGCCTAATGGATACGACTATGCGTACATCTATGTAATAGTTGATGGGGCGATTCAGAAGAAATTGGTGTGGTCGGGCTGGACAGAGGTCTATTGTGAATTTGACTTGCAAAAGGGGAATCACACGTTGACGATTCAGAGAGCCACAGAGGGTAATCAGCTTATATTGATTCATGATATATCAGTGCAAGATGTCTAATACACATATGCTTAATGAATTTTATATTATAAGAAAGTGAATATGGCAGAGCTGATTTTAATTTTAACGCCTCTGTTGGTGAGTCAAGTCAGTTCTGTCAGAAAAGAAAATATTATGTTATAATCAACTTTTATTGTGCTGAAATAGGGGGTAAAAAGCCCCCAGCCTGTTAATAAGCAACGCCAATCACTTTTAAACAATGTACGCCACAAGAGCGCGACCGGGGGCAAATATCCTCGCTCGCTCTTGTGGCGTTTTATTGTATAATAAAAGTGATTGGCGTTGCAAATTTACGAAATTTATTAGATATGAAGATAATTGAGATTGTAAAAATTAACAGGGAACTATTAAGAAACCTCCATATTGCTGGAGTTAGATTGGATGACACAAACTATATAGATTTATATACAGAATATAGACGAATGTTGTTAAAGCGTGAGAAAGTGTCTTACATAGTGGCTGCACTTGCCGTGAAATACGCTATTAGCGAGCGTAAAGTTTATGCTCTTATTAAGCGATTTCAAACAGACTGCAATTTGTTTGCAGTGTAATCAGTATATACGCTTATGTTTGTGAAAGGAAAACTTACGACCTTTGCATCATGACAAAGAAAATGTATTATTCAGCACCGCTTCCCTTCGTAGGTCAGAAGCGGATGTTCGCAAAAGAGTTTAAGAAGGTATTAGAACAGTTCCCAGACGGAACTACATTTGTTGATTTATTCGGAGGTAGTGGCTTGTTGTCGCATATTACAAAGTCCGAGAAGCCACATTCTAAAGTCGTGTATAATGACTTTGATGGATATAGGCTACGTTTGGAACACGTGTCACAGACTAATGAGCTACTCTCAGAGCTTAGAAAGATAGTTCGTGATTTGCCTAAGCATAAGCCTATCGTAGGAGAAGCACGTAAACGAATATTTGAGTGCTTAATTAAGTGTCAAGAGCGTTATGGATATCTGGATTTCATCACCATATCTTCTTCTCTCTTATTTTCGATGAAGTATTGTCTGAATATTGACGACATGAACAAGGAAACGTTGTATAACAATATTCGCTCTACTGATTATCCGCTTTGTGATGGCTATTTGGATGGCTTAACAATTGTTTCAACAGACTATAAACAAGTCTTTAATCAATATAAGGATACCCCAAATGTTGTATTCCTGGTTGATCCTCCTTACCTCAGTACTGAGGTTGGCACTTATAAAATGTATTGGAAGCTTGCTGATTACCTCGATGTACTGTCAGTTCTTGCTGGACATTCATTTGTTTACTTCACAAGCAATAAGTCGTCTATACTTGAACTCTGTGACTGGATAGGTCGAAATAAGCATATCGGTAATCCATTTGAGAAGTGTACTAAGGTGGAATGCAATGCTCGCATGAATTATAACTCAACCTATACAGATATGATGCTGTATAAGAATGCTGGTTAAATACTATTCAAATGCTGATAAAACGATGAATAAATACCACAAGATTTTAGACAGAATTATCCATACTGGAAAGCAACAGTGTAACAAGAAAGGGGAAATTAAGTATCTGTTGAACAAACAGCTAACACTTACTCCTTCAGACTTACTCGACATCTTCGAAACTCACGGTATAGCACGTAGGAAGCTAAAGGATGAGCTACAACTGTTCATGCAGGGTGAAAGGCAGATTGAAAAGTATCGTAAGGCAGGTATTGCTTGGTGGGATTATTGTGGTTCAATCCTTGTCAATAGTTATCCTACATATCTGGAGAAATTGCCTCCGCTGATAGAGAAGATAAATCGTGAAAAGCGTAGCAGCAAAAATTATGTGTTGTTCTTAGGCGAGACTGGTGCAGAAACCAATCAAGCACCATGCCTTAGCCTTGTACAGTTCCAAATAGATGAAGGTGAGCTTGTAATATCAGCCTTTCAGCGAAGTTCTGATGCTAATTTAGGTCTTCCAGCAGACATTTATCATCTTTACTTAATGTCAAGGCAAATAGATTTCCCTTTAAAGTCTATAACGCTCAATCTTGCTAATGTGCACATTTATAAAAATAATATAGAGCGTACAAAAGAACTTCTTAATGGTAATGAAGATATAAAGTTTGAACTCAACGTATAATCTAAAAGGTGGCAAAATCTTGCAGAATTATCCAAGTCTTGCAAGAATTTACCACCTTTTTACTGTTATGTGCGTGTTGAGAATTGTTACTTTTCGTTTTGCTTCAAAATGTCACTTTTCGTTTTACAACGCACCTACTTTTCGTTTTGCCGGATTAAT
>NZ_BAKF01000054.1 GCF_000614025.1 Prevotella aurantiaca JCM 15754
CTCCACCTTGGTCTTCTGACGTTCCTTTCTTATATACATTTGTCCGTCTACGGCACTCTTGATATGTCCAAACATCAAATGTTCCATATCCGTAATGGCTAAACCAGTGAAGCAGGAGAAGATGAACATCCGCCTTGCAAGTTCGGCATCGCTATCACACATCTTCATAGCCATCAGGTTTGCTACATCACTCTTGCTAAGAAAACGGATAGCCTTTTCCACCTTTTCATATTCTGCATGCTCAAATGGGTTATAGCGAATGATGCGCTGACTTACCGCACGGAACATCAAACGGCTCAGCCAACAAAGATAATTGTTGATAGAAGACCCTTTCAATCCTTTCTTTTTAAGAAAGAAGCGGTATTCCTCAAACAGTTCCTCCGTTATGCTTCGGATTTCTATATCCTTACCTCCTAAGTTCTTTATAAACTCGCACAGCATCCTATTAGCATAGCAAAGGTTAGTGTATGTACCTTCTGCCTTTGATTTGCCCACACCTTCCTTTACCGATTGTAGTTCTGTATTGCTAAGCTCCAACAAAGTGGTGGGAGAAGTTGCTATGCCTTGCAATCTGTTTTTAAGCAGTTCAGCACTTACCACTCCGTCTTTTAGGAACAGTTCCTGATAGGTCTTTTCTACTTGTTCTCTGAATGATTGCAGGCGAAGGTTTGTTTTCTTATCTGTAGTTATTCCTTGCTTGGCATTCCACTCCGCAGGCTTACATTCTTCGTTTGTGGTAATAACAGAGTTCTTGCCATCTATCGTGATACGGCAGAGTATGGAGGTCAGACCATTTGCCTTGGTCTTTTGTCTGTTGATATAAAACAGTGTTTTGAATGTACTTCTCATCATGTTTTTAGTTTTAATGCTACTATTGCTAAATGCTCATCTGCATATCCTCTGTGAAAGAAAGGAAACGCTCAAATTCCACAAACAGCTTTTGTGGCGTAACTTTTGCATATCGCTCGGTCATACTCACATTGCTATGCCCCAACATCTTGCTCACCGTTTCTATCGGCACTCCCTGCTCAAGTGTGATGAGCGTGGCAAAGGTATGTCTTGCCGTATGCGTGGTAAAGGGAAAGGCTATGCCGATTCTTAGGCGCAATGCTTTAAGATACGATTGATAGGTGGCATACTTCATAAGTGGCAGCAGCCTTTCCCTTTCATCGCTCTTGTACTTCTCTATTATCCTGATGGCTTCGGGCAACAACTTGATACGGCAAAGTACTCCTGTCTTCTGCCTGTTGAACTTCAGCCAAAGACTTCCCTCATCATCACGGACAAGATGCAACCTGCTTAATTCCATCAAATCGCAATAGGCAGCACCCGTATGGCAGGCAAAGACAAACAAGTCCCTTGCGGTTTCCATTTCTTTCTCCAACTCTCCAAACTGTATGTTCATTAGTTTGTCAAGCGAACACCTGTCAAGAGTTTTGGGTAGTTTCTTGTCGCCTTTGCTTACCTTGACTTTGTCAAACAACAAAATATCGGCTAATCCTTCACGATAAGCCAATTTGCACACCGTTTTCAGATGGGTAGCGGCATTATAGAACGTACTTTCCTGAAACCCACAAATACCCATAAAGTATTGTTGAAAGTCGTAGATAAATTGCTCAGTAAGCTGTGAAAAAGCCAAATCAGCAACTTTACACTTCCTTTGTATAAAGTTCTGCAAATGGGTACGAGTGGAATGATACCCAAAAATACTTTCCTCCTTGATGTCAATGCCGATATGGTTTTCTTTCTCTTTGATGAGCCTATCCAGTCTTTCAATAAGCATACACTTAGATTGAACGCTTCCTTGAAATTCCTCTTTTATATCAGTTGCATCAAATGGGCAACCTTTGGATAGCAGAGATTGGTAGACTGCTTGGACGGATAGCAAAAGGCTTTCCAATCTGCCGTTCACTTCCACCGCCTCACGGCTCTTTCCGTCCATTCTACTTTCACGGGGATTCCACAAATCGGGATTGCAGGACAGCTTGCAACTGAACTGCGCTATACTCCTTCCAAGCGTGATACGTCCCATGATGGGAGCCTTACCCGACTTGTCCTTTCCGCTCTTTTTGAGGTAGAGCAGCACCTTCATTTTCTCTGTTTTCATACGCTTTAATTTTTATGGGCAAAGTTACCCGAATTAAAGCGTTCCTTACTTATGCAGAAAACTGCCGACCAAAGCAACAAACACACGAACCAAATAATTTCGGTTACCTATATCTGCATTTCGTTACCTATTCCCAATCTTGGTAATGATTTAGTAACTGAACTTCTGCTTAAATCCGCACTTTCCTGCCTTTTACGAACAGAGCAGTTATATGCAAATCATTTCGTTTCCTCCTCATTATCAGCAAGTTTGCACAAACTTAGATTTATCTTCATTTTCCTTGATTAGTTGCACGGTAAAAGCGGCTCTTTTGCAACGCAAAACCTACGCTTTCGCAATGCCAAAGCGCAGTTATCACTTTTTAAGGGAATTATCTTTACAAAAACGAACTATAATGAAGAGAAAATGAAATATAAAATAGTATGCTGACAGAAAACCATAATTTTTCAGTAAATTTGTAGGCACACTATAAAAAAGATATTAGAATATGGATACATTTATAAATAAAGAACGCCGTTACAACCTGCTTTTTATATGTTTAGGAAACATCTGCCGTTCTCCAGCAGCAGATGCCGTAATGCATCATCTGACTGACAGCAAAGGACTTTCGCATAACTTCACCATCGATTCTGCAGGAATTGGGAATTGGCATATAGGCGATTTGCCTGACCGCAGAATGCGTGAACACGGTGCAAAACGAGGCTACAAGATAGACCATATAGCACGACAGTTCAATAGAAATACAGATTTTGATGCATTTGATTACATTATTGTAATGGACGATGACAATTATTCTGAGATTTGCAACCAGGCGAAAAGTGCAGAACAAAGAGCGAAAGTAGTTAAGATGAAAGACTTTTTCGCTCAATATAAAGGAGAAGCATCTGTACCAGACCCATATTATGGCGGTGCAAAAGAGTTTGAATATGCCTTAGACTTAATAGAAGATGGTTGCAAAGGCTTATTGGAAACAATTATTAAAATGTAAACTACTGATAATATGCAGATTATACTCTCCTCAGCAAAATTAATGAATGCAACAACAAGCGTGCGGCTTAACGAGGTTACAGAACCCCTGTTCCGCAATGAAGCTGACAAGTTTGCACTCGAATTGGGACAACATACCATTGAAGAACTTAAATCGGAACTAAAGTGCAGCATAAGTTTGGCACAAGCAGCAAAACTGAATTTCCTTGATTTCTTCAACGGAGAAAATAAGATGCCTGCTATTTTGGCTTATAACGGACAAGCTTATAAATGCTTAAAGGCACATACGCTTGTGTCAAGCGATATGGAATTTGGCAACAATCATTTATGGATACTAAGTTTCTTATATGGCTTGTTACGTCCAAACAATATGATACACCCCTATCGACTTGAAGGAAAAATAATACTTGAAGCAAGTAATGGAGAAAGTATTTTTGATTTTTGGAAACCTTTGCTGACCGATATTCTCATAGAATCGGTTAAGGCTGATGATGGAATCTTGCTGCATTTGGCAACCGAAGAATACCAACATATATTCGATTGGAAAAAGATTCTTAAAGAAGTTACTGTTGTTCAACCGTATTTTAAGGTTTTTGATGGCGATAAACTGAAGAATGTAATCGTGTATGCAAAGAGCTGTCGGGGTGCAATGACTCAATACGTTCTTCAAAACAAGATAACAGAACCTGAAGATTTACTGAACTTTGAATACGAAGGTTTTAACTTCTACCCTACTACATCATCGTTAAAATCCCTTCCCAAAGGACTAACCGAACTGCTTTGGCGTTTAGATGTTTAAACAACAGTTCTTGTAAAACCCATTCAGACATAAAACAAAAAATCCTAAACTCATAAAGTTTAGAATTTTTAGCGGTGCGTACGAAACTCGAACTTGTTTCTGTAACACTCTGTATCACAACTATTTTTATCACTCTCTTTCTTCTATGTAGCCAATTTGTAGCCTCAATAGAGTATTTTGAGAGTACTTAAATAATTTGCTCTCCTGACATCAGCTATGTCATTTCGGGTACAAAGGTACATAAAAAATGAACTACTGCCAAATATTTGAGTGAAAATCTTTTAGAAAAATTCTGGCTACAATTTCAGTGCACGGTGCAAGTCCTTATATATAAAAGGGACTTGCACCGTGCACTGATGGTCTATGCCGTAGAAAAGCAATTAAAATTGCAAATGGTATCATATTACCAACATTGGCAATCTAATATTCTAAAAAAAGGTTTATTTCTTTAGAACTTTGCACTTGGAAATCAATTTAATACACAAAATGGATAAGAAGATGATACCTCAAAAGGGAGAGGGACGCTTGTTTATCGTGCTTCCCACTCTTGAAACCATGCTGTCTTCTTGCGATAACAGCAAGATGCGAGCCAAGGTGCCGGCATGGAGTATTCCAATTTTAGGAAACATTGTAAGATGCAGACGGATTTGAGAATTGAGACCTATACCAAATGTGCCTCCGCATTCGATATGGATGTGCTTCTTTTGCATCTTCCCAAAGGAATGATAGAATCTTTGGTGCATACCACTGAAGATAAAGACCATAGTTTCTTTACAATTGAAAAAGAAGATCTCATCTTTTTATTGAACAAGCTCTGTCATGTAGATCACAAAAGAATGATTCAGCATATCATATTTCTAGCCAACCGTATAGTAAAAAAACAAAATAATATGTCTGAATTTCGAGATATGATGGAAGCTATTGAGAAACTTATTAAAAAACTGATGCATAATGACAGAGAATAACATGCTTTCTGCCACTCTTTTGGAAGAGATACATTCCTTGAAAGAAAGTATAGATCGAATTGCAGGCTTCATTCTTGAACTGAAACAGAATTATGTTGTTTTGGAAGAAAAGATTGAACTGAACTCTTCTGATGTATTGCGCCTTCTCGGTATATCCAGAGCTTCACTGGCACGATGGAGAGACAGTCAGGTAATCCCTTATCGTTATGTTTCCTGCAATCATGTGGTCTATCCTTTCAAAGGATTATATATTGCAATCAAGACGGGACGTGCTTCCTTCAAAGGTTTTCGTAGAGTGGAAGCTCTTCAAAGGCTCAATGCTTACAAGGACGGTATCCTAAAAGGATATATGGGAGACTCACAAATTTCGTTTGAGGAGCTATGAACATTAAGGAAGAGATATTGGAACACACAAACAGGGGACTGGAAATTTTTTGTTTCTATATGCCGATTGATTTCGTTCCCAAACGGAATTTCCGGAATCCACTTTATAAGGACAAACGGGCATCCTGCAACATCTACCTTGATACAAAATCGCAATGCTACCGCATGAAGGATTTTGGGAACGAGGCATATTCGGGTGATTGCTTTTGGTTTGCAGCAACGATGCTTGGTCTCGATGTTCGAGCGGATTTCAAGAAAGTCTTATTGACTATCATACAGGATTTAAATCTCAATATCACCATGGATTTTAAGACTGAAGAGAATAGAAAAACAAAATCTTTCAAGGACATTCGTCTTGTTTCTTCAACATCAACCAATGTAAAAGAAGAACTTTCCGAAAAGAAAAAGATATTTAAGCTATACGAACAACCTTTCAGGGCAGACGAAATCGCCTATTGGCAACGTTATGGAATAACTGACAAGGTTTTACAAAAATATCATGTGAAGTCACTGTTCCGTTATGAGACAATTTCCAATCAAGGGAATCCTTTTAGTCTAACCTCTACTAAGAATGAACCTATCTTTTGTTATGTAATGGGCGATTTTGTCAAGATATACCGCCCAAACAGCAAGTTACGGTTCCTTTATGGAGGGGATAAATCGAAGGATTATATCTTTGGTTTTGAACAGTTACCAAGTAAAGGGGATATTTTATTTATCACCGGCGGAGAGAAAGATGTATTGTCATTATCTTCGCACCATTTTAATGCAATCTGTTTCAATAGCGAAACAGCCTCCATCCCTGAGCCTATTATCGAAAGCCTGCAACTAAGATTTCGACACATCATTCTGCTTTATGATACGGATGAAACCGGATTAAGAGAAGCAGAGAGGCAGGCCAAGCAGTTGGAACCATACCATGTATTTTGTCTGAGTCTTTCTTTGCGAGGAACAAAAACCGAAAAGGATATTTCTGATTTTTTTGCTTTGGGAAAGACGGCAAAGGATTTAACTTCTTTGTTAACAGACAAGCTGTCAAGTATATATACCCATACAATTATGATGCTACAATCATGTGAAATAGACTATGAGAATCCTCCTGATGCTTCAAAGTCCATCGTAGCAGTAAATGGTGTGCCGCTGGGTACGCAGGATAATCTGCTTTGTATTACAGGTGGCGAAGGAACTGGCAAAAGTAATTATGTGGCTGCCATTCTTACTGGGACATTAGGAACAGAACGGTTACCTGCCGAGAGGACATTGGGATTGGAAATTACGCCCAACCCTAACGGCTTGGCGGTATTACACTACGATACGGAACAGTCCGAGGCACAACTGCATAAAAACTTGGGTAAAACCTTACAACGCGCTTCATTGAAAAATGTGCCGAAGTTTTACCATTCCCTATATCTAGCCTCGCTCTCACGCAAGGACCGCTTGAAACTTATCCGTGAGAGTATGGATTTGTTTTACCACAAACATGGAGGTATTCATCTTGTGGTAATAGATGGTATAGCCGACTTAATACGTTCCGCCAACGATGAAACGGAAAGTATAGCCATTGTTGATGAACTCTACCGATTAGCAGGAATATACAATACTTGCATCATCTGTGTGCTTCATTTTGTGCCTAATGGTATAAAGCTACGTGGGCATATAGGATCGGAACTTCAACGCAAGGCGGCGGGCATTCTCTCCATAGAAAAGGACGACAATCCTGAATACTCGGTCGTAAAGGCATTGAAAGTCCGTGACGGAAGTCCGTTGGACGTACCGATGATGCTTTTCGGCTGGGATAAGGCTGAGGACATGCACGTCTATCGTGGCGAGAAGTCTAAAGAGGACAAGGAAAAGCGCAAGACTGATGAACTCATTGCCGTTGTCAAAGAAGCCTTCCGAAATTCTTTCAAGCTCACTTACCAAGAACTTTGTGAGGTTCTGATGCGCAAAATGGAAATCAAGGACAGAACTGCAAAGAAATATATTGCCTATATGAAAGAGCAGCGTATTTTGATACAAGATACAAGTGGGAATTATCAAAAAGGAGAATTATGCCATACTTAGATCAACAGCCAGAAAATGCATGGCAGAAACGCCTGTTTGAAAAACTGAAGAATATGGAAGACAAGCTCGACCGTCTGCTTGTCCTACGGGAACAGGAAGTAGATACGACCATTCACCCTCCATTGAAAGCCGAATACTTGGATATCATAGATGTCTCCAAAATTTTGAAGGTGGAACAAAAGACTATATACAACTGGGTTTGGGCAGGAAAAATTCCCTATCTCAAGGCTAATGGTCGATTGCTTTTCCTTCGGGAAGAGATAGATGAAATGGTACGGAAGCGAGAAGGTTGGTAGAAGTCAGTTCTATACAAGTATGTTGGAAATGTTCATGTTTTATTTCATTCTTTTTTTTCTCACTATGGTTGAAATATTATCCTGCAAGTCAACTATTAGTTTACTTTCGAGGAAATAATTCAACCAGTTGACTGTAATTAGCAAAGTCTTTTGTACCTTTGCGGTTGGTTTTAATTACAGCAAGTAAACTATGAGTATACTAAAAGGAAAAAAAATAAACCAAATGCTTCAATCCGGGCAAAAGAACGGATTGCTGTTTGCGACATGGCTCGTAGAGCATGGCTATTCCAGGCAGTTGTTGAGCAGATATCGTTCTTCCGGTTGGTTATCCTCTCTATGTAAGGGAGTTATGTACCGCACAGGCGACACGCTGTCCGCTTTTGGTGCTTTGCAGTCCTTTAACGAACAAGTAGGAAAGAGTTTTCGTGTTGCAGCGCATTCTGCTTTGGAGCTTTGGGGCTTTAACCATTATGTTCCTATGGGCAAACCCCTGTTAATGGTATCAACGGCAAGTGATAAAATGCCACAATGGATGAAGCATGACATTTTCGACCGTGAATTTAAGTTTTTCAAGACAGAGGTGTTTATCAATGCACAGATAACAACTTTAACATACTTGGACTGGAGGCTGCTTATATCCTCCCCTGAGCAGGCCTTTATGGAATGTCTGCTGTTAACACCACGCCAATATAACTATATGGATCTATTTTATATAATGGAACAGTTGACAACTCTGCGTCCGAATGTCGTCCAATCGTTATTGGAAACCACAAAACATTACAAAATGAAGAGGCTGTTTCTATATATGGCTGAGAAAGCTGGGCATTATTGGTATGAAGACTTAGACCTTACAAAAATAGATTTGGGGACACATAAACTCCAACTCGTCAAATCCGGTATATATATCAGCAAGTATAAGATGATTATCCCAAAAGAATTAAACGACTATGAATGATCAACAATATAAAAAGCAGGTGTCATTGTTACTACGCATTATGCCTTTGGTTTACAAGATAACGGACTTTGCAGTTCATGGAGGTACGGCTATTAACCTGTTCCACCAGAATATGCCGCGTTACTCGGTTGATATTGACCTTACCTATATTCCGATAGAACCGCGCACAGCGAGTTTGGAAAAGATAAATCAACATCTTGGAGAACTGAAAACAAGTATAGAACGTGCCATTCCTGGAATACATATGGTACATAAATCCGAAGTATGGAAATTGCAGTGCACGCATGATGGTGCTACGGTGAAAATAGAGGTAAATGGTACAAAGCGGGGCATACTTGGAGAGGTTGAAATTATGGAACTCTGTTCGAAAGCGATGGAAGAGTTTCAAGCCAACTGTAAGGCACGTATAGTTCCTTATTCTCAACTTTATGGGGGGAAGATTGCAGCCGCCCTCAGCCGCCAGCATCCACGTGACATGTTTGACTGCAAATACATAAAAGACCAAACGCTTGAAAGTGTAAAAGACGGACTCATCTTATGCTTATTGGGAAGCGACAAGCCTATCGTAGAATCCTTGTCTCCTAATAACATAAACCAAGAGGAGGTACTTGAAAACCAATTCAAGGGAATGTCAGATATTCCATTTACATATACAGACTATGAGCAGGCTCGTAAATCTATTATTAAAAAGGTAAATGACTGCCTTACAAATACAGACAAGGAATTCCTCGTTTCCTTTGAGGAGGGAACACCACAGTGGAATAAATGTTGTGCAGGTGATTTAAGCCAATATCCATCTGTACAATGGAAATTACTGAATATAGGTAAACTTAAGAAACAGACTCCCGATAAGCACAAAGAAGGAATAGATAAGCTAAAAGGTTATTTGCAAGTATAATGATAAAAGTCAGACATTCAATACGGATGTCTGACTTTTATTTAGCCCCTCGGCATGTGTTTAGTGCCTCCATTTGGGTCTAAAACTCTGTAAACGGCTATTATCTTCTTTGTCTTGGACAAGATAGCTTTCGTTCTTTACTCCTCCAGAATGATAATGGTCAGATAAACCCTCTCCTTGCTTCATTTCTTCTGTTTCCTCTTTTTCCCCCTCTGGTGGAGCAAGGGTAAGCGCAATCTTTCTGTCCAATTCAGCAGCTTCACTTTTAAGTGAGCGAAGCTCGTCCTCTTTTTTCCAAGAACTGTTGGCAATGTTGGTGTAAACTTCTTTATTGGCCACAACCTTTGCCATTTCCTTCTCATGCGACTCTATCACCTTGGGGATACGCTCCAAGGCATTAACGAAGTTCTGACACGCAAGTTTCGGGTCTGTTGCCAACTTACCATTATTATAGGTATAGTAGATGCTCTCCTGTCCTTTCACAAAAAAGCGGTTCACCGAACAGTCGAATAAGTCTTTGGAAGTGCTCTCCGTCTTAACCATTATGGAAAAACCATAAACTTCACCGATTTTATTATACTCTCCTTTGGTGCGAGCTTTTTCGTCTATTTCTTGTAAACGTGCAGCAATAGCCTTGATGTCGGTACTGTCTTCCACACCTTTGATTGTCAGTTTATTTATAGGTGTACCTTCCTCATCACGTTCTACACGCTTCTCAAAGAGAGCTAAGTCAGACTGTACCTCTTTGATTTTGTCCGAATGGAAGGATACAGAACTCTCAATCTCCGCCAACTTTCCCGTTGCGGCATCACGCTCACGGAGAAAGTTCTTACGCTCGGATTCCAAGGTGGTAATCTTCTTGTCAAGTCTTGCTTTCTCCAAAAGGTCGGTATTACCCGAAAGTACTGCTACATATTCTGAGAAGTTCATACCGCTGTCCTCATCCATCGAGCCCTCATCAATGGTACGACTACCGAGTGTATTGGTCTTCAACTGATTAATAAACAATTGCTTGTTATGCAGCAGATTGAACTTGTAGCTGTCCAGTGACCGCTCTACGGCATAGATAATCACATCAACCTTGTTGTCCGCAAACTCCTTGGCGATAAGGTTTCCCTTGCGCACAGCTCGTCCGTTACGCTGCTCTAAGTCCGAAGGTCGCCAAGGCGTGTCCAAATGATGGACCGCAACGGCACGTTGTTGAGCATTCACACCAGTACCCATCTTAGTTAAAATATCTTCATAGCCCTTTTTCGATGAGATATTAATATCGATAAGGTGTTGATAATCAGAATATTTTTTTAATAAGTCAGTTCTAATTGAGTGTCGTAACTATGAAAACGAAGCCTTCTCAAATAGCCATGAGATGCAATATGGTGCAATAAAACAAAAAAAATCTCAAAAATAATTTCCGATTTCTTTGGATTTCTCAAGAATGTTATATACTTTTGCCAATGAGGATATAACTAATACAGGTTTATGGTCGTAACTCATTCTTTGAATGGATTTCACTCTCCGTCTACGAAATATATCCTTCTTATTCGTGGCGTTTGAGTGTTGGCTGAAATTAGAGTAAGATAATTTCAGCCATATAGGTTTATTGCACATTCTGAGTTATCCACTTTTTAATGCTTATTAATTTTACAGGCCCATGAGACGATATTTACTCCCATTGTCCGCCCTTGTTGTTTTTGCTGGTATGGCTACTTCCATATCCGCCCAGGTTCCAAGGGCAAGAATTGCCCCTGAAGCATGGTTCCGGACAGTCCCTACCTCATCCTCATTGTTAGGAACTTATCATTGGATAGACCTTTCGGGCGATTCTGTACCAACAGTTTCTCGAAACAGAAACAATCCCACATTGGTAAATACCAATGCCCTTCCTTTCCCAGACACGCACAGTATCAATTTTCATCCTGCACTCAGGTTTTCAGGCTCTATCTTCCAAAAGGAGCTAGCACTATCCTACAGTTCCCTTGCCCAAGGAACTGTCATCGGAATCTTTGCCCCTATAGCAGCCACCTCCTCCTCCGATGCGGCACTTTTTGGCTTAAAGGGACGAAATGGAGAAGAAACTCTGGTAGGAAAGGATAAGGTACATCATGCTGGCAGTGGAGCAAACCTTGACTACGGCAAAGCACAGGGAGAGGATCTGCTTTATGGCTCTGCCGAAAAAGAAACCAAACCGGAATTTCTGGAACGTTTCCCCAGGGTTGTTTCCTATATGTGGGCTAACCGGCCTGTACATTCCGTGTGGGGTGAGCCGAAACACTCGTTAGTCACTGTCGGAAGTACTCCCGGACATAGGGATACTCGGTTCAGCCAGTCCTATCTTGATATGACAAGAGACGTGGCATCCTTTGATGGGTATATCCCAGAGTTCATTGTGTTCAACCGTATGCTGACACCTGCAGAGCGGCTCCGTGTTGAAAGCGGTCTAGCCCTACGCTACGGTCTAACCCTCTATAGTTCCTATCTTGACAGCCGAGGAAACCTTCTTTGGGACTTTGCCACCAACAAGACTTACCATCACAGGGTAACCGGCATTATCCGTGACGATGAAAGCAGCCTGTTGCAGACACTTTCTTCGACTTCCTACGAAGAATCTCCAAATTATACAACGGAGAAGAATACAGGGAGCTATTACCAGAACAGTCCTTATGGTCTGCCCTCTTCCAAACGGACACTTGTAGTAGGACGGGAGTACGGAAGTCCATTTCTTTCTGGGAACTATCTCATCTGGGGTGATGACGGAAATAGGATGAATTTCCATACAGTTGGTCCGGACAGCCTGCTGCACCTGCTTGACAGGACCTGGCTTGCACGGACAAATATTACGGAGAAGGTTGATACATCCGCTGCCAGATGGTTCTCCCAAGATTTCAAGATTGTCCGCAGCGGGTTCACCGATGCCTCATACGCAGTGGTGATGGGACAGAAGCAACGGCAGTTTCCGCCCTTCTCTTCGGGACGGAAGGTTCTGTTGAATTGGTCTGCCCAGCCTCCTTTCCTTCATTCGACATCGGATATACCACAGTCTCTGAGAATTCCTGCAAATACGGTTTCCGCATAGTTACTCCAACAAGAATTCAAGTCATTGAAGACGGGACGCTCAGGAAAACCATTCCTGTCAGTTCGATATCAGGAAAGCGCCTTCTTGTCAGGAAATGTGGGAATTTGGTCTTCTTATCGGTAGATGGTGTGGGAAATGACCATCTATGTGTGAATATCCAGGAAAATCCCAATATTTCCGAATCCGCTTCCTGCAGGGCTGTCATCAAAGCTGTAGCCTCTGGTGCCCTTTCACTTTCCGATGTCCGTGTTACGGGTACATCGGTAACGGGCAATATGGCGGAGTTGAGTTACGCACTGCTCAAGGACAAAGGACGGGAGTTCTTCACAGGCAGGATACCCCTGTTGATTATTGATCCCACGGGAAGCGGAGACTTCACTTCTGACAATATACGTTTCGTCAGAAGCTCCTCCACAGACCATACTCGTGAGAAAATCATTTTCCGCAATGTCTTCCTTGATACCGACGGCAGCGGCAGTGACATTTTCTCTTTCGGCTATTACGACGGACTAAAGGCGTCCATCCTTCCACATGACACACACTGTAAGAACGGCACGTCTTTGCCGGACGGCAGTATCAATATAGCAATAGAACTGGGAACACCTTCCTACACCTATCGCCTAAAAGCTGCTGAAGTTCCTGGCATTCCGCCGAAAAGCATTGTCCGTGAAGGGACGTTCGGTGAGGATGTTTTCACTATTGGGCATCTTTTCACGGGTCTTTATGAGCTTACCTTGGCACAGGAGGAAGCAATAGTATCTCTTCTGCCGGTACCCTGTTGTTTCACAGCTATTCTGAAGACCCGAGGAGTTTCCGCACAGGAAGTATATCATGGGTACACCCAGACCTGTCCTCTAATGTACGCATCGGAATATTGCAAGCCGGCAGTTCTTCTAAATCCGTAAGATATGGTTTTGAGGTGCGAAGCGACAAGGTGCGAATCATCCAGAATGGAAGAATCATTCCTCCGGCTTACACCATCTCCACGGGGGATTCTCTGGGTATCCGCCTAGACGGTAACGGCGTATCCTATTATATTAACGGAAAAGATATAAAGACCCTGAAAGAAAAGATTGCCGAATGGAGTGCCGTGGTCAATTACGGTGCTGGGAAATCCCACGTTGTGGCATTCAAGGTTTCAGGTGCACATGTCCCCGAGTTTAACTCAAACGTCCCCACAGCAGTTGAAAATGTCGGAGTATGCAGTATCACCCGGCAGGTACGTGTCGGTAGCGAGTGTGGTCTTCCATCCGAGGTCCTTTCCCCACTTGAAACACGGAGTGAAGCAAAGCCTAAACCGGCAGTACTGAGAACAGAAGCCTATGACGGTCGTTTCTTCGTTTCACAGGACGGTGACCTCACTCTCTATACAAGGCTACTGACGGAGACCTCTGAGGCAGCAACCCTCATGGTGTTTGACGTTGCAGGCCATCTTCTGTCCGAAAAAGCCTACGGACAGGGAACCGAACGAATACTTCGGGAAATTGTTCCCGCTCCTGGTGTTTATATAGTAAAGGCGATTACACAAAACGCCGAGCATACACAGAAAATCATCATAAAATAGCGACAACTATGAAACAGACGCTCACTTTGGCATTAGTCGCTACGATCGTGACAGTGTCCGCTATTGCCGTTGCGCAATACCAACAAGACGATTCTCTTGCAACACAGGAGAAGGGTACAGAAAACATTTATATGGTTTCTTCCGGGAAAGGTCAGACTATGCCCGGACAACTTTTAGGAAAGAAAAAGAGAGGGAACAAGATATCCAAAGGGGAACTGCCCCGAGAGGAACATTCCGAAAAACATGGAAACGATGTTCCTGCGGGGCTTGGAAGCTCCACTTCGTTTGCTACACCAAACAGTGGAATTGTCGGCATACCTGACGGACGAGTGTCAGACAATCCCGAGGACAACCTTTTCGAGATTACTCTTGCCAAGGTTCCTTCCAATTCACGAGTATGGCTTGTTTATGATCTAAAGGGTGTATCCTCTGCATCGGGCGTAAGCAAGAGTATCAACGATCGTCCGGGAGTGGGCGGTTATCTTACGGCACTATCCAAGGAATGGAAGACCGTTCGGGAGGAAATCAGTCCCTCTTGGGTTAAGGCAGGTAAGAACACCATCTTGTTCACGCTTCCTTCTGATGCCTCTTACAGTTATAGCGTCAGGAATGTCCGCATAGAGACCTCCCCACTTGAAAAGATACAAGAATCCATTGTGTTCTCGGAGCATCCGACAGCATACGGTTCTTTGGCATACGTCCATGGATTTATCCGTGGCAAAGCTGATGGGATTACTATATCAGGACAAAAGGTAACTGTCAGAAATGGAGAGTTCGAAGGTGTAGTTCCTGTTAGCACAGGTCGATTGTCTCTCACGGCTTCGGTATCAGGTAAAAGCGTAAACAAAACGCTTTCCGTTGCACGGAATAGCAAAGCTGATTTCAGCCGTGCCTTTGTTTCTGTCGGAACAGTGGTTGGAAAACAATTCCTTGCTCATCAATCCGACAGCCTTGTCATAGCCGGCAATACGCTCTCCGTTGCCAAGGGCGAAATTTCTAAAACGGGGAAATACACCATTACAGCACTTCGTGAAACGGATATCCCCGCCTTGGACTATGGTATGACCAATGTGACGGCACGTGACGAGGGGTATCGCTTCTTGCCTCACGGCGAACACTTTGCTGGGAAGGGTGCAACAGTCAAAATCAAGTATGACCGCACAAGGATACCAAGCGGTTTTACAGAAGACGATATCAACACCTACTATTTCGATAAAGAGACAAAACATTGGGTGGCTCTCGAAAAGGTGAAAGTGGACAAGGCTTCTGCCTGTGTGGTATCAAAGACCACTCACTTTACAGATATGATTAACGGTGTAATCAAGGCACCGGAATCTCCACAGACCGACGGATTTACGCCGACGATGATGAATGACATCAAGGCGGCAGACCCAACGACAAAAATCAATCTCATCACTCCTCCTACGGCTAACAACCGAGGTTCTGCCAATCTACAGTATGGCTTCGAGATGCCCCCTGCCCGCAATGGCATGGCACCGTCCTTAGGCATTCAGTACAGCAGTGAGGGTGGCAGCGGATGGCTTGGAGAGGGTTGGAATCTCTCTGTTCCTTCTATTACGTTGGATACCCGTTGGGGTGTACCCCGTTACGACACGGCAAAGGAAACCGAGACCTACCTTATGTCAGGATCCATGCTTTCTACCATGGGGGATGACGGCAAAATGGGTGTTGCCCACCGTGGTGAGAAGATGGCAAGGAAGTCCGACCGACAGTTCTATACCCGTCAGGCGGAGACTTCAGCCGTATCATCCGCAAGGGTAATTCTCCTGCCGACTATACTTGGGAAGTAACCGACAAACAAGGAATCAAATATATTTATGGTGGAGAAGGTGCCGTTCTCAAAGGTACCATCACCGATGCAAGTGGTCAAAGCCGTGAGGTGATTACCGAATGGAAGCTCAAACGTGTGGAAGAAACACACGGTGATTATATCGAATACGTCTATGAGACAGCCGACGAACCTGTTCGTGGTGGACTTGTAGCAAAAGCCATTTATCTTAAGGAAGTACGTGCTGGTAATAGCGGACAAGCACCCCACACAGTTG
>NZ_BAKF01000053.1 GCF_000614025.1 Prevotella aurantiaca JCM 15754
ATACATGAGCTCATTATAAGAAAGTTGTTTAAATGCAGTAGGTGTGTACTTTAGTAGAGAGAGATATGGTTGATAATATTTATTTTGATTGCCTTATTTTGATCTTATAAGAAGCTTTATCCTCTTACTTGGGTTTAATAAGAAATCACAAAATTGATTGTTTTAATTGCTGCAGAAAAATGTTATTATAATCCATCAAAAATGTAATTACGTTTTTTAAAATTATAATTACATTTTTGAAATTCGTTATTATGTTTTTATAGGGTAAAGGTGTTGAAAGAAATAGTTGAATTAATAAAATAATAATTTAACCCCACATAAGATTTTTTCTCATATTGAATTGGAATAGAGTTAATGTTTTATACAAGAATTAATATTAGATTAAAGAATTATAAACTTAAATATTACTATACTTATACTTGAATCTATTTATGTGTCTGATTAGATATGATTTCTTTAAAACTTATTTCAATATTCTTTCTACTATTTATTACATTATGTCGGTTTTTATTTGTACTTTTGCAGTCTCAAAAAATATAAACATTGATAAAGTTAGAGAGAAATCGACAAAAGTTTAGTAAAAGCCGCTTACAGTTATTCCGATTTGGATTATCAGTTATGTTGCTTTTATATGTGCAAAACTTATTTAGTGCAGGTTGTCTTCAAAAAGATAGCTTACAGGGAGAAAGTACATATAATTTTGTATTCTTAGGAGACTCAAATTTATGGACGGGTGGTGATGATAGTTCTAATTCTCGTAGTTGGAGTTATTGGTTTTGTAAAGACCTTGCAGTTAAAAATAGTAAGAATTATGCTCGTAGTGGGGCTACATGGACACATACAAAACAGACAAGAAAAGATTTGCTGTCTTATGACGAGAAACTTTCCGACAATAATGTTATTCTTAATCAAGTCTTGCGTTTAATAACTGATGTTCAAGAGAATCGACGCTCTGCACCTACTTATATTTTCATTATGGCAGGCACAAATGATGCGTGGTTTCAAAATCGTCGTCCACAACTTTTTTCAGAAACTGTAAAACAAGCTTTTACTCGTAAAAGTAGAACGCCACAACAAACATTATCGCTCGCAGGTGCTGTAAAACTTGATTGCGAACTATTGAAACAGTATCTTCCCAAGAGTAAAATAATACTTATTACACCAATGCTGACAACACAAGCATCAGTAGATGTAGTGAATAAAGTGGCTGACATTATTGATGCTTCAGGAAAGCGTCTTAAAGTTTCTGTAATTAGGTTGGATAAAGCACTATTGATTAACCCTGAACAAGAAAGACAGAAGCTAAACTACACACTTGATGGTACTCACACAAGTCCAGCAGGGGCAGAAAAAGTTGGAGAATATATTCTCAAAAGGTTTAAAGAAATTATTCAATTAAAATAAGTAAATATTTTAACATAAACGGAATTTATGGTATTTTCAGATTTATTTTTCTTATTCGTTTTTATTCCTTTATTTATGGTTTGCTATTTAATAGCTAACCTATGGGATAAGATGCGTAAGGAAACTTGTATTAACCAGACTGCTGTGCGAAACGCAGTATTAGTTGTCTTCTCACTTATTTTCTATGCATGGGGCGAACCTATGTATGTTCTGTTAATGATATTTAGTGTCTTCATCAACTTTCTTGTTGGTATTGGTATTGATAAACAGGATAAACATAGAAAATTAGCTCTTATTATAGGTCTTGTTTTTAATCTGCTTATTCTTGGGACCTTTAAATATGCTGGCTTTATAGCCGAATCTCTTAACTTTATTGGAATTCCTGTTCCAGTTCCTCATATAGCGTTGCCAATTGGTATCAGCTTCTATACATTCCAAAGTATTTCATATTTAATAGATGTATATAGAAAGCAGGCAGATAGTCAGAAGCGATTTGTAGATTTACTACTTTACATTTCAATGTTCCCACAGCTAATCGCAGGTCCTATTGTTCGTTATGACCTTATTGCAAAGGAAATAAATAATCGCCGTATTACTCGTTCAGATGTAGTCGAAGGTTCATACAGATTCTTAATTGGTTTGGGTAAGAAAGTGATATTGGCTAATCAATTTTCAGAAATAGCTAACCAGTTTTTACAAAGCGGTCTTCCACAACTTACTACAATGGGAGCATGGGTAGGTATTGCTGCCTTTACACTTCAAATATTCTTCGACTTTAGTGGTTATAGTGATATGGCAATTGGCTTGGTCGTTGCTTAGGATTCCATTTCGCAGAAAACTTTAAGCACCCATATCGTTGTATTTCTATTACAGATTTTTGGCGAAAATGGCATATATCATTAGGAAGTTTTTTCCGAGATTATGTTTATATTCCAATGGGAGGAAATCGTACTCATCAAGTTCTCAATATTTTGGTAGTATGGTTTCTTACTGGTATGTGGCATGGTGCAAGTTGGAACTTTATTCTGTGGGGCGTTTATTTCGGTATAATCGTAACTCTCGAGAAGTACACTTTATTGAAAGTAATTGATCGTATTCCAAAACTTTTTCTCCATATTTATAGTCTTTTACTTGTCATTATTGGTTGGGGAATATTCTATTTTACGAATCTAACACAGATGCAGACATTTTTCCGTTCCTTTTTCGGACAAACAGATAAAGTTATGGACTTTGCTGCGCAGACGGCAATATATAATAATTTCTGGTTATGGGTAGCAGGTATTCTTTTCTCTATACCTGTTTATGATTTTATCAGTGCTCAATTTGCTAAAATAAAATCTCAGTCAGTACGTAATAACGTGGCACTAATTACTCGTATTACAATATCTTTGTGCTTGCTTTTCTTAAGTATAGCACTACTTGTTGGTGCAACAAACAATGCATTTATTTATACACGCTTCTAAACGATAAAACTATGAAACGATATACTTTATTTCTCGTCCACTTATTCGTCTGTGTTTTCTTTCTTCTTCCGCTCGAGGCTCAAGCACAGCAGATATATAAGAAACGCAACGGAATTATCATTGTTAAGAAAGATTCGCTACTTAGAGCTTTGTCAGCATTTACAGGTTTGCCTGAAGGTGGAACTTGGTATGCTAATGCTGTAAATGCTTATCAAGAAGGAATGGGCAATAATATTCAAGTGTATAGTATGATAATTCCTATTTCCAGTGCTTTTTATTGGCCAGAGAATTATTATCAAGTAACAAACAATTCGCAACGTGCTACTCTTGACACGATGTTTGCGAATATGAATAAAAAGGTGAAGAAGATTGATGTATGGGAAATAATGAAACAACATAAGGACGAAGCAATTTATGCACGTACTGACCATCATTGGTTACCTTTGGCTGCTTATTATGCAGCACAAATGTTTGCAAATGTCGCAAAGGTGCCATTTCGCAATCTAATGGCATACGACGAAAATATTATTCGTCGCTTTGTTGGAAGTATGGTGAATTTTTCTGGTGATGCGATGTTGAAAAGTTCGCCCGAAGATTTTATTTATTACACCCCAAAGGATTGTCCAATAACAACAACATACGTAGAACATATTCTCAAGAACAGACGTGTTGTCGGTGTAAAACCTGAAACTGAAGGTAAATTCTATTGGAGTTATGGCGATGGTAATAGCAATGCCTATTGTACCTTTATGGGCGGTGATATTCGTACAACACATATCTCAACACCAACAAAAAATGGTCGACGTTTGCTTATTATTAAAGATAGTTTTGGTAATGCAATACCTGGTTATTTATTCTTTTCCTTTGAGGATATTTACGTCGTTGATTTCCGTTATTTCCAAGAGAATATAAAAGACTATGCGATAGATAAACAAATTTCTGACCTACTTATTGTTAATAACGTACAACATGCGTATACTCAAGGAACTGCTACGTCGTTGATGGATATGCTCAATCGTCCGAGAAAGAAGTAATCAATTTATGAAACAACATAATATATATATTATAGCTATTGCCATAGCTTTTGGTGCATTGGTATGTATCTTCGATTTTTTACCTCGTAGTACATACTCTGCATTAGAAAAACGTGATTTGAAGCAATTTCCTAAATATTCATTTGAAAGTCTTAAATCTGGTGAATTTACTAAAAATATCAATGTATGGTTTAGTGATAGTGAACCTTTTAGAGATTTCTTTATGCTTGTAAATATGAAGCAAAAGAATCTTTTAGGTATTACTGCTCCAGGAAAAGAACAAGTGAAATTCCACGCTGCATCTGCTGGCAAGGGTGGTAAAAGTCCAATGGATGAAGAAATTGATGATCGAGAAGTTGGTGAATACAAAAATACTATTGCTGCGAATGAAAATGCCAAGATAGCTAATCGTGGTATAGTTGTTATTGGAAATGGTAAAAATGTTCGAGCATTAATGGCTTTTGGAGGCAGTGCTCATGGAGGTGTTGGTTATGCTGACGCTGCAAATAAGTATAAACAAACATTTGGGGCAAAGGTGAACGTATACTGTATGGTAATTCCAACATCTATAGAATTCTATTGTCCTGACCAAGCGAAAAGTTGCACAAATAGTCAACGAGCAACTATTAATAATATATTTAGTCATTTGGATAAAGATGTTCATGCTGTTAATGTATATACTCCACTTTCTAAACATGTTGCAGAACCTATTTATTTAAGAACTGACCATCACTGGGCTCCACTTGGTGCTTACTATGCTGCACAGGAATTTGCTCGTGTTGCAAAGGTGCCATTCAAACCTTTAAGTAATTATGAACGCCGTGTAGTTCGCAATTTCGTGGGTAGCATGTATGGATATGCGCAAGATATATCAATAAAAAATGCACCTGAAGACTTTGTCTATTATGTGCCGAAAAATCTTAATTATATAACTGATTATGAAGATTATAAGCTCGATAAGAGTTATAATATAATTGGAACACCTACGCACCGAAGAGGCCAGTTCTTTGTTCATTATAGAGATGGTCATGCTGGAGCATATTGTACCTTTATGGGAGGCGATTCAAGAATAGCAACAATAACAACACCTGTAAAGAACAAACGCCGGTTACTAATTCTAAAAGATAGTTTTGGAAATGCTCTACCTGGTTATCTTTTCTTCAGCTTTGAACAAATAAAAGTTGTTGATACTCGTTATTTCCCAAAGAATATGAAGAAATTTGTGAGGGAAAACAAAATTACAGATATTCTTTTTGCTAACAATATTTTTAATGCTTATTCGCCAAAGATTGGCAAAAAATATCTAAAGTTCCTCGAACAATAAATTGAATTGGAGTTATTGTGGGTATTTTTATTTCTTAGTTTTTTAACACTATTAAACTTAAAACATAATAAATAAATTAGGGCTGATTTCTTGAGAAATCAGCCCTAATTTATTACCTTAGAAACCCTTAGCAATTATCTTTAGCGTAAAGAATAATACTTGTTGCTCCAATTGTAAATAATGTACCATCGAAAATATTACGGCGTTCATTATCAGCAAGTATTTCATTGTCAACAAATGTACCTGTATATGAAGGTCCATCTCTTAGAACATACTTTAGTTTTCCTTTCGCATTTCTAGATACATTTATAGTACAATGTGTCATGTCCATACTTGGATCGTCAGTTTCAATTGGACAGTTGATAGGATTGCCTTTCATATAACGACCTATAACATTATCTCCAAAGACTAATGGCAAGACTTGCTTATAATGAAAAACATTTTCAATTACATGAAGTGTACCATAATTTTCAATATCTTCTGTAGTTTCTTGTGGGGTATTTTCTTCTTTTTGAGCAAGCTTAATAGCTGAAACTCCATACCTAATTCCAAATTGTTTATTACAATTAGGACAAATAAAAGTAAGTCTTTGACCTACCGAATATTTTGTTTCATCAAAAGTAATAAAGCTTTTACACTTAGGACAGCGTACCCTTTTCATATTTTTATTTCCTTATTTCCAAAATCCATGCCTGCTCAAAGTTATCATTACCTCTGAGATTATTAAGCTTGTCAGCAGCTATTTGAGCGGTTTTATATTTCCCATAAACTACTTTAATACTGCCTGCTTTTGTATAAATAAAGGCATCGTGAAAGCCATTCTTATGTAATTTCTTTATAAAAGATTTAGCATTGCTTTCATTAACATGACTTGCCAAAACTAAACTCCAATAAGGCGCAGAGGAAATTATATGTACTTTGTTTTTTGCAGAAGTTTGTGCTTCAGAACTTTTAGGTTCGTTTTTCTTACTATTATCTGAATCGAAAATATTATAGAAAACACCACTTTTCACCTCTTGACCTTGATGATTATTTCGCTTTTGTGCAGTAAATCCAACTATAAATACAATAGAAAGTAAGACTGCAGCAACAGCAAAGTCCTTTACAGCCCTAAGGCTTATACTTAAACGTTTTTCACCTTGATTATTAATGTCTAGATAAATTACTTGTGGCTTTTTATCTTTTTCTTCTTGAATATGACTATTGTCTGTTTCTATATTGGCACTACTTGCTAGATAGTTCAAATCAAAACAGCTAAAACCATAATATTTAGGGGTTAATAATCCTCCTTCGTAAGGTTCAAATGAAATTTTATCATTTCCATCACGTTTCAGAGTTCCAAGTCCTTTCAGTTCAAATGTACCAAAATCCTCTAATATTTTATAAATGTTGTTTACTTCTGATTCAATCTCTCTCATAGCTTCAGGATAACTAAGATCATAAGCTTCAATATAAGATTGAACCAATAATGAATCATTCATTATTAATACAGGGTTAAAACCAACAGTTCGGTAAGGTGGAAGATAAATATTATCGGTTTTAATAAACTTTGCTTCACTATAATATGCAACGAAGCCACCAAGTCCAGGGACTATGATACAATCATTTTCCAATAATAAGATCTCAATATGTCGGTCTATTTTCTGCATTGTCTGCAAATTTACTGATTTTCTTCTTAAATGCCAAAAAATAGATAAAATAAAAACTTATTATCAGCGAAGATAATAAGTTTTTATCTGGGTTTGATATTATAATTATCTTATTCTGTCAGCTGCACGAACAAGTGCTTCGTCTGCTTGTATCGATTTTCTTGCAAATATCAATAATATGAGAGAACCAATTGGAAGGAAAGATGCATATTCAATATGAAACCCTAGATCACCCAACATAAATTTACTAATAAATAATATGGCAAAATGCCATGCTAATATAAGGAATATCGTAACGCTACAAAATCTTATTTGACGTTTTCGGTTCTTATAATCAAAAATGATGAATAAATGTAGTGGAAGCGTGACTAGCAATATTGCAAATAATGGCCAAACTTTAAAATCCTTTGCTCCATTTGCATCTATTATCCATAAGTTAGTCATTTTGCTTGGTGCTGCCATACCACTTGGTTCTAATATACCAATCGGAAGACATAGACAAATAATTAGGACTATGAATGATATAAGTAAAAAGATAGTTTGCTTTCTCTGTATCATGCTTGTGATTCTTCGTGTTCTAAACCATCTTTAGATGGATCACGCCAATAAACATTATTATCTAAAAACTCTTGAGTAGCCAATAACGTTGGTTTTGGGAGCTTCTCATAATAACGACTGATCTCTATTTGTTCACGATTTTCAAAAACCTCTTCCAACGAATCGCTATAAGAAGCAAATTCAGCAAGCTTTTTACTAAGATCTTGCTTGATTTCGATTGAAATTTGATTTGCACGCTTTGCAATGATGGCAACACTTTCATAAATGTTGTTAGTTTCATTCCAAAGTTCTACAACATCACGAGTTACTGTGTTTACAGGTGCTTTTGATTTCTTGTAATCCATTTATTTATGCTTATTTTAATATTTCTATTTTGCTTTTGCAGTAAATTCTTTGCACTTTTCTATATACTTTTCAGCACTTGCACGTTCCTTAGAGTCGGGATATTCGTTAATAAATCCGTAACATTCATCCTCTGCATCTTGAAAACGTTGTAGTTTTTTTTCATCCACACTCATTTGAGCTAATTCATACTTACATTTCATAATTAAGATAGAAAACTCTTCACGGAGTGCTGAATATGGATAATCGTTTAACGCACTTTGCGCTGTAACAATACAAGCTTCAAAGTTATTTCCACCATCGTTGCCACAATTACCAAAGTAAGAACCAAGGTTGTAATACAACTTTGCGTTAAGATATTCTTTACGAATTAGTTTGTCTTGTAAAGTAAATAATCGTTGTTGTGCAGTTCCTTTCATTTTTCCATTTGGATATAAATCCAAATAATCTTGAAATGCTGCAATTGCCGCAACTGTGGGCGTTTGGTCTAAACGAGCTTCTGGGGTTCCTTCATATAAACTTTGCCCAATGTAGAAAGAAGCCATTTCTGCATAATAACCATTGGGATAAGTCTGATAGTATTTTTTAAAAGCTTCTGAAGCAGCTTCGTAATCATGCATACCATACTCAGCCATTGCAAGCATATAAAGACACTCCTGTGCATTGTCGGTACCTTTCTGAATTGTTACTAAATCCTGAAGTAAAGGTACAGCAAAACTATATTTCCCTTTTGCGTAACACTCCTTTGCATACTCATACTTATATGTATAGTCTGAGCTCTTGTATACTTGATTGTATTCTTGCGCGCAACTAACTAAAAGAAGCGACAGAACAAATATAATGAAAAAATTCTTCTTCATAAATTCACTTTGAATTGCAAAGTTACATATAATTCTATAATAAACAAAGACGTTGGCACATTTTTAGCAAAAAATCACTATTTAATAGCAATTATCTGTAGTTTTTTATTAACTTTGTATTTAACAATGAACTTCAAACTGACATCAAAATACAAACCGACTGGTGACCAACCAGAGGCTATAAAGGAATTAACTGAAGGAATAGAACATGGCGATAAAAGCCAAGTCCTATTAGGTGTAACTGGATCTGGTAAAACATTTACAATGGCAAACGTTATTGCCAATGTTAACAAACCAACTTTAATTCTATCGCATAACAAAACTTTAGCAGCACAACTTTATGAAGAGATGAAGGGTTTCTTTCCACAAAATGCAGTGGAATTTTATGTTTCTTATTACGATTATTATCAACCAGAAGCTTATATGCCTTCAACTGATACCTATATAGAAAAAGATTTAGCTATAAATGATGAAATAGATAAGTTACGTCTTTCAGCAGTTTCTTCATTATTGTCAGGCAGAAAAGATGTTATTGTCATATCTTCAGTATCTTGTATATATGGTATGGGAGGCCCTGTTGCCATGAAAGACAACGTAATAAGGATTAAAAAAGGACAAATTCTTGATCGCAATATTTTTTTAAGAAGTCTTGTAAATGCATTATACGTTAGGAATGACATTGATTTGCAGCGTGGTAATTTTCGTGTAAAGGGCGATACTGTAGATGTTGCAATGGCCTATAGCAATAATATACTAAGAGTTACATGGTGGGACGATGAAATAGATGCTATTGAAGAAGTTGATTCTATTTCATATCATCGTTTAGGTTCTTTCGAAGAATTTGAGATCTATCCTGCTAATCTTTTTGTTACTTCAAAGGAACAAACAGAAAATGCAATTCGGCAGATTCAAGATGACTTAACTATACAGATTGATTTCTTTAATGAAATTGGGGATAGTGTTAAAGCACAACGCATTAAAGAACGTGTTGAATATGATATTGAGATGATAAAAGAGTTAGGTCATTGCTCAGGTATAGAAAACTATTCTCGATATTTCGATGGAAGAGAACCTGGTCAACGACCTTATTGCCTCTTGGATTTTTTTCTTGAAGATAATCTTATTATCATTGATGAAAGTCACGTAAGTGTCCCACAGATTTCGGCAATGTATGGTGGTGATAGAGCAAGGAAGAAAAATCTTGTAGAATTTGGCTTTCGTTTACCAGCGGCTTTTGATAACCGACCACTGAAATTTGAGGAATTTCATAATCTTATAAAACAAATCATATATGTGTCAGCTACACCTGCAAACTTTGAATTAGAAGAGGCAGAGGGTGTGGTGGTAGAACAACTTATACGACCAACTGGTTTACTTGACCCTGAAATAGAGGTTCGCCCATCAGAAAATCAAATCGACAACTTAATGGAAGAGATTCTGGTGAGATCTGAAAAAGATGAGCGAATTTTAGTTACAACGCTTACAAAGCGTATGGCAGAAGAGTTAACTGAGTATCTTTTAAATCATGAAGTAAGAGCTGCATATATTCATAGCAATGTTGCAAGCTTAGATAGAATAAAAATTATAAACGACTTGCGTAATGGTATTTATGATGTGCTTGTTGGAGTAAATCTTTTACGTGAAGGATTAGATTTGCCTGAAGTTTCATTGGTTGCTATACTTGATGCTGACAAAGAAGGTTTTTTACGTAGTCATAGAAGTCTTACACAGACAGCAGGTAGAGCAGCTCGCAATGTTAATGGAAAGGTCATTATGTATGCTGATTCGATAACAGACAGTATGCAGAAGACTATTGATGAAACATTACGTAGACGTGAAAAGCAATTAAAGTATAATGAATTAAATCATATTACACCAACACAGATTAAACGTTCAATAAAAGAAACATTGCCTATTGGAGACACAAATATGGTCGCAAATGTTTTAAATGTTAAGAAGAAACCAAAGATATATAGTATACTACAAGAAGAAACAGCATTGGTTGCTGACCCAATAGTCATGAAAATGACAAGAAAACAGCTTGAAAAGAGTATTCAAAATACAACAGCTATGATGAAAGAAGCTGCTAAAAACCTTGATTTTCTACAAGCTGCTCAGTACCGAGATGAAATATTGCGTTTACAAGCTGAATTAGAACAAAAGACGATATAAAAGAAACTATTAATCTAAATGTAAGCTCTTCTCATTATATAAATCAACAGCTGAAAATCATCTCGACTTGAAAAAGTAACAGGGTTAAAGAACGATCGTTATTTCCGATTCTTGATACACTAATTTTACAAACAAAACAGGTGTTTTTATTAAGTAAAAGAATAATTTATCGTTTTTAAGGGACGACTAAATATCTAATCTTTGTTACACATCAGTAAGTAGAAAATCATACCTGAAACTCCAAATGAACGTTAAAAAAAAAATAAGCATCCTACAATCAAGTATTTTTTTATAACTTTGCTCTATAAAATAAATTAATAAAGCGGATATGCTTTCGAATAGAAATTCTTCACTTTATAACTTTCTTTTAATAACAAATAAGAAAAGATTAATAGAGTAATTGAATAATAACAATAGGCATTATGACAGAAGAAAATGGAAATAGTATAGTACGTCCCCCCCATAATAGACGTACACTAAGAGAAAATAAACCTCGTGTATCTTCACTACGACAGTGGCTTAATATCATTTTTATGATAGGTGCCTTAATTGGTTTAATTCTTTATTTAACTTTAGCAGAACCGACTATTGGAATTATCATTATTTTGATTTCTATGGTATTTAAATTTGCTGAAGCTGCATTACGATTATTTCATCAATGAAGCGATATTTTATTCTGTTTATTAGTTTTTTCATGGTTTCTCTGCTTTCTAATGCACAAGACTATGATGAAATTACAGACGATGGTACATTTACCGCCGATAATTTCAAGCGCGATAAAAACTTCGGAGTTTCTGATTCAATACAGAGCCAACATAAAGAGATTCCCCACGGTTTAAAAGTATGGACAATTGACGAACGTTTTGGAGATAGAAAAGCTGCTCAACCAGACACTATCTCAGATATGTTCATGAACACTTTCTTCACAACAGGATTGCGTGGAGAGTTCAATTCATTAGGAAACTTAGGCTCGCCACGTCAGAATCGTATTTTTATAGATAGAGTGGAAATTCCTGAATTCTTCTTTCTTGCTCCCTATGATAAGTTTATTATACAGCCATCGAATTTTCATTTCACATCAACATTGTCTCCAATAACCAATCTTTCGTATAGTACTGCAGGAGATCGAACTAATGGTGAAGACCAATTTAGAGCTTTATTTGCAGTAAATGCAGGTAAAGCATGGGGGTTCGGTTTTAAGTTTGATTATATTTATGGGCGAGGTTATTATAGTTATCAAAGTACATCTCACATAAATTATTCGTTTTGGAGTACCTATACAGGGGAAAAATACCAAACAAATTTTCTATTTTCGCTCAATCATCAGAAAGTTTCTGAAAATGGAGGAATTGCCAATGATGCATATATCACTCATCCAGAGATATTTAGTGAGGCGTTTGAAACGAATGAAATCCCGACAATTCTTCAAAAAAACTGGAATAGAAATGACAACCAACATATCTTCTTCAACCATAGATATAGTTTGGGCTTTTTCAGAAAGGTGACAATGACAAAGGAAGAAATAGAGGCTAGGAAATTTGCAATGAAATCGATGCAAAGTCAAGAAGAAGATAAAGCACGCCAATCAGCAATGAAAGAGGCACAAGAGTTGGGAGAAGAATTTGATGAAGAAGAATATAGTAAACGCTTAAAGGAGAAAAATAAGAAAAATAATTCTAGTATAGATAATAAAAAACTTGTTTCAATAGACTTGTCCAATAAAGGTGAACTGCAAGATTCAATAACTATAACAGACTTGAAACAAAAGCAAGTATCTGATAATAAAACTGAGATTGAATGGATGAAAGACGAGTATGTTCCTGTAACAAGTTTTATCCATACGGCAAGTTTTGATAATTATAGAAGAATTTATCAAGCTTATGAAACTCCAAACTCATTTTATTTAAATAACTATTATTACAAAAATGCAACGGCAAGTGATTCTATTTATGATCAGACAAAGCATTGGTCATTAAAAAATACTTTTGCAATTGCTTTATTAGAAGGATTTAATAAATGGGCAAAAGCTGGATTAAAAGCATTTGTATCTCATGAATTAAGGCATTACGAGTTGCCGACATTACTAACAGCATCAGCTGGAACGTCAAGTAATCCTTTGTTTGGAGGTTTTGAAAAAACAAATAAGAATGATATTTCGGTAGGTAGTCAGTTACTAAAAGCTAATGGTAAAACTTTACATTATGATGTAAGTGCTGAAGCATGGGTTGCAGGTGATAAAGCTGGTCAACTTCATATAGATGCCAATGCAGATTTAAAATTTCCACTTTTAGGCGATACTGTGCAGTTTGTTGCTACAGCATTTTTTCATCGTACAGCTCCTAGTTTTTATATGAATACTTTCCGTTCACGCCATTTTTGGTGGGACAACAATCTTGATAAACAAATTCATTCTCGTTTATTAGGTGTATTTGCTTTAAAAAAGATAATGACAAAGTTACGAGTTGGGTATGATGTATTAAAGAACTATACCTACTTTGGTTTGAAAAATGATCGAACTGCATATGGTAACAATTATCTGGTAAAAGACAATCAAGTTAATGTTAGGCAAAATAGTGGTGCTATTAGCTTATTGACGCTTCAATTACAACAGGATTTTAAATTTGGAATTTTTAATTGGCAAAATTTAATTACATTCCAAAAGTCAAGCAATGAAACTGTACTCCCTACACCAACTCTTAATATTTATAGCAATTTATTCGTAAGGTTTACAATTGCTAGAGTGTTGAATTGTGATCTTGGTGTTGATGGAAGATACTTTACCAGATATTATGCTCCTGAATATATTCCGGGCATCGGTGCTTTCGGAATTCAAGAAACAGAAGCAAGTCGAACAAAGATAGGTAACTATCCTATTCTTAATGCATATGCAAACTTTAAATTGCAGAACACGCGTTTCTTTATTATGCTATCGCATCTAAATAGTGGTGATGGTGGAAATTACTTTTTTACTCCTCATTATCCGCTCAATCAACGTATTGTACGATTTGGTTTAAGTTGGAATTTCTTTAACTAATCGGTTAGATATAAATGAATATAAAGAAAGACATTCTAACAAAAATGGAGGCTGATGTTAAAGTAAACTCGCTTAATGCCTGGATACTAGCAGCACGTCCTAAGACGCTCACTGGAGCGAGTGTTCCTGTTATGATAGGTATTGCTTTTGCTTTTTTCAATGTTGGTTGGTCTCAATTTCGAATTCTTCCTGCTGTTCTTTCTGTGCTATTTGCGTATATTATGCAAATAGATGCCAACTTTGTAAACGATTATTATGATTGTTTGAAAGGCAATGACAAAAGTGAAACACGCCTTGGACCAAGTCGTGCTTGTAGCGAAGGTTGGATTACACTACCTGCTATGCGTAAAGGAATTTTAATAACAACAGTGTTAGCGTGTATAGTTGGTTTGCCTCTTATATATTATGGAGGTTGGGAAATGATTATTATCGGATTGTTTTGTGTCGTATTTTGCTTTCTTTATACAACAAAGTTATCTTATCTAGGTTTAGGTGACCTGCTTGTTTTAATCTTCTTTGGCATTGTTCCCGTTTGTTTGACATATTATGTAATATCGCCTGAAGGTAATATAAACAACATTACCTGGCAAGTTTTTACAGCTTCTATTGCTTGTGGTTTTATCATAGATACTTTACTTGTCGTTAATAACTATCGTGATCGTGATAACGATAAACAAGCAAATAAAAATACTCTTATTGTCCGTATAGGTGAAAAGAAAGCTGAAGATTTGTATTTTTTGTTAGGCGCATTGGGCGTATGTCTAATGGCAATAGTTTTCTTTTTCACTGCTGACACAATGAATATTCTAAGTATCTCTTTGCTTTTCATATATACATTACTCCATATCAAAACATGGAAAGAAATGAAAAAAATAAAAAAAGGCAAGGAATTGAATAAAGTATTAGGGCTAACAGCTCGCAATATATTAGTTTACGGAGTCTTAACGACGATAGGAATACTGCTTATAAAGTAAAAATATGGATAACAGAGTTGATTTAGACCTAATGGAATTTGTTGAACAACAAATATTGCCACGATATAATGCATTTGGTAAATCGCATGGAATTGGCCATGTACAGCGAGTAATTAAAAATGCACTTGCTCTTGTTTCTTCAACAGGAGCTGATTCCAATATGGTATATGTTTCAGCGGCTTATCATGATCTTGGTATGGAAGGACCTCGAGCTGTTCACCATATAACAAGTGGTAAGATTTTAATAACAGATGCAAGACTTAAGAAATGGTTTTCACCAAAACAAATACGTATTATGAAGGAGGCGGTTGAAGACCATCGTGCGAGCAGTTCTCGAGTACCTCGCAGTATTTATGGAAAGATCGTTGCTGAAGCAGACAGAGAATTAGACCCAGAAATTGTATTTTCGCGTACTGTTTTATATGGTTTAGAAAACTATCCAGATAAAAATAAAGAAGAACAATGGACTCGTTTTTATAATCATGTTAATGAGAAATATGGGAGAACAGGTTATCTGCGTTTATGGATACCAAACTCACCCAATGCAAAGAAGTTAGAAGATATACGCAAATTATTGGAACAACCAACTGAATTGAGGACAGTCTTCGAAAAACTATATAACGAAATATTTGAAATTCAGAAAAATAAAAAAAGTAGAAAATAGATATTGACTTGTATTTATCAAGCATAAAAAGTAAAATGATGAATGAAGAACTAATGCGAAGAGCCATCGAATTATCAGAGAATAGCGTACGAAATGGTGGTGGACCTTTTGGAGCTGTTATCGCCAAAAATGGTGAAATAGTTGCAGAAGGAAGCAATAAAGTTACAATTGATAATGATCCAACTGCCCATGCAGAAGTCTGTACAATACGCAAAGCATGTCAAAAGCTAAACACTTTTGATCTCTCTGGTTGTGTTATATACACCTCGTGCGAGCCTTGTCCAATGTGTTTAGGTGCTATTTATTGGGCTCATCTTGATAAAATTTACTATGCAAACGATCGCAAAGATGCAGGAAAAATAGGTTTTGACGATGATTTTATCTATGAAGAAATAGCTTTAGAACCACAATACCGCAAAAAACCATCAGAAATTTTGTTACGTAACGAGGCTAAAAATGCCTTTAAAATGTGGACGTTGAAAGACGATAAAAGCGAATACTAATGATATAATTGTATTAAAGCTTAAGAAAAAATAGTTTCTCTAAAGTTGCAATGCTTTTAACTAAGCCAGCAACTTTAGATTTTTAGTTTGTTTATATACCAAAAACATTTAAAAGCCAACACGCTACGAAAATGAGCAAAAGGCCAAAAATGATTTTTAAAATACAGCTTGTAACTTTCTTAACAACAAAAATACAAGCAATAAAACAAAGAATAACTCCTAAATAGTC
>NZ_BAKF01000052.1 GCF_000614025.1 Prevotella aurantiaca JCM 15754
AAGCAAATTATTTACAGGTTAATATACTATGAATCAGGAGAATAGTAGTTTTTTAAGGGAGGACTATATACCTATAATGATAGATGTATAACATTCTTAATACCAACTCTTTAATATGTGGTTGATAAGTTGTTGAAAAGGTACAGCTATGCTTCAACAGTGATGCATGGGCTTACACCACGGATAGAAGACGAACAAATGCCATGTGCGAGGTATGAATTTACCTTACTAATAAAGTGTGAAAGCAATTACAAAGAAGTCAAAACAACCGATAGAATGAGCCGAAATTATGTTCTTCTCATACAAAAAATCTCACCCCTGCTATCTGCAGAGGTGAGATTATAAGTTTCAATAAAGTGTTTTATTTACACCTTATATATATTAGAGCTGTGGACCAGCTGCTACGAGAGCCTTGCCAGCCTCGTTAGTTTCGTACTTCTTGAAGTTCTTAATGAAGCGAGCTGCAAGGTCTTTAGCCTTCTCATCCCACTGAGCAGCGTCTGCATATGTATCGCGTGGGTCAAGAATGTTAGTGTCAACACCTTCCAACTTTGTAGGAACAGTGAAGTTGAAGTAAGGAATTTGCTTTGTTGGAGCAGCATCAATAGAGTGGTTCAAGATTGCATCAATGATACCACGAGTATCCTTAATAGAGATACGCTTGCCTGTACCATTCCATCCTGTGTTCACTAAGTAAGCCTTAGCACCGCTCTTTTCCATCTTCTTAACCAATTCTTCAGCATACTTAGTTGGGTGAAGTTCCAAGAAAGCCTGACCGAAGCAAGCAGAGAATGTTGGAGTTGGTTCAGTAATACCACGCTCTGTACCAGCCAATTTAGCTGTGAAACCAGAGAGGAAGTAGTACTTAGTCTGCTCAGAATCGAGGATAGATACTGGAGGAAGAACACCGAAAGCATCAGCACTCAAGAAGATAACCTGCTTTGCAGCTGGTCCGTGAGATTCAGGACGCTGAATGTTCTTGATGTGATAGATAGGATAAGAAACACGAGTATTCTCAGTAACGCTCTTATCTTTGAAGTCAATCTTACCATCTTTGCCAACAGTAACGTTCTCAAGAAGAGCGTCGCGGCGGATAGCGTTAAAGATATCTGGCTCTGATTCCTTGTCAAGGTTGATAACCTTAGCGTAGCAACCACCTTCGAAGTTGAATACACCATTATCGTCCCAACCATGTTCGTCATCACCGATGAGCTTACGCTTAGGGTCGGTAGACAAAGTAGTCTTACCTGTACCAGAAAGACCGAAGAAGATAGCTGTGTTCTCTCCGTTCATATCTGTATTAGCAGAACAGTGCATAGAAGCGATACCCTTCAATGGCAAGAAGTAGTTCATCATAGAGAACATACCCTTCTTCATTTCACCACCATACCATGTATTTACGATAACCTGCTCCTTAGAAGTTACGTTAAACATAACGCAAGTTTCTGAATGCAAACCAAGTTCTTTCCAGTTTTCAACCTTAGCCTTAGACGCATTGTAAACGATGAAGTCTGGTTCTTGTTCGAAATCAGCCTCTGTCTTAGGACGGATGAACATATTTGTAACGAAGTGAGCCTGCCAAGCAACTTCTACAATGAAGCGAATCTTCATGCGAGTGTCCTTGTGTGTACCGCAGAAACCATCTACAACAAACAAACGCTTGTTAGAAAGTTCTTTCTTTGCAATATCCTTAACAACAGTCCATGCTTCCTTAGATGCACGATGGTTGTCGTTGTGATACTCTTCAGAATCCCACCAAACAGTGTCGTGAGAGTTCTCGTCATCAACGATAAACTTATCTTTAGGAGAACGACCAGTGTAGATACCAGTCATTACATTGATTGCGCCAAGCTCAGTTTCTTGACCAACTTCAAAGCCTTGAAGACCTTCTTTTGTCTCTTCATTGAACAATACTTCGTAAGAAGGATTGTAAACAACTTCTGTTGTACCTGTGATACCGTACTTAGAGAGTACGCTTTTATCAAATTTTGCCATTTGTTATAATATAATATTGATATTAAACTTCGTATCTTATAACGACTTTAATTTAAAGTACCGCAAAGGTAATAATTTTATGATGCAATGCAAAATGATACATATAAAAAATGCATTGATAAGACGTTCGTATGGTTAAAGAAATTAAAAAATAATAAGGCGAGCAGATATTTGCTATTCAGACGTTGCAAATAATAAACTATTTTCTTAATTTTGCCACAATTTTGGGCGCATAAAAACAGCTCCCCCATATAACCATACTATTAAAAAGAAAAAATGGAAATCATTAACTTCTCGGAACAAAACTCCATTGTTAACCAGTACATGGCAGAGATCCGTGACAAGGACTACCAGAGAAACCGTCTCCTTTTCCGCAATAATGTTATGCGAATAGGAGAGTTTGAGGCATTCGAAATCTCTAAAACACTTCAGTATGAAATGAAGGAAGTGCAGACACCATTAGGCGTTTCAAAGATTAACGTACCTGTTGATAAGATTGTGCTTGCCACTATCTTCCGTGCAGGACTTCCTTTCCACAACGGCTTCCTTAACATTTTCGACCATGCTGGAAATGCTTTCGTAAGTGCATACAGAGAATACAAGGACAAGGAACACCACGAAGTGGGCATTCACGTTGAATATTTGGCAACTCCAAATATAGACGGCAAGACACTTATTATTGCTGACCCAATGTTGGCAACTGGTGGTTCAATGGAGCTTGGCTATAAGGCTATCCTCTCAAAAGGAACTCCTCGTCACGTTCATGTTGCTTGTGTTATTGCATCTCCAGAAGGCATTGATCATGTTAAAAAGACCTTCCCCGACAGCAATACCACCATTTGGTGCGGTGCAATAGACGAAGGTTTGAACGAACATAAGTATATTGTACCAGGCTTCGGTGATGCTGGCGACCTTTGTTACGGAGAGAAACTCTAAGTACAAATAATAAAATCACACTATTGCAATGGTCAAAACAGACCATTGCATGATTTGTTTTTTCTATAAAATAAAGTGGAGTAGCAACGTAAAAAGCTACTCCTTCTTACTTTATTTTTTCTTTTTCATTCTCTACAACCCCTTTTCAGTTAACCACAAAATAGTATTTCTCTAATTGCAAATATATCCTAAATTGCTATCATTTTTGTTAAATACTAACGCATTAACTCTCAAATTACGGGCACTTTTCTACTCTTTCACCTATTTATTTGCAAATAACGCCAGCATTTGTGTGCTACTATAAACTGCTTATATACACTATATTGCGTACTTATTGGGTAGTATTGTGCAACGCTATCTTCGTTTTTGCACGACAAAACAAACACTTTCATGCGCATACGAACCACTTTTTCGTTGTCAAAGCAGCAATATTGGTTTGCGAAAGAGCCTGTTTTATCATGTAAAAGTGCCTGTTTTGCAGTGCAATAGTACCTATTTTGCATCGTAAAACAGGCGCTTTTGCTTTCTCGAACCTATTTTTTTAGTTCAAATTTCTCTATTTCCTGCTTTCTGCTTGTGTTAATTTTATCCTTCCATTTGCTTGAATATAGAACAAAAAATAAGAAGTGGTGTAAGGTAGAGTAGGAGCTATTTGTATGTCATCTTATAGATGAGTAGTTCAATTCTTAGTATTTTCTTATTGAATAAAGGCTTAAAATTTACTTTAAAATTACTACTTGTGCATCAGTAAACAAAGCGTAATATAATTTAATCACAAATGAAGTGTGTGCCGATAGTATCCATCGCAATATTTACAAATAATTATTTTAAACCTATACAAAACAACTATGAGTTCATTTATTATGTACAAGAGGTAGACTGAAAGTTCTTTGAGCTTATCATGAAAGATATAATAAAGGCCGCAGTGCAATGGTGGATACAAAATAGAGATAGGCTTCGTAATCCCTTAATTACGTACTGGACTGACGTGGCTAAATAGTTCTTATTAATTTTGAAGGTATTACTAACAAAACAGCAACGGCTCTGTGTTCTATACACAGAGCCGTTGCTGTTGTATAATGTAAAGGATAATTAAGTCTGAAAACCTTATTTTAATACAGGCATTAAGCTTTTTCTATTAAGCAAACAGCATAGGCTGCCATACCTTCTTCCCTACCAACGAAACCCATTCGTTCAGAAGTAGTGGCCTTGATAGATATATCGTCCTCATCGCAACCGATTATTTCAGCCATGCAAGCCTTCATTGCTGGTATGTGCGGGTTTATCTTTGGACGCTCAGCACATACTGTTGCATCAATGTTTCCTACACGATAACCTTTCGTTGCAATCAGTTCTATGGTCTGACGGAGTATCACCTTAGAGTCTATATCAAGGGTTTCGTTCGCCGTATCGGGGAAATGATAGCCAATATCGCGCATGTTGGCAGCACCTAATAGTGCATCGCACACTGCATGAAGCAGTACATCGGCATCGCTATGGCCCAGTAAGCCGAGCGAGTGGTCAATCTTTATTCCTCCTAAATAGAGCGCACGACCTTCTACAAGCTTGTGGACATCGTAACCCATTCCTATTCTTGCCATGTCAATGTGGTTTTATAGGTAAGCAAGTTTCCTTGTTTAAGGGTTATCTTCTATTGAATAAGTCCTTCAATCCGTCCATATCGAATGTCAGCGAGAAGCGTAAAGTCTGGTCGAGCGGATTGCTCTTAGCAGTTGCAATAACGTATCCTGCATCGAGAGAGAATACGCTCATCTTGAAGCCAGCGCCCACAGTGAAGTACTTGCGGTTACCTTTGTTCTCGCTTTCGTTATGGTAACCCGCACGAAGAGAGAACTTATCGTTATACACATATTCTGCTCCAATGCTCCAGTTTACCTCCTGAAGCTCTTCTTTCGCACCGCCTGGAGCATCGCTTAAACTCTTAAAGATACCTGAAATAGACGATACATCGTAGTATTCCTTCTGCTTACGGTTTTGATAATCAATTTCCGACTCGTCCGTTCTACGCTGTGGATATGTAGGAACCAACAACTTATTTGCATCAGCAGCAATGGTAAAGCGGTTGAATTCATCGACTGGAATCATCAGAGACGCACCCAATCGCAAATTGGTAGGGATAAATTCAGCGCGGTTATCGCCACCGAAAGTAATCTTTGAACCAATGTTTGAGATATTCATACCTAAGCCTAACTGGCATTCGCGGCTACCTAAATTGATGTAATTCTGATAGTATGCAGAGATGTCAGCTGCGAAAGCAGAACCCGGAGCAGTTTCTTCGTTGAAGTCGTAAGTAAGGTCTGAATATATCCAACGCACTGCTGCACCCAATGAGAACTTCTCGCTCAACATCAAAGAGTATGCAATATCAGCAGAAAGTTCGTAAGGTTTAATGACCATTGCAGCTGAGCCATCGGTGCTTCCGTTCGCCTGAACCTCGCCTAAAGAGAAGTAACGTAGAGAACCAGACACTGCGCTATAGTCGCCAATACGATAGTAACCAGAGAGATAAGCAAGGTCCATATCGTTCACTAACTGGCGCAACCAAGGTGTATAGTTGAGTGAAACACCAGCACGAGAGATATTAAACGGATACTTAGCAGGGTTCCAGAACTGTGAGTTTACGTCTGGATCGGTAGCTACACCTACGTCTCCCATACCAGCTGCACGAGCATCTGGTGCTATCATTTGCGAGGTAACGGCATGGTTTACTGGGTTGAAAATATCTTTCTTGTCCTGCGCCAATGCTGCCGAAGCAATTAAAGAGAGCAAGAACAGGCTTAATATTCTATAAGACTTCTTCATTCTTTCTGTATTGATTTCTGTTTGTTTGCGTGATAGTCTAATCTCTATGTTTGCGTAAACGTTCGAGAACAATCGTTCAAGAACTTCATTAAAACACAAACGTAGGGTAGACCTTATTTATTGTTTATAACGATGAGTTTCTTTGCTTTCGACTCTTTTACATTACCACCACAGCTTAATCTAACTCGATAAAGGTAGACGCCTGTTTGTAAACGCGCGCCAGAATTGATGGTTAAGTCCCAATTCACGGTGTAGGCGTTACCTGTTGATAAGCCACTTTCGACATGTCGCCACAGCAATCGGCCCGATGTATCAAGCACTTCAAGCTCTACATCTACATTCGAACCAACATAATTGTGAGTTACAATGAAAGATGTTTCGGTCTTGGCAGGGTTGTTTGTACAGTTCACATCTTCTATATCTGGTGCCAATCCCTTCTCTACAGTGAAGTCGAGAGTTGCTGTAGAAGGATTGTTAAGAACGTCCCAAACACGGAACTTCAACTGATGTCGTCCTTCAGAAAGCTCTGGAATGCTGAAGTAAGTAGTTCCTTTTGTATAGCTTCCGAAGTCGAAACGGAAGTTATCGTTAAGGTCATAAGTGCGCATCATGTTGCCATCGATGATGAGTTGCATATTGTGTCCGACACCATTGCCTGCTGCGTTGATGCCGTCTGCATCGCTAATCTGTGCTACAAAGTAAGGTGTGCTATTCACTTTTCCTCCATTTACAAACGATGGAGTGTTGAGATAACAATAGATAGAAGGTCCTATTGAATCGTTGCTTACCTGCACTGAGCCATTAATATCGAAATTATCTTCGGCTCCATTTGCTAATAAAGTACGGTCGTTGCTAACTGCATAGACATTGATAAGACCTGTTCCGTTAGCATAATTCAAGTCGCGAGGCACTGCAAAAGTAAAGCTAAACTCACCATTTCGAACGCTGTCTGAACCATTATATAGTACCTTTTGACGGTCGTAGTAGTTGAAAGGCGCACTCGTATTATCTTCTTGCGCCTTGCAAGTAATAAGTTCTTTTGTATCACGAACAGTTGCAGTCATCAGCCCGTTAAAGCTTGTTACCTTATTAGAGTCTTTCGCTATATGCCCCTTCACAGTGGTAATAGTACCTCCTTTCAGCGTTATTTGCTGACCAGAGCTTAGTGCTATGCCATTGATAGAGTCGATAACAACATTGAGCGTAGGCAAATTAAGCGATAAAGCAGGGTCGCCCAAAAGGGAATACTGCAGTTTATTGCGTGTCTTATCCTTCTCACTATTTATCATATCAATCTTTGCCAAACGCTGTGCCTCGCCCACTGTGGTTGGTTTACCATTTTTAAAGCTCAGCACGTGCTTCATAAAAGCGGTGTTTATGTGCTTATTGTAACTTGCATATACAGTTCTAGTTGTTCCCCAAAAAGCCCATGCACCACCTTTTTTATTTAATACTGCTTCTTCTCCAATGGTTGGAATGATGCCATCGAAAGGCATAATGTCGCAACTTGCAGTTATCCAAAGCGGCAGATTAGCGTTGGTAAAGTTTTGAAAATCGGTTATGCGTAGAACAGCTTCGTGGGATATTTGTATTTCAGAACCGTGCCCAGCATAGTCCATAACGAGTGCGCCTTGAGCCTGTTGTTGCTTTATGATAGAGCTAACTTCAGGATATGAAAAGCCAGTAGAGTTACCAATACGGTTATAAGCGTCCCACATTACTTTTTTAACCATATAGTTCGGGTAGGCTCTCATAATGGTTTCTGCAGTTTCATTAACGTCGTTCATGTGGAGATTGTCGTTTCCATCGTCGCCCATAAACATGATAACATTCTGCCAATCACCCGCGTTCTTGTTGCTAGCGTAGTTGATTGTCTTGTCAACCATGGTCTGTGCGTCTGCAATAGTGGTAACAGGGAAGCGTCCAACCCCAATATCTTCCTTGTCAATGCTAGTTAAGTTCACGCCTTCTCCCTCGTCCATGAGTGTGTACCAGCCGTCGTTGACGTAGCAATCGGTTAAACTAAAGGAGTTATCGCTTTCGTATGCGAGCAGATAATCGTTTACATCAAACTTCTTACATTCAGGAGTTATCATTCGATTATCCCATACACAGTCGCCAAAAAGTAGGAGCGAACTTGGTATTTCCGCTTCTGTTGTAGCACGGTCGTATAGCATTTTCATATAACGACGATAGGCCATAGCGTCTGGAGTGCCGCTTGAGAACTCGTTAAATATCTCGTCTGCAGGTACAATACGTACCTTCATGCCATCACGTTTCTCGTGTAAAGTTGCTAAACGCTGTGCTTGCACCAATAGTTTTTGACTGGTTGGAATGATAATAACAAGGTCTACTGGAGTGTGACTGTGCAAGTCTTGATTGGTAATATTGTACACATATTCTGGCACAGGGAATGTTCCTTCTGCCAAATTAGGTGCAGCACGTGGAGTATCGTAGGTCATTGACACGTAGTCAAGGCGTGCAGGACCTCCTGAAAGTGTAGTTATTTTGATAGAATCTACAGGGTTCAGATTAGTCAGTTGGTATCTTCTTTCAGCTTCTGCACCATAATCGAACTCGCCAGTAGATAGTCTTAGCTCGTCTTTTTTCTCACCATTTACTTCTACTTGTACTGTTGTACTCCCCTTGCCAGCCGTTACACCGATGGCAAGTGTACCATTAGTAGCCTTCGCCACATTCGTTAGAGAGTATGTATGCGACTTCCCTACAGGGATAGGAGTGTTCTCAAAGAACCGTCGTCCACCTGGAAACCAACTAAAGTTGTCTATTTCGTGCAGATTGTGATAGTCGTCTGCGAGAGGGTAAACCGATGCGAGAAAGGCGTCAGCATCTAACGTTAAAGGTGCTTCGGCGCTTTCTGTAATGAAGTAATAGCCATAGTCGGAATAATGATTGCGGGTGCGTATAACTTCGGTATTGCTTCCCCAGCTTACTGGTCCGCGTCCATAGAAGAGGCGTTTGCCACCAATATAGCAGCTTGGAACTTCTTTTAAATCATCTAATTCCTTCAATTTCTCTACCGATAACTTTTCGTTTTGTAAGTTACCACCATATCCATAAATGCGCACTTTGCTTAAATCGGAGAAACCAGCACGGCGCACCACATCGGCAGTAAGATTGTAAATGCCATTGGCAGGTACGCGAATTTTTGCCCATTTTCCTGTTGATAACACTGAATGAGCCGCATAAATCTGTGAATTTGAAGTCGTTGCAGCATGGTTAGCACGCATCTGGCGTGCATTACGAGGCTTTGAAGTGAGTGCAACCATGAAGCTAACCATGAATTGTTTCTTGCCGTTTCGCTCTACAATAGGGACAAGTGAGAATTCAAGAATACCTTTTTTGCGTGACACTACAATTTGCTGTTCGATCTTAGGTAAGGTAGGTAGTGGAGCACCCGACAATGTATTATAGCGTGCAATATCCGCTGCGTTCATGTCAAGGAACTCAGGATATCGTATTTCTAACTGATAAATAGAATCCGAATAGTTTTCTCCGATGGGGATAGCATAGGCGAAATGCGGAATCACAGAATCTATTGTAACATCTTCAACGGTAAGATTGAAGAAACGTTGCTTTTGTGCTTGCGTTGAAACAGCAAGCAAAAGAAGAAGAAAACTTAAAATTCTACGTTTCATAGGTGTCTTCGTTTGAAGTTGGAGAGAGCTCTCCAACACGTTATTTGCAATTAAAGTCGAGGACTTTTCGGTCTTCAACGTAACCTTCTAAATGGTCATTTATAGCCACAGAGGCACACCCTGTGGGACAACCGGTATAGAGGATGTCGCCCGTTTTCAGGGTAAAGTACTGGCTAATGTAGCTGATTATCTCGTCAACCTTATGTAGCATGTCGCTCGTACAGCCTTCTTGAACGGTCTTGCTATTGATGTCGAGGTGGAAATGGATACGCTGAATGTCTAAGAATTTATCTTTATCAATCCAGCTTCCTAATACTGCTGCACCATCGAAGCTTTTGGAAAGTTCCCAAGGAAGACCCTGTTCTTTCAGCTTTTTCTGCAATTCGCGGGCAGTAAAGTCTATTCCTACCGTAACAGCATCATAGTAACGATGAGCAAATCGTTCTGGTATGGTCTTACCTAACCGACAGATACGCACCACCAATTCGGTTTCATATTCTATTCTTCCTAAGTCATCGGGAATGAAAAATGGTTTGTTGTCCTTCAGTAACGACGAATCAGCTTTCAAGAATATCACCGGTTGTTCTGTCTTATTTAACGTTCCATGTAGCGATTTATTGTGCTCGGAATAGTTCATTCCTATTGCAAATATCTTCATTTCTTATTTGTTTGCGATTTTCTTATCCTTTATATTGATAAATAGATAACAAATTGCTGATGTGCAATTGCTATTTATTTAATCTGCAAACTTACATAAAAAAATCGTAATCGAACGTTGATAAGATAAAAAATACATACTCTTTAGAATCCTTTATTTCATATTTTCACACTTTAAATAACTCTTGCGAGTGAGAGAGAGAAGTTGTTTTTCTATGTCTCTAATGTGAGAATTTATGTATAAGTAACTGATATTTAAATTTTCATAATACTTGTTCTTTTTGTAAAGATAGTACATGTGGTAAAGTCGCAAATATACTATTACATTGCAAAAGCGCCTGTTTTGCAATGCAATATAGGCACTTTTATCGTGCAATATAGGCTCTTTTACAATGAAAAACAATAGGTATTGCAATTCATTGATAAAAAGAGAGTTATATGATACTTATTGCTTTGAAAAATATTTACATCAGTATTGATAGTTCATTGCTTATATAATTGAGAAAGTTTGCTCTTTTTTCATATACCTTTAATATAATATTTTTAGTGTCGTTACTTTTCTATAATACTATTTTGTTGCTGATTTTAAAGATTGATACATCGTTTTTGGTAATCTTAAAGTTCCTTAAAAAGGTCGCATCCTTTTTTAAAAACTACTATCTTTGCTTTTAAAAAATATGTACTTATGCGAAGAATAGTTTTTCTTTTATTCCTCTATTGCTGCACTGCAACGAGTCTTTATGCCCAGCAACGCCTCTCTTTGCCCGATGCAGATGCTATCGGTTACGATGAAGATGGCTATGGGATTAAAGTCTATACAAAAGTTGGCAACGACTGTTATGTCCGAAGATACCTTAGGAAAGAACTAAAAAAAGTGAGCTTAGACGAAACTTCTGAAATGGGAATGATAGGGTGGAACTTAAGCTCTGTAGAGGATACGCTAAGTAGAAGTGATATTGAGAAAGAGGGACAATGTATGGTTTTTGCTGATAGTCTGCGCTTCATATCTCTCGAAGACTATGTTGGCAAGACGTTTGACATTAACGAAGATGGCAAATGGAAACGCAATGAAGTAAACTCGAACTATGTTTTGAAGTTCCTACGGTCCGACCTTGCTTTCGTTCAACAATTGCGTTACACCGACACAAAAGAGTATGATTACGACAATTCTACTACTTCCACCTTTGTTCCTGACTCGGTTACAACATGGCGAACCAAAAACTCTGAGCCATTGCTTCCACTTGTTTTGGAACTTAAAGGAGGCAAGAACGTTTTATTGTTCTCCCATAGGTCATTCAAATATCTGTTGCTTCCAACTATTAAAAGTGATCAGTTTGTAAAACTTTTTCGCGAGCACCAACCTGCAGAACTAACAGAAGTAGGAAGTAAATACGCAGCTGCTGCACCCTACGACTTCTGGTCTTTTTATATTAAAGACTTCTTTGGAGTTAAGAAAACAGCAGAAGGCAGATGCTTATTGCTTAACGCTTTCGGCGAGAATGTATTGAAACAAGATTACGATAATATTGTCTATATAGGTCGTTTTATTGTTGCAAAGAAAGGCAATTCAGTTGATGTGTACAACCTTTATCTTGAAAAACTCAACTTAGGGAATATTATGGCTGCGCATGAAATACCTAATTGTATAATTGGGTGCGTAAATGTGCTGAACAGAAATGGTGCTTTTTACTATGACGAAATGGGGAAAAAGATGAAAAATCCTTGGAAAATACAGCTTGGAGTTTGCGGTACTGTACCTTCTTGGACGTATACTTTGCTAAAGAAACATGGGCAACATCAGTTGAAATACTACACTGGTGGAATTGGTGTAACGTGCGAAGAAGACAAACGTTACGTGCTTTCAGACTGCCAACCTTCAGACTCTCTTACCTTTCTTGATGGTGAAAAGAAGTACAAATGCAATGGAAACAGTTGGATTCTTAGTGAAATCAATGTTTGCCCAGAATGGATAAGAGTAGAAAGAAATGGTAAATACGGCATTCTTGCTTACGATTATCAACAGCCAAATAATGTGAAGCCTGAGACAAGCACGAAACATTATGGTGATTGGCAAAGGCCATTGGAGATTTATCCTGTACGGTTTCTAAAAGGTAAAACTATTCTTCCGATGGTCTATGATTCTATTATTATGCGTAACGACGGATTTATTTATTTCTACAAAGATGGAAAAGTGGGACTATTCCCACGTGATAAGGCACCTTTGTATGACGAGTTAGAAAAGAAGACTCGCTACTTTTACCATATCGTAAAAAATGGTGTAAGTGGCTGGCTGGACATCAAAACCAACGAAGAGTATTATTTTTCATTACTTCGCCAATAGGTTATGTTAGATAAAGACAGATATCAACTGCACCCTCTAACAAACAAATACTGTTTTTAGAGAAGTTTAGAGTTACTTCTTTGAACGCTGTATTTGTTTATAGAAAGGCTTTTTCTGACAAGGGAAACACATTATAAGGTTTTCCTCAATTCTTAGTTATGGGTTTTCAAATAATTTAAAATCAGGTTTGTATCTATAGTTGTCTCTACTTTTCAAGGTGCAATTGACAATCACTTTCCGTACATTTGGTCTTTTCATACCAATTCTGTGTTAAGAAAACTGTATAAGGAAGCCATCTAAGCAATGTAGTTTTTGTTTTGTAAAGATAAACCTGAAGTATAATGATTAATTTCGATTTGATGTTGCGAAAGCGGTTTTTTTTACAATGCAAAACCTCCGCTTTTACAATGCAAAACAGCCGCCTTTACAATATAAAACTATAGGCATAGCAATTCATTGATACATTGTTGGTTCCAAGAATATAATTGAAGTGTAAAATATTAACAACTTTATTTTTATCCATTCACCTCCAATTTGAAGGTTAAGAAATCGTGGAAAGGTAAAAAATATGTATCTGAATACTTAATACACAATGACAATAAGATGTTCCTTATTATCTTGAAATCTGTTCCAAAGAAATATCTAAGAGGGTAGAAAAGAATGGGTTGATGGAAACGAAAAAAGGAATCGCAAGGGTAAAAACCTCTTGGATTCCTTTTCTATATGTTTATAGAAGCTTATACTTCTATATGTCTTACTTATTCTGCAGAGAGAGTAAAGCGCTTGTAAGCAACCACTGCAAGATCTTTATCTTGGCTCTTCAACCAGTCAGCAACAGTTATCTTGTCGCCTTCTGAGAACTGGAATTCTTGGTCAACAAGGCAGTTATCCTTGAAGAACTTGTTGAGACGACCCTTAGCGATGTTCTCAATCATACTCTCATTCAAGTTAGCAGCCTTTTCAGCACCTACAGTCTTCTTAATCTCAATAGCCTTGTCAGCATCCTCACGTGTAAGCCAACCCTTGTTGATATTAGACTCAATGTGGTCATCACTGTCTACTAAGTTTGCGTTGATACCAGCCTTCTTGATTGCTGCAACAACAGCCTTTTCAACTTGTTCTTCCTTAGTTTTCTGGATAGCAACCTTATATTCTTCGTCCTTAACTTCCTGTGGAACTGAAGCTTCGTCCAAAGCTACTGGCTTCATAGCAGCTACCTGCATAGCTACTTTGTGACCTGCATCTTCGTTATTCTTATTGAGTTGAACGATGGTAGCGAGAGTATGCTTACCCATATGGTCGTAAACATAGAGGTTTTCGCCCTCAATGAAGTTATAACCATCAAGTTCCATCTTCTCACCTGTGATACCAGAACGCTGTTGAACAGTAGTAGCAGCATCGTCACCGTTAGCCAACTTCAAAGCTTTAACTTCATCGAGTGTCTTAACTCTTGCAGCAACTGCAGCGTCAAGAATTTCTTGTACCATAGCGATAAAGTCCTTACCGTTAGCAACGAAGTCTGTTTCGCACTTAACAGCTACCATGGCAGCAAAGCCATCAACAGCCTTTACAAGTACACAACCATTTGAAGTTTCACGGTCTGAACGCTTAGCTGCAATAGCCAAACCACGTTCACGAAGAATTTCTTTTGCCTTATCGAAGTCGCCTTCAGACTCGTTGAGTGCATTCTTCACGTCAGCAAGACCTGCGCCAGTCATAGCACGCAGCTTCTTTATATCTTCAATTGATACAGCCATTTTCTATTTTTCTTTTATATTATGGTTAAAAAAATATAGGCGTTGAGGAGCGTTAATGGATTATTAATAAATCCATAAGCGTTCACCAACGCCTATTTTATAATGTCTAATAATTATTCTGCAGCTGGTGCTTCTTCCTCGTTAGCAGCTGCTTCTTGAGCAGCAGCCTTGCGTGCAGCACGCTTTGGTTTTGCTTCAGCTGCTTCCTCAGCTTGCTCTGCAGCAGCTTTCTCATCAGCTTTTTCAGCCTTACGCTCTTCAAGACCTTCTGCAATAGCAGCGCAGCAAGCACCAAGAATAACGTTTACAGAGTCTTTTGCATCGTCGTTAGCTGGAATAACGTAATCGATATTCTTAGGATCAGAGTTTGTATCAACGATACCAAACACTGGGATTCCCAAACGATTAGCTTCCTTAACAGCAATGTGCTCTTTCATTACGTCAATGACAAAGAGCGCTGAAGGCAAACGAGTAAGGTCTGCAATAGAACCTAGGTTCTTCTCAAGCTTTGCACGTTGACGTGAAATCTGAAGGATTTCGCGCTTTGAGAGGTTAGAGAATGTACCATCATTCATCAATCTATCGATGTTCGTCATTTTCTTAATTGCCTTACGAATAGTAGGGAAGTTGGTAAGCATACCACCTGCCCAACGCTCGTTAACGTATGGCATATTAACCGATGCTGCCTTTTCAGCAACAACGTCCTTAGACTGTTTTTTAGTAGCAACGAACAAAATCTTCTTTCCGCTCTTAGCGATTCCCTTGAGAGCTTCAGCAGCTTCGTCAATCTTAACAACGGTTTTGTGAAGGTCGATGATGTGGATGCCATTACGTTCCATATAGATATATGGTTTCATAGCTGGGTTCCACTTACGATGGAGGTGTCCGAAATGACAACCAGCCTGCAATAATTGGTCAAAATTTGTTCTTGACATTGTCTTCTTTTCTTTTTGTTTTGTTTACTTTCTTTTTAATTCTTTCTTGGCGAATGAGCTTCGCCTGGCTCGTTAGAATCAATCAATGAGTAGTTCCCGATTTTGAAATCTCACTGATTTAGATACTAAACTCAAGCGCATTTCAATACTGTTGAAAACGCAAAGCAAATCTCTTGGCCACGTTCCACAGTATATATAATAATGTGTTTAACGCTTGCTGAACTGGAAGTGAGCACGTGCTTTTGGCTGTCCTGGCTTCTTACGCTCAACCGCACGGCTATCGCGTGTCAGGAATCCATGGTCCTTCAAGTTCTTCTTATCTTCTGGGTTAATCTCTACAAGTGCGCGTGCAATTGCAAGACGGAGCGCTTGGCTCTGACCTGTAAAGCCACCACCATTGAGGTTTACCTTAATATCGTACTGACCTTCTACACCGAGCAGCTGCAATGGTTGTTTAACAACGTACTGCAAAATTGCTGATGGGAAGAAATCATTAATATCTTTTTTGTTGATTGTAATCTTGCCTGTACCTTCTGTAAGGTATATACGAGCAACGGCGCTCTTGCGGCGTCCAATTGTGTTTATTACTTCCATATCTTTCGCCTTTATTATTTATACTGGTTAATGTCTATTGACTTTGGCTTCTGTGCCTCGAGTCCGTTCAACTCTGTACCTTCAAATACATAAAGGTTATTAAGCAAATGACGACCGAGGATTCCCTTTGGTAACATACCTTTTACTGCGTGGCGCACCATTTTCTCTACACCATTCTTCTTTGTGCGAAGTTGTGCTGGGGTGTTGAAACGTTGTCCACCTGGGTAACCAGTATAGTGGGTGTAAACCTTATCGGTTTCTTTCTTGCCTGTAAATCTAACCTTATCGGCATTGATAATGATTACATTGTCTCCACAATCAACGTGTGGAGTAAAAGTTGGCTTGTACTTTCCGCGAAGCAACTTAGCGACTTTAGAGCAGAAACGACCAACAACCTGGTCTGTAGCATCTACTACTACCCACTCTTTCTTAGCTGTTTCCTTGTTTACGGAAATAGTCTTATAACTTAAAGTGTTCATTTTTAATTTTAAATTTACTACTAAACTTTTAATTCTTTATCTT
>NZ_BAKF01000051.1 GCF_000614025.1 Prevotella aurantiaca JCM 15754
AGGCTTTTAAGGGAGGACTATTTATTCTTGTTAGCATTACTCCTTAAAATTTTTGTATCAAATAAATAGTCTGTATTTGAAATAATATATGGCAGATTTCGACGAAATTATGCCTTTCAAATTTTTATATGAAGAATATTTTTTTTGTAATATAAAAACGATGCATTTATAATATAAAAAAAATATTTTCTTATTATATTTTTTACCCTTCGTATAATTGTTTGAGAACTAATAAGTTGTAAATATCCTTTTCTTAAATGTTCATACCTACAGATTATGCTCATCTAAAAATATGAAAAGCCTATAAGGAGCAACTGTTATAAAAAATGTAACTAATAATACTCCTACTTCCATCTTTTTTATGTATAAGTTAGAGCTTTTTTCTTAGCTAAAATAAGTTATAATTTCAGTGAAAGCTTTTCTCACGTCATATGTCCTAGTAAAATAAAGATAAAAGTAAGGGGTACCTATTGCGAAACCTACGAAATAATATACTGCCCCACGCCAATCTTTCTCCTTAATATTCTTGTACATATAATATAATAGTCTTAAATTCAAGAAAACGACAAAGATAGCTGCTAGTATATGTAATACACTTAATATAACTCCTACCATATAATTTCTTTTATAATAGTAATAATGATTTTTTTGATTTTAATAAATTGTTCCATTGCAAAAATAGACATATTTATTTACCCCACAACACAAATAGTAGTATTTTAACTATTTCTAGTTTTAGGTGAATATAACGTAACTATTCAACGTTCATTACCGCTGAATAGTTACTAGCTTTTTCCTTAACTAAAATAAGTTATAATTTCAGTGAAAGCTTTTCTCACGTCATATGTCCTAGTAAAATAAAGATAAAAGTAAGGGGTACCTATTGCGAAACCTACGAAATAATATACTGCCCCACGCCAATCTTTCTCCTTAATATTCTTGTACATTTTATATAATATTCCTAAATCCGTGTAAGCAACAAAAATCGCTAATAGTATAAGGCCTACATTTAAAATAACTCCTAACATATATTTTTTCTTAGCTAAAATAAGTTATAATTTCAGTGAAAGCTTTTCCCAGGTTAAACCACACAAAAAAATGACGATAAAAATAGGGGTACATATTGTTAAGGTTAAGACATCTACTAATACTGAACGCCAATCTTTCACCTTAATTTTCTTGAACATTCTATATAAATGTCTTAAACACAAGAAAGCGACAAAGATAGCAGATAGTATATGTAATACACTTAATATAACTCCTAACATATAATTTCTTTTATAATAGTAATATTTTTTTGGTTTTAATAAATTGTTCTCTGCAAAAATAGACATATTTATTAAAGCAACAACATAAATAATGACATTTTAACTATTTTTAGTTTCAGATGAGATGTTTTTGTATCTATGTATAATTATTGATAGAATGGTTCTCTCTGATTTGACTATGCATTTTTTAGTAGCATACTTTAGATAGCCAATTAGTTTCTGTCTATAGACTAGCAATCTACATTGAACAAATCTATCTAAAATGGTAGTATTAATTCTTACGAATTATTTTTATGAAACACGTAATTAACGCATTCGTCAAGTATCTTAGAACCTAAAAGCTTCATAACCACAAAATAGGCTACAATAGCTAAGCTTATACGTACTAATAAAAGCACAATCAGATTGTGAATGCCAGTTGTAGTAAAATAAACGGCAGCCATAATCGCAGCCGAAACTGCCATATATGGAACAATATCCAGCAATACGTCCCATAAACGGATAGAGATTTCGCGATGTGCAAAGTATTGCCAGACAAACAACCAAAGCACAGTTACCACTGTATAAGCACTTACCATGAACAACATTCCCTCGCTATTGCACAACAAAACAAGCAACAACTGAACCGCAATCAGCGAAGTTGTTACCCATAAATATACATCTGATTTGCCGCGACTGATCATTAAGTTCTGATATAATGTATAAAAAGGTAGGAAGGCACCACTAATACAAAGTATGCGAAGGAGCGGAACACTCTCTGTCCACTTCTCTGAAATGAGCACAATAATGAACTCTTGTGATACCATACCTAATCCAAACATAGCAGGAAAAGCCAAAAATGCAGTGAAACGAAGCATTTTTCGGAAAACAAAAGTCTGCCTTTCACGTTCTGATTTCATCTCTGCCAATATCGGTTGTGCCACTTGTGAAGTGGTACCTGATATTATTGTACTTGCCATTGTGTCCCATTTGAACGCTTGAGAGAAGTTTCCTACAGCGTTAGCAGTATATAATCGTCCGAAAATAAACGTTAATAGGTTCTGACTAATAACGTTAACTACCGATGTAATCAGTATTTTGTAGCTGAAAGAGAACATGCGACGCACAGGACCAAAGTCTATTTTCTTCAGCGAAGGCCGCCAAGGAATAAGGAAAAAGCGCCCTAAACTTGTCAAAGTAATATACAAAACCTGCTGCCAAGCTAAACTCCAATAGCCATAACCCTGTATTGCTAACACAACACTAACAATGCCTGAGATAAGCAAAGAGGTTACTCGCAGAATCGTTGTTTCCTTTACCATGATATTCTTAAATAGATATGCCGTCGGTGCAGTGCCGATAGCAGAAAATAATAAAGAAACAAATAAAAAGCGAGAAAGGTTTACCAATTCAGCATGATGGAAGAAATTGGCAATAAGAGGAGCGCTAAAGAAGAGTACAATATAAGAAAACCAGCTTACAAATGTACTGAACCAAAACACAGAATTATAGTCGTTATCGGTGGGATTCTCAAGGTTTGCTATTGCAGAAGTAAAGCCACTTTCTTGTAATGCACCTGCAATAGCTGTGAAAACTGCTAACATTCCTATCAGCCCATAGTCAGATTTAGAAAGTATACGAGCCAATAAGATGCCAATAAGCGCATTAAGAATTTGCATTGTACCATTGTTCAATGCTCCCCAAAACAACCCTTTTGCTGTCATTTCTTTTAATGTCTGTCCTGCCATTCTACCCTTATTTCCGCACAAAATGTGCTTATGTGTTCAACTTGTTCTGTCATTATATAAGTTGGTTTACTCTCCTTTATAATATCTTTCCACATCTTTTTCAATACATTCGGATACCAAACCTTTAATGCTTTGCCCAGCTTCTATGCGTTCTCGTATATCTGTGCTACTTATATTGATAAGTGGAATGTCTAATAAAGTAACATTGACGGATGGTATTTTGCTGCATTTTTCTTCGGTTTCATCGTTCTTTCTTGGGTAAACGACAACACGATAATTAGCTAATATATCTTCTGCGTGATACCACTTGTCGAAGGCTTGCCAATTGTCGCCACCGATAAGAAGAACAAATTCATAGGTTGGGAAGTCGGAAGAAAGTCGTTGTAGCGTGTCCCAAGTATAAGAAGGCTTCGGTAATTGAAACTCGTAATCACAAGCTACCATACCTTTTTGTCCTGCTAATGCGCTCTTAACTAATTGCAATCGCAGCTTATCGTCGAGCAATTTGTCGTTAATTTTAAATGGATTCTGCGGTGAAACCATGAACCAAACCTCATCTAAGCCCACTTGTTGTAGGAATATTTCCGCTAACTTAATGTGCCCTTTGTGAATAGGATTGAACGAACCACCGTATATTCCAACCTTCATTATGGCCTTATGCTTCTACGAATTGCTTAATAATATTGTATGCTTCCTCCTTAGCCTTGTCCAAATCGTCGTTCACTATGATATGGTCGAACTTATTAGCAAAGGTCAATTCGTATTCCGCCTTGGCTATTCTGCTCTCTATTGCCTCTGCCGAATCGGTCTGTCTGCCCTCCAATCGTTTGCGAAGTTCGGCTATTGAAGGAGGTTGTATAAACAAGCTGAGCGCCTTATCGCCATAAAATTGTTTGATATTACAGCCGCCTTTCACATCAACATCGAAGATAACATTTTGTCCTTCAGCTGCCTGTGCCTCCACTTGACTTTTCAATGTGCCATAGAAACGGTCGGTATAAACTTCCTCATACTCTAGAAACTCGTTGTCTTCTATCTTCTTTTTAAATGCTTCGGGGCTTAAAAAGATATACTCAACCCCGTGTTTTTCAGTACCACGAGGTGCACGTGTAGTACAGCTGATAGAGAAAGCCAACTTCAGTTCAGGGTGTTCGTTCATCAACCATTGTACGATGGTACTTTTACCAGCCCCAGAAGGTGCCGAAAATATAATGAGTTTTCCTTGCATCAGTTATCTTTTTATAGTGCGTTCAGCACTTGTTCTTTTATCTGTTCCAGCTCATCTTTCATCTTAACCACGATGTTTTGCATCTCAGCAAGGTTACTTTTAGAGCCAGTTGTATTGATCTCGCGTCCCATTTCCTGCGCAATGAAGCCCAGTTTCTTGCCAATGCCGTGTCCTTCTTCTGCAATTGTCTCACGGAAGTAGTTTAAATGGTTTGTCAATCTTTGCTTCTCTTCGCTTATGTCCAGCTTTTCTATATAGTAAATCAGTTCTTGTTCCAGACGGTTCTTGTCGTAATCCACCTTTGCTACCTGTTCCAAACCTTCTATTATCTTCTCTTTAATCTTTAGAACACGGCTTTCCTCGTAGGCTCTATGCTTTTCAGAAGTGCTTCTATATTGTCTATCTTTTCGTGGAACTTACGTTCGAGCGCTGCTCCTTCCTGTTTACGGAAGTCTAAAAGACTTTCTATTGCTATCTCAATGGCTTGCTTTGTTGTCTCCCATTCTTCTTCATCGAGCACCTCTACTTTAGTTTTCGTTGTTACATCTGGCATGCGTAACAAAGTAGTAAACCAATCGGCAGGCTCTGGAATGCCCGTTTGTGCTGCTATATCCTTTATCTGATGATAATAGTTTTCTACGAGTTTGGCATTGATAGGTGTAGCATCGAGTGCTGAATCTTTCTCTACCCACAACGAAAAATCGACCTTTCCACGCTCTAAACGTTGAGCAATAGTTTGCCTTATTTCCATTTCTTTCTCTCTATATAGAGGAGCAATGCGAGTTGAAAGGTCAAGGTTTTTGCTGTTTAGCGACTTTACCTCTACGTTTATTTTCTTTTCTTTGTAGGTTACGACGCTTTGCCGTAGCCTGTCATAGATAGTATCATAATTCTAAAGTTTTATAAATGCAAAATTACAAAAAAGAGCTGAAAGCACCAAATTGCCATCAATTCCTTTTAAAAGTTGATGAATTGTAACAGCTTAAAGGCTTCTTACTACTGCTATAGCCACATGCGCCATAGGTAAAAGTCTTGAAAATCGGTGAGCATGTGGAAGAATAGTCCTATTCCAATAGGACGAATCCACCACGGCAGTTTTAGTTTCTCATAGGGAAGTATACACAGAAGTGCATAAATACCTGCCATAAAGTAGGAGTGGAGTGGGTGAAACCCTACGCTACAACGATATGGATTGAACATAGGTGTAGCCAGCAAGTGGTCTAAATCGACAAACATTGTTGCCAACATAATCCAGAATGCCTTTATTCTATGCTCACGTTTAAAGAATTGTGCAAACAGTAGAGGTGCAAGAAAATGAAGCCCATAGTGCACAATAGCCCTTAGTAATGCAATTGACATATTTTATCTCAAATCGTTACAAAGATGCAAATTTAGTCTATTTCAATAGAAATCCCATCGTTTTACCAAAAAGTTAGGATATTTTTACGTTCGGATTTACTCATAGAGGGAATGGTATTAGGGTTGCTCTTTATTTGCAAATAAAACTTAATATAATGGTATTTTTAGTGTGAAATGTTAATTTTCAGAATGCAAGAAAAAAGCTTCTAAAAAGTGAACGGCAAGCTTTCGAAAGTCATTTCCTATGCCGTTGTTTTGCAAAACAGGTACTATTGGAATGCAAAACAATCGGTTTTACCGCACAAAATAGGCACTTTTGCATTGCGAAAGAGGCTCTCTTGAAGAGTAAAAAGGCATCAATTGGTTCGTAAAAATGTCCATTTTATAACATAAATGCTGTTATAACATTGCGCACTTATACCCAATTGATACACAAAAGCTTATGAATCAATAAATTATAATAGCACGCCAAGAATGCCATTATTTATCAATCACTTTTTCAAAGCACGGAAAATAGGCCGTAATTCCGAATATAAAGCACTAAAAAATTAACATTAGTACAATATATTTAGAAATATTAATAAATACAATATCTCTTGTTAGAGGAACAGGAAAAAGCTGATGAGGTTTCGCAGATAAAAGTTTAAGATGAATAGAATCGCCATGTTTGTTCACAAATAATTTGTGAACTATCTGTAAAAATGAACTCTTTTATTTGCTCTTTCCTTGATTAAAGTGTATCTTTGCAAAAGATAATCTTATTAATAAAGGGGGCGTTGATGACAGTTGGCAACCTCTATGATACACACCTAATTACATACACAGAATATGATTCTATTTTTCTTGGCTTCTTATGACACAGTAATTGCTACTGAAATCGACCACAATCCTGCACAGGAAGAGGTTGAAAAGTTAAGTTGGCTTTATGGCAACGCAAAGTTATTGAACGACAAAGAATTGTCGGGATACTATCTTGGGCCGCGCAGAGAGATGATTACTCCATGGAGTACTAATGCCGTTGAAATCACCCAAAACATGGGAATAAGTGGTATTTCACGTATAGAAGAATATTTTCCTTCGCAGTCTATGGAAGCAAATCCAGACAGAATGATATTCCGTAACTACGATGGATTGAACCAAGACATATTCACTGTGGACCTTCAACCAGCCGAAATACAACACGTTGATAATCTTGAGAAGTTCAATGAAGAGGAAGGTTTGGCCCTATCTCCAGAGGAAATAGAATACTTACACAACGTTGAGAAACAGAATAACCGTCCATTAACCGATTCAGAAGTGTTTGGTTTTGCACAAATAAACTCTGAACACTGTCGCCATAAGATATTCGGTGGTGAGTTTGTTATAGACGGAAAGGTAATGGAAAGCAGCCTTTTCAACCTTATAAAGAAAACTACTAAAGAGAACCCAGGAAAGATATTATCGGCTTACAAAGATAATGTGGCTTTTGCAGAAGGCCCAGAAATAGAGCAATTTGCACCCAAAAGCCAAAGCACATCGGATTTCTTCCGTGTTAAAAGCATTGATAGTGTAATCTCATTAAAGGCAGAAACCCACAACTTCCCTACTACAGTAGAACCTTTTAATGGCGCTGCGACAGGCACAGGTGGCGAGATTCGCGACCGAATGGGCGGTGGTGTCGGCTCTTGGCCTATTGCTGGAACGGCTGTTTATATGACTGCTTACCCACGTTTGCAGGACGAAAACGGCAAAACACCAGCACTGCGAGACTGGGAAGACATACTTCCTGTACGCAAATGGTTGTACCAAACACCGCAACAAATACTTACAAAGGCTTCTAACGGAGCAAGCGATTTCGGCAATAAGTTCGGTCAACCACTGATTGCAGGCTCTGTTTTGACATTTGAACACCAGGAAAACGGCGAGAAATATGCTTACGACAAGGTGGTGATGTTAGCTGGAGGAGTTGGCTATGGTACAAAACGCGACTGCTTAAAGAAGGAACCACATCCAGGAAACAAGGTTGTTGTAGTGGGTGGCGATAATTATCGCATCGGCCTTGGTGGCGGTTCTGTATCGTCGGTAGATACAGGTCGCTATTCAAATGGTATCGAATTGAATGCTATTCAGCGTGCTAATCCAGAAATGCAGAAACGTGCTTACAACCTCGTTCGCGCATTAGTAGAAGAAGACGAAAACCCTGTTGTATCTATTCACGACCATGGTTCAGCTGGACATCTCAACTGTTTGAGTGAACTGGTAGAGGAATGTGGAGGCAAAATAGATATGGATAAGTTGCCAATAGGCGATAAAACACTGAGCGCAAAGGAGATTATTGCCAATGAATCGCAAGAGCGTATGGGTCTGTTAATAGATGAAAAGCATCTCGATCACGTGCGTCGCATAGCTGAACGCGAGCGTGCTCCGATGTATGTAGTAGGAGAAACAACTGGCGATGCGCACTTCTCGTTTGTTCAAAAAGCCGGTATTAAGCCGTTTGATCTTGACGTTGCACAAATGTTTGGGCACTCTCCAAAAACCATTATGAAGGACGAAACAGTGGAACGCAAGTACACTGACGTTACTTACAATATAGAAAAAATTGACGATTATGTTACTCGTGTGTTGCAATTAGAGGCTGTAGCTTGCAAGGATTGGCTTACCAATAAGGTTGACCGTTCTGTAACTGGACGCGTAGCACGCCAACAATGCCAAGGACAAGTGCAATTGCCACTTTCCGATTGTGGTGTGGTTGCACTTGACTATCGTGGCTATAAAGGTATTGCAACAGCTATCGGACACGCTCCACAGGCTGGTTTGGCATCGCCAGAAGCAGGTTCTGTGCTTTCTGTAGCAGAATCTTTGACTAACATTGTATGGGCTCCTCTTGCCGATGGCATGGACGGTATCAGTCTTTCAGCGAACTGGATGTGGCCTTGTCGTGCACAAAAAGGAGAGGATGCACGCCTATATAGTGCAGTGAAAGCATTGTCAGACTTCTGCTGTGCTATCGGTGTGAACGTACCAACAGGTAAGGATTCGCTATCACTTACGCAACAATACCCTAACGGAGAGAAGATAGTATCACCTGGAACAGTTATTGTTTCAAGTGGAGCAGAGGTAAGTAACGTACGTCAAGTGGTTTCTCCGGTGTTGGTAAACAACAAAAGTACGCGATTATACCATATTGATTTCAGCTTCGATGAGCAGAGATTAGGTGGTTCAGCCTTTGCACAGAGCTTGGGAAAAGTAGGTTCTGATGTTCCTACCGTAAAAGAACCTCGTTACTTCTGCGATTGTTTCGATGCGATTCAAGAGATGATTCGCCGTGGTTGGATACTTGCTGGACATGATATTTCGGCTGGTGGTATGATAACAACGCTACTCGAAATGACCTTTGCAAACCCTGAAGGTGGTCTTAATATCAACTTGCACGATATGCAGGGCGACGACATTGTGCGTAAGTTATTTGCTGAAAACCCAGGCGTAATCATTCAGGTCGCAGACGAACACAACGACGAAGTGAAGGCATTCTTGGAGGATAATTGCATTGGTTTCGCACGTATTGGTTATCCAAATACCAAAAATCGCACACTAAGCATTGCTGATGGAGCTTTGAAACACGACTTTGATATCGATGCTTTGCGTGAAGCTTGGTACGAAACATCTTACCTATTTGAGCGTAAGCAGGCTGCAAATGGTATGGCAGAAAAGCGTCACGAGAATTATAAAAAGCAACCTATCGAGATGAAGTTCAACGATAACTTCACAGGTAAGTTACAACAATATGGTCTCAATCCAAATCGTTGGAAGGACAATACGCCTATAACACATCAGACTCCGAAGGCCGCTATCATTCGAGAAAAAGGTACAAATGGCGACCGTGAGATGGCTTATAGCTCTATTTGGCAGGCTTTGAGGTGAAAGATGTTACGATGACAGACCTTATTTCAGGCCGCGAGACACTCGAAGAAGTCAATATGATAGTGTTCTGCGGTGGATTTTCGAACTCAGATGTACTTGGTTCAGCGAAAGGTTGGGCTGGTGCTTTCCTCTATAACCCTAAGGCTAAGCAGGCGCTCGACAAGTTCTATGCTCGTGAAGATACTCTTTCGCTTGGTATTTGCAATGGTTGTCAGTTAATGGTTGAGTTGAATCTCATCAATCCCGAGCACAAACATCGCTCTCGACTAACCCATAATGATAGCCATAAGTTCGAAAGTTCTTTCCTCGGATTGAACATTCCAGAGAACAAAAGTATTATGTTAGGCTCGCTAAGTGGAAACAAACTTGGTATCTGGGTGGCGCACGGAGAAGGAAAGTTCATGCTTCCTGAACCTGAAGACCGCTATAATATTGTTGCAAAATATAACTACGCACAATATCCAGGTAACCCAAATGGCTCGAATTACAACGTGGCTGGTATCTGTTCTAACGACGGAAGACACCTCGCAATGATGCCTCATCTTGAACGTTCGGTATTCCCTTGGCAACAAGCATGGTATCCATTAGATCGTCGTAACGACGAAGTTACACCATGGATAGAAGCATTTGTCAATGCGCGCAAATGGGTTGAGGAACGAATTAAATAATAATGTTAGACAACAAAAACAAAGAACTAAACAACGCAAGCCTGTCTTCTTCTGTATCAAACGGAAGAGGTGGGCTTGCTATTTATTGGAATGCCTTCAAGACATTCTTTAAGATTGGCGCCTTCACGTTAGGCGGTGGCTATGCATGATATCTATTATAGAGAACGAAATAGTAGAAAAACAGAAGTGGATAAGTAAGGATGAGTTTGTCGACCTACTTGCTGTGGCTCAGACTTGCCCTGGTGTGTTCGCTATAAACATAAGTACTTTCATAGGATATAAGCTCCGTAAGACACCAGGAGCGTTCTGTACAAGTTTGGGAACAGCTTTGCCATCGTTCCTTATCATACTTCTTATTGCAACGTTCTTCCATAGTTTCATGGACGTTTCATGGGTTGCAGCGATATTTCGTGGTATTCGTCCTGCCGTTGTAGCACTCATTGCAGTGCCCACATTTACTCTTGCGAAGAGCGTAAAGATAAATCTTGCAAACTGTTGGATACCGATTCTTACAGCATTACTTATTGCCTATTTAGGCGTAAACCCTATTTACGTGCTCATTGCTGCCGCAGCAGGTGGCTATTTGTATGGTAAATTCATAACCCCAACCGAAGAATTATGATTTTCTTAGAACTCTTTTACACATTCTTTATTATTGGTTTATTTGGTTTTGGAGGCGGTTATGGCATGCTTTCCCTTATTCAGACAGAGACAGTGATACACCATCAGTGGCTAACATCGGCTGAATTCACCAACATTGTGGCAATTTCGCAAATGACGCCTGGTCCGATAGGGATAAACTCGGCTACTTATTGTGGTTACACAGCGACTCATAATGCAGGTTTTACAGGTGGAATGGCTGTGTTAGGTAGCGTTACTGCCACCATCGCATTGGTGTTGCCGTCGTTTATTTTAATGATTCTTATTAGTAAGATGTTCTTAAAATATATGAAGACTCCATTGGTTCAGTCTATTTTTATGGGCTTGCGTCCTGTTGTGGTAGGCTTGTTAGCAGCTGCAACCTTGCTGCTTTGCAATGCTGAGAACTTCTCGCGCCCAAATATAAACCTATGGCACTTCTGCATTAGCATCGCTCTTTTTGCTGCCACTTTTATTGGAACGATGTTCTTAAAGATAAATCCAATCCGTATGATTTGCTTTGCTGGCTTTGCTGGATTGGTGCTATTATATTAGACAAAACCAACATTTAGACTATTAAGGATAGAACTTTAACGAAAGAATAAAAACAAAAAAGATTATGTTTAAACTAAAGCAAGTCCTGTTATTTACGGTCTTAGGCATGGCTATATCGGCCTATGCACAAGGTCCTAACAATACGGGAACGTACTACAAGGGCGCAGATGGTTTCTCAGGAAAGACACTAAAGACAAAGCTATACCAGATTATTGGTAAGCTACACACTACCGATTACAACGGATTGTGGCAAACTTACAAGACAACTGACGTACGTCCAGACGGCAAACTATGGGATATGTACTCTAAAACTACAAGCTATGAGGTTGGAGGAAGTATGCAAGGACACTCTTCGGGCGGCGAAGGCGGTGGTTACAACCGTGAACACTCTATGCCAAAGAGCTGGTTCAACAAACAAACTCCTATGCACAACGATGCCTTCCACGTAGTTCCTGCAGACGCATATGTCAATAGTGTGCGCAGTAACTTCCCTTATGGCGAGAACAACGGAGAGATGTTTACAGGCAAAGGCAACTTCGGAAAGAAGGGAAAGTGTACAACTCCAGGTTACAGCGGTACGGTTTTCGAACCTGGCGACGAGTATAAAGGCGACTTTGCACGTATCTATTTCTACATGGCAACGGCATACGAAGCAGCCATTGCAGGCTGGTCTGCGCCTATTATGAGTGGAAACGAATACAAACCATACGTTAAATGGCAGATGGATATGCTGATGCGATGGGCTAAAGAGGACCCTGTGAGCAAGAAAGAGATACTGCGCAACGAAGCAGTTGCTAAGATTCAAGGCAACAGAAACCCATATATCGACTATCCAGGATTGGAAGAATATGTATGGGGAAGTAAGGTTGACCAGAAGTTTAGCTACGATAATTATGTCAGCCCAACGCCTGCAAACCTTAACGATGAGGGTGGTGTGTATCCAGGACAAAGTGGAAGTAAAGACCCGACAGAGCCAGAAGATCCAACCCAATCTAACGATAAATATACGTTTAAGAAGATAACTAAGAGCATCGAACTAACGATGGGAAAAGAGTATCTCATAGTTTGTGAAGCCGAAAATACAGCTTTGAGCAAACCAGATGGGACCAAAACTGCAAAGTTCTATGCTCCTGCTAACGTAGAAATAAAGGGTTCTACCATCACCACAAAGGTTGATGGAAAGAATACTCCACACAGAATTAAGATAAGCGGACAGGAAGGTGAGTATGCTTTATACGATATTGCATCGGATCTTTACTTGGTAAACAGAACGAAAAAGAATGTATTGGATGGTGTAAAAGAGGAATCTGCAACATGGAATATCACCTTTACAGCAGAAGGAAATGCAGACATTAAGTCTACCTTATCAGAGTATCGGTCTATCTTCTATAACCCTCAGATGGCACGTTTTGCAACATATACCACAACAACGCAGAAGCCAGTACAACTCTATAAGTTTGAGAAGGTTGTAACAGGCATATCGTATGTAAATGCAACAACAAGTCAGAGTAAAGATGGTATCTACACACTTCACGGACAAAAAGTCAGCAATAATACCAATACAGCAAATCTTCCAAAAGGCGTTTACATCGTTAATGGAAAGAAAGTGTTGGTAAAGTAAAATACAACATATAAGCTGTTTTAAGGCTACAACTTAATGGATAAAAGGCAATACACGATATTTCTGTTGCTAATCACCATAAAGTTGTAGCTTTTTTTATTGTATTCAACTAAACAAAGTAATCGAAAAGATGTCGTAAAGTAGTTATTACGAAAAGATAAAGCGAGCCATTTTTCAACTTCAAAAGTTGTCTTTTGTAGTTCTAACTTTCCTATTCAAACACCTTATTCATATAGAGAAAAACTGCATTATACACATGAAAAAGTTTTACATGACGTTGTATTGTGCAACTATCTAACTTTCAGTAAATTACAATAGTGCCTGTTTTGCACTGCAAAAGAGCCTGTTTTGCACGATAAAAGTGCCTATATTGCAACGCAAAACAGGCACTATTACAATGCGAAACCGAAACGATTATATTTTAATCGATTTTTGTTAAGAAATCAGATCCACCCATTATGCACTTTTACACCTTTTAATTAAAAGAATTAAGGTGGCATAAATAGGACAAAAACACCTTGAAAATGAAAAATAAGGGCATAGATCTTCATATTTAACATAGTGCGAATAGAATTATAAGAAAAATGATGAATAATTACCGAAAAATAATTACCTTTGCGCAATTAGCGAATAATAATTTTTAATCTAACGTATAATAATGAAACTGAAACATTTCCTTTTTGCAGCCTTATTCTTCGTTGTAGGAATGGCAAACGCACAACAGTTTGGCCCAATTCCCGTGAATAAGAATGTAAGGCAGGGTAAGCTCAGCAATGGACTGACTTATTACATCTTGCGCAACAACTGGCCTGAGAACGTAGCCAACTTCTATATTGCGCAGCGTGTTGGCTCTATTCAAGAAGAAGAACCACAACGTGGTTTGGCTCACTTCCTTGAACACATGGCTTTCAATGGCTCTGAACACTTCCCAGACTCTACTTTGTTGGAGTTCACACGCTCACTTGGCGTACAGTTTGGTAGCGATTTGAACGCTTATACCTCTATCGAAGAGACTGTTTACCGCATTAGTAACGTACCTACTAAGCGTCAGTCAGCACTCGATTCTTGTTTGTTGGTGTTGAAAGACTGGTCTAACGGTCTGACACTTGACGATAAGGAAATAGACAAAGAGCGTGGTGTTATCCACCAAGAGTGGCAGTTAGGTCAGAACGCAATGATGCGTATCTACGACCGTTCATTGCCAAAACTCTATCCTAACAACAAGTACGGACTTCGCTTGCCTATCGGTTTGATGAGTGTGGTAGACAACTTTAAGTATCAAGCACTCCGCGATTACTATCATAAATGGTATCGTCCAGACAATCAATGTATCATTGTTGTAGGTGATATAGACGTAGATCACACCGAAGCACAGATTAAGAAGCTATGGGCTAATGCTACTGTGCCAGCTAATGCAGCGCAAGTAACAAAGCTTCCGGTTGAAGATAACGAGCAAGCTATCTATGTTTTCGACAAGGATAAGGAGATGCAGAACACTAATATCGGTATTTTCATGAAGCACGACGTATTCCCTGAAGAAATGAAATCAAGTCAGGCGTACTATATCGACAGCTATATGAAGACGATGATATCTATGATGTTGAACCAGCGCTTCAGCGAAATGAAGCAGAAAGCAGATTGCCCATTCACCAGCGCACATGGTTACGACGGCAATTTCATGCTCTCAAGCACCAAAGATGCGTTCTCATTGAGTTGTAGTGCTAAGGAAGGTAAAGACATAGAAGCACTCAAAGCTATTTATCGCGAGGCTCTCCGTGTACGCCAATATGGTTTCACTCCTTCTGAATTTGAACGTACAAAGCAAGAACTTCTCTCTCAATTGGAGTCTGAATACACCAATCGTGATAAGGTAACTAGTAGCCAGTATGGCGACGAATTGCGCGACCACTTCTTGAAGAACGAACCTATCCCAAGTAAGGAAGACGAGTACAAGATTATGAAGCAGTTCATTGAGATGCCAGCTCTCAACTATCAAGTAGTTAACGAGTACGCTAAAGAACTTATTTCTGATAACGATCGCAACCTTGTTGTGTACATCTTCTCACAGGATAAGCCTGGAAAGGTAGATGCAACAGAGGACAAGATGGCACAAGCTATTAAGGAAGTGCGCGCAGAAAAGATTGAACCATACGTTGATAACGTCAAGTCTGAACCTCTCTTGGACGTTAAGAAGTTGCCAAAGGCTGGTAAAATCGTTAAGGAAACAGAGAATAAGAAACTCGGTTATAAGGAACTTACATTGAGCAATGGTGCTCGTGTTATCCTTAAGAAGACTGATTTCCAAGCTAACGACGTTCGTTTCTACGCTACAGCTAAGGGTGGAAGCAGCTTATATGGTAAGGCTGACTACGACAACCTTAAGCTCTTCAACTCTGTTATGGGTAATAGCGGACTTGGAAACTTCTCTAAGCAAGAGCTCACAAAGGCGCTTTATGGTAAACAAGCAAGTGCAAACTTGGGACTTGGTACATACGAACAGACTGTAAGCGGCCAATCAATACCAAAGGATATCGAAACAATGTTGCAGTTGGTTTACCTCAAGTTTACAAAGGTTACCAAGGATCAACAGGCATTTGACGCTATGATGAAGCAGTACGAAGAGGCTTTGAAGCACAAAGACCTTTCTCCTGAGAGTGTATTTGGCGACTCTGTTTCGGTTACTCTCTACAACCACGAACTTCGTTATGCTCCTCTTTCTTTGAAGACTCTCAAGGGAGTTAACCTCGATCGCATACTTCAGATTTGGAAAGAGCGTTTTGCTAACCCTGGACAGTTTACCTATTACTTCGTAGGAAACTATGATGAGCTGCTCTCCGTCCACTTATTGAGAAGTATATCGGTAGCTTGCCAAAGGGTAAAGCAGAGAACTGGAAGGAAGTTCCTGGCTTCGCTAAGGGCAAAGTGTTGAATCATTTCACCTTCAAATCAGAGACTCCAAAGGCTATGAGCGTAGAAGTATGGCATCAACCTACGAAGTACACAATGGAAAATACTGTACTTGTAGATGCTGCAGCACAGGTATTGTCTATGGTTTACTTGAAGGATATTCGCGAAGACCAAGGTGCTGCTTACTCAGTAGGTGCAGGTGGCTTCTTGAATAGAACTGCTGATAAGACCTTTGCAGTAATTCAGGCACAGTGCCCAATGGACCCTAACAAGGCTGAATTGGCTGTTAAGCTCCTAAACGAAGGCATTAAGAACAACAGCGTGAAGGTTGATTTGGATAAGCTTCAGAAGGTTAAGGACTTCATGCTCAAGCAGGCTGACATCAGTGCAAAGAGCAATGGCCACTGGCTTAACGTTCTTGACGAGTATGTTAGAAATGGTGTAGATATTCAAAACGGATACAAAGCTGCTGTTGAAGCTTTAACTCCAGAGAAGATTGCAGCATTCTTGAAAGGATTGCTCGCTACTGGCAACCACATCGAAGTGGTGATGACACCTGCAAAATAAGAATAGTTGCGCAAGTCTTGCAATGGTAAGACTTGTGCAATAAGCACATTCAATTATACAGAAGCCCACGATTTGCAAAAGCAATCGTGGGCTTCTCCTATTTAAAGACCAACACATTAATGGGTTGAAGACTTATTCTTTCCCTTTCTCTTTAACCTCTTTTCGCACCTCCTTTACACCCTTTTAGCTTACTACTAAACACTTTTTCTAAACAATATATAACACCTATCGTTGGGGGTGTATACACACCTATCATTGCAGATGTATATACACTTACGTTCATATGTGTATATACACCTACAAGCACAGATGTTATATAGTCGTTCCTTAAAAACTATACTTCAGCATAAA
>NZ_BAKF01000050.1 GCF_000614025.1 Prevotella aurantiaca JCM 15754
ATTAAGCAAAGTTCGCTGGAGCGTGTAGGATTGAGCAAGGGAGGGGTTGTTCTGAACAAAAAGGCTTGTATCAGGCTGGTGAGCTTATACGCTCAAAGGTGACAAAATAAGGGTATGTATGAACAGCTAAAACGCTGATTGAACGATAGTTGAACGGCTTTCAATACGTTTCTGAACGGTTGAAAGCCGTTTTCTTTATTTTATTGGGTTGTAAAGGTGTGTTTTTAAGGTAAAAAATGGCTTTGGAGTGACATTAGGGGTGACGATTGGAGTGACAGTGTAAAACGAAATGTGTAAAGAGGGGTGACATTAGGGGTGACACTTTTTTTATGTTTTTGACCACATTCACCCCCCTAATAAAGACGAAAAAAAGCGGATAGACCCTATTTTTAATCATTTACCCCCCCCATTTATTCCGTATAAGGAGGGGTATAATATCATATCTCGTTAATAGACATATTGTCGAATTTCCTTTATTTTCAAGGCTTTTAGGCTAATTTTGATGTATTACACCCAACAAAAGTGTGTGCGTGCTCACTTTTGCGCCTTATCGTGTACCTTATTCAACATCAGAAATGCTTATAACTGTGCCCAGGCTGTCAAGTGTAAAGATTTGGTTGTAGATCTGTGTTGCACCATATTGATTCTTTGCACGGTACTTATGACGTACTATGAACCATTTGGTGTGTGGGTTCTGTGATACTGGACTCCATTCAACACCATCATAGCTTTCAGGATCGTTCAGATTCTTTTTTAAGAACTGTTTTACCTGGCGTACTGAAGCATCTAATACATCATTGTGAACAACGGCTACAGGTTCTTTCTTCTCTTGTGGTTCTGGCGAGTCGCTAAATGCACCTGCAACCAATACTGATACTACGATTAAGCCAATAACCGCTAATATAGTAAGATTAAGCCTTGCCTTTTTCTTTTCTTGTGGAGTCCTCTCACTCCATTTCTTTTTCTCTTTCATATAATATAAACTTAAGTTATTAGACGTATTATAATTGAATATAGTTATGCGTCAATCTCCCAATCTTTGTAGCCCTTTGCTCGCAGCTCTTCAAGGCGTTTTGTATAGGCTACAATATCATGAACTAACGGAGCCATTCTAAATCTTTTATAAAGCTGTTGCTTCTCATCATCTGTGAGTATGATGGGATTATCAGGATGTAGCTTGTTCCAATAGTTCTCAATAAAGAACACTGCATTACGTCGTGCTCTGGTATATTCTTTCAAAAACTCATCAAGTTCGGTCTTCTCTGGGTCAAACATATATTATTTTTTAAATGAATCTACTTACGTTACCAAGCACCTCGAAGATACGGAGGATACGTGAATTGTCGTATTCCTGCTCGTCGTAGTTATCCTCGTTGATAGGTACATAGCGCATCCTATCTGGATTATTGGATTTACGAAGTATCTTAACGGTACGTATGGTGTCAAGTACGACAGCATATATCTCACCATATTGCACGTCCTCAAGTCTACATTCCTTAATTGCAATGATATCTCCGTGATTAATCCTGGGCTCCATAGAATGCCCTGTGATATTCACCCAGCTAACTCCCTGCTTATTGAACGGTTTGAAGTCAATGTTGTATTCAGTTGATAGTCTGATTGTTAAATGTGAGGTCGAAGCCTCCGAGGAAGTCCACATCATAGTAAGGTGCGCCTTTATTAGGGGATTCTGAGCGGACTGGTTCTACTACCATAGCTTCCTGCAATGCTGTTTTGAGCATGCCTCCCTTGCCTGTTAAGAGCCATTCTGCAGAGTATTGGGGATAATTTTCAACAAGAGATTCTATCCATTTAGCTTGTATGTCTGTACCCTTAGCTATAGCACGTGATAAGACACCTTTACTGGCACCTATTTTCTTCTCCAAAGCACCGATAGTTATCCCCTCATGCTTGGATAATTCCTCTATTCTTGATAAAATTTTACACATAAAATGAAAATTATCACCCAAAAAGTTTGGATGGTTGAAAATTATCACTATCTTTGCAGCGTGTTAAGTTTATTAACAGCGTCCAAAGATACAAAAAAGGGGCGTTATTTGCAAATTTAGGAGATTAAAGATTATGAAGGTTGAAAAAACGAAAAAGCATGTAGAGCAGATGGACCGTATCAAAGAAGATATTACTTCTTGCTTAAAGGTTATAAATAAAAACATTATAGAATGTCACGATGAGATGTTTGATAATTATCAGCACTTCTTTCGGAAGCATGCAAGTGTGCTGTATATGTGTGAGGTTAAGAACGAATATTATAACCAGCTTCTGAAAGAAATAAATAACGGTGACCTTGAAACGTTACAGGCGTATATGATGGATGTAATCTCAACCTTAACACAAGAGCTTATAGAAATCAAGATAGGAAGTAGCTGTGTAGGTGAGATGAAACATTTGGCAGCAGTGCTTGAGTTTGAGGCAAAGCAGGAGCTGCTCGTTAAATTCACAGAGCTGGCTTGTAATATAGATATTTAACAAAAAGGCGGCTACGTCCGAATGGTAGCGGACACGGAATTAAAAGCATCGGAGCGACTGGGGTTCGATTCCCCACCGCCTACAAGATAAACATTATAAGAAAGGAATTATGGAAAAACAAATCTATGTAAGTAAGAAAGGTAAAGCTCACTTGTGTGAAGTCTTTAACTGCACCACAGTAATGGTATGGAAGGCTCTGAATTTCAAAAGTGATAGCGAGCTTGCAAGGAAGATTCGCTTCACTGCACTGACACAGCTGAACGGAACTCCTAATTGGAAGCAGGCAGAGGTTGAAACTACTCACGAGGAAGCTGAACAGACAATGACACAGACCTTCGGTGAGCGTGTGAAGTTGATTGTAGACCGCAAGGATGGCAGCGTGAGTGTCTTTGTTGATGGAATTGTGACACGTCGAGAGCAAGATATGAACATACCTGCCTTCGTGGAGCTGCAGAGTGAAGTTGAATTGATGGCTATGAGCTTATAACTATATTTGGGATGGAATACTTCAACAAGATATTGTGCGTAACCTACGCGGAACTGACTGGAGGTGGTGATGCAGTTATTAAAGCTGCTACATTACGTCAGAACATGAGCCGTGGAAATATCGTCAGCGTACACCGTGGAGGTGGCGAGGGCGGTCAGGCGCTCTACGCATGGAGTTCCATTCCTCAGAAATACAAGGTACGATACATGGAGCGATACGGTGACCCGGAACAGCGTATGAAGGAAGCAATGGTGCGTGACCGTGTGAAGTTAGACAGCGAAGCATGCACTTGGTACACAGACTACAAATATGAGATGAATGGAGAAATGACGAAATTAACTCCAGAGCTCATCGAAGAGTATACCATCAACGCAAGCGTACTGAAAGAGCTGTTGAAAATGATGGCACAGCGACGAGCTATCCGCCAGAGCCTAAATGGCAGTACTGCGGGAGCATGGGAAGTCATTTATAAGAGTTCTGAAGCTATGCGTGAAGAGTATCACCACACTCTTCCGCAAAACCAGGCACGTCTGAAGGCGAAGATCAAGGCTTTCAAGGCTGACGGGTACAAGAGTCTTATCAGCGGTAAGGTTGGAAACCGTAATACGGTGAAGATTACTAAGGAATTCGGACTTCTTCTCATCGCACTGAAGCGCAGCCGGACTCCTGTTTATACGGATGCGCAGCTCTTTGAAGAAGCGAATCGTCGGGCTATAGAGAATGGATGGAAGCCTTTGAAGAGCCTTCCTGGCATGAAACGATGGCTGTACAGTTCGGCGAATGAGCAACTATGGTACGATGCCGTGCATGGTGAGAATGCCGCACGCCTTAAATTCGGTCGGAAGCAGAGAACGAAACTTCCAACACGTCGTGACTCGCTTTGGTATGGTGACGGAACACGCCTAAACTTGTATTATCAAGATGAGGAAGGAAAAGTACGCACGACACTGGTTTACGAGGTGATTGATGCTATGAGTGAGGTAATGCTGGGCTACTGGATAAGCGACTCAGAGGATTATGAGGCGCAATATCACGCTTTCCGAATGGCTATCCAGACCAGCGGACACAAGCCCTACGAGATTGTACATGACAATCAAGGCGGGCATAAGAAACTAAACAAGGTTCAGCCGAATTCAAATGAAAAAGGATTCTTGGACAAGATATGTCATATCCACCGTGCAACAATGCCAAACAACGGCTCTTCCAAAACGATTGAGTCCATATTCGGACGTTTTCAGCAGCAGGTTCTTCATCAGTATGACAACTTTACAGGACAGAACATTACTGCAAAGAAAGCCAGCAGCCGACCTAATCTTGAGAGCATGGAAGCCAATAAGAAGAGCTTGCCTACATTGGATGAACTGAAAGCTATCTACGCAGAAGCACGGCAGAAGTGGAACTCCATGAAGCACCCCATCTATGGTAAAAGTAGAATGGAGGTATATGAAAGCAACGTAAACGAAGAGACCCCAGTCGTAACACCTGTAGACATGGTAAATATGTTCTGGGTTATGCACAACAAGCCCGCAACATTTACCGATCAGGGTATCACTATTGAGGTGAAAAAACAGAAATATACATGGGAGGTATTCAAGAACGGAGAGCCAGACTTGGAATGGCGCAAGCTGCATACGTGGGAAAAGTTCTATGTTCAATATGATCCCAACGACATGACCACTGTTAATCTTTATGCGATTGACCTTGCTGGTGGAAAACGTTTTTCAGCCGTAGCACGTCCCTACTGGGAGATACACCGTGCATTGCAAGATCAGAGTGCTGAGGAGAAGACGCAGATACACAAAGCTATCGAAGCTGGTAAGAACGACCGCATTGAACGTGTAATAGCAGGCAGGCGCATCGCTATTGCCCATGGTACTGACCCAGAGCAGAACGGACTCACCTATCCGAAGCTGAAGGGACTTAACAAGGAGCAACAGGAGCAAGCACAATCAAGACTTGCCTTGTACTCACAGCCACCTAAAAGATTCACATTGGGACAGATAACCAAGCATATTAGTCTGACCGATTGGAGCGATGAGGTAAATGAGAATAAAGAACAAGACATTACTACACCTGTTAAGGTTGACATGGCAGCAACGGCAGGAAAGCTATAAAGAAACCGATGATAAGTCATTCACTTACGCATCAAAAGTGGGTCACTTAGGCTTTAAAAGTGATAAGGTAATTATAAGCAGCGAGGCAAATGCCTCACTGAACCAAGAACAATTAATAAAAAGAACAACGATATGAAACTAACAAAGAACGAAAAAGGACAGATACAGGAGAGCTTGAGACAATACGTTAGCAAGTATCCAAGTCAGAACAAGGCAGCACAGAGCCTCACAGGAACAAGTAGCGCAACTGTGAGCAGCATCTTGCAGGGCAAGTGGGAGAATATCAGTGACGATATGTGGCGCAACCTTGCATCACAGCTTGGTACAAGTGCAGGTACAGACTGGCAAGTCGTTGAGACGAAAGCCTATCAAGAGATGGTATTCGCAATGAACGATGCTCAAACAGTCAAGAACGTTACGTGGGTAGTTGGTGAAGCAGGCTGCGGAAAGACAACCACAGCTAAGCTGTATGCAAGTGAGCATGGTGAGGTGTTTTATATTCTCTGTTCAGAAGATATGAAGAAGAGCGATTTTATTCGTGAGATTGCACGCCGTATCGGTCAGAAGACAGAAGGTTACAGCATCAGAGAGCTGCTCGACAGAATCATTGATGACCTCATTCAGATGAAAGCACCACTATTACTTTTTGACGAGGCGGACAAGTTGCCAGAGCGTGTATTTCACTACTTCATTGACTTGTACAACCGTTTGGAGGATAAGTGTGGTATCGTCTTCTTCTCTACAAGCTATATCAAGCGTCGTATGACAATGGGACTGAGATACAACAAGTGTGGATACAACGAGATTCATTCACGTATCGGTCGCAAATTCTTTGAGCTTGAACGTACAGGTGCTCACGATGTCTATGCAGTTTGTATGGCAAATGGCGTAACAGATAAAGCACGCATATCAGAAGTGGTGAGAGATTCGGAAGAATATGAGTTTGACTTGCGACGTGTAAAGAAGAGCATTCACAGAGTGAAGTTAATGGCTAAAGCCTCCCCCAGCCCCTCCGAAGGGAGGGAAGCTCAAACAGTGGTAAAACAGTGTTCAAATAAGCCTCAGTCCTAAGAATGATGACTAAAGTGATAAAAGATGCAGCTCAGGTGATAGCTGAACTCACTGCTACCAATGCTGAGCTTCGCGATAAGATAAAGGAGCTCGAGAAGTCGCTGTGGCGGCGGGACCACCCTGTACTCCGCCGTGCACTGAGTGTGAGTGACGTGATGCGCATGAAGAAAGAGACTTATCCTTTTGAAGGAGAATGGAAGGAAGCCTTCGGTCATCCCGAGAAGAATGGCGTGTGGTTCGTGTGGGGCAACAGCGGTAACGGCAAGACGAGTTTCTTATTGCAGCTTTGTAAGGAACTCTCCCGCTTCGGTCGTGTTGCATACAACAGTCTGGAGGAAGGAGCTTCGCTGACAATGAAGAATGCCTTTATGACGGCAGGCATGCAGGACGTTGCACGACGGTTCGTATTACTCGATCGCGAGAATATGGAACAGCTATCGGCACGCCTCGGCAAGCACAAGAGCCCGGACATCGTTGTGATAGACAGTTTTCAATATACGCACATGAGTTTCGCAGAGTACGAGGCGTTCAAAGATCGACATGCCAACAAGCTGCTCATCTTCGTCAGTCAGGCTGATGGGAACAAACCTGCAGGACGTACTGCTGTAAGCGTGATGTATGATGCAAGCCTGAAGATATTTGTCAGTGGGTTTCGAGCAATCAGCAAAGGGCGGTACTTCGGGGACAAGGGATATTATACCATTTGGGAGGAGCGGGCGAAACTGTACTGGGGCGAAGCTAAAGAATAAAGGCTATGGCAAACAAGAGAGACAACCTGTTGTACAAGCTACGGAAGAAAGGAGTGAGAGTACTTACACGAGAACGCACAATCTTCTTCGCTTTTGATAGAAAGCCGTTCGATGTAGTACAGGTGAAACGGCTGTGCAGAGAGTATCATTTTAGAGTTCAATTAGAGTTACAATAAAACTATGAGTAAGGAGAAACGAATTATTGAGATTACACCAGGGAAACTTAGCCCAGGTGGTCGAATGACAGAAGTCATAGAAAGCAAAGACTTCAAATGTTCATACTGCCAAGGTAATGGCTATCACTGGCAAGAGGACAAGTATCAAGAGCCATACAAAAAAGACTGCCCGGTATGTCAAGGTAGCGGTAAACTTGATGCAGTGATAAAAGTTGAGTGGAAAGCAAATGAAAATCATAATATGGAGGAAAGAAAATGAAAGAGAAGAAAAGAATAAGAATCACTCGTTGTGAAGGCGTTGGGCGGATTTTTGGAAATATAACTTCTGGAAGTGAGCATGTGATTATCGACCCACCAGCTGGCAAAGACGATAAACGTGGAGTATGGGTAATGGGAGTTGGAGAACCTGTATTGGTGTTGCATCGGGAGTTTTATTATGTATAACATGAACGAATTATGGAAACATTAAGGTATAAATCAATTATTCCAAATGACAAACCAATGTGGCTGTTAAAGCTACAGATGGCTATCAGTAACACTTACTCTCTGCGAGGGATAGAAGATACTGAAGAGGAGTGGAAACAGTTGAAAGACTTTGTAGACTGGTTTATATCAAAGTTGTATGTTCGCAAAGACATAGCAGTGAAAAGCGATATAAGCACCTACCTTATGAGAGAAGATGGTCAGACCCAACTGCTTATCAAACGAAACGGAAAATTAATTCAAACATATTATATCAGTAAGTAAACGTGTAGACGAGTGAATGAGTAAACAAGTTATCAGTACTATTAACATGTCAACTTGTAAACCCGTAAACTTGTCAACTAAAACCAAAAAGATTATGGCAACATTTTTAGACAAGTTCAAGAAGAGATTGCAAACATGGCATGAGGAACGTGCCGACAGAATGCAGAACAAACGACAGGCACGCCTCGATGCAGAGGCACGTGAAGCCGTACAAGTAATGGAATTTAATGGTGAGCTATATGTGAGTGTACACGGTATACCATTGTTCGGTCAAAGTGACCTTAGCGATGATCTTACAGAGGCTGTAGCTTCTGGTCGTAAGGCATATAAAGATTGGAAGGAGGAAAAGCTATGGGAACAGTCGGGAACTACGCAAGGTTTTATACCCTGTTAAAGAAGATGCCTGGTGCCGACAAGGAAACGCTGGTATATCAGTTCACCCAGGGGCGGACGGTTCACCTGCGTCAGATGTCAGCAAAAGAGTATGATGCTATGTGTAGACAGATAGAGGATATTACGGGCTATGACGAGCGAAGACGTAAGCAGTATGACATCCTATGCAAGGCACGTAGTGGAGTTCTACACCAGCTGCAGATATACGGCATAGATACGACTGACTGGAAACGTGTGGATGCTTTCTGTAAAGACCCACGAATAGCAGGTAAATCTTTTAGAGCATTGACAGTGGATGATCTCAATGCTTTGAACACAAAAATAAGAATGATCATCCGAAAACAAAAACAGAATAATATGGTAAACATTAAGAATTTGAGCAAGGAAGAGCGTGCGAAGCTACTTGCTGAGTTACAGAGCGAAGAAAATCAGAGTCGCATCGAGCGGCGTGAGACCTACGAGGGGTTACGTGCTTCCTTTATGAAGGAGGTGAAAGAGAATGTAGTGGAAATCACGAACGTAGTAGGACTCTTTAAAGCGTGGCTTGAGCAGGAAATTGAGGGCTTCGTTGCCATCATGAAGGAGTACGGCCAGGTGCGCAAGACAGACCAGCGAAGCTACACGATTACTGACGGCGATTTCCGTCTTGAAATCTCAAGTAATAAGGTGAAAGGCTTCGACGAGCGTGCAGACCTTGCTGCAGAGCGTCTAATCGACTATCTCAAGCGTTATATGAAGCAAAGCGAGAAAGGTTCGGACGATCCAATGTATCAGATGGCAATGACGCTGCTTGAACGTAATAAGGCTGGAGACCTCGACTACAAGAGCATCTCTAAGCTGTATGAGTTAGAGGACAAGTTCGATAGTGAGTATTCAGAGATTATGACGCTTTTCAAGGAGGCGAATGTGGTTCAGAAGAACGCTATCAACTACTACTTCCATCAGAAGAATCCAAAGACCAATGTTTGGGAACGTGTAGAACCAAGCTTCTGTAGGTTGTAACAGACAAAATCATTAACTAACTCCTGTTTAAGAATAAAACCGTCCATTAGTGTGTACGAACACACATTTGGGCGGTTTTTATTTGTAATAAGCAGATAAAAAGGTGTAAAGACTTGCAAATAAGATGATTATTTGTTAATTTTGCAGATATGAGTAAAGGAAGAGATAGTAAATTGATAGAAGCACGCAACAGAAGGTTATTTGAGCGTTACTTCTACTGGACAGAGGAACGACGCCTCCGTTTCGATGATACTATTCGCATACTTTCCAATGAAGAGTTTTATCTATCTGAAAGCCGTGTGCTGCATATCATTCGTGATATGATTAAACGTGGTGAGACGGTAGATGGAAAACAGATGAAAGCACCGCTCTTCACAGGCTTCCGTGTTACACCTTCACGCCCATCTTCACGCGTAAAGAAGGTTTCTGAACCGTCCTTGTTTCCTTAACCATTTCTGACACTGTACACTCGTACATCATCTCATACACTTTTATTCCGTGCTTCCAAGTGAAGAACTTGGAAGACTTACGTATCAAAGGAGCATCAGTGCCAAGACAGGTTCCCTGCAACAGCTGGTGCAACAGGTGTCGCATTTCATTACGCTCTCTGACAGCCTGTGTTGTTCCACTCGTTGCGTGAGTGTCATCATAGCAGTCTATGATAAGACGGATGCGAAGCCTACAAGTTCCTTTCTGTGCAAGCATTCCAATATCGCTCCATTCTGTCTGCGCCTCTTCTATGAGTACTGCAGGGAACGTTAGCGGATACATATCAGTATCCTCGTCCTCTATATTTTCAAGTTGTCCGTAGTCTTCATCAATTACTGAAAGCGACGGCATTTTCTCTTTAAGAAAGTCTATCAGTTGGCAGAGTGTCTGTTCCATATTTATGTTCTACTTACAAGTTCTTTTATTTTCTCTATGCTCTCATCAAGCATCTTGTTAATCTTTGCTGTCAGCTCACGGCTATCACCAATGAACTGACGGCATGGAATGCGTGCAGTGATATTAAGCTTTGTCTTTTTCGTGAGTGCGAGAGCCTTCCACATCTTTGCTCCAGAAGGTAAGTCTTTTGGAAGTTTCCCTTTACCTTTCACACCTGATAGTGCATACACCTTAGCCCATGCCATACGCCGCATACGCTTTGTAATAGTTGGATGCGTATTGATGGTACCACCTTCATTGTGAACAGCTGCGTAAGGCACAGGATTGGATATTGTAACTTGCCCTGGTGATGTCTCACTCTGTATTGAACGCATAAGATGATTGCGTCGAGAGGTAAGAGGAGAGTATTTTGCATCCGTCGTATTACCGTCCTGTCGCTTCGTACGTTTCCATTGGTGAACTCCTCCATCCGTGAAGCCACCATCTCGGAAGTTCTGCTTGAAGTGGTTTGCAGCCACGACACCAACCTTTCGAGGAAGTCTATCCGTCACCTCCTTTTGTATCTCGTCTTTGACACGTGAGATACGCCTTTCTATTTCTTTTGCATCCATTTCTTCACTTTTTTGTCGAAAATATTTGTTGTATCAGAATAAATCATTATTTTTGCATCAGGATGAGAGTCTGCATATAAGTGCGATAATTTCAAGCTCCGCAGCCGTCCAACCATATAGAGCCGTATTTTACGGCTCTAATTGTTTTAGAACGTTTTCTATTTCCACCCTATTCTGTGTGTAAGGTATAACCTTTACAGCCTTACCTTTATAAACAACATAGGTTTCCTTTATTATACCCAGTTCAAAGTCTGCTTTTCTTCTGTTCAGATACTTAGAAAGTTCAAATGTGTTAAGTCGTTTTAGTCTCGCATCTAAATCGATAACAACAATGGAACACCCTTGCTTAATAGCCTTTTGGAAAGCAGAAGTTATTCCTTGTTCTCCTCGTATCATCTTATTATCTGCAATCAATCCATTTATTTCAAGTTCAGGATTACTTACATCTTCTTCCAATATATGTGGTCGTATTCTAATCTTCATATTTGGGAATGAAGAGAGAAGAGAACGTGAAACCTTAATGTTCGCATTTAAGTCTTGCTTGTCAGCAGTGTTACTTATCAGCAGCCTTTCTCTCATTTCTTTGTCCTGATAGAATCCATTAGGAATGGCAGCATCTACATAAGGACAATTATAACAATCCTTCTTCCTATTCATGAAGAGGGTCGTAATCCGCCCTCTAACACCAGGCTTATAAAAAGAACATTGACTACACTTATCAGGAAAATACGGATGAGTATCGTTGAATATATGCCCATCTTTACCAGGGTTGTTTTCAAGTCCTTTTTGTGGCAGAGGAGCATCCATATCTGCAGGACGATTTACAGGATCATCAGTAGCTTCAAGTGAGCACTTGCAGTTCCATCGGTCGCCAGGGTGATGATTGTTCCAGAAAGGATCATCAATAGGCAGGGTAAGTTTTGCTGTCCAATAGTTACGATGACTCCCTTCAGGGCTTGGTGATGTTGTTGGCATCCATCGCAAGTTAGGCAAGATATCCTTGTTACGTTCAAAGTCACGCCAGTCTGCAGCGTTGTGCGCACGGATAACAGCAGTATCATACTCCGTACGAAGCCACGCACCGACGTGATGCGAGGTGATTCCCTTTACATCATCTATCCATTGACTGAAGGGTTTCAGTTTACCGTCACTGTCCAGCAGGTTCTTCGCGACCTCTCCAGCCAATGAATGTACTTTGAATGCAGCGAAAACCTCATTAGAATGGCGCAGGGCACGATAAAACTCCTCATCATGTGTACTTGTAGCATTGCTCTGTGTAAGTCCCTCCACAGTCGCCTCATTGATAACTTTAACAACAGCCGACCATAATCCAGGATCAATGCCTTCAGCTAATTCAGGTTTGTTATGGATTCTTTGTAGAAAAGCCTGCACAACATTAAAAGAGATAGCTGGGCTTTCGTTGTGGAAATGACTATGACCAGAGCAAGAGCAATGCTCACCATAATAGAGCGTATCAATCAGAAGTTCGCCCCTTTGTCGTGTTGTGGGGCGAGTCCGAAAAAACTTTTCAAATGCTGTTTGAACGCTGTTTTATTAGTGTTTTTGTCTTGCTTCTTTTTGTCATCATCATTACCTTGCATACCCAGTTGCTCTCTGAAAGCAGCCTTTGCTGCCTCCTTCTCCTCTTTCAGCTGTTTGTAGTTATCAGGCTTAGCAACGCAGAATGTTTCATAGAGATAGTCGTCATCAATCGGAAGACCCATTGACGAGAGTTTCTGAACGATGTCTATCTGTTGAGCTGGGTTAATCTTGTCTTTCTTTGCATAGACGAACTCGCCACCTTCCACATTGAAGCCAAGTGAGGCGAAAATAGGTCGCATATCATAATTGAGAATATCAAGAATGAAATCACGATCATCAGAGTTCATCTCATCCTCTTCCTCCTTGTGTACAGAACCGAGCGCCTGCGTTCCTGTTGACTTAGCGTCTGTGGTGAGCGTGTTTCCCAGCACACGTATAGACATCTTTGAGTCCCAGTACTCAGCAAAAGTTCTATAAAGGTCGCTGGAACCAGTCTTATTACCAGCCTCTACAAGTTTCAGCTCGCTTTCTTTTGGATGGATGTATGCCGCGTTCGCACCCTGTCGGCGTGCATCAGCGATGACACGACGGCGTGCGTCTTCGTCTCCAGCATCGTAAGTGTACTCACGAATTGGCATACCAAAGATGTTGCAAAACTGTGCCCAGTCAGACATATCTCCACGCTTGTAGAGTACAGCAGGCAGAAGTTCTGCATAAATACCAAGGTCACGTTCGCTCCCAACGAAAAGCATATCAGGGAAGTCATCAATAGGCACGCCATCCATTGAACCTTGATACTTGAGCAGCTTACGATGTATAGGGTCATAGTGCTTGCGATTGATAAGGTCATAACGGATATTACCTTCCTCATTGAGATAGAACTGTACGAGTGTGAAACCCCAGAACTCTGACATAACAAGGTCTTTCCTCAGCTGTTTGAACCAGGGTGATTTTATCTGATTGTTGATTGCATCATCAGGTACACCATTTCTTCTAACTCAATAGGAATCTTCGTTACGCCTCGCATACGTTTTGCAATGACTCCAGACAGGTGAAGGTCAAGAGAAGCACTGTCATACATATCGTACAGACGTGCTCTATTGGAGAAGTCTATTCCCCTTGCAGCCTTAACAGATTGCATATACGCATTCATGTCAAACATGAATATCTCAGGCATCTGTAGCACGATGTCTGGCTGTCTCATTCCTTGAGGAACGAGTATTCCACCTTGTATTATTTTGCCTTGCTTAGGGCTGTTTTTCTTTTTTCTGTTCATAGCAATGTTGGTCTTAAGCCGTCAGCTTGTATTTGCCAACGACTATTGTTCTTAAGTTCATCTCTTAGGGCTGTTTTTCTTTTTTCTGTTCATAGCAATGTTGGTCTTAAGCCGTCAGCTTGTATTTGCCAACGACTATTGTTCTTAAGTTCATCTTCAGGCATCAATGGAGCACCGTCAATCGTTACGTCTCCTCCCATTACGCCTTTCAGCCATTCTATAGCACGCTCATATCTATCCTGGCGTATCTTCGCAATCTTATAAGGGTTGTGCTGTGTGAAGATATGATAGATAGCGATGTCAAGCGCAAACATAAGAATGAGTGGGTGTCTATCTTCCCCTCTTGCGGAAAAGATGGCGTTACAATCATAAATCTTATTCAGATACCCCCTCATCTCACTTACCGCTCTATCCTCACATATCTCAACTATCTGAGGATCATAAGTTGGACTTTCTTTACGCAGCAGCGCATCAAGTATCTCGCGGTGAATACTTGCATCGTAGTCTTCTATATTGATAAAGTTATTCATAATCACATCTTATAAGGATTTTGCTCATTCATTGTATGAAACTGATAGTTATAGTGGGTTCAACCTCTGCCATCTTCTCATCTAACATTGTGATTCCACCTTCAAGAGAGTCAGGTCCATCAGCAGGGTATGGCAAGTTAAGTTCAAAAAGTGTGCACTGGTTGATAAGCTCCTGCATCATAGGGTTGTCTTTTTCCTCTTCATTGAATACCCATTGACAATTACGGTCAATTGGTTCAAGGTTGGCTTCGATACGTGTTGCTTTATCAGCTTTCTTTCGTCCATCACTTCGTATAAAAAGTGTTATTTTTCGTCGCTGCTGCTCCTCACGTAGTAGCGGCTTGAACACCTGTTCGTAGAAAGGGTCTTGCAGTTTATTGTTCTCTATGTACCAATATACAGGAACCTTGCCTCCTACGTATTTATCAAGTTCAAAGTACCAGCCAATAAAGTTTGCATTTGTCTCGTGAGCCAAAAAACCTTTTATAATGTAGTAGACACCTTTATACTTGCCAATTAGCCAAAGAGACTTGGTAGACGAACCTTTCTTTTTGCTGTCAGAATAAGCAGGGTCTCCATATCCGATAAGGAACTTAAACTTAGACAAGTCAGGGACTTTCCCGAATGGAAGATTACGGAAGATCTTACCTTCTGAAACAGGATTATTGAAGTACTCTGCTTGTACGGCTCTTGCAGATATTCCTGCAAGAACAGTATCAATCTGCTCTTCTGTATTCTTGACAGACCAAGTAGACTTTCCGTTCTTGTCGCGTATGTTCACAATGTCCCAATTCTTTGCTATTGCTCCAGCACGTGCAATACAACAGTCTTTAGCAATGATATTACCACACCAAAGTATCAGGGTCGGCTCAGAGATAGAACGTGTTGGATAGAGTGCACCTTCAAACCAATCCCACTTCTTTTTAAGAGTTTCAGGGTTGCGACAGTCCTCATCTGTGTCATAGTCATCAAGATAGATGACGTCAGGTCGTACAGCTTCGTTTCTTGCACCACGTGGAGCACTACCAGCACCAAGTGCAACAAACTTAGCACCACAGCGACATGTGAAGTCTGTTTCTGTCCATTGCCCTACAAGCTGTTGAATGCCATAAAATTGCTTAATACGTGGGTTGTTCTCAAAATTAAGTCTGAAAGGTGTAAGTAAACGTGTTGCTGAAGTTATAGTTGCTGAAGCTAACACGATGAACTTCTTACGCCCAGTGAGCGCAAGATACATCAAGACAAACATAGATACAGTAGACTTTGCCAGCTCACGACTCCACGAAAGTACTTCGTACCATTCATCGTGTTCAATAATACGACGAATAGCACGCACGTGAAAAGGTGCGAATTCATATTTAGCATACTTAGGAAAGAAATACTGAATCCACTTAACCGGGTCTTGTTCCAGTTCCTTTCGTCTGCGTTCAATATCACGTCTTGACAGCCCATTCTCAACAGGCATATCAGAGGTGAATGATTTATGGAACTCTCCCCAGTTCCTTAATGCAAGTCTTTCTTCCTGTGTCATTTTGCTTTTGCCATTTGGTCCTTGATGAACGCATCAAAGAGGTTGTTAAACTGCTTAGCTGCATCAATATCAAGAGGACGTAACCAGGAGAGAAAGCGCGTAGCGACACTAATACAGTCTGCAACACCTACATCACTTTCTAACTTTTTGACAGCACCAGCGAGCTTAGCAAGAGCATCGGCCTCCTTTGCTGTAGCAAACCTCTTACCTTCTTCACGATTTTGAATATTGTTGTTGATTTCAACAATCTGTCGATGGAACTGTGCTATAATCTGGTCAGGTGTGATTGTAAATGAAGCTTTAAGCTCCTCCCAACCTCCTTCACGCACCCAGCGAGAGACAGTCTGCCTTGTAGTTCCAACTTTTGCAGCTATCTCCTCTTGTGTGCAACTTCCCTCCATATAGAGAGACTTTGCAATACCTTTTTTGTCTATATTTGTCTTTGTCATATTGCCTAAATCTTTTGCAAATATCTTATATTTTATGGACTTTTTGAAATCCATTATTTATAACAACGTTGTCTGTTTGCACCATAAAATCAGCGGTTTGTGCTATGAATTTACGATTTTGTCACTCCCAGAAAAAACATGATATTTGCATCAAAAATTGAAATAATGAGTTCAAACTTTTTCAACATTATACCTGGTAATGGAACTGTAGCTATCCTCTTATATGGAGAGGTCGGTAATGGTCAGCCTGTAGACAGTGGACGAGTAGTCAGTGAGCTACTTGCCTTGCAAAGTCAGTATGACAAGATTGATGTACGCATCAATAGCAATGGTGGTGATGTCTTTAGTGGAATAGCTATTTACAATGCTCTTCGCACATCCACGGCAGACATTAATATATATGTTGATGGTGTTGCTGCCAGTATTGCTGCTATTATTGCTCTCTGTGGTAAGCCACTCTATATGAGTCCGTACGCTAAGCTCATGCTTCATAGCGTAAGTGGAGGGACGTGTGGCAATGCTTCAGACCTGCGCAGAATGGCTACAGTAATGGAGGAACTTGAACGTAACCTTGCAGGTATGATTGCTACACGCTGTGGAATGAACCCAGAAGATGTATCAGCAAAGTTCTTTGACGAGGTCGATCACTGGATAAGTGCACAAGAAGCAGTTGAAATGAAACTTGCAGATGGAGTGTATGATATGCAGGATGACGGAGGTCCAGCACCAACAACTCATGAGGAGATATATCAATATTTCAATAACAGGTTGACAAATCAACCAAAAAACTATCAAAACATGGCATTAATAGACCAATTAAAGAGCATCCCATCATTTAGCAATATCAATGATGAGGCTGCAATTGTGAACAAAGTCAGAGAGTTAGCAAACAAGGCAACCAAGTAGATGCTCTTGAAACAGCCAATGCTGAGTACAAACAGCAGCTTCAGTTATCTGAAGCAAAGGAACAGGAGGCTATCATTGATCAGGCGATTAGCGAAGGTCGTATTACCGCAGAACAGAAGGCACACTATGTTAAACTTATGGCGGCAGACCGTACTACTACAGAAGAACTCTTGAATAGCATCAAGCAGATGCCTAAGCCTCGTGCTGCTTCGTACATCAATCCAGATGGTACTGGTAGCGACAGTTTCACCAACAAAACTTGGGACGAACTTGACAAAGCAGGACGTCTTGATGACTTGAAGAGTCAGAACAAGGACCTTTTTGCAGCCAAGTTCAAGGAGAAGTTCGGTGTAGACTACCGCGAGTAAGAAATACAATACAAATTTAAAAGATAAGAAAC
>NZ_BAKF01000049.1 GCF_000614025.1 Prevotella aurantiaca JCM 15754
ACCTTATAAAAAAATCAGCATAAAGCTTGTCAATACAAACTTTATGCTGAAATATAGTTTTTAAGGGATGACTAAATAGGAGCGAAGTTGTATTGCTATCCATAATAAGTATTGATAGTCCTTTTGTTAAATAGGAAAATACAAAAAATGGGTTCAAGATACAGCATCTTGAACCCATTTCTATTTTATTTGTTTATCAGCCAATCTCTAAGAATGATAGCATGGTTGCAGTTTTCGCTTTTTGCACCATATAATAAGGTTACATTGCTCGATTCGAGAAGTGCTTTAATATGGTTGGCAAAGGGCATAGCCTCTGGATTGTTGTCAAGTTCTGAACGATATTTTTCGGCAAACGTAGCATAGTTTTCCTCCTTGTGTCCAAACCATTTGCGTAGTTCGGACGAAGGAGTAATTGCTTTGTTCCATTCGTCGATGCACGCTTTTTCCTTTGCAATTCCTCTTGGCCATAGTCGGTCTATGAGGATTCGATACCCGTCGCCTTCTTCAGGCGTTAGGTAAACACGCTTTATCTTCAATTCATTCGCTTTCTTCATTCTCTAATCTTAGCTGTTGGCGACGTTTCTTAGGCTCCTTTTCCTTGCCGTATTTCTTGTGGTTTTTACGTGGACGATAATAGCCCGTCCAAAGGCACCACGCAATAGCCAACCCTATAATGGCTATATAGACCACGTTGCTGGTGTCGTGCAGGAAGGTGAAAATGCGCCCAGTGTGGGTTTCGAGTGCTGCTATGTGCAACGACATCGGTAGTTGCTGGAACTGGGCAGGCATCTTTGGCGAGGTAGTTCCCTCGTAATAGTCGATGAGGAATGGCTCTTTGAAATCGTTGCTGAAGCCCACCATCATAATATCCTTGTCGATTGGCACAACCTTTGGCATTCCGCCCTGCACATTGCGGCTCCAGAGATAAAGACCGTTGAACGAACCTACGAGCCATTGTCCTGTGTTTACTTGATAGAAAGCAGAAAGTCCCATATAGCTTACCTTTGGTGTTCCCTTGACAGGACGTGGGGTAGAGCGGAGGTCTTGCAGTGCATAGAAACCTTTTGAGGTGTAGATGAGCCAGTCTTTTTCGGCAGAATCGTAACGCACGGCGCGCAGTTGGTCGTTCCAAGGATTCTTGCTGTCCTGTACCGTGAAAGGTAAGGCAGGCACACGTCCTTTAACTATGGCTACCATTGCAGGTGGACGGAGAAACCAACCTGTGATGGTAACGAACAGTGTAAGGGCGATTGTGATTCTGCCAATGCGGCGATGCACCCAATAAAGTGTCTTGAGTTGCGACTTGCCAGCACGTGTCTTACGTGCAATGAAGAACCATACACCTGAGATGCAGAGAATAATCAAGACGATAGCTACTGCGTCGCCGACGAGCTTACCGATTGTTCCAAAAAGTGCTCCGCTATGTATCAGCATACGGTGCGTAGGAGTGATACCTTGCCATCGTGGTTGGTACCTGCCCGAAGTTGTATTTGCCGAAAGGGTTTGCCAATATTGGGCGATAGCCAAAGGTGGTTGCGAGATGCTACAACCACCGAGTCGCCACGCGAAGTAACATCTACCAATCGAGTGTCAAGGCCATCAAGGTCTACTGTCTGCCAACTGTTGTTCTCAAGATGGAATAGCTGGAAGTTGCCTACTGCCCATATTTCGCCCGAACGGGTGCGGGTAATGGCTTTGATGTTGCGCAACTCAACGCCAGAAGGCATACCTTTGTTGAAGTCCTTTATCTTAACACCAAGTTTATCGGTGAGGAAAAATCCATTTTCACCATATATAATAATACTGTCGCCTTTTGCAAGTGTTCCTCGCATCAGTCCCTGATTCCAGTTCTTATACGCATAGCTACTTGGCATAAGCGAGCGGGAAACGTTGATGTTGGAGAATATCTCGTGGTGATTCAAGATGATACCAGATACACAAAAACCGATAAGGAACAGACAGAGAATCAGTCCGAACCAACGATGCATTTTTTTCATTTTACTTAATAGTTTCTTATGTTTTAACTTACAAAAATATTTAGTTAGTTTGGTATAAAAGGTAACATTTGTGCCCATAGACACATCTTTTGCAATATATTAATATTTTAAACATTTATTATAAGTTTAAATCATAATAAATGAGGATAAACTATTGACAGCTTGCATAAATTTAACTATCTTTGCCCCCATAAGGTTAATAATTGAATTTATTATAATAAAAAAATATATCACAATGAATCTGCGAAAGCTTACATCATGGTTTCCCGAACTGACTTACCGCCAAAAGGTGGTATCGCTTGTTATATCGGGTGTCATTGTGGGATTAGGAGGATTGTTTTTCTATCTTCTTCGTATGCACACTTATATTGTGGGCGACGACCCCGCTGCTTGTGTAAACTGTCACATTATGGCTCCTTATTATGCTACATGGGCGCATTCCAGCCACGGAAGAGATGCAACATGTAACGATTGCCATGTGCCACACTCAAGCATAGCTGCTAAATACCTATTTAAAGGTATGGACGGTATGAAGCATGTGGCTTACTTTGTAACTCGTTCGGAACGTCAAGCTATTATGGCGGAAGAGGCATCGTCAGAAGTAATAATGGACAACTGTATTCGTTGTCATACAGAACTTAATACAAGAGACGTGCGTACAGGAAAAATTGGATATATGCAAGCAAAATGTGGCGAGGGTATGGCTTGTTGGGATTGTCATCGTGATGTTGCTCATGGTGGTATGAATACACTAAGTAGAACTCCAAATGCAGAAACGCAAGTGCCCATACCTCCATCTCCAGTACCACAATGGTTGCAAAATTTACTTGATAAAAAATAAAAATCAAACAATATGGCTAGACAATTAAAGAAATGGCAAGGATGGTTGCTCTTCGGCGGAGCAATGGTTATTATCTTCGTTCTCGGAATGCTTTGTTCTTCTATGTTGGAACGTCGTGCAGAAGTTGCCTCAGTGTTCAATAATCGCCGAACAGTGATGACCGACTCTATTGTGAGTCAGAATGAGAAGTTTGCTGAAGATTTCCCGAAAGAGTATCAGACTTGGGCAATGACTGAGGATACTTCTTTTGTAAGTAAATACAACTCTTCGCAAGAAGTTGATGTATTGGCTCAACGCCCAGAAATGGTTATCTTGTGGGCAGGTTATGCTTTCTCTCGTGAGTACAACACTCCTCGTGGGCATCGTCATGCTATTGAGGATTTACGTAAGATTTTGCGTACAGGCTCGCCAGGCGTAGATGGTCAGGAAGATATGCAACCAGGTACTTGCTGGACATGTAAAGGTCCTGATGTTCCTCGTTTGATGCGTGAGAAGGGCAAGAATGCTTTCTATGCCGCTAAGTGGAGCCAGTGGGGTAACGAAGTTATGAATTCAGTAGGTTGCTCAGACTGCCACGATGCTCGCAATATGGATTTGAGACCTGCTCGTCCTGCTCTTTATGAGGCTTGGCAACGTGCTGGTAAGGACGTGAAGAAGGCAAGTCATCAGGAAATGCGTTCATTGGTTTGTGCACAATGCCATACCGAGTATTACTTTGAAAAGGATAATGGTAATTACCTAAAGTTCCCACAAGATAAGGGACTTACTTGTGAAGCTGCTGAGGAATATTACGACTCTATAGGTTTCTACGATTATATACACCCACTCTCTAAGGCTAAGGTTCTGAAAGCTCAGCACCCAGGTTACGAGCTTTTCAAGCAGGGTATTCACGCTCAACGTGGATTGAGTTGTGCCGATTGCCATATGCCTTACATTCAAGAAGGTGGTATAAAGTACACCAGTCACCACATCACATCACCATTGGCAAATATCAACCGCACTTGTCAGACTTGCCACCGTCAAAGCGAAGAGACATTGCGTCAGAACGTATATGAGCGTCAAGAGAAAGTCTTTGATATCCGTAACCGTGTAGAGAAAGAGTTGGCTCGTGCACATATCGAGGCTAAGTTTGCTTGGGAGAAGGGAGCAACTGAAAAGGAAATGGAACCAATATTGACCGCACTGCGCAAGAGCCAATGGCGTTGGGACTATGCAGTGGCAAGCCATGGTGCCAGCTTCCACGCACCACAGGAAGTTACTCGCCTGCTTGGTGTAGCCCTAAACTATGCGCAGACAGCACGTATTGATATTGCTCGTGTATTGGCTCGCCATGGTTACAGCAAGGAAGTGCCAATGCCAGACATTTCTACTAAGGATAAAGCTCAAAGCTACATCGGTCTTGATATGAAGAAACTCAAGGCTCAGAAGAAGAACTTTATTGACAATGTAGTTCCTCAATGGGTGAAGACAGCCAAGAAGAATGGCAGATTCATTACAAAGGAAATGTAATGTGTGGGGCATAAACCTCTAAACATTGAACATAGACATATTAAAGTATGTGGAATAAACCTTGGAAATACCGCGAGGGAATTGCTATAAGTGTAGGGCTTCTGATAACAGGAGCCCTATTACAAGTTTCTATAGGCCCTGTGGAATGGCTTGTCTTTATGTGGCCAGCCAATATTATTGCATTGGCAATACTTATAGTAGCGTTAGGACTGTTCTATGCCCTCCGCTCTAAAGTATATCTTTTTAAATTTATGACGCAGGTTGAGGCGGCAGTGCCAGCACTTGCTGCTGCGTCTGTACTTACCATTATTATGGGCTTGAGCCGCCAAGTTCCTGAAGGTCGCCCTGCTGTAGACCCTATCGGACTTACCCGTATGCTCAGCTTTTGGCCCTTCGTTCTCATCTATCTTTGGAACATTGTAATTGTGGCAGAGGTGGGTATTCAGCAGCTCATGCACTTCCAGAAGCGATTTATTCCTTCGCTCATCAGTCACTTAGGATTGTTTGTCTTCGTAACTTGCGGTACATTAGGTTCTGCCGATATGCAACGCCTCAAGATGTATTGCGAAGAAGGTAAACCCGAATGGCGTGGAATCGATGACCATCAAGAGGTACACGAGTTGCCACTTGCCATTGAGTTGCAGAAGTTCACAATTGACGAATATCCTCCAAAGTTGGCGATATTCGATAGCAAGACTGGCAAGGTTCTACCCAAAGACAAACCGCAGAATATCATTATTGAGCAAAATTTCACTTCCGAAGAACTTTTAGGTTGGAACATCACAGTGGAGAAATACATTGAGGACGCCATGCCTGCAAGTATGCTCAAGATGATGAAAGGAATGCCAGCACAGATGATGCAGATGATGAAAATGGACGATTTAGGAATGCGCATCAATGCTGGCGGATTTGTTGAGTATAAAGGTAAAGGTGCCGCTACAGCCATTCTAATCAAGGCACAGAAGGGTAGTGTAGTAAAGAAAGGCTGGGTAAGTTCGGGAAGTTATATGTTCCCCATGTCGAGTTTAAAGCTTGACGATAAGACTGAAATAGCAATGTCGGCTCGCGAACCATTGCGCTATGCGTCAGATGTAAACGTCTACACTCAAGATGGTAATGCCATTCAGGCGCATATTGAGGTGAATAAGCCATTTTCAATTGGTTCGTGGAAGATTTATCAGCTTGATTTCAATAAGGAACAAGGAAAGTGGAGCACCCTCAGCGTGTATGAACTCGTATCCGACCCTTGGTTGCCTGCCACTTATGTGGGCATCTACCTGTTGCTCATAGGTGCAGTTCTCATGTTTATCACAGCAGGTCGTAATAAATATAAGAAGGAGGAAGATAAGAAATGATAGCGTTCTGGAATTACTTTATATATTTTGCTGTAGCAGCTGTGTTGCTTTGGGCGACAGGTGCTTATGCAGCATGGAAAGATAAGAAGATAGTGGCTTATAGTGCTACGATACTTGGATTGGCGGTATTTTTCAGTTATATCCTCATTATGTGGATAGCTCTTGACCGTCCTCCAATGCGTACTATGGGCGAAACGCGTTTGTGGTATTCTTTCTTCCTGCCATTAGCAGGCATCATTGTTTACAGTCGTTGGGATTATAAGTGGCTATTGTCATTTTCCACAGTGCTTTCTCTGGTTTTCATTTGCTTCAATCTTTTGAAACCAGAAATTCATAGCAAAACCCTTATGCCTGCATTGCAGAGTCCTTGGTTTGCACCACACGTAATCATTTATATGTTTGCTTACGCACTCTTGGGCGGTGCTTTCGTGATGGCCGTTTATCTGTTGTTCTTCAAGAAAAGCAAGATAGTAACCCACAAGGAGCTTGATATAACAGACAATCTCGTTTATATAGGTTGGGCATTCCTCTCGTTGGGTATGCTCACAGGTGCTCTTTGGGCAAAAGAAGCATGGGGACATTATTGGGCTTGGGATCCTAAGGAAACTTGGGCAGCTGCTACTTGGTTGGCATATCTTACATATATTCATTATCGTTTGCGTAAGAATTGTAATTTAGAGGTAGCTATGTGGATTCTCATTATTAATTTTGCTCTCTTACAAATGTGTTGGTGGGGTATAAACTATTTGCCTTCAGCACAGGGAACTAGTGTACATACATATAATATTCAATGATAATGTAAACAAGAATTATTGTCTGTAATAAGTTGAATATAGATATCAATAAAAATACTGCCAATGGAATATAATGACCATTGGCAGTATTTTTATATAATATAGTTGTTTTTGTTTGTGAAACTTTGGAACTAATAGATCTTCTTTATTTCATCTTATCTGAATTAAGAATAGTTATTTGTTTTCCATCTATTTTTATGGCTCCATTATCTTCGAATTCTGATAAACAACGTAATAGCGAGAATTTTTGAATACCGAATGTATCAGCTATTTCCTGACGACTATTGCTGAGTTTAATAGTACGGCTTTGTTGTTCTTTAGCTGCTTTCATTAAGAAATAAGCCACTTTTTCACGAACTGTGAACAGGGAAAGCATACGCAGTTTTTGAGTAAGGAAAACATCTATAGATGAAAGAAGCTGAATGAAATTCATACGTATGCGTTCATTGTTATCTATTAAATGTTTTAGTTCTGAAGGCATCATACGCAATATCGTAGTATGTTGTGCTGTTTCGACACTAACAGGCATAGCATTATTTTTAGCGAAAATAAAAGCAGGTGCTATTAAAATACAAGCTTTCAAGCGGTCTATTTGTACTTGCTTACCTGATAATCCTGTCATGCGTGATATCAGTTCCCCTTTTAGAATAAAATCCGCATACTTACAAGGCATACCTGCTAGGGTGTAAATTTCCTTGGCAGGATATTCCACAATTTTAAAATTTACCGTTTGCAGTAATTCTTTAATTTCCTTAGCAGTTAATCCGTTAAATAAAGGACTATGTGAGAGTGTTTCGTTTATCGATACTTCCATTTTGTTTCGCTTTTAGGAATAACGGATTATATACTTTCTTATTGTCTATAAAAGAAAAATCCCTCGATATTTCTATCGAGGGGTATGTGGTTAGAGAATGTATTTTTGAATATCTTCTTCAACTGTAGAGTTGCCTGCAAGACCAAAGTTTTCAACAAGAACCTTTAGTACACCTTCAGAAACAAAAGCTGGAAGGGTAGGACCGATGTGTATATTCTTTACTCCAAGATGCAGAAGTGCAAGAAGAACGATAACTGCTTTCTGTTCATACCATGCAATATTAAAGAAGATTGGCAAATCGTTAATATCATTTGCACCAAATATTTCTTTTAATTTTAGTGCTACTACTGCCCAAGAGTATGAATCATTACATTGCCCAGCATCAAGAACACGTGGAATGCCATTTATATCTCCAAGGTTTAGTTTATTGTATTTATATTTCGCACAACCGCTGGTAAGAATTACTACATCTTTCGGTAAAGCTTTGGCAAACTCTTCGTAATAGTTACGACTTTTCATACGTCCATCACAACCACTCATTACTACAAATTTACGGATAGCACCACTTTTTACTGCATCAACGACCTGGTCAGCCAATGCAAATACTTGTGCGTGGGCAAAACCTCCTATAATCTCTCCTGTTTCTATTTCCTGTGGAGCTTTGCAGGTTTTAGCTAATTCAATAACTTTAGAGAAATCTTTCTTTCCGTCTTTTCCAGTTGTGATATGTTTCCAACCTGGGAATCCTGTAGAATTGGTAGTAAATACTCTGTTAGAATAGTTTGCATTTTTTGCTGGGGGTACGATACAGTTTGTAGTAAATACGATAGGGCCATTGAAGCTTGCAAATTCTTCTTTCTGCTTCCACCAAGCATTTCCATAGTTGCCTACAAGATGTTTGTATTTCTTAAGCTGTGGATAATAGTGTGCTGGCAACATTTCGCCATGAGTATATATATCAATACCTGTACCCTCAGTTTGGATAAGTAAATCTTCAATATCTTTAAGGTCGTGTCCAGATATAAGAATTCCAGGTCTTTTACCTACACCGATATTAACTTTTGTAAGTTCTGGATTGCCGTATGCCTCTGTATTAGCTTTGTCGAGTAGCGCCATTACGTCTACTCCATATTTTCCAGTTTCAAGCACGATACCAAGAAGTGTCTCCATATCAGCATTTGGATTACTAATTACCGCAAGTGCCTTGCAAATGAATGTGATAATTTCTTCACTAGTATTACCCAAACGGCCAGCATGGTCATAGTAAGCTGCAATACCTTTAAGACCAAGAATTGTAAGTTCTTTTAATGAACGAAGGTCCGCATTTTCATTACGAAGAACTCCTTCTCGCTCACCTTCTGCTGAATAATCAGATTTTTCACCTCCCCAGCAAACCTCTTGGTAGTCAGGAAGAATAATGTTTTTTGTTGAAGCTTTTTCTAGCAGTTGTTTTTTCAATGCAATACCCGTATCTACCTTATTTAAAATGCTTTGGTCATCAAAGTTTGCGTTAGTAATGGTTGAGAACATTGCATCTATAAGAAAATCGGCTACTTCGTTTGATGCCGTTTCCCCCAATTCATGTTGAATAGTTCCTACACCACGTACAACGCTAAGCAATAAATCTTGCCATTTTGAGGTTTCTGCCTCTTTACCACAAACACCTTTGATGGTGCATCCTGTTCCTTTTGCTGTTTCCTGACACTGGAAACAGAACATTTTATTTTCAATCATAATGCTTTTAATTAAATTTCTGGTGCAAAGGTATTGTAATCAATAATAGGACTGGGTAACATTTGTGCCTGGAGAGAGTTAAATTTTTGTTAAAATATTGCTTGAAAATTTTAATGCAATTACCTCTTTCTTTTTTTTTATTATTGCTGTCCGGTAAAACTTTTTTGGAGCTATCTGTGTTAGTGAAAATAGACTTAAACTTATTATTTCTTAGAATTATCGGTTATTATAGGTCTTTTCTTGTTAAAACAAGTGCATTTTATAATGCTTACAGTTTGAAACTGAAAACCAATCCCCTGGATGAGTAAAACGGCCGCAATACCGATGGACAAAGAGATACAGAGCTTTCAGTTTATTTTTACCGGACAGCAATATTTTTTTTATATATGGGTCTAAAAATATGTTGGAGAGTCATTTCTTTTTGTTATATCAAATAATTTCTAAAATGATGAATAGCTAATTAGATAATATCTTATTTCAAACAAACATTATTTTTAAGTTATTAGTAGATTTAAATAGAAGTTGAGAGGGCTTTAATATAAGAAGTTATGATTTTGGTCAATATAGCAAGTAATCTTTGTAAACTTAAGTTTCTTAATATTACATGATAAATAGGTATTTGATAATATTTTATAGTACTTAATTATACATCAAGGTAATTCTTTCTTTTTATTCAAAATAGTTTATTGAGAAGCAAAGACAGTTCGACTTTTTATAATTACTAAATAAAAAATATTAATTATAATTTTAAATTTTATAATTATATTTTCGTCATTTTGTAATTACATTTTTCTTTTAATAACTTTGCCAGTTTTATAGGTGGGTTTTTCAAGTTGAAGATTTGTGAGATTCTCTTCATGAATAATTAAAATGATGTTGGTTGATTGTAAGTTACATTCTATTTGTGTACTAAATTCTCTAATATTTATTTTCGATAACCAAATTAAAAGTATCCAGCCATTTTTATTCTCAAAGATAACTTTGCAACCAGGTTGCAAAGTTATTTGTCGAACTTTGTAAAAACAAAATATTAAAAGTTATGTTCTGGGATATAGTGTCTAATTATTATGAGTTCTTTGAGAACTTCTACAATGGCAAGGTTAATAAGGAAATATGCAAGAAAGTTGCAGAAAGAATATCTCCTAATGATATAGTATTAGAGTGTGCTTGTGGTACGGGTATGATAAGTATACATATTGCTGCTATCTGTAAAAAACTTATAGCTACCGATTTTTCTGATGGGATGTTGTCTCAGTCGTGTAAACGTTGTAAAAACTTTGGTAATGTCACGATAGAAAAAGGGAATATCCTACAACTTAATTATCCTAATGATGAGTTCGATAAGGTGGTTGCAGCTAATGTTATTCATCTAATAGAGCACCCTGAAATAGCATTAAATGAGTTATTGCGAGTATGTAAAAAAGGCGGAGAAGTCATTATACCTACTTATTTGATAAGTGATACATGGGGAGTATCTAAAGTTTTTGTATGGTTCATCAATCGATTTACAAAAACGTTTATAGGAAAGTTTAATGAGAAAACGTACAAGCAATTCTTTGAGAATCTTGGTTATGTTGATATTTCTTATGAGTTAATAGAAGGTAGAATGCCTTGTGGGATTGCCATAATTAAGAAACAGGAGATAGTTAGGAGTAGCTGATGAGTAAAGAAGAATTAAGAAGTACTTTATAAAAATAAAACGAAAGTTTTTAATTTTGAGTATTAGTTGAATACAAAATTATAAAATGCTGTATATAACGTGTTTATATTGTATATATATAATTTGTTTTTGATAGAACTACTTGCCAATACAAAAATGTTTAAATATATTATGTAGTGTTTCTTGCGGAGTGATTTGGTCGCCTGTAATTTCAGCAAGTATGGCGATTGTATCTTTTAAATCTTCAGAAATTAGATCGCCACTTAGATTCATTGCCATTGCTTCTTGTACTCTTAAAAGTGACGCGTGAGCACGAGTTAACACATCGTAGTGTCGAGCATTAGTTACGATAGTTGTATTTTCTGAAATTTCTGGTAAATCGGCTACCTCATATATTAAAGTTTCAAGTTCGTTGATGCCTAAATTATATTTACCAGAAATTGAAATTTCATGATAAGTGTATTTATTGAGCTGATTAGAAATAGAAATATTATTTTGCTGAATAGTAGAGTTGTTAAGATCGTCTACTTTGTTGTGTACTAAAATAAGATGTTTATCTGCGCATTGATTAAAAATCTCATTTTTTTCGCTTTCAGTGGGTTCTTTATCTATTACCCATAGAATGATATGAGCCTTTTCAAGTGTAGCTAAAGTACGTTCAATACCGAGTTGCTCAACATAATCAGTAGTTTTTCTTATACCAGCTGTATCAATAAAATGGAAATCTACACCATTGATTCCGATAGTATCTTCTATGACGTCGCGAGTAGTTCCATGAATATCACTTACAATTGCACGGTTATCATGGAGAAGACAATTCAATAAAGTGGATTTTCCTACGTTTGTTTTGCCAATAATAGCTACAGGAATACCATTTTTAAGGGCTTGTCCTGTCTTGAACGAAAGAGCAAGAGATGTTACTTTATTATCAATTTCCTCAGCAAGATTTATTAATTCTGTACGATCAGCAAACTCTAATTCTTCATGATCAGAAAAATCAAGTTCAAGTTCAAGAAGAGAATTTATTTTAAGTAACTGTCTACGTAGCAAAGAAAGTTCAGAAGAAAAATGCCCTTTGAGTTGTGAGAGTGCAAGTTTATATGATGCTTTATTTGTAGAGGAAATAAGATCTGCAACAGCTTCAGTTTGCGATAAATCCATCTTTCCGTTTAGATAAGCACGTTGAGTGTATTCACCAGGCTTGGCTTGGCGGCAATTATTCTCTATGAGACGATGGAGTATTTGTTCTAAGATGTATGAAGAACCGTGGCACGAAATTTCTACAGAGTCTTCGCCAGTATATGAGTGAGGGGCACGCCAAACAGAAACAACAACTTCATCTATAGTTTGATGTTCTCTATCAAGTATCTCTCCGTAATGCAAGGTATTAGCAGGAACATTTAGTATAGAACGTGAGAAAATAGAATCAACAATTTCAATAGCTTTACTGCCCGATACTCTTATTAAACCTATTGCACCACCTGGTTGTGTTGCTAATGCACAGATTGTTTCTGAAGAGTTGAGAACGTTAGTATTTACTTGCATTATGGAATGTTGTATATAACAGAATTAAGGATTAAAGCTGTCTTTATATGTACACTATTAAAGAAAAGATATTTCTATTGATTCAAACAGCTAAACTCCTTAATCCTTTAGTTTTCGTCTGTAAAATAATGATATTTAGATTCTTTCAAGAACTTTCTTTATTAATCCGTCAATAGTATTCTTATAGCCTGAATTAGCTTCCTTTTGGCGTCGATTAGCTATTACCATACAGCAAGTTAGGGCTTTATGGCCCATATGGAATGCTAAACCAGCTAAAGCACTGCTCTCCATCTCGAAGTTAGTTACTTTATGACCTTTATATTCGAACTCGGTAATTTTTTCATTAAGCTGAGGGTCAGCTAATGGGATGCGCAGACGGCGACCTTGAGGTCCAAAAAAACCACCACAAGCGATAGTAACTCCACGTACCATATCGTCTTGTGCGATTTGTTCTAACAATTCCTTGTCTGCATTTGCCACGTATGGATTGCCCAATTGTGGTAGCCATTTTACTTGCTTCTTGAATTCTTCTTCAAATTCGATGTCTAACTTTTCCCGATTTGCATAGTAGTTGAGCAAGCCATCGAAACCTATGCTTTTTTCTGATGCTATGAATGTTCCGATAGGAGTGTTAGGTTGAAGTCCTCCACAAGTGCCTATACGTACCAAAGTTAATTGACGGACATTAGCTTTCTCTTTTCTTGTTTCAAAATCAATATTGGCTAAAGCGTCTAATTCATTAAGTACAATGTCAATATTATCACAGCCAATACCTGTACTTACTACTGTTATACGTTTATTTTTGAACTTACCTGTAATGGTTCTAAATTCTCTATTGTTAACTTCACATTCTACGCCATCAAAATGTGATGCAACTAAGGCAACACGCCCAGGATCACCAACCAAGATGACCTTATCTGCTAATTGTTGTGGTTTTAAATGAAGGTGGAAAATTCCTCCATCTTCGTTAATAATTAACTCTGATGGGGCAAAATAATTCTCTTCCATAAATTTAATTTATAAGATTTAGTAAATCGCTTTATTATATTGTATTTTACAAAGATACGCCTTTTTAAGAAGAAAAAGAAAAAAATCTAAACTTTTTATTATGATACCTATATGTTGTTTCCTCGATTTTTTGCAGAAGTTTATTTCTGTTTTTTCATTAAAACTGTATATTGATATTATATGAAAAGAGCTAAAGAAAAACTTTAACAGTTCTTCCTTAGCTCTTTTAATTATGTATATATAATGTTTATTTCTCGAATAAACTATTTGCCATATTTAGAGCAGCTTTTCTTCCATCTCCCATTGCGAGAATTACAGTAGCACCTCCACGTACGATATCGCCACCTGCATAGATTTCTGGAATAGAACTTTGCATTCCATCATTAACAGCAATCGTGTTCTTGCGTCCTAATTCCAAACCTTCAATAGAATTAGGTACAAGTGGATTAGGAGATACACCTACTGCGACAACAACTTGGTCACATTCGATAGTTATAGTTTTACCAGTTGTACGTGGACTACGACGTCCACTTTCATCAGGTTCACCAAGTTCCATAACATCAAGTATGGCTCCACAAACGCGTCCGTTTTCGTCAGCAATGTATTCTTTAGGATTATGAAGTGTAAGGAAATTGATTTTTTCTTCCTGTGCATGTTTTACTTCTTCTACACGAGCAGGCATTTCTTCTAACGAGCGACGATATACGAGTGTAACTTCTGCACCAAGACGTTTTGCTGTACGGCATGAATCCATAGCAGTATTACCACCACCGACAACAAGTACTTTCTTTCCAATAATAATTGGCGTATCAGTGTCTGGGTTGGCTGCATCCATTAAGTTAACACGTGTAAGGTATTCGTTACTTGAAAGAATATTGATACTATTTTCACCAGGAATACCCATAAAGTTTGGTAAACCAGCACCTGAACCAACAAAGATACCTTTAAATCCGTTTTCTTTTAATTCTTCTACACTAATTGTTTTACCAACAATTGTATCTGTTTGGAAATGAACACCTTGTTTTCTTAAGTTTTCAACTTCAACTTCAACAATCTTATTAGGCAAACGGAATTCAGGAATACCATATTTAAGTACACCTCCGATTTCATGTAAAGCTTCGAATACATAAACCTCGAATCCACGTTTAACCATATCTCCTGCAAAGCTAAGTCCTGCAGGACCAGAACCAATAACTGCAACTTTAATCCCATTTGACGGTGCAATTTCTGGTAATGTTATATTGCCGCTTTCGCGTTCATAGTCAGCTGCAAACCTTTCAAGATAACCAATTGCAACTGCTGGCTCATTCATCTTTAAGTGAATACAGCGACTTTCACATTGTTTCTCTTGAGGACAAACACGACCGCAGACTGCTGGTAAAGCTGAAGTGTCTTTCAAAACACGTGCAGCGTTAAGGAATTGCCCACGCTCAATATTCTTAATGAAGCTTGGAATATTAATATTTACAGGGCAACCTTCTACACAACTTGGTTTTGCGCAATCAAGACAGCGTTGTGCTTCGCGCATTGCCATTTCTTTTGTAAGGCCTTTATTTACCTCTTCCAAACGTGTTGTTGCTCGATATGCAGGATCCAGTTCAGGCATCTGTACTCTTTCGATTGCTGTACGCTCTTTAGGCTTCATATCTTTACGCAATACTGCACGCCACTCGGCATTACGATCTGTAAGTTCTGCTAAATCCTGTTTTGTTTCTTCTGCTGGAGTTAGTTCTGTCGTTATTGTGCTTTTTTCAGTAACTTCAACTTCTATATGGTGATGGCCAATCTGGTTTTGTTTCTTTTCCATTTCTTCACGCTCTACACCTTTAAAGGTGCCCATTCGCTTGAACATTTCGTCCCAATCAACGAGGTCACCATTAAATTCTGGACCATCAATGCAGACAAACTTAGTTTTTCCGCCAATAGTAAGACGACAAGCACCACACATACCAGTTCCGTCTACCATAATAGTATTCAAAGAAACATCGTTTGGAATGCCATATTTCTTTGCCATCAATGATGTAAATTTCATCATGATAGGAGGTCCGATAGCAAGTAATTTGTCTACTTTTTCTCGTTGAAGTACTTCTTCAACTCCTACTGTTATTACTCCTTGTTTACCCATACTGCCGTCATCAGTCATAATGATAACTTCGTCGGAGTATTCGGCTACATCATCAACCATAATTACTAATTCTTTCGTACGACCTGCTAATACGGAGATAACACGGTTGCCAGCTTTCTTAAATGCTGTTAGAATTGGTAGGATTGCTGCGATACCTATACCGCCACCAGCGCATACTACTGTGCCATAGTTTTCAATGTGAGACGCTTGTCCTAATGGACCAACAATGTCAAGAACTTCGTCGCCTGGTTCAAGTTGGCAGAACTTAGTAGATGAAAGTCCAACCTCTTGTATTACCATAGTGAGTGTACCTTTTTTAGGGTCAGCCTTAGCAATAGTATAAGGCACGCGCTCGCTATTTTGATCTACGCGCACTATTACAAAGTTACCTGCCTACAGCTGCGTGCTATGAGCGGTGCTTCTACAACGATGCAAAAGACTTTCTCGGAAAATTGCTCTTTGCTGATAATCTTGTTCATGTTTTAAAGGTTAAGTTGTCTATAGAATTTATTTTATATACTCTCTTTTGTGTTTATGCGTTATTGATATTACGAAAAGTAGAGTAGACGCTGTTTTTATAGAATTGTTGCAGAATGAACATTAACAGCAACTCAACTTCTGGTAAAGAATATTATTTGGGCTATAAGCTTAATATTTAAAAGTTTTTGTCATCAAGCATTTCAAATCCACAGTAAGGTACAAGTGCTTTAGGAACTCTTATTCCTTCAGGAGTTTGGTTATTTTCTAATATAGCTGCAACAATACGAGGTAAAGCCAATGCCGAGCCATTTAGTGTATGGCATAATTCTATCTTCTTGTCGTCAGCATGACGATAGCGACAATGTAAGCGATTAGCTTGATAACTTTCGAAGTTAGAAACAGAACTTACTTCTAACCAGAGCCCTTGTGCTGCACTCCATACTTCAAAGTCGTAGCAGATTGCAGAGGTGAAGCTCATATCACCACCACAGAGTTTAAGAATATGATATGGTAGTTCTAACTTTACTAACAGATTTTCAACATGTTCCAGCATTTCATTCAATGATTGGTAAGAATGTTGTGGGGTATCAATTCGTACAATTTCTACTTTGTCGAATTGGTGTAAGCGATTGAGTCCACGTACATCTTTTCCATAACTACCAGCTTCACGACGGAAGCACGAAGAATATGCACAACGTTTGATAGGTAGTTCTTTTTCGTCTAAAATTTCATCACGGAAGATATTTGTTACTGGAACTTCTGCAGTTGGGATTAAATAAAGGTCATCAGCCTGTGCATGATACATTTGTCCTTCTTTGTCAGGTAACTGTCCAGTACCTAAACCTGATGCTTGGTTAACAAGTAGGGGTGGTTGAACTTCTAAGTAACCGCTTTTACGTGCTTCTTCAAGAAAGAATGCTTCTAAAGCGCGTTGAAAACGAGCCATTTTTCCTATATAAATAGGAAAACCTGCTCCTGTTATCTTTACGCCAAGGTCAAAATCTACGAGATTATATTTCTTGCACAAATCCCAATGACAGAGAACCTCATTATTGAAAGTTGGTTTTTCTCCACCTTCTTTTACTATAATGTTATCGTTGGCGTCTTTACCTTCAGGTACATCTGCATGAGGGATGTTTGGAATTGTAAGCAATAAGTCGATCATATCGGCTTGTGCTTTATCCATATTATTTTGTAAATTCTTATCCAGAGCCTTTAGTTCAGCTACCTTGTCTTTTGTTTCATTAGCTTCTTCTTTCTTACCTTCTTTCATTAAACCACCAATTTGTTTTGAAAGAAGATTTTGCTGTTGCTTATTGTTATCGAGTTTTTGTTGGTAATCACGACGTGATTTATCGAGTTCCAAAACTCTCTCAATAGTCTCTTTAGCATTGTTGAAATGCTTCTTTTCAAGACCTTCTATTACACGTTCAGTTTCCTCACTGATGAGCTTTAATGTAAGCATACGTTTTTGTATATTTTATGTTCTGTTTTGACAACAAAGTTACAAAAAAATATCTTATCACCAAGCATTTTATACAAAGTTTCCTAATGTGTTTATAATAATACTGAAAAGCTTGTCGAAATTGTGTAAGAAATACAGAATCAATAGTGTATTTTTGACAAAAGTTCTCTCTTTTATTATTATAAGATTGAATATAATAAGAAGTCTGATAAATTATAATTATAAAATTTAAAAACGTAATTACATTTTTAAAAATTCTAATTAGTTGTCCCTTAAAAACAATATTTCAGCATAAA
>NZ_BAKF01000048.1 GCF_000614025.1 Prevotella aurantiaca JCM 15754
TCTGCAGCAGCATATAACTTCAAAAAAGCTATGAGAGTTCTTTTGGACCTTATAAAAAGAATCAGCATAGAGCTTGTCAATACAAGCCTTATGCTGAAATATTGTTTTTAAAGGATGACTAAGTAGTTTAACGTCATCAATAATTTTATTGAGAATAGACGTACTTAAAGGAAAATAGAGGTACAATATATTTTTAATGCAATTACTTATCTAATACTGAATAAATACTATTATTGCTAATATATTCAGGTACTATAGATTTCATTACCTTTACAATTTCCATATTATCATATGTATGACTTATCAGCAAAAGCTCTTCTATTTGTTTGCTTACAGCATCATAATCATACTCTCTAACTTGAGCTATTCTTACTTTTTCGTGGAAACTTGGCAGGGTATTTTCAGTTGTACTTAATACTTCTTCATAGAGTTTTTCTCCCTCTCGCAGACCTGTATATTCAATCTTCACATTTTCTGCACCAGAAAGTTTTATCATTCTCTTTGCGAGGTCAGCTATTCTAACAGGTTTACCCATATCAAAAACAAAAATTTCACCACCCTTTCCGTGTGTTCCAGCCTCTAAAACTAACTTACAAGCTTCAGGAATCAACATAAAGAAACGAATAATGTTAGGGTCGGTAACAGTAACTGGGCCTCCACTCTTTATTTGCTTCTCGAACAATGGAATAACAGAGCCATTAGAACCAAGAACATTACCAAATCTAGTAGTTACAAACTGAGTTGAAACTTCTTTCGTTTTATCTTGATTGATTTTTTTATTCAAACTCTGACAATAAATTTCACAGATACGTTTTGAACAACCCATCACATTTGTTGGATTTACTGCCTTGTCAGTTGATACCATTACAAACTTTCTAACGCCATACTTAACACTTAAGTCGGCAATTACCTTTGTACCCCAAACATTGTTTTGGATACTTTCAGAAGGATTATTTTCCATCATCGGAACATGTTTATATGCAGCAGCATGGAAAACATATTCTGGTCTATACTGCTTAAAGATAGATTCCATTCTATCAAAATTTGTTATATTCGCAACAATGGTGTCAACTTTTATATTAGGATACTCAAAGCCCATCATCAATCTAATATCATGTTGGGGAGTTTCCGCCTGGTCTATAAGAATAAGTTTACCAGGCTTATAAATAGAAATCTGACGTACAATCTCTGAACCTATTGAGCCTGCTGAACCTGTAATCATAATACATTTATCATTTAGCAAGTTACCGATAGCATCCATATCTACAGCTATTTCATCGCGTGGCAATAAATCTTCAATGTTTATTTCCTTAAATTGTACATGTGTCAAATCATCTTCACCAGTCCATTCTTTTGTATGTTCGGTAAGATAAATCTTCACATTTGCATTGATGAGCATATCTTGTAGTCTTGTATCAGCACGGAACTTATTTACTTGAATAGGCGAAACAAGCACAGCTTTAATATTCAGATTTTCGATGGCCTCTTCTAACTGACTATCAATCGTGTATATCTTTTCACCCATTAACGTATTTCCAGAATACAAATCATCATGAGAAATAAAACCCTTCAACAAGAAATTAGTATTTCTATCGTTGCATATATTATTAGCAATTCCTATTCCACCTTCTTGAATACCATATATAAGTGTTCGAACTTTTCTATTGGGATTTAAATATACATCGTAAATTGCTTTTACTAACACTCGGAAAATTACCATTCCTATAGTAGCCACAAGATACATAACAGCAATTTGACGACCTTGAAGACGCATGAACCTTATAAATTGCCAGAAATACATTATGTAGTGCATTACTTCTGCTATTGCCAACGACAAAAGCATAGCAAGGCATACGCGCTGAAGATCTACAAAAGAGGAGTAGCGTATTATACCAGAATAAGTCTTAAAAACACGGAAACCAATTAGAACGAAAACCATATCAACGAATATGGTAGTTGTAATAAGAGACAGGTTAGAAAACTCAATGGCTCCATGATAATAGAACCAAAAAACAAGCACGCCTGACAAATAGCAAATGAGTATATCAATGGCTAACACAACCCAATATGGCAGTGCATTCTTTGTGAGATACCACTCGAAAATCTTATTTATAAGCTTCATATTTTAGTAGTCTGTCAAATAATTATTTTGTTATCACTTATAATAATGCAAAAGTACTAAAAAGATTTTATTAAGATTCTATTTTTCATAGAATAATAATTACATTTTGGCTATTATTTTCTATTCAATTTATACTCTACAATTTGTTTAAAGCCATTTAAAAAAGAGCTACTATCCATACGCTTTTTTCCTGAGAGTTGTAACTCTCTCAATTCTAATAGAAAATCGTTTGTATTCACGTATACTTTCTTATTTTCTATTACAAATGTTCCTGGTTCACCATTAGCAGCTTTCTCAGTTTTTACAGCTTCAAATATCTTCAAAACCATATCAGTAGTTGAAGTTGCAAAATTATCAAATGGAACAATTTTTGACCAAGCACCAGGATAAGGTGAAAGACCACGTACAAAATTATAAATAACACTTGCTTCCTGATACCAATCTATTTCGCAAGTTTCTTTAAATATCTTTGGCGCATGGTGTAAGTCTTCAGAATTTTGTTGCGGTTCAGTTATTTCGTTCATCACAGATAATATCTGAGTATCATCAAAATTATTTGCAATCTTTTCGCATAAAAGATCTATCGTTTCAATTGCTAAATCTGCTCCTAATCGCATCAATCCATCATAAACATACTCTACATTTGCATTTTCAGGAATAGAAAAATGTTTCCGTCCAATAATTCTGCCAGTATCAATATCTTTATCGAGAAAGAAGGTTGTTACTCCAGTTTCTGTTTCGCCATTTATTACAGCCCAGTTTATAGGTGCTGCACCACGATATTGTGGTAACAAAGCTGCATGAACATTAAATGTTCCCAAACGAGGCATAGACCATACTACTTCTGGAAGCAATCGAAAAGCAACAACTACTTGTAAATCTGCTTTTAAAGCTTGTAATTGATTTATAAACTCAGCATCTTTCATCTTTACAGGTTGCAAAACAGGCAAACCTACTGACTGCGCATATACTTTTACAGCTGGCGCTTGTAGTGACTCTTGATGCCGTCCTACAGGCTTATCGGGTTGTGTGACCACTCCGACAACATTATAATTATTTTCTACCAAAGCTTTCAAAGACTCAACAGCAAACTCTGGTGTTCCCATAAAAACGATTCTTATATCCTTCTTATTCATACTGTCATTTAATTTTAATATTGTGAAGATTCTGAGCAATTACTCTTCGCTGAAGTCTGCAACCAACTGTCTATACATATTATAAAGTCGTGCACGCGAAATATACCCAACTAGTCTTCCGTCTAGCTCTATTACAGGAAGAACCTGTGCACCTGTTTTTTCAAACACTTTCATAACGCTCTCCATCTGGTCGTTAACACCAATAGTTCCTGGTGGAAGGGTCATAAGTTGCTCTACAGAAAAACGATGATATAATTCTGTGCGGAAAATTATGTGTCTAAGTTTTGTTATGTCAATCTCTCCTAACAATATGCCTCCATCATTTAGAACAGGGATATAATCATTGCGGCTCGAACTAATAGCATGCACAAGTTTTCCCATCTCCATGTTTGGATTTACTGATGTATAGTCGCGGTCGACAATATTTTGCATATTCATCATTGTCATTACTGCCTTATCAGTATGATGAGTTAATAGTTTTCCTTGTCGAGCTAATCGAACTGCATATATACTGTGTTGTTCAAAGATATTTATGGTTAGATAAGAACTAATGGTAACAATAATTAGTGGAATAAAAAGATGGTAGCCGCCAGTGAGTTCAGCTATTAAGAATACACCTGTTAGCGGTGCATGCATAACTGCAGCCATAACTGCAGCCATACCATAAAGGGTAAAATTCTTTTCAGGAATGTACTCTCCTATCTGTTGAACATTCCAAAAACGTGCAAAGAAGAAGCCTCCAAATCCACCTATAAATAACGATGGTGCAAACGTTCCACCACATCCGCCAGCTCCATTGGTTGCGCTAGTTGCAAAAACTTTAGTTAAAGCTACGATCCCTACATATAATAACAAGAACTTTGCTTGTCCTGCAAACATAGAACCTCGCAATACTTTATTCCAATCGGCTTCACCATTTCCTTCTATAAAGAGACGCAAGCTGTTATAACCTTCACCATAAAGAGAAGGAAAAACAAAGATAAGCGATGATAAAACTAAACCACCTGCTAATAAATTAAGGTAAGGACGATTGGAAAGACTTGCGTATCTATCTTCACACCAAGACATTACGCGCATAAAATAAAGTGAAAGAAAGCCACAAACGATGCCTAATAATATAGTTGGAGGAACTTTACTAAGACTCCAAAGATAGTCTATTTTGAAGTTATACATAGGTTCACCTCCCGTAAAGAAGTAGGAAAAGCAAGTTGCAGTAACAGAAGCTATCAAGATAGGTAATAGTGACGCCATAGTTAGATCCACCATAAGAATTTCCAAAGTGAATACTAAACCTGCTATCGGTGCTTTGAAAATGCCCGAAACAGCTGCAGTAGCACCACAACCAACCAATAACATCAATGTTCGACGATCCATGTTGAAAAGCCTCCCAAGGTTACTTCCTATGGCAGATCCCGTCAATACAATAGGAGCCTCTGCTCCTACCGATCCACCAAAACCAATTGTAATAGCTGATGCTACAATGGAAGTCCACGTATTATGTGCTTTTAATTTAGAACGTTTCGTAGAAATTGCATATAATACACGTGTGATTCCATGTGAAATTTGATCACGAACAACGTATTTGACGAATAAGCTGGTGAGCCAAATACCTATAACTGGATATAAAAGATACAACCAATTGATAGTGGTCATTTGAAATCCTGATGTAATAAGTTCTTCTATTTCTCTAATAATAATATGAAGGATGTATGCTGCCACCGCAGCAAGAAAGCCTACAATGAACGCAAGTACTAATACAAACTGGCGGTCAGAAATATTGTTTTTACGCCAATCGTCTATACGACTAATTATATTGCTATTATTTTCGTTGGTCATTTTTCAGACTTGTTCCTCTTTACTGATACATTATATATAAGGTATATGAGGGAATTACTTTCTGATTATATTTATTTCTCCAGTCGTTTCTATCTTTATTATAGTAGAAGGCTGGTGTGGCTTATGCTCTTGACGGCGAGAAAAACAAACATAATCTACAGCTGACAATATTTCTTCAGAAATATCGCGATAATTCTGCGCAGCTGGTTCTCCACTAATATTTGCTGACGTACTTACTATTGCTTTTTGGAAACGATAACATAATTCCTTAGAGAAAGGTTCATTTGTGATTCTTATTCCAATAGAACCATCTTCAGCGATAAGATTATCCGCAAGATTCACAGCTTCATCTAGTATTAAGGTCGTTGGCTTTACTACAGCATCTATAAGCTGCCATGCGACATCAGGAACATTGCGTACATATCGCTGCAACCGCACATCAGAATCAACAAGACATACTAACGCTTTTGAATCATCACGACGTTTTATTTTATAAACCTTTGATACAGCTTCTGGATTGGTAGCATCGCATCCTATCCCCCAAACTGTATCGGTGGGGTAAAGTATCACACCACCTTTTCTCATTACCTCAACGGCCTTTTGAATATCTTCTTGCTGTGTCATTTCCTTTTCACTATTAGAGATATACAAAAGTAAAATAAAAAAAGGAAATAAACAAATCTATAAAAGAAAAAAAACAACTCTACTATGGTTAAAGGTTTAGAAACAATTTTCTTAATTTGAGCTTTATACATACAAAAAACTTCGCTTTTGTTATTAAGGTTCTTCTATCAAGAAATGAAATTCATTATTTAAATGTTTAATAAAAGCTGTTTTTATATTGCTATAGTATCAACTTTTACAACATAACTAGAGATAAATATAATAAACTGATAATGAAGATGATGGTATCAATGAAAATATTGCATCTATTTTTAATAAGAAAAAAGATACTTTTTATAAACCTCCCACTCTTTCATTATACTACTATTATGTTCTCCTAAGAAGAATGATGGGTTTAAATTGTCTTCGTAGGGAGTCCACTTTCCACATACAATTACGTCGTGAGCTATAATTGGTTGGAAAATTCCATTATTATAAGCCTTTTGCATATATTTAAGAGACAAGACTATATCTTGACCTTTATAGCTGACAAGGTATTCATCATAAGGCGGAATCAATAGATAGTTGCCTTTACGAAACCCATGAAACCTACCATCATCTGTGAATTAAAACTCTATATCATTTCTTATTTATAAATATAATTGTCTAACAATTCTATACCTTTACGACAATCCCGACCACCATACGAAATCTCCTAATGTAGCTGGTTGACGACTCCTAAAATACATTTTAGCTATGCGTATCAACGCTTCATCTCAGTTTATTGAGGAAACAGGTTTCACTTTATTAGCAGTTAATGCATACGTAGTTTTGATTGGCAATAGGTTCCCGTTACAGATGTACCTGTCAATCCTGCCATACGAATATGATAACTTAAACGTTCGTAATCAAATAAAAAACCTTATCTAATAACGCTTTAACAATGTAATCCTTAGTTAGACTACCCTTATCAGAAGCTGTTAGAGCAATAATTTCACGCACACTCAAAGCTTCTTCATAGTAAATTACGACCTTATTACTATTCATCCAACCTTTAATAACACTAATAGCTTTTGGTGCACATTGTTCTAACAGTCACCAATAGTCCACCTGACGAAACTATCTGCCATATGCCACGCATTAAATGAAGACGGATGATTTCTCCATCATCAAAAGCTTTTTTAAACATCTTTCCTGATGGATTTGTTGTACGCATTGCAACAGCCCAACTCATCATACGATAGTCTTGTGCTTGCATTGCACACATATAGTTCAGTAATTCTTTCGGAGTATTAAACTGAGGAGATATCAGCTACTGATTCAGAAGGCGTAAATCTACTGGGTTTATATTCTATCTCTTTATTTCCGAACTATATGATGTTTCTATCATAATTCAATCACATCTCCTTCATTTGCTATTGACCAAAAAGGAATATTACATTCATCAGTGAATTCTTTCATACGCCATGCACTCTCAAATCCACTAACTACAAAGTGCATGGGAATAAACAAACCTACATTAAATCGTTTTATGAATTGTCGAGCACCGCGTGTATATCCGTTTCCAATTCTACCATCAATCGGAAACATCACTACATCAAAAGTGTCAGATATCTTTTTAATATCTTTCAACTCGCCAAGAAATCGCTTCTCATCTTGCATCGGATTAACATCTCCAAACTCCTCACTGAAGATTGTACCACCCTTATAGTCTTCTGTAAGAAATCGTGCATACCAGTTATTAAGGTCGCCTGCATGAAAGATACAATTACCATCAGATTCCACAATCCATGAAACACCGCTATCATTGCTACCTGTTGCATAAACTTTAACGTTGTTATCATGCCATTCTCCACCTTTTGCCAACCATACATCAGCATCTTCTTTAACTGCCCTTCTACGTTTTAAAATATCTTTAGAAAGGATATAAGTAATCGAAAGTGTTGGATATGTACTGGGCCATGTCAATATTTCCCTTGTAAAGTGATCTTCATGGAAATGACTAGCAAACACATAGACTGGTTTTGAGGTGGAAAGAAGCTTTGAAACAACCCTAGCCGGGTCTCTCCAGTAATCAAAAATGAGCACAGAAGTTTCTGTTTCAATGGCAAAACCACTATGAAAAATATACGTTAGCTTCATCTTAACATAGTGTTAGGAATCATTTCGCAAAGTTTATCATCTCTTATTATCTTTGCTTTTGCCTTACCTGCAAGTACTAAAACCTTCTTTCCGTTGCGGTAAATATGTAATTGACGAGAACGAATAACAGCTGTCAAATTGTCATCGTCTTGAATAGCCGTCCAAATATTATGGTAAACACCATGTTCGTCAAATAGCTTCTGCTGCAAATGCGAACAAATATTATTTGTATCAATAGTTATCATACTAATCAAAGAGTTTCTTCCAAAGCCATAATACTGCCACTGCACCAAGGACACAGAACACAAAATTTGTGAGATAACCTTTACCAAACAATTCTATATTAAGCAAATGACTGATAGCAGTTCCTGCGTAACTTCCAATAATACCTATTATTAAGTTCATGCAACAGCCTTTGCCTTCACCACTCATGATACGATTTGCAATATAGCCTATAAGAACTCCTGTCAGTATTGGCCATGCTGTGAAATCTGCAATATGTTCTAACATAATTATTCAAGTTTATTTTATATCTTCGAATTTAGAATGTATCGTTCTATCTTTTCATAACTCTTATCTTCCTTATTTCAAGGCCTTACCATCTGAAAAAGCATTGCCCACTCGTTTACCTAACAGATTATAACCCATTTGAATAGGTTGAAGGTTATGAGGTTCATTTTTTCAATATCAGGTTTTCCATCTTTTGCGAGATAGTTTTCATCACATAGAATATTCACAATTTCTGCAATAATATAGCAACCTGTATCGGATTCTTTCTGCTTTTCTATAATTCTGCACTCCATTGTCATTGGAAAATCAGTAAATACTGGTGCATCTACATTTTCAGAAGCTATTACATTCAAACCTGATTTAGCCATCTTGTCAGGGTCTTTCTTTTGACTTACAATGCCGACATAGTCAGCAGCAACCATTGTTTCTACAGTAGCAAAAGCCACAGTAAACTCCCCTTTAAGGTTCAAATTATCGGAGGTTTGATGTTTTCCCATTGAAATCATAATTTTATGGTTATCCCATTGGCCACCCCAAGCTGCATTCATGGCGTTAGGATTACCATTCTCATCATATGTACCAATTATAAGCACAGGTTGCGGAAGTAACCACGCTTTCTTACCAAAACTTTTCATATTCTATTTGTCTTTAGTTAATTTTCAATACTATCTAGCGTATATAAAAATAATACTTACTGATGTTATAAATTATAATAATGATGCATGCAAGTAGTATGCCAAGCTATATAACTACACGATAAAAAAAATAATAAATAGCAACATGTATTCAAGATGAAAACCTTAGGTGTTACTTTATCAACATAGAAATCCTATATAGAAATCGCAAACATGAAGTAAACGTTGCCCATTAATTATAACGACCACTAATTTTCAATACAAATCTACAATTTTTAGCAAATTTAGGAGATTAAAAATACAATTCAAAATATTACAACATACTTTTATTTGAATTTCTTTATATATAGTAAAAAATAACTACATGGGTATTTATATCTTCTATTTCCTATTGTAAAACTTTCTCTTCATTCGGCAAACTAAATATATCTAAAATAGTTCAATTTTGTAAACTAAATTCTTGTGAGAACAAGGCATAACATTTTTATGTTGCAATACAGGCTCTTTTGCAACCCAATAGTACCTGTTTTGCACGCTTAAACAGGCTGTTTTACAACGCAAAACAACCCGTCTTATAACTCATTGACAATAAAATAGTTACAAAATAAAAGCTTTATGAAAAAATATAAACAATATTTTAATCATGGTTTAGTCTACGTTTTCTACAGAAACCCATTCTACACAATGGTTACAAAGCTTCACTAAAAGATGATTAAGACAAATTGAAAGGAAAAAGAAAATGCCCAACGCTTCGCAGCGACGGGCACTCAACCTCAATAGGTATTAGTCATTTAAGGTAAAAAGATTGTATTCAGGATAACGAGTGCAAAGTTATATTAATTTTCGAAACCCACCAAATTTTTCTTTAATTATTTTTCAAAAACATACAATATTAACATTAAAACGCTTTAATAATTATACAGAAAAAGTAACGCACAAAGCCTTATAGTAAGCGAATTACATTATTTAGTAATTAAAAATTATCTATAAGAAGAAAAAAATAGCTATCTTTGCAGAAGAAACATTATAAGCTTATGAATACAATAGAAAGTAACACGAACGAAGAGAGGCGTAGTTTGAGCTTTGTAGAACAATTAGTTGAAGAGGATATAGCCGAAGGAAAGAATGGCGGACGTATACAAACTCGCTTCCCGCCAGAGCCTAATGGATATTTACATATAGGACACGCAAAAGCTATCTGCATGGATTTTGGCGTGGCAGAAAAATATAACGGCATCTGCAACCTACGTTTCGACGATACTAACCCGTCAAAAGAAAAAAACGAATATGTAGAAAATATTCTACACGATATTAGCTGGTTAGGCTTTAAATGGGGAAATATATATTATGCAAGCGACTATTTTGAAAAGCTTTGGGATTTTGCGATATGGCTAATTAAGAAAGGACTAGCATACGTTGACGAACAAAGCTCTGAACAAATAGCTGCACAGAAAGGAACGCCAACCGAGCCTGGCACTCCATCTCCCTACAGAGATCGTCCAATAGAGGAAAGTCTTAAACTCTTTAACAAGATGAATACTCCTGACGCTACCGAGGGAAGCATGGTACTACGCGCTAAATTGGATATGGCAAACCCTAATATGCACTTCCGCGACCCTATCATGTATCGTATTATACATACGCCACACCATCGTACGGGCACGAAATGGAATTGCTATCCAATGTACGACTTTGCACACGGACAGAGCGACTATTTTGAAAAAGTAACTCACTCTATTTGTACATTAGAGTTTGTTCCTCACCGACCTCTCTACGACAAGTTCATCGATTTCCTAAAGGAATCAGATAATACAGCTGATGCTCTAAATGATAATCGTCCACGACAGATTGAGTTTAACCGCTTGAATCTGACCTATACCGTGATGTCGAAGCGTAAACTACATACACTTGTAGATGAAAAACTTGTAAGTGGTTGGGACGATCCACGCATGCCTACACTCTGTGGAATGCGCCGCCGTGGTTATTCTCCAGAATCTCTCCGTGCTTTCATCGACTCCATTGGGTATACTAAGTTCGACGCTTTAAACGACATGGCATTGCTTGAAGCTGCTGTGCGTAACGATTTGAATAAGAAAGCAACACGTGTAAGTGCTGTGCTCGACCCTGTGAAGTTGGTTATAACCAATTATCCTGAAGGTCAGACCGAGGAAATGGAAAGCATCAACAACCCCGAAAACGAGGCAGAAGGCGTACACACGATAACCTTCTCTAAGAATTTATGGATAGAACGTGCCGACTTTATGGAGGACGCACCTAAGAAGTTCTTCCGCATGACACCTGGTAAAGAAGTTCGCTTAAAGAGTGCATACATTGTTAGATGCACTGGCTGCACGAAAGATAAGCAAGGAAATATCATAGAAATTCAGGCAGAATACGACCCAACAAGTAAGAGCGGATTAGAAGGTGCAAATCGTAAAGTAAAGGGAACATTACATTGGGTAAGTGCAGATTATTGCCTAAAAGCTGAAGTGCGTGAATATGACAGACTCTTCAATATAGAAAACCCATCTGCAGATGAACGCGATTTTAGAGAACTTCTAAACCCTGACAGTTTGAAGATTTACAACAATTGTTACGTTGAAAAGTATTTGTTGGAAAAGAAATCAGGCGATTACTTGCAGTTCCAACGTACAGGTTACTTTATGCTTGACCCTGACTCAACGGCCGAAAAACTTGTTTTCAACAAAACTGTTGGTCTCAAGGATGCATGGGCTAAAACACAAAATAAAGGATAAAGGATATTGAACGAATATTTTAAAAGCAATAAATTTAAACATATTCTTCATGAATACGAAGAACTATGTAAAGAAAATAGCGGCAGATTCCTTGACTCTGAGGAACTTGCCGATATTGCTGAATATTATCATCTGATAGGAAAAGAAGAAGAAGCAAGGGTAGCTGCAACATATGCAACAAATGTCTTTCCAGGTGCTACTGCTCCGCTTTGTTTCCTTGCTCGCACTGCACTATTTATAGACAAGGACTTTGTGAAGGCTAAACAATTCGCAGAGGATATTATAGATAAAGAGGATTTAGACTATTATTATCTGATAGCGGAGATATTGATGGTGCAAAATAAAAATGAAGAGACAGATAAGTATCTTTCAGAATGTTTTCGTAGAGTTGCAGAAGATGAACAACAAGACTATATTTTTGATGTTGCTTCTCTCTACTATGACTATGGCTTGGCAGAACTTGCACAGAAATGGCTTAGTCTATATGAAGATATTGAAACACAGGAGTATAAGGAACTGAAAGCCAAGATTCTGCTATGGATAGGAAAAAGTAACGAAAGTGAGGAGGTGTTGAACGAACTTATAGATAGCAACCCCTACTCTACAATTTATTGGAACGAATTAGCAGAATGTCATTTCATTCGTGGTGAGCATAATAAATCCATTACAGCAAGTGAATATTCTTTAGCTATCAATCCGGAAGATGAAGATGCTCTCTTAAACAAAGCAAATGCATTATATTGTATAGGAAATAGTAGCGAAGCAATAAACTATTATAAGCGTTTTCAGAAAGTTGCAACTGGAACTAGAAAGAACTTCGCTAATATTACAATTGCAGACATTTATCTAAGCCAACAAAAGATAGAGCAAGCTATTCAATACTTCACTAAAGCCATAGAAAACTCAGAGGCAAAAGAAGAAACATATATACAAATGGCTATCTCTTTAATGGGGAATGGATATATAAAAGATGCTTATCAAATGTTTTCAAATAATCTGAAGAAAATGCCAACAGATTGGAACATAGGTTATGCCTACTATGCACGCTGTTGTTATGAGCTTGGATTGATGGAAGAATATTATAAAGTTCTAAGTGTAGCTATCAAGAAGAACTTGGCAGAAACAAAAGAATTATTGGCTGACCTATACCCAAAAAATTGTAAACCAGTAAATTACAACCAGTTTACACCTATGCAAAGGACGAGGAAAACAGACGAGAATACACTACCATTTTAATTATAGAAATATACCAAACATTAAAATTATGGCTACAAATGATAAATACATAGAAGAAATTGCCAATCAGCAATTACTGAGCGATGCAGAAGAACGAGAACTTGCAGCCAAGATTAAGATCGGAGATGCAAAAGCTTTAGAGGAACTAACAAAAGCTAACCTAAAGTTTGTTGTATCGTTAGCGCATCAATACAAAAATCATGGCCTTGACGAAGATGACCTAATAAGTGAAGGAAACATTGGTATGATGTATGCAGCTAAAAAGTTTAATGGTACAAAAGGAACTCGTTTTGTTAAGTTTGCAGCTTCCTATATACGTAAAGCGATGGAAGAAGCCATAAAAGATCAACTAGATACTTACAAAATACAAAGCAAGGGTTTAGATAAACAACAGACACGTAAAGTTCACACTCTATCTATTGACCAACCAGTACCTGTTGGCAGCAATGGTAATTTCACCTTACAAACTGTCTTAGAAAACAAAGATTCGCCCCAAGCCGATGAAAATTTAACGCGTCAAATTATTGCTGCAGAAATTGCAAAAGGTATGAGTACTCTTGATGAAAGGCAACAAAAAGTCATTAGACTTATCTATGGACTACAGAATGGTGAACGTTATACGATGGCGGAAATAGCTAAAGAAATGGGATTAAAACGTGAACGTGTACGTCAAATACGTAACAAAGCATTGCATAAACTACAAAAGTTACTGAAGTAAAAATCCTTAGTATCGGAAAACAATTGTACGGAACCAATCTCTCAATATACCACCATATTGATTTTGACTATCGGCACACAAGATTAAAACTTGTGAACCATCATTAAGTTTAGGACCAAGACACATTCCTTCGTAATTAGCAAAGTCTTGGTGAAACAATGACAATGAAGTTTTCCATTCTGCAAGTAACTTTTTTTTCACATAGGGACTTGCATCTGTAAGTGGTTTACCATTATCTATTTGTTCTGCAGTTTTAGTATCTATGCAATAGATCTTATTCTTAACAAACGAACCAAACTTCTTAGGCGCAACATAAAGTTCCCTTTCCAAGACAAGTAGCATTCCATTGTCTAATGCAACCATGTCTGCTACACCCATAGCATAACTCTGAGCAGGCTTATTAACTGTACTTTTATCCATCTTGTAAGCATATTGCATTATAGGTTGAAGGCTTTCGTCGAAAGCTTGTAAGCGCAAATGATTTTCTAATAGTTGCATTGGCGCTGCCTGTTTACCATCGTTATCTAATGTCGATTCAGTAGTCGTCCAAAATAAATGTGTACTATCATTATAAGTTAAGGACTCTAAGCCATAGATAGTTGAAGCATTACGAAAATTGGATGGTATAAATAATTGCTTACCAGTAAGTTTGCCTGATAAGTCATATTCGTAAATACTATTATCAGCTTCACGCGCTATAAATATGCTGTGTCTGTCTGAATGGAAAGCAATACCTTCTTCATCTGAATTTAATGTTGATGAATCAAAGAAGCCATTTGATGCAACTTGTTTAATATCACCTGTATTTAAGTCTATATCTAACGTGAAAAGATAAAAGCCACTATGTCCTGTCTTATCGGAAACAACTGCATAACGATTATCCCCTAATCGGGTTATTCCACTATAGTTTCCTTTCGGAACTGTTGACTTAAAATGGATTTGTTCATTTAAAGATACTAGTTTAGGAAAATCCTGACTAAAGGTTGATAAAGAAATTAGCACTAAGCATAAGGAATAAAACAACTTCATTTCACTGTTATCAGATTTTTGTATAAGTAGTCTACAGAATAATAATAGGTGATTCCCATTAAACCGAAAATCACCTACTATATCCTTTCATCGTCTGTATTCAAATTATTCTGGCAATTGTGCCTTTAAATATAACTTCTTAACAAACTTCATATCATGTTCTACCATTATCTTAACCAACTGATCAAAGGTGGTTTTACGAGGATTCCATCCCAACTTTGTCTTTGCTTTTGTAGGATCACCAAGCAATTGTTCAACCTCCGCAGGGCGGAAATATTTAGGATCTACTTCAACTATAGCTTCGCCTGTAGCCTTATTATATCCTTTTTCGTTTACGCCTTCTCCTCTCCATTCAAGTTCTAGTCCTACTTCTTTAAATGCAGCGGTACAAAAAGCTCGTACAGTATACATCTCACCTGTGGCGATAACAAAATCTTCTGGTTCCGTTTGTTGAAGTATTAGCCACATACATTCAACGTAGTCCTTAGCATATCCCCAGTCACGTTGAGCACCTAAATTACCGAGATAAAGTTTATCTTGCATACCTTGAGCAATACGAGAAGCTGCTAAAGTAATTTTACGAGTTACAAAATTCTCGCCACGACGTTCACTTTCATGATTAAAGAGAATACCATTGCAACAATACATTCCATAAGATTCACGATAATTTTTAATTATCCAGTAACCATAAAGTTTTGCAACAGCATAAGGAGATCGTGGATAAAAAGGAGTTGTTTCTTTCTGTGGTACTTCTTGAACCTTACCAAATAATTCTGAGGTTGACGCTTGATAAATCTTACAATTCTTCTCTAAGCCACAAATGCGTACGGCCTCTAAAAGTCGAAGAACACCAACAGCATCAGTATCAGCAGTATATTCAGGCACATCAAAACTTACTTTAACATGACTTTGTGCTGCTAGATTATAAATTTCGGTTGGCTTTACTTCACCAATTATACGGATTAAAGAAGATGAATCCGTCATATCTGCCCAATGTAGATTAATCAAACGGTCTTTCTTCATATCTCGCACCCATTCGTCTAAATACAAATGCTCAATGCGTCCAGTATTAAAAGATGAACTACGGCGCAACAGTCCATGTACTTCATAACCTTTTTCTATTAAAAATTCTGCCAAGTAGCTTCCGTCTTGACCAGTAATTCCTGTTATTAATGCAATTTTCTTACTCATTTATTTATTAATTATTATTTTGTTTCCTGATTCTAATAAACTTTAACTAAAAATATAGTTAGTTATTCTCTGAGAACTGTTTTATCCGTTGTTCCTCATCAAGTTTACATATAAGCAGCATGCCATCTTTTTCAGCTACAATATAACCTTCAAGCCCTTGAACTACAACTTTCTTCACATCAGTTGCGTGTACAATACAATTCTTACTATCGTACAACTGTATATTATTTCCAATTACTGCATTACCATAAAGATCATGTTGAGATTGTAAATGTAATGAGCCCCACGTACCAAGATCACTCCAACCAAAATCAGCAGGACATACAAAAATTTCTTCAGCCTTCTCCATAATAGCATAATCCACTGATATTCCTTCACATTCTTGATAAACTTCATCAATATTTTTCTGTTCCTCCGAAGTTCCTAAAACATTATATATTCCCTCAAAAATGCGTGCTATACCAGGTTGATAAATACGAAATGCATTCACAATTGTAGAAACATTCCAAATGAAGATACCAGCATTCCAAAAGAAATTATTCACACTGATATATTTCTTAGCAGTATCAATATCTGGTTTTTCTCTAAACTGGTCAACTCTGAATATTTCCTTATTGCGTACAGAAGGAGTCGTTAAATCAGCCTGTATATATCCATACCCTGTTTCTGGACGTGAAGGCTTCATTCCTAAAGTAACTATAGCATCTGTCTCTGAAGTAAACTTTAAGCAGTTTGTTACAACACGACGGAATTCATCTTGATTGGTTACTATATGATCACTTGGTGTTACTATAATATTTGCTTTGGGGTCTGATTTTTTAATCCGCCAACTAACATATGCAATACAAGGTGCTGTATTTCTCCTACATGGTTCACTCAATATGTTTTTAACAGGAATATCTGGCAATTGCTCACGAACCAATTCACAATATTTATCATTTGTAACTACCCAAACATTTTCAGGTTTTGTAATACCTTTCAAACGATCGTAAGTAAGTTGCATCAACGATCTACCAACACCAAGTACATCAATAAATTGTTTAGGCTTATCAATAGTACTCATGGGCCAGAATCTACTTCCGACTCCTCCTGCCATTATCACAAGGTGATTATTTGAATGTATCATAAATTCTTAATTTGAGCTTATTTAAATAGAGTTAATGCAAATATACAAATAAATATTTAAAAAGACAAAGATTATATTTACCTTTCTACATCAGCCAGACAAATTATGGCTCACGCAGAGTCAACCAGCAAGTGCAAAATTACAAAACGTGTTTAAAGAACTCGCACTTTGGATTAGAAAATTTTAATTTTTCTCTTGGTCTTTCGTTCAATTTCTTTTGTATGGACATAATTCTCTTGTCCGTATAGTTATCAAACAAATCCTTTTTAGGTATATACTGCCTGATTAATTTGTTTATATTCTCAACAGCTCCCTTTTGCCATGAACAATATGGATCAGCGAAGTACACGGGCACTCCTAAGTATTTTGTGATGTCCTTATGTGCTGCAAATTCAGGTCCGTTATCTGTTGTAATCGTCTTCAGGCTGTCCTTGTAAGGCAGCAGTAATTAGTCAGTCAACACTCTCACGTGAAATCAAACGCAAAAGCACGCCTTCGGGAAAGTATATCTGGACGAAGGCGCATGATATGGCTATGCAGCACAGAAAGAGCACGGTAACTAACGCCAAACTCTCCGACGAATTAGTTTGGAGAATTAAAGAATATATTACCAACGACCAGTGGTCTCCAAGACAAATATCAGGGTATCTGCGCATGAATGAGCGCATAGAGGTATCCCACCAGTCTATCTATAACATCATTCACAATGACATAACAGGGAAGCTTGCAGAGCACACAAGGCATAAGATGAAATACAGGTATCGTCCCAAAGGCGGACATCTTCCAATAAAGGACAGGGTGAGTATCCATGAAAGAAGTAAAGAAGTTGACGGAAAGAGATTTGGAGATTTTGAGCTGGACTTGATCGTC
>NZ_BAKF01000047.1 GCF_000614025.1 Prevotella aurantiaca JCM 15754
CAGACCGTACGGCGGTTCACAAGGTAGCGTGGGTGCATACGCACTGCTCCTTTCTTCATCAGCCCATATTGCCCGTACTTTCTGTTCATGGTGAACGTTTGCCATACCACAAGGCTGGCACCCACTACACCTATGACAAGACAGGTAATTTGGCTGACTCCACAGAGATAGAGAATAACCACGAGAATAAAGACAGCCAGCAGCCCTCCTGCAAAGAGGAAGAGATACTGTGCCTTCAAGCCCTTGAACTCTACCGTCCGGCCTACACCTTTGTTGATTTCAAATGCTGCCATCGCCTTACAGGAAGAAACTTCTCAAGATAGTGGCAGCCACGATGAGGAAAATACACGCACCGAACCAAGAGGCTGCGGTCTTGCTCGTATCGGGGTCACCACTTGAGAACTTGTTATAGACTTTTATTCCTCCAATCAGACCTACTACGGCACCGATGGCATAGATGAGTTTTGTCCCTGGATCGAAGTAGGAGGTTACCATTTTTGTGGCTTCATTGATACCCGCCATGCCGTTGCCCTGTGCGTATGCTCCTGTGGCAGTGGCGGCTATCAGGAGTAGCATTGTGATTTTCTTTTTGTTGTTCATTGTTCTTTGTATTTTAAGTTGTTAAATGAATTGTTTTCTTTTGGGTAGAGATGGTAAGGGGTGGCTCGGTTTTATCGTATGACTGATATTGGTTGATTGTTTTACTTTTGAACCACCCCTGCATTCCTCCAAAATATGAAAATCAAGAAACCATTTTTACAGATAATAGGACAGCGGTCTGTCGTCAGCATCGCCCACCGCTGTGTCAGATATGCCAGAAACAGGAGGTGTTGGGTTTTGTGATGAAGGCATTGCTGGTTGAGCACTCTGTTCTTCCTTTTCTTCCGCCTTACGGATTTTCTCCAATAGCGAGGCTTGTTCACCCAGCATCTTGGCGATGTTTTCTTTGTACTTATCCAATAGGTCTGAGTCTTGAAGCCGCAGAACGGTCTCTTTGACTTCTTCCTCATCAGCCTCCTCACTGTTCTTTGCCCACTTTTGCAGGCGAACTAAGTCACGTGCGAGGACGGACTGCTCCGAAATTTCGGCTTCGCCCGATGTGGACTCGATGGATAGGTTTAATTCCTCACGGACAATCTCATCTTCGTCCACTCTCTCCATCTCGAAATCAACGTCCATTTCGTTGTCCTCTTTCATTTCTTTCTCCTTTTCGGAGTTCTGCGGTGCAAAATTATTATTATTCTGCTCCGAATTTTCAGATGATGAAACAGAGGGAATTTGTGGGATAATCGGGGAAGTGGAACGGCTTTTTCCAATCAGTACAAACTCGGCTTGCTCTATTGTTCCTTTTCCTTTCTGTCCGTCTTTTTTCTTCGTTGCTCCTTTCTTCTTGCTATCTTCATCGCTCTTTCCGTTTTTCTTGATAATGAAGTCATACGGAGATACATACCGCATATAGAAATACAGGATACCAAGCATCATCCAAATGATGATGAGTACCAATATAAAACTGAAAAGTATTGTTTCCATCATAGTGTTATTGTTGTCTTACGTCTTTGCTTTGCTGCTGCATTATTGAGCAATTCCTGATGTTCCCGCAGATGCTCCCGGAGGATATTATCAATATAGGAAGCAATAGATACCCTTTCTCCTAAGTCTTGTAGCACATTGCGCAGGTTCTGTAATGTCTCCAAATTGATGGAGAAAGCTGTCCGCATTTGCGAACGTACGGGATGAAAGTATAGGGAACGGTATTCCTCTATGGAAAGGGACGACCTGCCGGACTTTTCCATTCTTGGCTTCCTTTCTCTTTTCGGTTCCGTGTTCCCGATTTCCTCTCCTCCTGTTTCGTCTGTTCGTTCTTCTTTTGCCGTCTTCATTTCTTCCGAACTTTTGTCTTCCTCTCGTGATGTTGCGAGGGAAGGCTCGGTGTCCTCGGATGGATCGAAGGGGTTGGGAACCATGACAGGTTTCACCACGACATTGTCCTCTGCCATTTTCTTCAGCTTCTTTTCCAGTTGCTGTTTTCTTTCCTCAATCGTTGCCATTTTCTGTTTTCGTTTTTAGTTTGAGACGTTGAATTATCTCGGAGACGAGTTCATCCAGCCCCGTACCCGTTCGCAGTCCCTTTGCAGGAGGCTGATAGGTGGAACGGAACACACCACGCAGCCCGTATGTGGAGAGTTCGTGGGAGAAGCGGTGCGTAGCATATACATAGCCGGGCAGGAGCGTGAGCTCATGTCCTTGGATGAGCTTCGTGTATTCGTCAATGATGACGTTCCTCACCCTTCTGTCCACCTTGTTCCAGAAAAGGATAATGTCCTTTATTTGGGAGTCGGACATCGAAACTCCAATCTCCGTGATGGTCTTGGCGTATGCCATGCAGGAGACGAGCGACTGTATGTCGGCTTCAAGTGGAGATAGGATATAGTCCATCTGAAGGGACAGTTCCATCAGTTCGGTTGTTCCGGCATGTCCCGGGAAATCAAATATAACCAACTGGTACTTCTCGTTGCTGATTCCGTCGATTTTACTTCGTGCAGTCCTGACGGCTTCCTTGGGTGCAGACTTGTAAATTCTGTATGCTTTTTTGCCAAGGTGATGAAAGTACTCTTGCATGGATTTGGAAAGCTCTTCGCTCTCCTGAACGATACTTTTCTCACGTTCCCTCAGTTTGTAGAAAGAGTCTTGCGACAGGTCGCAGTCCATCACGAAGAGGTTGATGCCTTGTTCGTAGTACAATATGCTGCTTACGATTTCGGCAAGAGTACTTTTTCCCACTCCTCCCTTTTGCGAGGAGAACCCCAGAAAGATGGGGCGTTGTTGTTTGTTCTCCATAATGATAATTTCTTAGTTCATATTACTTGTCTATTTGATGTTTGGATGTGCTCTCATTCTTGAGAAGTATCAGCAGACAGTTTGTTCTGGCTGCGTATGGTTCGTGCGATAGTCTGAAAGGACGATTTATAGTTCTTGCTATCTGTTGTACTGACAATAGTTTGTCATGACAACAAATTGTTATGAATATGTTTCGTTCCTTCTTGTCATCTTTGGTGTAAGCCAACGGTAATACGATGTATCTTTTACTTGTATCATCATGCCATTGTTCGCTCGTTCTGACTGCAAAATAAATGATATTTTGGCTGATTATATGACACCAATGAAGTGCAGGGAAATGCGAGGAAAAAGAGTGAATACCATTGATAATGAGATATTTGAAAACTCGCCGTAACTTTGCAGGCGAGAATAATACATGGAGGTAATATCCCGAAGCAGACACCCCACGAGGGTGGATACTTCAATCGTATCAACTCTTGATATTGGCAAGGTGTGTCTTTGTAACACAAACTTACAGTTGTACCACAAAGAACCTTGCCTCGGTGCGAGGGGATAATCACTCCAAAGTCGTAATTAGAAGACCAAATGAATATGAATAAAGACACAGAACATCGTTCAGAACGAAAAAAGGTGGAAAAGCCACGCTGGGATAACTGGCATGTACGTCTTCCCAATCTCAAAGACCAGCAAAAAGCGATTGACTTATTTCAGCGTTCTGGAGCCGAGACCAAGTCGGATTTTGTGCGTGGGCGTATTCTTGGCGATAGTTTTAAGATCATTACGGTGGACAAATCTGCCGTGGAATACTACAGGAAACTCTCAGAACTGACAGCACAGATACATAAGATTGGCGTGCTGTACAACCAAGTTGTGCGTGCCATCAATGCATACCATAGCGTAAAAACTGCACAGATTATGCTTGAAAAATTGGAAAGACTATCTGCTCAGATAATCGAACTTCAGCAGAAAACAATAGATTTAACGATTGACTACCGCAGCAAATGATAGCCAAAATATCATCAACGGCAAACCTTGGAGGAGCATTGGGGTACAACTTCAAGAAGGTAAGGCAGGAAGAGGCAACCGTCCTGCTTGCCAATGGTCTGTACCAAAATCAAGACGGCAAATACTCTATGGAACAGGTATTGTCCGATATGAGACAACTTATCCCAGATAAGTGCAGGACAAAGAATACGGTGTTCCACTGTTCCCTCAATCCGCACCCGGACGAGAAACTTTCTGATGAAAGGCTCGTGCAGATTGCGAAGGAGTATATGGAGGCACTTGGCTATGGCAAGCAACCCTATATCGTCTTTAAGCATAATGACATTGCCCGTGAGCATATTCACATCGTTTCGCTTCGAGTGGATAGTAAAGGCAGAAAAATCAATGACAAGTATGAGGGCAGACGAAGCAAAAAGATTACTGATGCTTTGGAAAAGAAATATAACCTCATTCCAAGTTCAAAGGTTAGTGAGAAGCCGACAACAGAAACGCCAAAAATTGATGCAACGCAAGGGAATGTCAAGGAGCAGGTATCTAACACCGTCCGTTCGGTTCTGAAGCATTATTCATTCTGCTCCTTGGGTGAGCTAAACGCCATACTCTCCCGATATAATCTCGCCGTAGAAGAGGTAAAGACCGAGTATAGGGGTAAACGGTATGATGGACTGGTTTATGTACCTACCGATGACAAAGGAAATAAGGTGAGCATGCCCATTCACGCCTCGGACATAGGTAGAGGTGTGGGGTATGCTGCTATCCAGAACAAGATGCAAAAATCGAAAGAGGCGGTTAAGCCATTGATACCATCCGTCAGAAGAAAAGTATTAGAAGTAATGCGTACTTCTCCCGGTACGGAGGAAAGGCTCCGACAAAGATTGGAGGAACAAGGTTTGCGTGTGGTTATCCGAAAGAATGAGAGCGGACGCATCTACGGTATCACGTTCATTTATGATGAAAAAGGTATTGCGCTCAATGGCTCTCGATTGGGTAAAGGATATGCTGCCAAAAAGTTTAACGAGTACTTCTCTAACCCAGAGAATAATCCATTTTTGGATGAATCGCTTTATGGTAAGATTGATACCACCTTACAGCAACAGATGCAGACAATACAGTCTGATGAGCAGGAAAGCGACAATCTTGTCGATGAACTTATTGACGATATGGTGGGAGAAACTTTCTCTGCATCGGGCAACGATGATTGGAAGGAAGCAGCATGGCAGCGTAAGCTCCGAAGACAAAGTAAGGTAAAACTTAGACGAAGAAAACATTAAATAAACTCATTCAACAAACAAGATCTTTACAACTCCCCTCCTTCGGAGGGGTTGGGGGAGGCTAAAAATACAGCATTATGGCACAAGAAGACGATTTAAGGGCATTGGGTAAAGTCATGGACTTTATGCGGGGAATTTCGGTGATTTTCCTCCTGATTAACTGTTACTGGTTCTGCTACGAGGCGTTTCAGTCGTGGCACTTCACACTCGGTATCATCAACAAAATACTGATGAACTTTCAACGCTCTACAGGCTTGTTTTCATCCATCCTTTGGACAAAGCTCTTTTGTGTAGTGTTTCTTGCCTTATCCTGTCTTGGGACAAAAGGCGTAAAGGAAGAGAAAATCACATGGCCAAAGATTTGGTCGGTGCTTTTCGCCGGATTCGTATTCTTCTTTCTCAATTGGTGGCTGTTGGCATTGCCCATTGGTAAGGTGGGTGCTGCTTCGCTCTATATCTTTACACTCTCTGTGGGCTATATCTGTCTGCTGATGGCAGGTGTGTGGATGAGCCGACTGCTCAAAAATAACTTGATGGACGATGTGTTCAACACGGAGAACGAGAGTTTCATGCAGGAAACACGATTGATGGAGAATGAATACTCGGTCAATCTTCCTACACGCTTCTACTATAAGAAGAAGTGGAACAACGGTTGGATTAACGTAGTCAATCCCTTCCGTGCCTCAATGGTGCTCGGCACACCAGGTTCTGGTAAGTCCTATGCCATTGTGAACAATTATATCAAGCAGCAGATAGAAAAAGGCTTTGCTATGTATATCTACGACTACAAGTTTCCCGACCTTTCCGAGATTGCCTATAATCATTTGCTCCAGCATTTGGGCGCATACAAGGTAAAGCCGCAGTTCTATGTAATCAACTTTGACGACCCTCGCAAGAGCCATCGTTGCAATCCCATCAATCCAGCCTTTATGACGGACATTTCTGATGCCTATGAGAGTGCTTATACCATCATGCTGAATCTTAACCGTACATGGATACAGAAGCAGGGAGATTTCTTTGTTGAGTCGCCGATTATATTGCTTGCAGCCATCATCTGGTTTCTGAAAATCTATGAGAACGGAAAGTATTGCACCTTTCCTCATGCCATCGAATTTCTCAACCGTCCCTACGCACAGATATTCCCGATACTCACTGCATACGATGAGCTTGCCAACTACCTCTCGCCCTTTATGGACGCTTGGGAGGGTGGAGCGCAGGACCAGTTACAGGGACAGATTGCCAGTGCCAAGATACCGCTTTCTCGCATGATTTCTCCTGCCCTCTATTGGGTAATGACGGGCGATGATTTCTCACTCGACATCAATAATCCCAACGAGCCGAAGGTGTTGGTCGTAGGAAATAATCCCGACCGCCAGAATATCTACTCGGCAGCACTCGGACTTTACAATAGCCGTATTGTGAAACTCATCAACAAGAAAAAGCAGCTCAAATCATCCGTTATCATCGACGAGTTGCCAACCATCTATTTCCGTGGACTTGATAATCTTATCGCTACTGCCCGAAGTAATAAAGTGGCAGTATGTTTGGGCTTTCAAGATTTCTCGCAGCTTACGCGCGATTATGGTGACAAGGAGAGTAAGGTGATACAGAACACTGTTGGCAATGTATTCAGTGGGCAAGTGGTAGGTGAAACAGCCAAGACCCTCTCCGAACGCTTTGGTAGGGTTCTGCAGCAGCGGCAGTCCATGACCATTAACCGTAATGACAAATCGACATCTATCTCCACACAAATGGACAGCCTTATCCCGGCTTCCAAAATCAGCAACCTTACACAGGGTATGTTTGTGGGTGCTGTTTCCGATAATTTCGACGAACGCATCGACCAAAAGATTTTCCATGCAGAGATAGTAGTTGATAGTGCCAAGGTTTCGGCAGAAATGAAAGCCTACCAGCCCTTTCCTGTAATAGCAGACTTTACAAACGAAGAGGGCTCCGATAATCTCAAAGAAACTATTGAAGCCAACTATAAACGTATCAGACAAGAAATACTTTCACTTGTGGATGCAGAGACGAAACGCATTAAGGAACTTCCTTCATCGGCACATCTTGCAAAGTAGTTTTATAGCCTCCTATTTATTGGGCTTTGCAAAGTTCTCTCTGTCTATGACGGAGACAGCAAAATGGTATATCCATTCTCTGAACCGACAGTCGAAGTTCTTTGAAAATTCACCATAAAGAGAATTTCTCCAAAAAAAAGCAAGGAAAATTTGCAGGAGTAAAATTATTTATGTACATTTGCGACGAAGAGTTTTGAATTGACAGACGACAGACACTGTAGTAAAGCATATAGATCTATGAATGTTTCATCTCAAAGCCATAGTTATAGAAAGGAGGACATGTTGATTATGGATTCTATTTTTTCACTATTAAAAACACAATGTTTATGAAAAAGAATTACATTTTTTTGACTTTCGTTTTTATCTTTGCCTGTGTCTTGAATATGCAGGCACAGAGTTTTGAAACGGATATTGCGAAGGTTTTGTCGCGGGACGAAACACTCTTATCATTCAACAAAAACGAGGCAGGAAACATTTCCGGCATCCTCACAAGTGGAAGCATAAAGTTTACTTCTCCCAATGGATATGTTAGGATATTGGTGGCAGACCAGTACGGGTATGAGAAACTCGTCTATGAATCGTTTCCCCTCCTTGCTTTCAAAGAAGGTAAGGACAATTTTGAACTTATGGGGTTTGAGACTGGGGAAATAAAGGATTTTGTGCCCGAAAAAGTCCATATCCTCATTTCCGATGCTATGGTGGAGCATCTTAAAATCACCGTTTCGGGATTATCGGCTCCTCAACAGGTTCCTTCTGCATCCCTTCAGGCTCGTACAAAGAAAGTCCCCTTACCACCGACTTTCATTGACGAAGATACCCGAATTAAACATTTAACATATCGGCTCAATTTGGAGTTGGAGGCTTCCGGTGCACTATGGAGGCAGGTGACACGCCGTTCGGACGGCTTTCATACGAAGAGAAGAAAGAGATGTATGGAGGAACGGTTCCCAACTTCAAGGGAGCGGAATACTATATCGGCGGTATCATTGATGTTGATGTTCCGAGTGTCAGATATCAAAAATCCTCTTATGTTCCTGATTTCGATTGGAGGACACGACACAGTGCTAGCGTCAAGGGCTCTCCCTATTTCCAGAATGAGATTACAGGATGGATTACTCCGGTAAAAGATCAAAAGAGCTGTGGTTCATGTTGGGCTTTCTCTGCCATAGGGGCTATGGAAGCCGTTGCAAAACTCCACAAGAATACGACCTGCAATTTTGACCTCTCCGAACAAGAGTTAGTATCTTGTTCTAACGCGGGAAGTTGCAACGGAGGATGGGCGGCTTCTGCATTGGACTACATCAGCCGCAAATGGATTCAGGATGAGATTTCGTTCCCATACAAAGCGCAGGATCGTCCCTGTTCCGAAAAAGGGAACCCTCTATATACGATAAAAAATGCGGGAAAAGAATTGTTCAACCCTATCAAAGGCAATGATTTCGCCTCAATTGAAAAATTGAAATCCATGTTGCTCAAGAGTCCTCTTGCCGGGCGCATCAGTTCTTGGTCCCATGCCATGACCTTGGTAGGCTACAAGACGATAAAGGCGGGAGACATCGTTTATGAGCACTATAACACACGGATTGTGGTTAAACCCGGCGACCCTCACATAGGTCAGACAGTTTGGATTTTCAAAAACAGTTGGGGAGAAAATTGGGGAGACCATGGGTTCTTGTATGCGTATGTGAATATCAACAATATGGTTTCTTCTGCGGCTCCCACACTTCCCTTTGAGTACAAGTATTATGGGTCCAGCAAGTATCCTCTTTTCTCTCATCAGTTAATTTCGGCAATTTCCGAACCGGCACTGGCCTATGATAGGGATAACGACGGATATTATTGGTGGGGAATCGGACCGCGCCCCAAAAATCTCCCAGCAAGTGCTAAATTGGAGGAGGACAGCGACGACAGTGATGCTTCCATTGGTCCAATGAATCAGTATGGCCTCCCCACACTTTTGAAAGATTACGACCTATACATCAAGGACAATACTGAAGATATGGGTTTTGAGCCTAATACGACTATTAAGGAAAAAAATTTTTGGAGCGCACCTCAGGTTTGGGTCAGACATCGAAAAGATGGCATACAAGAGCATCAAAACCCATTGGGAGGAAAGACAAATTACATTTATGTAAGAGTTTGGAACAGGGGACAGAAGACATCTCCCCAATCAAGAGTAGCTGCTTTTTGGGCAAAAGCTGGGACGAACCTGCAATGGCCCGATGCTTGGACTGGTCAAATGACGGTAGAGAATATACCTGTAGGAGGTACCGTTCCAAAACTAGGTATTGTACCTTCGTTGAAACCTGGTGAATATGCTGATGTTCCAATAGAATGGCCTACACCAGATCCAGAACAATTTTCAATCATCACCAATGCTGCTGTCGGAGGAGACAATCTTTGGCATTTCTGCCTTTTACTGAAAATTGCCGACAAGAATGACGGCCTCACATACCCCAATCTCTCCGACATTTACAGTTATGTTTCATATAACAACAATGTTGTGCAAAAAAATGTGACGATAGTAGAGGTCGGCTCTGGTTCTTCCTATGAAGGAGCAGTTTCTGTTGTAAATCATCTCCCCAATAAGGAGTCTTACAGTCTTGACATGATAGAGTTGCCGAATGCAACTAATGGAAGTTCAAATACCCTCTTTGGCAATGCACGAGTGCAGTTGCGTATGGCTCCACAAGTACTCTCTGCTTGGAATGAAGGAGGTAAAAAGGGTGTAAATATAAAATCTACAGGTCATCCTTACATACAAGAGGTCGTTTCTCAAAATGGTTCACTGGACAATATTGTACTCAAACCCAAAGACATCGGCCTCGTCAAACTGAGTGTGAACTTCAAGACCGTCCTTCCTTTCGGAAGCAATCCGGAAAAGCATACCATACTCCTACGCCAGAAGGACAAAAATGGAAATGTTATCGGAGGAGAAACTTTTGAGATTATCCGCGAGCCGAGACCGTTAATACATCCGCAAATAATCAAGAATGAGAACGAGGAAAAGGTAACACTTTCTGTAACGGGAGTGGACGAAGATGCCATCTACCAATGGTTTGATTCCAATGGAAAAATGATTGCCGAAGGGGCGGAAATGACCTGTGCTCCCACTCGAGACGAAAACTATAGGGTTGAAGTGACAGCAAAGAAAGATGGCTATCTCACTTCCTCTGAACTTCTCGTGAAAGCAGGGGAGGGAAAATTGAAAATTTCTCCTGTTCCCGTCAAATCGGAATTGACCGTTTCGTATAATCTTCCGAATGGACAATACGAACTGTGCATTACCGGAGTCCAAAATTGGTTAAATTACGGGAAGTACAGCATTGACAGTACGAAGAAAGAAATGCGAATCAATGTTTCCCACCTGCCACAGGGTGTCTATGTTGCCACAATTACCGAACGAAATGGCCAGATTAAAGAATCTGTAAAGTTTATAAAGGAATAATTTCTACTGGAGGAGAAGAGATGCTTTATGGCACTTCTTCTCCTCTTTTTACATTAATCATAAATTCAATAAATGATGACTTCAAAACTTTACTCAATACTATTGTTGCTGATATTCACAATAACAGCCCAAGCGCAGGAATATCACGTGGAAACTCCGGGAACGTTACAGGAGGTGATAGGATCGGGAGCCGAAGAACTCACCCGCATTCGGGTGACAGGAACACTTAATGACAGAGACATCGCATTCCTTCATTACCTGTGTTGGCCCATTGCTCCAAAGCCCACAGACATGAAAGATGAGAGTTATCTGAAAATAGCGATGCAGAAAGAGGATACCCTCAAGACATGCTTGAGGCATCTGGACATGGAGGATGCACGCTTAGTGAATGATGCTCTACCCGACAAGGCTTTTTACGGAAGTTACATAAAAGACTATAAGTTGCCTAGGACACTAAAAAAGATCGGTAAGAATGCTTTTGGTTATAATGTTCTTCTCAAAGAGTTGATTATCCCCGAAAGTGTGGAGGAAATAGGCGAAAATTTACTTTTTTATAGCATAAAAGTAGAAAAAGTGAGACTTCCGGACAATCTTGAAGTGATGAATGATATGTTATTTGCAGAATGCTGGAAACTCAAAGAGGTGAATATCCCATCCAAACTTCGGGAAATGTATGATAACATTTTTATAAACTGCTGTGAAGTTTCTCCTTCTGTGGCAATCTTACCCGAAACGGTTGAGATATTGGATGGTTCACCGTATTATGGGATTAGTACGATTGAAGAAACGGTTGTCCCTAAGAATGTAAGAGTTTTACGACAAACCTTTTCGGGAATGGCAGGATTGCGCAAAGTAACGATCCTCACCGATAAATTGACGGAGATAGGAGATGATGCCTTTAATTGGTGCAGTGCTTTGGAAGAGGTCAATATCCCGGACGGAATTATACGAATTGGGGACCATGCTTTCTTTTGGAACCTCAGACTCCGTAAAATAAACATTCCTTCCACAGTCACGCGTATTGAGAAGCACGCTTTTGATAGTGCCCCCTTGGATTCCATCGACATTCCGGCAGGTGTGACATTTATAGGCAGAAATGCATTTTGGAATAATAGTAAATTGCAAAAGGTTTACGCACGGCCTATAATTCCACCAGTGACTACAGAATGGACAAATGGCGATGGCCCATATCTGCCATTCCACTCTTGTCCGATGGAAACTGCTATTCTTTATGTTCCAAAGGGTTCTGCCGATGCCTACCGCACATCCATGGTGTTTTCGGAGTTCAAGAATATTGTAGAGTTGGAGGCTTGGCAATGGCCGACTTCCATCAGTACGCCAACCATGCCGACCGATGCATACAAAGTGTACGGAAAGGCTGGCACGCTGCATATCGAGACAACAGACGATGCCCATGAACCTGCATTCGTCAATATATATAGCATCAATGGACAGGTTGTTTGGAAAGGTCAGGTGACTAATCGCATGGAAGTTCCCTTGCCCCAAGGGTTCTACGTTGTGCGAATAGGAAAAAGAAGCTACAAGGTATCATTAAATTGAGGGAAAATCCGCGACAGATAATGTGGATAGCCCTTTCTTACATAGTTAGTTAATAGACTATTTCCTATACCAGTGTGGTATGAATTTGTCCTGCTCTGTAATGACAAGGTTGTACTCTTTGACTTTTTCCTGCAATGAAGGGAAATCCAAGTCTTTCTTCAATTCCACATCTAGAGATAATTGGTCAAAACCAATTTGTCTCCATCCTCATGCATATAGCATGGAAGAATCATGATATTGAGACCTCTGCAAAAGTCCACAAAAAGAAGAAAGTGGTGAATATAACTTACTGATAATCAAGTGTAGTATCCCCCTAAAAGGATTTTTGTAGAGGTCTTGATATTGCTAAAAACGATCTTTTCTTTTATGGCTTTCATAAAGAGATGATGAACTTTCATTTCCCCTGCCGACTTCATATATGGTTATGTCATCTTTGATGATTTGTGAGAGCTTAAACCTGAAAGTTCTTTTCCTGAGTTAAGATTTGCTTTCGTTTTTGTTTCTATCTTTTACGATACAAACTTTCTTGCATCCCCCGTAATAAGGGTTTTCACCATGTTTTCCCTTTTTCTCGATTATTCCACCATCTTTGTGTCTTCAAAAGCCTGCCGACATTCATCGGGTGAGGGTGTGTCAAAATGCAAATTAATATCGTGACAACTTTCAAATTATAAGTATTTTTTTCTAAAAGCAAAGAAAAAGTCCATTTCTTTACTCAAAATCGAGTACAGAAATGGTCTTTTTTAATGAATTATTTCAAGCTGTAAGATTATCATAATAGTATTTTCATTTTGACACACTCTCATCAAACACATTGTTGAACTTGATATTTGGCAATAGTCTGCTTCTATCAGCACGTCTATACTGCAGGAATGTAGTTTAATATAAACCAAATGGACAGTTTGCCTTAAGTATCCCCCCTTGTTTTCCCGCCTTTTCCCGTGATTCCCCTATGTCTTTAAAGACAGGATTATAGATTATATATTTGCCGTTCGATAGCGACTTATTCATCTTAAAAACAAAGAATTATGGAATCGAACAACAGTGACAACTACGTATTGGTCTTGGAAGACCGCACGGAAGTGAAGAATGAACAGGAAGCAGGAAAACTCTCCGTAGTATCTAGTATCGACGACAAAGGCAACCTCAAAACCACTGAAGCCATTGCAGCCAATCAAGCAGCATTCTTGAAGTTCAATAGCAAGGATGGATTGTTAAAGAACTTCATGACCAACTTCTTAAAGCAGTTCAACGAGCCGTCCCGTTTCGGACTGTACAAGATGTTGGCAGATAATGTGGAGCAGGGCGTGGACAACCTTCGTACCCTGCTCCAAAACCGTGAGAAGCCCGAAAACAAACAGCAACTGGCAGAAATTGGCGTATCCTTTGAGGACTATCTGCCGCAGAAGAAGAACGCCACCGCCATTGACGAGTCGAAGATTGATTGGATACAGCTCGACAATCTTGGGCTTTCCCGTGAGCGACTGGAACAAAGCGGAGAATTAGAGAGAATGCTCTCTTGGCAGAAGAGTAATCTCGTAACCATCGCCATCCCAATAGGTGATACCACTATCTATACCGACGCACGCTTGGCATTCCGCACGAACGAGCAGGGAGATATTGGTTTGGCTATCCATCCATTGAGAAAGGAACCGCAACTCGATTTTCCCTATATGGGCTACAAGTTCTCTCCCGAAGAGAAGGAGCAGCTACTCACTACGGGCAATCTCGGCAAGACCATCGAAGTAACACCCAAGAACGGAGAGCCTTTCTCTGCCTACATTTCCATTGATCCGCAGACCAATGAGATTATCGCCCTGCGTGCCGACCGTGTGAACATCCCCAAGGAAATCAAGGGTGTTACCCTTTCTGATACACAATACAAAGACCTTGTGGAGGGCAAGGCTGTGAAAGTGGAAGGTATGACCGCCAAGAGTGGCAAGTCCTTCAATGCCACCCTGCAGATCAATGCCGAACGAAAGGGCATTGAGTTTATCTTTGGTGACAACAAGAGTCTGCAAGAACGACAGCAGCAAAGACAGACACAGCAGCAAGGCGCACCCCGTAAGCTCTGCGGCTTAGAGTTATCAGAAAAACAGCGTGAAGCATTGGATAGCGGTCGCACACTATATTTAAAGAATATGGTGGATAAACAAGGGCAACCTTTCAACGCATACGTTCGTATGGACAAGGAGCAGAACCGCCCACGTTTTTACAAGTGGAATCCTGACAAGAAGCAGGAAACTGGCAAGGAAAAGGTCGTTGCCGTAGCCGAAGAACACAAAACGCAGGTAGCCGTGAACAACCACGGCAAGACCAACGAAGCCACCAAGAACGTGAAAGAACCGCTGAAAACGGGACAGACACAGCCTACTGCCGAGCAGAAGCAAAAGCAGGACGAGAACAAGCAGAAAAAGTCCCGTGGACGTAAGATGTAACCCTTAATTCTATTATCGACTATGACAACTTGTATTATCGCCGAGAAACCCTCGGTAGCCAGAGATATTGCCCACATCGTAGGGGCAAAGAGTAAACAAGAAGGATATATGGAAGGCAGCGGCTATGTCGTTACTTGGGCAATGGGACACCTCATCGCCCTTGCCATGCCTGAAGCCTATGGCTTTTCTGCCTACAAAGCTGAAGACCTGCCCATTCGTCCCAATCCCTTTCAGTTAGTGGTACGACAAGTACGTAAGGACAAGGAGTATGTATCAGACCCTGCAGCATTGAAGCAACTTAAAGTCATCCGTTCATGCTTCGACAAGGCAGACCGTATCATCGTCGCTACTGATGCAGGACGAGAGGGTGAGCTTATCTTCCGCTATATCTACCAACATCTTGGTTGTAGAAAGCCTTTCGATCGTCTTTGGATAAGTTCACTCACAGACAAGGCTATTCGTGAGGGACTTTCCAACCTCAAACCTGGAAGTTGTTACGACAATCTCTATTACTCCGCCAAGGCAAGAAGCGAAGCTGACTGGCTTGTGGGCATCAATGCAAGCCGTGCGCTGTCCATTGCCCGTAAAGGCGGCTATTCTTTGGGACGGGTACAGACCCCGACACTTGCTATGGTCTGCCGTCGGTACATAGAGAACCGTGATTTCTCTTCCGTACCCTATTGGAAAATATCCGTCCTTACAGAAAAAGAGGGTGTGTCGCTGAAAGCCATTGGCAGTGCAGACTATGAGAGTGAAGCATCGGCACAGACTGCTCTCGCTGCACTTCGCAGTCAGAGCCTGCTTACAGTGGAATCGGTCGTAAGAAAGGTGGCTGATACACCGCCACCACTCTTGTACGACCTTACTGCCTTGCAGAAAGATGCCAACAGACGCCACGGCTTTTCAGCGGACAAAACCCTCTCAATAGCCCAAAGCCTCTATGAGAAGAAAATCACGACCTATCCCCGTACTGGCAGCCGATACATCAGCGAGGATGTCTTCGAGGAAGTCCCCGCCCTGCTGCGTAATATAGGCAAGACACTATCCAATCCACTTAACCGCCACTCGGTGGACAATGCAAAAGTAACCGACCACCACGCCATCATACCGACAGGTGAAACACCATTAGGATTGTCGGCAGATGAAGCGACTGTCTATCAAATGGTGGTCAATCGCTTTGTCGAAGCCTTTTCCCCCAATTCAGAGGAAGAGCGTATGCAGTTGCGATTCGCTGACGGCACCAATACCTTTACTTGGAAAGCATGCCGACAAATCTCTTTAGGTTGGAAAGCCGTACAGAAAGGTAAAGAAGCGGAGGCAGATAAGAAAGAAGATGATGACGAACAGTTCTTGTCTTCATTGCCCAACTTGTCAGAAGGAGAAGTCCTATCACTTGTCAATGCGGACATCACCGAGCATAAGACCAAACCTAAACCTCTCTACACAGAAGCGACACTGCTTTCTGCTATGGAGAATGCTGGCAAGGAAGTGAAGGAAGACGATAAGCGCAAGGCAATGGCAGAGTGCGGTATTGGCACACCTGCCACAAGAGCCAACATCATCGAAACGCTTATCCTCCGTGATTATATCCGCAGGGACAAGAAAGCCATCATACCTACCGAGAAAGGCCTGGCAGTCTATGAGATTGTTAAAGATAAAAAGATTGCCAACGCGGAGATGACAGGTGCATGGGAACTGGCACTTGCCGCTATTGAAGCAGGAAAGATGCCTGCAGATAAGTTTTCACAAGGCATCAACTCATACGTCGTCACCATCTGTGAGGAACTCCTTTCACTTATTCCCGAACAAAAGTCCTATCCTGTCTACCGCTGCCCAAAATGCGGACAGCAGAGTGTCGGCATCTATGCCAAGGTAGCCAAGTGCAGGCATGAAACCTGTGGTTTCCACGTGTTTCGTGAAGTCTGCAGCATACATCTCTCTGAAGATAATATCCGTGACTTGTTAAATTCCGGTCGTACGCCTGTCCTTAAAGGACTGACCAGCAAGGCAGGCAAGAAATTCAATGCCCGACTGGTTCTGGGTGAAGACTACACTACTTCCTTTGAATTTGAGAACAAAAAAGGGAAACAAAGAGGGAGATAATCCTGGCAGAAACAACGAGGAACAGATATAAGTTGGGAGATACAAGTATTACCTGCCGACCTTTTTACCTCCACTTTATTAAAAGAAAACACTATGGCATACAATAAGAAAGAAGTCCTGCAAGCCAACACGGACGCCATCCGTGTGGTCTTGCGCCTGGAAAAAGAACGCCGCGAAGCCACCGAAGCTGAGAAAAGTATCTTACAGAACTACCAAGCTTCGGTGGCTTGAAATGTGTACTCAACCGCACAGATAACCCCGATGATATACGCTATTGGAGCAAGTCAGAGCAGAATCTCTTTGAACCTACCCAGCAGCTCAAGCAGATGATTTATCGTGAAGCCTTAGATGCCAATACTGCCAAGCGGTATTGGGAAAGCATCAAGGCAAGCGTACTAACTTCCTTCTATACCGATACCCGTATCGTTTCTGCCATCTCTGATGCACTTGTCTCCACAAACCTGCAGGTAAGACGATGCTTAGACCCTTCTATGGGTATGGGTGCCTTTGCCGAGACCTTTGCAAGGCAAGCGGGTGTTGTAGATGCAATGGAAAAGGACCTGCTCACTGCTCGTATCAGCCAAACCCTGCACCCTTATGGCAAAGACAACGTGTTCGTTAGAAACGAGCCTTTTGAAGCCATTGGGGAGTTAGAAAACAAAGACAAGTACGACCTTATTACAAGTAATATTCCTTTCGGTGATTTCATGGTCTATGACCGAGAATACAGCAAAGGTAAGGACACTCTCAAGCGTGAGTCCACACGTGCCATTCATAATTACTTCTTCGTGAAAGGTCTGGACTGCATCAAGGAAGGTGGCTTACTGGCATTTATCACTTCACAGGGCGTTTTGGACAGTCCCCGCAATGAAGCCATACGCCGTTACCTCATGCAGAACAGTCGTCTTATCTCTGCTCTCCGACTGCCATCGGGTATGTTTTCAGACAATGCAGGAACGGACGTAGGCAGTGACCTCATTGTCCTGCAGAAGCAGACAGGTAAAGAAATCAACAAGGGAATTGAGCAGCAGTTCGTAGAAACCGTTTCCGTTCCTAAGGAAGAAGGTTCTTCGGTCGTCTTCAAGCATAACTCTCTTTTTGTAGGAGATTGGAAAGACATATCTCATCGCACCGTTGCCACAGAGCGCATAATGGGTACAGACCCTTATGGAAGACCAGCATGGGAGTATCGGTTCACAGGAGGGATTGAGGAAATGGCAGAAAGTCTCCGGACACAACTCTCTCTTGAAATGGGACAACGTATCGACCGTAAACTATATGAGACCGGTATACCAATGACAGAGGCAGAGCGAGAGGCAGAAGCG
>NZ_BAKF01000046.1 GCF_000614025.1 Prevotella aurantiaca JCM 15754
ATAATAACAAATTTATTTTTTATTATTATAAATTTTCTCTTGCTTATTTCAACCCAAACTGAGGGGGAACAGGTTATAACATTTGATTGTAAATTTATCCAGAATTACGTTTAAGATAGGGGTGTTTATCATTCTTTGTTTCTCGCATCCCCTAAGTTTTCTACCTTTACAATCTTTTGAGTAATAACTTTATTAAATCCTTCGACCTTTTCTTTGCCACAGAATAAGTTCACATCAAAAAACTGTATGTCTTCCGAAGATATCTGTCTGTTGCTTACCATCTTTGTCTTTCAAAGCCCAACTTTGAAAAATGTCCATAATATGATAAATTCCACCGAAAGAAGTGATATTCTCGTTTTTAATTGCTACCTTTGCATGCCAAATTTTGTCTATTTCTTGTTTGCAGCACCAAGATAGGTGAAATTTCTGACATATTCAAGTGTTTTGAGAACTTTGTTTCTCAGAAACTTGGAGTTCTCACAAGAAATAATGCTGCGGAATTAAGGTAAAAAACAGATATGCAAAGAAAAAATTATGTAAAAAAGGAATACTGTTGCCCCGAGCTTTCAGTTATTCCTGTATCGGCAGAACCAATCATGGGTACAAACTCACCCTTTAAGTCTGATCACAAAAAGGCAGATGATGATAACACTAACTCGTTTGATATTGACCCAGATTAACTCAAAATAATTATCAATAAGAATTATGAAGATTAACAAGTTCACAAGTTTGTTTGCTACATGCTTGCTTATGGGGCTGACGGCTTGTTCTAATGACAATGTAAGTGACGCGGATTCTAACAATAGTGCTGAGAATAAGGATTTAACAGGTAAGACTTCTTTCTCTTCAGAGGCTAAGACACGTACCTCAGGCGTTTATGATGGTTCAGGAGTAGATTTCTACTGGACTACAAACGACAATATTTGGGTAAATAGTGGCTCTGCAACATCTCCTACACTAACAGCAAGTAGTTCCAACAATATTACATCAACAACAGCTTCTGCAAAGTTCTATTTCGATGGAACTTATACGGCAGAGAGCTATCCTGTTAGATACACAGGAAACGCAAACACTTCAGGTAACACTGTTACAATAGCAACAAGTCAGAATCAGGACGTAGCCAACAATGCGACTCAGTTAGGAACTGTTGGAGACTGCGGTGTCGGTACTGCAACACGCCAAACAGATGGATCCTATAAGTTTACTCTCAATCATGAGGCTTCGTACATAACATTTATGCCATACTACTCAAAAGAGGAGTTGGCTGCTTCTGCTGTAGTAACACAAATCAATGTTACAGCGGCTAATGGTGAAAGCCTTGCTGGAACGTTCAATTTTAGCGACAGCGGTTTAGGAACTGCAAATAGTTCTTCTAACAGCGTAACCTTGACTTTGAACGGAACAAGTTCAGAAACTGGTTTCCCTATTCCTAAAGCCGCTACAGCATCTAAGAATGCAGCCATAATGGTTGTAGCTCCAGGAACTTACTCAACCTTTAAGGTTACTTATACTCTATATGATTCCGTAACGGGTACAGAAAGCACTATTTCATATACGTATAGTAATATAAATTGTACTGCTGGAAAGAATCAGAAAATCAGTACTGACCTTGGCATGGCGACATATACTTCTCGCAAGTCCAATTATTACATGTGGGATGCAAAGAGCAATTATTGGAATGGGTATGAGAGCAGTCAGCCTTTACTCAACAACCATGTAAGTACAGACTATGCAAAATCATCAGCGGACTCAAGATGGTACAATACTGCATTCACGAAAAATGTCCAGACAAAGGCTATAAACTCATGCAAGGATCAGCCGACCTTCGAAGCACTTACATGGTATATTGATGGAGGATCTCCACAGGTAGATAACAAAACTTTATGGGTATTTGCAAACCATCTTTATGTAGGAGGCATCTGGATAAAGAAACAGAGCAAAATTCCAGGTTTTAGTTCTACGATGAGCTATCCAAGTAGATATCCGTGGATTTCAGGTAAAGATATTCCAGTTAGTGTAGCAATCTCTGGCAAACCAGAAGCATCAGTAAGAAGTAGTTATTTCTATCTTCCGGCACTTGGACAATACAAGGATGGGAAATTAATCGGTTTAGGAGTTAGTGGCTATTACTGGGCAAGTACACCAAATCCAGTTAACAATGGTGACAGAAGTGCAGGTTATGGTAAGGTTATATCAGCCAACTGTCTTCGCTTTACGATAGATGAAGATAACATAGATAATGTCTATGTACGTAGTTACTATGAACGTTATGTAGGCATGCAGGTACAGAAATTTGAATAGGTCCCCACAATAATGTAAGTAAAAGAGAGGCTGGAAACAATACCAAGCCTCTCTTTTTCATTTGGAACCTTTACTGAATAAGAATGTAGAGAACACATTTATAAAGAGAGTATAATATCTTAATTCCGCAGTATTTTTTATTGTGAGAAAATTTTGAATGCTTTGCCGCTACTTCCACGTTTGCCCAATACAGATTCGGTAAGTTTTTTCAAAGTTCAACTTTGAGAAAACGTCCATAATATGAAAAACTCCATCGAAAGAAATGATATTCTCGTTTTTAATTGCTACCTTTGTCATGTCATATTTTTGCTTACTTGTTATGTTTGCAGCACCAAGATAGGTGAAAATTCTGACATATTCAAGTGTTTTGAGAACTTTGTTTCCCAGGCACTTGGAGTTCTCACAAGAATTTATGCTGCGGAATTAAGGATAAAAAAGAAATGTTATGGAAGCATTAGAAGTATTGTTGACACGTCGTAGCATACGTGCTTATGAAGAGCGTATGCCAGAACAGGAGTTGATTGATAAGGTTATGGAGGCTGGTCTTTACGCTGCAAGCGGAAAGAATAAGCAGACCGCTATCATTGTTGAAGTTACCAATAAGGAAGTACGCGACCGCTTGTCTGTGATAAATGCTGAGATAATGGGCGTAACAGGTGATCCTTTTTATGGCGCACCTGTCGTTCTTGCAGTATTAGCAGATAAGAGTAGCCCTAATCATGTCTATGATGGTGCGTTGATGATGGGCAACCTTATGAATGCTGCTCACGCAGTAGGTTTAGGAAGTTGTTGGATTAATCGTGCCAAGCAAACTTTTGAGCGTGAAGATGGTAAGCAGATGCTGAAAGATTGGGGTGTAGAAGGTGATTATGAAGGTATCGGCTTCTGTATTCTTGGTTATGCTGCAAAGGAAGGCAAGACCTTATCACGCAAGCAAAATCGTATCTTCTATGTGAAGTAAGGATTTGAATCAGTGCTACCTGATAAACATAGGTTGTTCTGTCTTAAGACATTCCCTTGAAGCGTATGTCTTTTCTGCATTCTGACTTCATTCTTTGAAAAGTTATTCAAGGACCCTACCAAAGAGTTCGCGAACAATTTAGAAAAAGTTCGCGAACTCTTTTTTGATTTATTCCCTTAATTCCGCAGTATTTTTTCTTGTGAGAAAATTTTATATGTTGAGATGTCTTTTTTGGGGCTCTATATGTTGATATGAGGTGCTTCGGTGTTTCTTGGGTCTTTTCTAAGCATAAAAGACTCCACCGAAACCAATGGGGAAGTATGAAAAACCACAAAAAATACTTCCATAACAGAATGCTTTGCCGCTACTTCCACGTTTGCCCAATACATATTCGGTAAGTTTTTCAAAGCTCAACTTTGAGAAAACGTCCATAATATGAAAAAACTCCATCGAAAGAAGTGATTTTCTCGTTTTCAATTGCTACCTTTGCCATGTCAGATTTTTGCTTACTTGTTATGTTTGCAGCACCAAGATAGGTGAAATCTCTGACATATCCAAGTGTTTTGAGAACTTTGTTTCTCAGAAACTTGGAGTTCTTACAAGAATTTATGCTGGGGAGTTAAGGACAAATAGAAAACAAATCTTTAAAGAAAAAGAAAGGGTTCGGTAAACTCCTATTGGATACTGTTACCAATACGCTATTAAAGTAAACACAAAAGAGACAAAACAATATTTATAATCCTAAATTAATAATTTTATGAATTCAAATGACATTCAAAACGAAGAGGTAAAAGTAACCTCAAAAAATGAAAAGACTAAAGTAGCCTCGAAGACACCTCAACAGACCATTATTATTCAACAAGCAGAAACAAAACCGAGCAATAGTATTGGCACTGCAGGCTTTGTGTTGGCACTGATTGGTCTTGTGTTTTGCTGGGTTCCCGTTGCAAATGTAATTCTTTGGCTTTTAGGGCTGATATTCTCTTTTGTCGGGGTATTCAAGAAACCAAAAGGTTTATCTATTGCAGGATTATGCATATCCTCTATTGTTATTATTATCATAGTTTCGCTCGTAGCTTGTTAATTGCCACCTCTTAAATAAAAAAGTATGAAGAAGACGTTTAGAATAACAGGCTATCCTATCTTGTTGGTCTTGTTTTTAAGTCAATTCTTTTCGTGTAAGGGCTATGACCCTTACACGATACTATCTGAACTTCGAGATAGCCTAAAAACATCAAAAGATACAATTTCTTTTTATTGTATAAAACCTTAATTCCGCAGTATTATTCCTCGTGAGGTACTTTTATATATTGAAGTGACATTTTTGGGATTTATCCATTGATATGGGGATTTTCTAGGGTTCTTGGTTCTTGCATAATCATAAAATCCCCCACCCAAACCAATAGGGAAGTATGATAACCACAAAAAATACTTCCATAACAGAATGCTTTGCCGCTACTTCCACATTTGCCCAATACAGATTCGGTAAGTTTTTCAAAGCCCAACTTTGAGAAAACGTCCATAATATAATAAATTCCACCGAAAGAAGTGATATTCTCGTTTTTAATTGCTACCTTTGTCATGTCAGATTTTTGCTTACTTGGTATGTTTGCAGCACCAATATAGGTAAAATTTCTGACATATCCAAGTGTTTTGAGAACTTTGTTTCTCAGAAACTTGGAGTTCTCACAAGAATTTATGCTGTGGAATTAAGGTTCATGAAAATTAAGACACGGAAATATGAAAGAAACATTAAGAATCTCAAACCTGCTATTCCAATATAGGCTTAATTATTATAAAAATGGAATAAGGCTATCTGAGCGGGTTCATCAGCTTATCAAGACATATTTGGATATGACACCATTTCATCTGAATGTCATAGAAGCCGCTTGCAGAGGTCGTTTTAAAGAGACTGGACATAGTCTTGTTCTTGCAAACCTACTGAAACATCCTGTCATTCAATCTTCATTTATAAAGAATTTTCTGAATATCCAACATGAATATATGCATGTGACAACAGAAAAAAACAGGATTGATGTTGCATTAAAGGGAAAGACATATTTGTAATAATAGAGAATAAAGTAAATGATGCTGAGGAAATGGAAAACCAGATATATCGCTATGTTAACGACATTGGCATAAAGAAATACGGTTTTACGCTGCCACAGATCTATGTCATATATCTTAACCCTATCAACCGTAAACTCCCTTCACCGTATTCACTATGTGATAAGAACAAGGAGAATAATGTATGTGAAGCACTGGAAAAAGAACACTTTAAAGTTCTATCATATAAATATGATATTACAGATTGGCTACGTAAGTTATCTATTGAAAACGAGCCACATATAGTAAGTGCATTGGATCAATATATTGATTTCTTAGAAAACAAATTTTATACTTCACCTATTTATCAAAACATGAACAAAGAAATTAAAGACTTTATATTGAAAGAACTTCATATTGAAGGACTGACACTCCAAGAGCAGATAATAGCTCTAAAAAACGAACAAGAAAAAGTGACAGCATTATTAGATTCTATCGAAAACCTTAGAATTGAACTGCGAAAAGAAGAATCAAATAGGCTCATGAGAGAATGGCAATCAGAAATAGAGAAAGAAATCTCTTTATCTCAAGACGAACATTCGTTTGGTATACAATTAAAAAATCAAGTTTGGTTAGGCGTCTGGGATGGTTACGATGCAAAAAATAATTTACCTTATTGGGGATTTCAACTGGAAAACTATAAGAAAATCGAGATGCCAGACCTTCTCGAATCAATTAAAAAATTGATTGAGAAGTCTAACATCGAACACTACCACACAGACGAAAAAGATTTTATTGCTTGGTGCCCAACTAACGAAGGTGTTTCGAGATTCCTGTCACTGTACGAAGCAGCAAAAGAATTGGGAATGGTGTAAAATAGTTTTTTATATTCTGTTGCTTAAACGCTTACAAAAACACTTAAATCAAAACATTACGAACTCACGGACAACACCTGATAAAAACATAAATTTATGGATACAATAGATATAACCTACGAGTTAGAAGCTTTCTACCATCATTTAAACGAAGCTACTATAGACAGAACCATCTTTTCAGCAAGATTCGGTGACGGTAAAACAGAGTTCCTGAAACAGTTCAAGGAAAAATACCAGAACGAGTACGATTTCTACACTCTCTACCCTGTCAACTATCAGATTGCTCCAAACGAGCAAATAATGGAGTACATAAAAAGGGACTTGCTTTTCCAACTGATTCTCAACAATAAAATTGAACAAGGTATAGAGATTCCTGACTCTATAGCATTCCAATGGTACCTCTGTAACAATTCGTTTGACATCATACGGAAGTGTATGAAATTTGCTCCATCCCTCATTGGTACGATGTCACAATACCAAGAAGTATTAGTGGGCGTAACAGTACTTGCAGAAACAATCATCAAACAATATCAGAAATTTAAGGACTACGAAAAAGAGATCAACAATGATGAGTCTAAAAAAGCATTGGATTTTGTTGAAAAATTCAATAACAAGGTCGGTGGTATCTATGAATTAGACCCTATCAGCTGGCTAATTGCTAAAAGCATTACTGATGAGAATGGAAAAACATCCGTCCTCATCATAGAAGATCTTGATCGTATTGAACCAGCTCACTTGTTCAGAATCCTCAATATCTTCTCTGCCCACATAGACAGGCAATATCTATTAAGTGACCAAGTAATAACCGAAGATGGCAAAGAGAAGTCAATAGATGAACTGCAGAATAAGTTTGGGTTCAAGAAGATTATCTTTGTTATGGACGCAGAAGCAACTAAGGCTATTTACGAAAAGTTCTATGGTAATTATAATTATAATGGATATATCAGTAAATTTATCTCTAAACGTATTTTTGAATATTCTATAACTGAAACAGCACGACGGAGATTGAGTGAACATATCTATCACGAATGCGGAATAGACAGAGAAACAATGTTTGAAGCTTTAACAGATGAGATAAAGATTTTAGGACTCTCTGTAAGAGACATCGTTAGAGTACTTGATGGGTTTACAAATTCCTATAGAAAAGAAGTGGTAAAAATAACTGATGATGTTCAGTTTTTATCGGATACACCTCTTGTTAAAATCCTTGCCATATTAAGCAGATTGGGAGTAAAGAGAAATAATATGCCAAAAGTTATCCAAAAGATAAAACCAAATGAGGAGATAATTCGTTTGTTGAGCAGCTTTGCCTTAGATAAAAGTTTTATTACAAAAGCGAACTACATACGATATAATGGACAACCGTATTACATACAATTTAACATAGATGGGAATAAGAAACTAATTGTAGACAATATACTTTCAATATCTAACAAGATGGTAGGAGTAATTCAGTGTACAGAAATAGATTTTGAGTCTATCATAAACAAAGCATTAAAATACGTAAACTAACAAAAGAATGGGTTTTTCTAATATTATTTTAGCTTGAAAATATGAAATCCCTTCAGCAATCATGTCTTAACTGATAGCTTGTGTCATCTTGCCTTCATCTCTGACTGCTTTGAGCGATCTTGCATATTCAGCTTAGATTGTTCTTAGAGTTACCAAATTATACTGAGCGAAAATAATAGTTTACTAAAGTTTCCCACCCAAATAAATAGATAGTAAAATAACAGTTTGTCGAATTTTCTTTGTAAATTAGTAATCGCTAAAGAACTAAATTTAAAGACAAGACAACAAAACTGTTATGGAAACAAAAATAGAGAAAATAAGTGAGTTATCCAAACTTCTGGGTGTTAAAAACCGAATGAGTGATGATTTATTTCCTTAATTCCGCAGCATTATTCCTTGTGAGGTACTTTTATATATTGAAGTGACATTTTTGGGATTTATCCATTGATATGGGGATTTTCTGGGGTTCTTGGTTCTTGCATAATCATGAAATCCCCCACCAAATCAATGGGGAAGTATGATAACCACAAAGAAATAATGTTTATTCAATGATGACCTCAGAGTAGGTTTTATTTGTACCTTAACTCCGCAACACAATTTCTCACAAGAAATGTGTTGCGGAGTTAAGGACATAGTAAATCAAGCCATTCAGCCGTGGTGGCACCTATATCACCACAGCTATATTCTCCGTTTGTATTTATCGTCGTATATAATGTCTTTACAGCCATAAACTAAGCAGTCTTCAGTTATAATGCACTACTAATATTATCACAAACTTACTTTTATTTTCATTTGCTGTCATTTTAACATTTGCATAGAGTTCGTTGTAAATCAACAAGTTAAACACTTATAACCGATGATAGCAGTGACAGGAAAGTTTGTTTTGAAGTGCCGAATTAAGGAATATGATAAATTCCACCGAAAGAAGTGATATTCTCGTTTTTAATTGCTACCTTTGTCATGTCAAATTTTTGCTTACTTGTTATGTTTGCAGCAACAAGATAGGTGAAATTTCTGACATATCCAAGTGTTTTGAGAACTTTGTTTCTCAGACACTTGGAGTTCTCACAAGAATTTATGCTGCGGAATTAAGGTATCTATCAAAAGTTTAATCGTTTTTTAATAGTTGCTTTCTGCGTAAGTAGCCTTTTCGTAGAGTTGCAACTATTGGCTTCTGACGTATAAAGAGATGGTAGCATGTTCCTTATATAGTAATAATGGACAGTCTATATGTTGGTATTATATGAGGTGTAAAGATATAATTAGGGCTTTTGAGAAGTAAAAGAAAAGCAGGGAAACGATACGATACTTGTTGTATTCCGTCTTCCCTGCTTATAGTTTATGATACACTATAGGCTGCTTCTGTATTTAGAAGGGAACCTTGCGTACTCACAAGAGGTGAACTTTATCCACCTTTACTTGGTATTTTAATGTCCTTCCAGCACTTGAGAATAAGTCTATCGAGTGTTTGAGGATTAATATTTGAACACTGCAGTGAGTGTTATCTTGCGTCCATCAGCATGTGCATACTCTGCATTACGTGCCATCATCATAGATGCTGGTGTGTAATAAGTGTAGTTCAATAAGTTGGATACAGCCAAACTTAAGTCGCAAGCCTTCATCTTTACGCCTGCAGTAAGGTTTAGTAAGTTGATACGATTTACGATACCTTCACCCTCGTTATATACTCCTGAAGCATTAGGAGTAAATCTGTCACGCTTACCGGTGTGCATGTATTGCAGTTGGAGATAGGTGTTCTTGACAGGAGCATAGTTGACATACATTGCCAACTTTGCGGCTGGGATGGAAATGTTTGACATATATGTGTCCCAATCACCAGTAGCTGATTTGAGCTTACCTTCGAACCATGAGAAGTTAGCACCAACCTTTAAGTTACGGAGAAGTTGTGCATCTGCACTCAATTCAACGCCATACACCTTCTGTGGAGTACGGTTTACTACCCAGAAACCATTCTCTATCTTGAGGTCACTTCCAAGCTTAGAATAGGTGTAGAAAACAGATCCATTCAACTGCAACCAATGGTTAATATCAGAGTAAACACCCATCTCGTAGTTGTTTGTCTTTACTGGTTCTGTTGATATCTTAGAGAGTACATCGGCCTTAGCAGCACGTAATGTACGACCTAAATCAAAGATAGAGAAACCTTGAGAGTAGGCTACGAAGGGTTGAAAAGCAGGATATTTGTTATAAGAAACACCCACATTAAAAGACATATTATTATACTTTAGCTTTCCACCTTTGACCTGAACCTGTGGGTCGGAGAGCTTATTGCGCAATACATCATAGTCTGGTACGTTTATATTAATGAAGTCGTAACGTCCTCCTAATTTGAGGCTTAGATGTTGCCATAGTGTGGTCTTCATTTGAACAAAGGGCGCATGGTTGTTACTTGTCACCCATGGCATCCAGTATCTACCATCTACCAAAGGTTGTGATGTCTTATTATAAAGGTAGTCATAACCATAAGCTAAGTGTGCAAAAGCATTCTCTGAGAATACAAGTCGAGTATTAAACTGGGTGCGGAAACCAAACTTACGATCCTTAACAGCCGACTGTCCACTTGTTTCTTCCCATCTTGGCTGCGCAGGGTTAGCCTTACGGAAGTCGAAGATAGTATATATTCCCGAACCATAAACAGATGCTTCTAAGTCGGTATGTTTGAATATATCCTTTGAAGTAAACTTGAGGTAAGCATTGTGATTGTATCTTGTTCCCTCGTCAACTGCCTGTGGGTCCTTGTTACCAATTATACCAATAGAAGGACTTTGGAGGTACTTTCCGCCGAAAGGAATCAATTTTGTGTCTTGCAAACTACGATAGAAATTATACATCAATTCTATTCTGTTCTTAGGAGATAGGGAATAACCGAGATTAACAAGTATGTTTGTTGTATAAGTATCACCGAGTCCGTAGCGTGGAGAGATAAATTTCCCATCACCATCAATAGCACTACCTGTACGTCCAAAAGCCCCATTTACGAGATAATCAAATTGCCCCACACGACCATAAACTTGCTGGTTGATGCGATAACCTTGCCCTTTTCCGTGACGGAAGAGGTTATAAGTTGAACCCGAGAGAGTCGTCTCTCCAGCTACAGCCTTGTTGGTGGTATTCTTCTTAGTTATGATGTTTATCAATCCTCCGATAGCACCATTACCATAGAGAGCAGTAGAGCCTTTTACTACTTCTATATGGTCGATAGCAGCGATGTCAATGGTTCGGATGTCACGGTCTGTTGAACGTAAAGGAGTTGATTGAGGAATACCATCAATCAAGATAAGTGCGCTTCTTCCACGAAGTGATTGTGACCGAGAGCTTGTAGTATTACTTGATAGAGCCATACCAGGCGTGAGCATGCCTAAGAGGTGAGTGATATCGGGAGCCGCCTTGCTCATTTCTGCTATTTGCTTTTGGTCAAGAATCGTAACTGTAGCAGCCGCATTCTGCTTTATTTCAGGTATACGTGTAGTACTGATTATTACTTCTTCGAGATGTTGTGTGGAGTCTTTAATCTCTTCTGATTGTGCATTACAAGGTGTGGTTGCCATTGCAAGCATTGCGAGAGATAGATAAATTGTTTCTTTTTTCATATAAATACAATTCTATGAGTGTTAATTAATGTTTGCAAAAGTATTAATATTCTATAGAGCGTGCAATACCTAAAATGAGGTATATGTAGTTCTATGTGCCTTATTTTTGAACGTATTTTTCTATGTGGCAATATATCTTTAGTATTGTGACAAGCATTTGATTCGTTTTTTTTCTTACTTTTGCATTATCTTTTTGAATATTATCGGCTTATAACGTTATCTATAGATGATAGGATGGGTGATGTTGGAAGTTAATCAAAGTAGGGCTATTTTCTACTCTGATAAATATTTATGAGAATCCTCAATTCCGCAGCATTATTCCTTGTGAGGTACTTTTATATATTGAAGTGACATTTTGGGGATTTATCCATTGATATGGGGATTTTCTAGGATTCTTGGTTCTTGCATAATCATAAAATCCCCCACCCAAACCAATGGGGGAGTATGAAAAACCACAAAAAATACTTCCATAACAGAATGCTTTGCCGCTACTTCCACGTTTGCCCAATACAGATTCGGTAAGTTTTTTCAAAGCCCAACTTTGAGAAAACGTCCATAATATGAAAAACTCCATCGAAAGAAATGATATTCTCGTTTTTAATTGCTACCTTTGTCATGTCAGATTTTTGCCTACTTGTTATGTTTGCAGCACCAAGATAGGTGAATTTTCTGACATACGCAAGTGTTTGAATACTTTTATGTATCAGGCACTTGCATTTCTTGCAAGCAAAAACACTGCGGAAATAAGGATTATACAGAAAAGAAAATTATGTCGATACAAAAGAAATTGAACGAAAGACCGAGAGAAAAATTAAACTTTTCTACTCCAAAGTATGAATTCTTCAAATACGTTTTATAATTTTGCACTTGCTGGTTGACTCTGCGAACTAACTATAATAAAACATTTTAAGTTATTAAATTTGAAATATCCAAATAAATTAGCTACTTTTGCATTGAGCTAAATATGGCATAACGTTATAATGAAACATAATATTCCTATGAATTGGTTTATGGAACAGAGCATTGAATATGCTCAACAAAAATCTTATTTGGACGATTTATTTAAAGTATATCCAACAATTCCAAATGGTATCAGAAAGATAGATGAAACAGTTTGGGGAAAGATTGAAAACTCGTATAATACTCGAAACTATGAAGAACTCATTAGAAATCTTCTTAAGCTAAAATTGTTTCCCATAAAAGATAGTTATGTAGCATACTTAAAAAGAGATAAAAATGCTATAACTCGCAACCCTAAGACCATTAAGAGATTAGCTTCTGAAATTCTTGAAATGGACTTAAAACAACTGTACGATAAATGCAGTCAGCCCAAAGAAACCAATCGTCAGATAGGACCAATGTTTAAAAATTGGATAAGAAATACCGATTTTGGTATACCTTTAATGGACTTAGCCGAGTTTTCCAACACCAGCAATGATGGAATTTTATACGGTTCAGATAAAGAAATGCAAAACTTTGCAAAAGAAAGGTTATCTTATACGCACGAAAAAGGGTTAGATTTTATAGCTCGAATGAATGGTAAATACATTATTGGAGAAGCTAAATTTCTTTCAGATTTCGGTGGACATCAAAATGCACAATTCAATGATGCAATAGCAGTTGTTGAAAGTAATGCAAAAGCTGAGAAGATTGCTATATTAGACGGAATTCTTTACATTAAAGGTAAGAGTAAGATGTATAAAAATATTACAGAAAAATATAAAGACTTAAATATTATGAGTGCTTTACTTCTAAAAAACTTTTTATATTCTGTATAATGAATATTCTATTAAAAACAGATAACTTAGTAGGTTTAGAATACCTTATAAAACAAAGAGGATTGGCTGGTAAAATAGATTTGATATATACCGATCCTCCTTTTGCTACCAATGGAAATTTTACGATTACCAATGGGCGAGCAACTACGATAAGCAACTCCCAGCGTGGAGAAGTAGCATATTCTGATAAACTTACAGGCAAAGAATTTGTAGAATATATAAAAAAAGAGTAATTCTTATGCATGAATTACTCTCTGATAAAGGTTCATTCTATATTCATACTGACTATAAAATAGGACATTATGTAAAAGTAATGTTAGATGAAGTATTTGGAATAGAAAACTTTAGAAATGATATAACACGAATAAAATGCAATCCTAAAAACTTCAATAAAATAGGATATGGAAATATAAAAGATATGATTTTGTTCTATTCAAAAGGACAAAATCCGATTTGGAACGAACCAAGAACAACCTATACCGATGAAGATATAAACAGACTTTTCAAGAAAAATAAAAACGGGCGACCTTATACAACAGTTCCAATACATGCGCCAGGCGAAACTTTAAACCCTCAAAAATTTAAGGGAATGTTACCGCCTGTGGGAAGACATTGGCGCACAGATGTTGAAACTTTAAATCAATGGGACAAGGAAGGCTTGATAGAATGGTCGGCAAATGGTGTACCACGCAAAATAGTTTATGCTGACGAACGAAAAGGAAAACGAGTCCAAGACATATGGGAATACAAAGACCCACAATACCCTATTTATCCAACAGAAAAGAACATTGACTTTATTAAAATGATTGTTGAAACTTCATCTAATAAAGATAGCATTGTACTTGACCCATTTTGTGGCTCTGGTACAACCCTTCAAGCTGCGACAAGTTTATCACGTAAATGGATAGGAATAGACCAATCGGATTTAGCTATAAAAACAACAAAAGACCGAATGGGAGTAGATGAAGTTTCATTATTTGAAAATGATACCGAATTTATAGATTTAACAAAATGCAAAAAAAACTTTGCACAATTTAGCCAAAGCAACTTTTAGCTTCTAAGTTCAACAGGTATTAAATAAAAAAAAATGAAAAGGGATGGGTTCAATAACTTCACAATCATTTAGATGGACAGAAACGTTGCAAATGAGACGATAATGAAATTGAAGAATTTAATATACAGTTGTATTGTATTTTTATTTGGCTGTAATTCTCCCCAAATAGAGAATACTTACTTTATTGGGAATTGGAAAGCTGATGACGGCGCTGAAATAATGATTAATAAAGATGGCACTTGTGTTTTGAAATCTCTAAATTATAACATTATAAACACTGCAACCGATGAATTAAGGAAATTAAATACAAATGGTACATGGAAGATTGAAAAGGATGTAAACAGTGGTATCCTTTTTGGAATTAATGCAGGTATAAAAATAACTTATGGTTTAGAAGATATGAGAGGGAAAGGTGGAATAATATTTTTTATTTCAGGTCAAGGCTTCAACGAGGATAATCCACCATGGGATTTATTTATATGGAAAGGTGATCCTGATGAAATGGTAAAATATAAATTTATAAAACAATACGATAAGTAATATGCTAACCTCAATTCCGCAGCATTATTCCTTGTGAGGTACTTTTATTTATTGAAGTGACATTTTGGGGATTTATCCATTGATATGGGGATTTTATGTTTAGAAAAGACCCAAGAAACACCGAAGCATCTCATATCAACATATAGAGCCCCCAAAAGACATCTCAACATATAAAATTTTCTCACAAGAAAAAATATTGCCGAATTAAGGAATATGATAAATTCCACCGAAAGAGGTGATATTCTTGTTTTTAATTGCTACCTTTGCCATGTCAAATTTTGTCTATTTTTTGTTTGCAGCACCAAGATAAGTGAAATTTCTGACATGTCCAAGTGTTTTGAAAACTTTGTTTCTCAAGCACTTGAAGTTCTTACAAGAATTTATGCTGCGGAATTAAGGTTATAAATCACACAAAATATAATTATAAATAAAAAATTTATAATAACAAATTTATTTTTTATTATTATAAATTTTCTCTTGCTTATTTCAACCCAAACTGAGGGGGAACAGGATATTACATTTGATTGTAAACTTATCCAGAATTACGTTTAAGATAGGGGTGTTTATCATTCTTTGTTTCTCGCATCCCCTAAGTTTTCTATCTTTACAATCTTTTGAGAAACAACTTTATTAAATCCTTTCGTAAATGGTTCTGTCTTTTGGTGTTATGTCTATACTATTGCTAAACTGTAGTCCTTTTAAACCTGCTTCGAACAACGCTTTCTTTATCTTATCATTTACAACAATGCTTCTGTGCATCTCTTCGCAACGTACAATATCTGCATTATCATCGTTAAAGATATTTTCTCTAAGTTTCATGTAATAAAACATATATTCTGGGTTGTTTCGATCGAAATTCATCAGACGAAATTCACTATTTTCCAAATCAACACATTTCATGCGGTGTGGCAAATTCATAGCGTAAAATCCTTCAACCTTTTCTTTGCCACAGAATAAGTCCACATCAAAAAACTGTATGTCTTCCGTTAATGCTTCTAACACTTCTTTTAATCGTTGGCTTACTAATTCGGGACCTGCTGATTCTAATAAAACTGCCGACTTTATTTTTTTTAGGTTCGAACTTTTAGGGATATCGTAAAACAAAGGTAGTTCTTCGCTAGGTAGCAACTCTCCTTTGAAAAATTCTTTGTAATCTAAAGAAATATCATTTTCGTAAACCACCCACCCAATCGTATTCGTTGTTGGTGTTAAGATATAGCCATTCATAATTTTTATATTATCTACTTTTTCAGAAAATAGTCCTCTTTCAAAGAACTTTGAATTAAAGGCATCATTAGCATTTATCTACAAAATAGATTTCAGCCAATCGTACACCTTTCTTGCAAATTTTGAGATTTCAATGTCTTTTGGAAGTACCAAAGTTATTCGATTGGAATCTGACGAATTGTTACTATTGAATATAAGTAAAAAAGGACCTTCGCCAGAATCTCTATTGGTATAAAATCCCTTTTCATCTATAAGTTCAAACATCATTTTATTTTTAGCTACGTATATATCCGTTGTCTCGTCTTCATCGTCAATAACAAAATAAGGTTTATCCCATAATGAAAAAGATTTCTTTATCTCTTGGATAAACTCCTCTTGCTTTTTCTGTGTATATAAAACGTAGTCAATACCTGTAATCATAACTCATTTTTTATATGGGTATTCTTTCAGATGAAAGAAATATCTGGTTCAGATATATATCCAAAAGTTGTTCTACATATTCTCTAATTTTTCTTTAGGTTTTATATTATACGCCAATTCTGCTGGCATAATTTAAACTACAAATATATTACTTATTTTTCAAATAAATGTTGTTATTTTATTCTTTTTGCACTGTGATATTTCAAATGTATATTTTTGGCGCAACAAAAAAAGCGAAACGCCATGCACGGCGTTTCGCTTATTTAATTTTTTGGCTACAATTTTACATTTCAACAATTATTTGTCGATGTAGTTGTTTCGTAGCTTTTTTCGTATCAAACAATTAGTAGTTCTCTGCCTTTACTTGGAAGAAACTCTGTGGATGAGCACAAACTGGGCATACTTCAGGAGCTTGTTTGCCTACAACGATATGGCCACACTGGCGGCATTGCCAAATAGCTGAACCATCTTTAGAGAAAACTACCTTATCTTCGATGTTCTTTAACAACTTGCGATAGCGCTCTTCGTGCTTCTTTTCGATAGCGCCAACTGTACGGAACTTAACAGCCAACTCTGGGAAACCTTCTTCCATCGCATCTTTTGCCATTGCATCGTACATATCTGTCCATTCATAGTTTTCGCCATCAGCAGCATCTTTCAAGTTTACTTCTGTACTTGGAATACCTGCATTGTGCAATAACTTGAACCATATCTTAGCGTGCATGCGTTCGTTAATAGCAGTTTCTTCAAAAAGAGCAGCAATTTGCTCGTAACCGTCCTTACGTGCCTGACCAGCATAATAGTCATACTTCATGCGTGCTTGACTTTCTCCTGCAAATGCTGTTTGCAAGTTTTTCTCGGTTTTGGTACCTTTGAGAGCAGCTCCATTGAATTCTTTAAACTTATCAGCCTTAACATGGCAAACTGGCACTCAGCTGGTGCTTCTGTTCCTTCGTGCATGTATCCACATACAGTGCAAATAAATGTCTTCTTCATAATGTTCTTGTTTTTATATTAAATGTTTCTTTGTTCACTGGGCAACGTGGTTGATCCTAAATATCTTTGTTGCGCCTTCTAATGTTTCCATTTCTCGGAAAGATTGAAAAAAAGACGCGTTTTGTTGTTTTTTGCCCTTATCTAAATTTTATTTTCTATATTGGAATATATCCAATAGTTTCTTGTTCGTATTGCAAAATTACAAAATATATATTGTAACAGGTAACAATTTACCATTCTTTTTCGTCAAACTGCTATGTTTAGACAGTGGCTAAATAAGATGTACACAGGAACTTATACCCTGCGGTAATTTATTAAACAGAATAAAAGACGTATTATGATGGAGGGATTAGAAATTATAGAATTGCACACTTAACACATTATTTGTGCAATTTTAAGAGGAAAGAGTAGAACAAAGGTGGCGAGGTTAGGAAGTTTTTAGTAACTTTGTCGGCAAGAAACTAAGATAAGAAAAAACAATGGAGAAACTAATAGTAAACAACTACGAAGAGTTGGCAAGTTATTTGGGCAAGAAACTCGGTGAAAGCGAATGGTTGGAAGTTAATCAAGAGCGCATTAACCTTTTTGCCGATGCTACTTTGGACCATCAGTGGATTCACGTTGATACAGAAAGAGCAGCTAAAGAAAGTGCTTATAAAACCACTATTGCACACGGATATCTTACTCTTTCTCTGCTGCCACATATGTGGAATGAGATTATTGAGGTGAATAATCTAAAGATGATGGTGAACTATGGCATGGATAAAATGCGCTTCGGACAACCTGTTCTTGTTGGTTCACGCATTCGTTTGGTAGCTGCGGTGGAAAGTATTGAAAACCTAAGAGGCATCTGCAAGGCTGGCATTAAGTTCCAAATTGAAATTGAAGGTCAGCGCAAACCTGCTTTGGAAGGTGTTGCTACATTTTTATATTACTTTGTATAAGTTGGAAAATTCTTTCCGAAGAAAGTATCTTTTCGTACCTAAATAGTCCTCCCTTAAAAACAATATTTCAGCATAAAGCTTGTA
>NZ_BAKF01000045.1 GCF_000614025.1 Prevotella aurantiaca JCM 15754
CTGTTTAGATGTACGTTTAAGCATAAAATATCTGCAAGATTTATAATGTAAAGGTACAAAAACTTGCAGATATAAGCAAATAATTTACAGGATAATATACTATGAATCAGGAGAATATTAGGTTTTTAAGGGAGGACTATTTATTGCTGTCCGGTAAAAGTTTTCCCCCCCGCATAAAAGTAATAGAAGTGGATGTAATCTGCTGATTATAAAGGGAAAACATAATATAGAATAATAAAAGCTAAACGAGTTAGAAACGAGTGAGTTTCTTTCCCTTTCTTTATTCTGCAACGCCCCAAAGAACACTTAAATTGATAATGCAAAGATAATATTTTCTGATGAAAGCAGTGTGTTTTTACGGAAATAATTTGTCGGAGCACTTAAAATGGTTCTTCAGGAATTTGGAGTGATAGTGTTTAATGTCTGATAATCAATAACTTTTATAAGTTATATACTTTTACAGCTCCTTTATTTACTGATATTAAAGAATATAAAGTACTAATTTAAAGGTTACGAAAGTTATTATTGTACTACATGGGTTATACACTCTACAAAGTGCTTATAATGAACTATTTGCAAATCTTCTTTACTAACAAGTGGCACAAAGGATATCATAGCATCACTCCAAATTCCTGAAGACCCCTTAAAATCATTACCAACTAATTTTAATGGAAGTAATTTATCAGGATTTTTTAGCCTTATTGCCTAATCAGCAAAAATGAATAGAAACAACTATCTTCTATTGCAAAATGAACATAAAGAGAGAAATGAAACTTTTTGGAGAAAAATCCTCCGAAAAATTTGGCGGATTGAAATAATTTGCCTAATATTGATACAGAACAAACGTTCTGTTCTAATTCTAGTATAATGAAATAATGGAAAAACAAATAGATAAAGAAAGTATAAGCAAAAGGGACATTATCCTTAACGAATCGTTCAGATTATTTCTGAAAAAAGGCTATGCAGCTGTATCATTCTCAGACTTGGTCGAAGCAACCAACGTTTCTCGTGGCAATATGTTCCATCATTTCAAGAATAAAGAGGACATATTCCATCATGCCGTTGATAGATTTGTATTTGAGTTTCTCAGTGATAATGGGTATGACCTCCCTGATACCACAAGCCTGACACCATTAAAGGATTTCATTGATAATCGTGTAGAAAACATCGGTCGCCGTATGAAATCATTTTTTATAATGACAAAAGGCACAGTCTCTTCTGCCAATTTCATGTCATTTATCCTGTATCTGAAAGACAACTATCCGGATTGGAAAGAAAAGTTTCAAGAATACGAGAAAAGAAAGAGCCTTGAGTGGAAAGAGGTGATAGAGCTTGCCAAACAGAAAGGAGAGATTACCCAAACTGTGGAAACAGAAAAGATTATATCTTCCATTAGAAATATATATCTTGGATTGTCATACAGAAGTGCATTGAGCAGCCAACTTTCTATTTCCGAATTGAAAGAGCAAATATACACAATATACTATTTAATAACCAAATAATATTCCTATGGAAAAAGCAGCATATATCAATAGCGTATCGGCATATCTTCCTAATTCTCCCATTGCCAATGAGGATATGGAAGACTATATCGGAAAAATTGGTGGAAATCCGTCAAGGGTTCGTTCCATTGTCCTTAGACAAAATGGCATCAAGACGAGATATTACGGGTTGGACAAAAACCAAAGCCTAACACACTCGAATGCAGAATTGGCAAAAGAAGCCGTATGTGGGCTGTTTGAAAATGGAAGTATTCCTGACGACTTGACCCTTTTGGCTTGTGGGACAAGCACACCCGATCAATTGCTTCCTTCCCATGCGTCTATGGTTCATGGAGAATTAGCCAACTATCCTATGGAAATATTTTCCTCAGCAGGTGTATGCCTTACCTCATTGCAGGCATTGAAAATATGCTATAGCAATATTCTTGCAGGACTGCATCAAAAAGCTGTATGCGTGGCATCAGAATTAACTTCACCTGCATTGGTATCCAAATTTTATGACCCTGAGTATGAAGCTACACATGACAGTCCTGACAAAGACCCTTATATGGCTTTTGAGAAGGATTTTATGCGATTTATGCTTTCTGATGGTGCAGGAGCGGTATTGGTGCAAGATCATCCCGAAGGAATATGTCCTCTCAAAATCGAATGGGTCGATATGACTTCCTATGCCAACGAACTACCTACTGTATGTTTATGGCATCGGAGTTGCAAGAAAACGGACGGCTCAAAAGCTGGAAGGAGTTCTCTCCTGATGAGATTAAGGATCGTGCCGTACTTGTGGGCAAACAGGACATTCGGCAGCTAAAGAAATACATTATCAAGTATTGGGTAGACCATATCGAAACCGTACTTGCCAAACATCATGTAAAAGCAGAAGAGATAGACTATATTATACCTCATGTATCATCAATGTTTTTCTATGAGAAGTTAAATGACGAAATTGCTGCTCGTAACATTGCTCTGACAAAAGAGAAGTGGTTTACAAACCTTACTTCTGTAGGCAACATCGGTTCAGCTGCCATTTATGTGGCACTGGAAGAACTCATAAGGACAAAAGAAATTAAACGTGGAAACAAGATACTTCTTCTTGTACCGGAAAGTGGAAGGTTCTCGTATGGAACAGTGCTTCTATCTGTATGATAGTTAGCCTCTGTATTTATGAAGTCCCTTGCAAGGAGTTTGTAAAAAACAAAAGAGAACGGAATAAGAATTAAAGAATAACTTGCATTTAGAAAAAAAAACACAAGCTATTAGCTTGGAAGTTGCAGTTATCTGCAATGCAGTAATTCCTACCGAATAACTCGGGAAACTGTATGAAATAAAGGACGCGGATTCGAAAAGCGACATGAGTAGAAACTAGCATAACATGTAATGATTATGAAAAAGAAAGGGGAAAATGATCTAAAATTTTACATTTAAGGGAAAAGGAGGATATTAACCTCTTTCCCCTTAAACTTTAAATCCAACAATATTATGAAGAAAGTTAGTCAATATAATGTCTTTATAGATAAAAGTGAATCTGTTATTATCTATAATACTCTATGGGACTCTTTCCTAGTTACGAACAAGCATTATGCGGATTTGCTTCAGAAGGGTTGTTGCAATCGAGTTGAGTATAACAACGAAAAGATTCTCAATGCTTTTTTTGAAAAAAAATGGTGATAGAAGATACGGTCAATGAAATAGAGTTTATTCGAAAAACACTTACAAAGACCAACAATCCATCATCATACTTTGAATTAATTATTAATCCAACATTAGCATGTAACTTCAGGTGCTGGTATTGTTATGAAACACATCAAAACACTTCGTTCATAGATAGTTTTGGTATTGAAGGTATTGTCTCATTTGTACAAGAAATTTTATCAACAAAAGATATCAAAAGATTTGTGCTTAAGTTTTTTGGAGGCGAACCTTTGTTGGGGTACAAAAATGTAATTATACCTATATTAAGTAGAATAGATAATCTTTCTGAAGAATTTGGCGTAATTCTTTCCGTTGGAATAACAACCAATGGCTATTTGTTATCTAGAGAACGCTTGATTTTTCTTTATGATCACCAAGTTCACGATTTACAGATTACAATAGATGGAAATAGAGAGCGTCATAATAAAGTTCGATTTACTACACAAAACAATGGCAGTTATGACAGAATTATTCAGAACATACATGATGCTCTTTCGATTGGCATCAGAGTTTCTCTACGTTTGAACATATCAGAAGATACAGAATTAAATGTTCGTGAACTATTGAAAGATTTTGATGACTTGAGCCTCGAAAAAAGAAATCTTCTTGTGTTTAGCGTACACAAGGTCTGGCAAGAAGCTTTTTCCGTTTATGATATTGTGGAAGAAATCGTTTATGAAATTAGATCCGCTGGATATAAGTGCGTAAATTATTTTAGTTTTCCAAGTAGCATTTGGAATACCTGCTATGCGGACAAACCAAACCATTTAACAATTAACCCTGGTGGAAAAGTTTATAAATGTACAGCATGCAATTTTTCAGAAGAACACATTGAAGGCATTCTATCATCAGATGGCAAGATTACTTGGAATTCTTTACATGACAAGAGACTACGAGCTTCTGCATTGAATATTAAAGCATGCAAAGATTGTCCAATCCTCCCTATATGTATCGGAGGATGTTCTCAACGACTCGTTGAGAGTAAAGATCTTATAAATTGTCCCCTGTAAATGACATTAATTCAAAAACAGAAGTATGCATATAGAGTTTTATCGGAAAAGTTGGAAAGGATTTAATTTACTCTCCAATAAGAGTATGACACTCTTTCTTTTATTTCTTATACCTTGGATAGGAAATGCACAAGTACAAACTTATCATGGTAGAGTGTTTGACTCCAAAGGACGACCTTTGGAGTTCGCTAACGTCATCGCTTTGTCCTTACCCGATTCGGTAGTCACAAAGGGCACTGTTACAAATGATACAGGAGAGTTTACACTCTCACTGGAGAATCTCATTGATAAACCCATATTTAAAGTTAGTCTTATTGGCTATCAAACCACATTTTCAACCCAAGACAAAATAGATTCCATCACATTACCAACTTCTTCTGTTCAGCTAGCAGAAGTTGTTGTCAGAGGTAACAAGAAAGCCTTTTCTATGAGAGACAATAAACTGGTGTGTAATGTAGCTGGAACAGTCCTCAGCTCAGAGAGTCATGTCAACGATTTGCTAGGTAAACTGCCTGGTTTTTACATGCAAGGCGACCAGTTAAAATCGATAAATCAAGGCAGCATCATGTATTTTCTCAACAACCGACCTGCAACTGTACAAGAAATTGCTCGCCTTGACGTTAGGACAATCAAGCATATTGAGATAGATAGGCATCCTGGTGCTCGATATTCGGGAGAAGTGGGCTGCGTGGTAGCTATCCACACAAATTCATTATTAGAGGGAATTTCCGCTTTTTTACGCTCTTATTCCAGGGTTAACCACCGACTTACGCAAGGTGTTGATGGAGAAATAAGATACCGGTATAAAAGATTTAGTATCACCCTCGGTGCAGACTATACGGTATATCAATCGCAACCGCAACAGGAAAATACGTTTGAACTATTAAACACAGCAACGCAATGGAAAGTGAAGGCAGAAGACACGAAGAAGAAAAACAGGAACAAAGAGCAATCATACTTTGCTAACCTTGAATATAACTTCACAGACCAGCACCAACTTAACGTAAGATATACAAGACGACCATCGCATACCAACGTATACATGGTTGGTCATCTGTCTGTATGGAAAGGAAATGAATACATCAATGAAGACTTCGACAATAACCGTTCAAGTCATAGTACAGAAGACAACATTAATCTTTATTACAGAGGAAATCTGAGTAAGCATTGGATGATTGACTTCTCCACTGATTGGTATCAGCAAAGAAACACTGCAGAACAAAACCTACAAGAAAAGACGCGTTTCACAAAGATAGACTCAAGAGGAAACAGTTCATTGTGGGGTTTTTCTCCCCGTGCCGTCTATCAAATAAAGCGGACTAAGCTCGAAATGGGTGTTGATTGGAGCAAATCTGTTATTCAAGGTTCAACAACGTTGAATATTGATGACGCCCTACCCACCGACAACAAAATTCAGGAAATAAAGAAAGCGGGATATATTGGAGCCAATTGGAGCACTCCAAACGAAAGATGGAACTTCAGCCTTGCACTGCGTTTTGAGAAAACAAACAAATGCTACCAAAATAACACCACCAATACAGAATCCCAAAGTTACGCTTACCAAACACTACTCCCATCTTTTGCGCTTTCTTATTCGCTAGGACAATGGACGCATCAGTTCAACTACAACTCTTCTATAGCATATCCCTCATTCAGTCAGCTTACAAGTGGCGACATATACATCAATCGGTATAACATCAAAGAGAGTAACCCAAGTCTAGAACGTTCTGTTGTGCATAACGTTAGTTACGATTGTTCTTTTCGTTGGTTATACCTATCGGTTGGTTATACCTATACCTATCGTCCCATCTTAGAGACATTCGAGTTGGATTCATATAAAGGTGAACATCGAATTAAAGTTATACCTCAAAACCTAAACCACATGCAAGGCTTCAAGTTGATTGCCAATGCTGCTCCACGCTTTGGGTTTTATGAGCCTAGGTATATGTTGGGCTACATCCAAAACTTTATCACCCTCCCTGCCAGCAAAGGTGGTTCGGCCTACTCTATTAGTAAGCCATTTGTAATTCTAGCTTTGAACAATAGTTTTACTTTCCCTGGGCAGTGGGTGCTAAATTTAGACTACTCCTACAATGGGGCAGGCAGTAGTGGGTATATAGAGTATAGTTCATCATCATCTCTCAATTGCTCCATTCAAAAACAATTCTTTGATAAGCGCCTACAAGTGAACCTAAAACTGACTGATATACTCAATGCTTCTACCCCGCGAATAAAAGGAAAATTACACGGTGTTTTATTGAACGGACGCTCTTGGATGGACTCTCGAACGCTTCGTTTAAATGCCATTTGGTACTTCAATCAACATCGAACAATAAAGAAACACTCCTCAATTTCATCAGAAGTAAACAGATTATGATTTTAAGAAAACAGCGAGACGCAATGGATTGTGGTCCATCTTGTTTGGTAATGATTGCTAAACATCATGGAAAAGATGTTGATATAGAACAATTGCGCAACATATGTTCTTTGGGTAAAGACGGTGTATCAATGTTGGGTATTAGCAAAGCCGCTGAATCTATTGGATTCAAAACAATTGGCGGAAGATCCTCTTTCGATGTGCTTGCCCATGAATATCCTTTACCTTGCATTGTCCACTGGAATCAAAATCATTTTGTAGTAGTCTATAAGATAAAGAAACGTAAAGGTTTATATTCTATTTATGTGGCAGATCCTGGAAAAGGACTTATAACCTATACTAAGGAGGAATTCTGCGAGCATTGGGTGAGTACTAAGACCAATGGCGAGGAGAAAGGTATTGCTCTTCTCCTCGAACCAACAGAACAATTCTATGCTCAAAACGATACGAAAGCAGTACCGACTCAAAGGCGAGTGAAATTTCTCTGGAACTATCTCAAGAAGTACAAACGCTTCTTCACGCAGTTGATACTTGGCTTGTTGCTCGGCTCGCTGCTGCAACTCATTTTCCCGTTTCTCACGCAGGCCATCGTAGACACGGGTATCGGGGGAAAAGACATCGGGTTTGTGTGGCTGGTGCTGCTGGCTGAGATGATGCTCCTCTTCAGCCGTACAGCCATTGAGTTTATCCGCTCCAAGATACTCCTGCACATCTCCACCCGTATCAACATCTCGCTTATCTCGGATTTCTTCATCAAATTGATGAAACTACCGATGAAGTTCTTCGACACCAAACTGATGGGCGACCTATTGCAACGTATCGAAGACCATCGACGAGTGGAGCAATTCCTCACGTCAAGTAGTCTAAGTTTGCTTTTTTCATTCTTCACTTTTCTTGTCTTCGGTATCGTTCTTGCAGTCTATAATGTTGGGATATTCCTCGTCTTCCTTTTAGGAACATCGCTTTATGCAGGCTGGATAGTTCTCTTCCTCAAAAAACGCAGACAGCTCGACTATAAATACTTCGAGCAGGCTGGACGCAACCGCAACGTCACCTACCAACTCATTGGCGGTATGCAGGAAATCAAGTTACAGGGATGTGAGCAGCGCAAACGTTGGGAGTGGGAGGACGTGCAAGCCGACCTGTTTAAGGTAAATCTCCAATCACTAAACCTCCAACAAGTACAGCAAGCAGGAAGTATTACTATCAATGAGGTGAAGAACATCTTAATCACCGTTCTTGCCGCCACAGCCGTGATACACGGAAACATGACGCTCGGTATGATGCTGGCGGTACAGTATATTATCGGACAGCTCAACAGCCCCGTGGAGCAGCTCATCCAGTTCATCTACTCTTGGCAGGACGTAAGCATCAGCCTTGACCGCATGAACGAAATCCATACCGAAACCAACGAGGAAAATGTCGAACGGACACGTACCGCCTATACGGACAAGACCACCGAAGGACATTCCCTCACGATAAAAGACCTATCCTTCAAATATGACATCTACAGTCCGAAAGATATTCTATCCGACATCAATCTCTCTATTCCCAACGGCAAAGTAACCGCAATCGTGGGAGCGAGTGGAAGCGGAAAGACCACGCTCGTAAAACTCCTTTTGGGATTCTATGAGCCACTGAATGGAAACATCGAGATAGGCAATGCCAATTTGAGTGAATATAACCTCGGCTGGTGGCGAAGCCAATGCGGTGCGGTGATGCAAGAGGGGTATCTGTTCTCCGATACCATAGCGAGAAATATCGCCATATCTGACGATGAACCCGACATCGAACGTATCCGTCATGCTGCCCGTGTAGCAAACATAGCCGACTATATAGAAGCCCTGCCTTTGGCTTACAACAAGATGATAGGACAGGACGGACAGGGCATCAGTCAGGGACAACGACAACGCATTTTGATAGCAAGGGTAGTCTATAAGAATCCAATGTTTGTCTTTCTGGATGAAGCGACCAATGCCCTCGATGCCAACAATGAACGAGCCATTACAGAAAACCTCTCGGAGTTCTACAAGGGAAAAACAGTTGTAGTAGTGGCACACCGCCTTTCCACTGTTCGCGATGCCGACCAAATTGTAGTTTTGGATGAAGGTAAAATTGTAGAGGTAGGTACACACGAGGAACTGACTGCCAAACGTGGTAAATATTTTGCCTTAGTAAAGAATCAATTAGAATTGGGTAACTGATATGGAAGACCTGGAAAAGAAACAGGAACGGAGTTTGAACTTCGCAGCGAGAAAGTACGCAGCATCGTGGGGCAGATACCCTCCTCGCTTATCCGTTATGGCATTACCGCCATCGGAATGGTGTTGCTTTGTCTGTTAGCCGTATCCTATTTCCTGCCTTATAAACAAGTGTATTCGGGTACGGCTACCATACACAAAACGGCAACCACACCAGTGGACAGCACGAATATAACCATCTTGCTTAAGTTTGAGAACAAACGTCCTAACAAAGTGAAGGGACAAATAATTTGTCTGCAATCTCCATATAGAACGTTTGCAGGACAGATACGAGACCTGTCTCCTGTCCGAGACACTTTTGAACGTCAGGAAGCCATTTGCCGTTTCAAGGTAACTGAGATAAAATCTGTGGAAAACCAGACGGTAGACTTTCAGATAGTATGTTCATCGGGCAATCTGCTGCAAAAAATGCTTGGGGGAATATAATCCCATCACACAATCCTTATCTCTCTCGATAGTCAATGGTTAAACTCACCGCTTTCTCTTGCAAGGCGGTGAGTTCTTTTGTCAAACCGATAAGCTCCCGCAACAATGCCTGTATGCTTTTCTCTGCCGTATAAAGGCGCATCAGTCGTACCACCTGATTGTAGTTTATGCCAATTTTATGTACTTGAGCTGTGAGTTCGGAGAGCTTGCGGTAATACTCCACGGCAGACTTATCCACCGTTATCACCTTGAAATGCTCTCCTAATAACCTTGCACGCACAAACTCGGACTTGGACATTGCGCCTGACTTGTGATAGAGGTCTATCACTCGTATTTGGTCTTTCGGGTCTGGTAAACGGGCGTGCCAATCGTCCCACTTGTCGGGCATATCACCATACTTTTTCGCTACTCCTTTCCTTGATTTATCGCTTGCCATATTCTCTTATTTTTGTTCTTCTAATCACGACTTTGGAGTGATTTAATCCCCCTTTCGGGGCAAGGGTCTTTGTGGGACAAACGGCAGTTTGTGTCACAAAGACACACCTTGCCAATATCAAGAAAGAGGTTGATAAGCCCCGCCGTGTTACTGCATTCTGTGAATACGGTAACTCGACATAGGCTTGCGTTCCGTGAATGCAGTACTTCAGAGTTTCCGCCATCTTTCCACATCATCTTTGTATTGGTCGAGATGTTCTCGAAGCACCTGCTCCACATATCCTGAAACGCTTGCTCCCTGCTCACCGATTTTCCTCACCACGAAGTCCAACTTTTGTTGAGTTTCCTCTGATACATACACGGCTTTGCGGTGGCTGTTGCGAAAGGGCTGGAGATATTTCCCCTGAAACTCGGATAATTGCTTCCTGTCCCTTGTTTTTCCCATTCGTTGATGATTCTCTTCGGTAGAAGTAGCCCTTTCCGTTGGTGACAACTCTGTTTCTTGATAGGACGGTTGAGAATAGTCCTTGTGACCCTCCTTGTCATTTTGTTCCTCAACTTTAACAGGCTCAAATCTTTTCTTTTCCTCCTCATAATCTATCGGCTGGTCAAAATCGGGCAACTCTTCGGGCTTGCGGAGCTTAACGCCATAATTGCCCATATCTCGAAGGGCTTGTTCCAGACGTTGTTTCCTTTGTTCATCTATTCTTGCCATAATTTCTTGGGTATTGCGTTATAATGTTTTTCAAGCATTGTCTGTATGTCGCTCTGCTTGTATAGTATCTTCCCTCCGATTTTGTAGAAAGGAAGCGTTCCTAAGTTTCTGTACTCTTGGAGCGTGCGTATGCTGAGCCGTAATTGGCTGCAAACCTCCTCGCCAGTGAGGTAAACCTCTCCGCCTAACATCGGATGGGCGGTAGCGCAATAACGCTCCAGTTTCTTTAAGATGCCCTCCATCAGTTGTGCAAACATCTGCATCTGAGGGTCTTCCTGCGTAATGATTTCATTCTCTTCCATAGTTCATTCATTGAGTTCATTTATTGAGTTCATTCATTGTTTGCGTTCAGTAACTCCGTGATGTCGCTCTCCTTGTAATAGCACTTGTGTCCAATCATTGAGAAAGGAATTTTACCCGTATCTCTGTATGATTGTAGGGTACGTTTGCTGATGCCCAAACGCTTGCACACGGCTTCGTTGTCAAGCCATTCGTCCGTTTCGGGCGGATTGCCGATGAGTTGTTCGATACTGTGGATAAAGTCTGCAAATTCGGAGCGGTGTCGCTCCCACGCTTTGCGGTCGATGATAATGAGTTTCATTGCATTCTTTTTGTTTTGATTACTTTATTGTTACTCGGCAAACAAACTCATATACAGTATGTTGCCACTATTGTTGTGTGCAAAGGTAAGCGTATAACTACATTGAACAAAGCAACGCAGAAAAGCAAGGAAATAGAAAGAAGAGAAGAGAAATTAGTCTGTCAGTCAGAAAAGCTCCTAAGCTTTTTATAAAAAGCTCATAAACTTTAAGCGCAAAGGCTGGTAGTTTTCCTTATCAGATTTGGAGCTGTCGCTGAAAAACTCTTATGTTCTGTATAAGAATGGTATGATTGCGGTAATGAGAAGAGGTGCCAGCTCGTTCCTTTTATTATTTTGTTGTTTTATCGATAGTTCGACAAATCGAGAAGTCGAAGTGTCGATAGATAGTTTTATCGATAGATTATTTTGACGATATATAGTTTTGACAACAGATAGTCATGACAACAAATTGTACAAACAACAGATTGTCCGTATTATCGTCAGTCCTATCTGTTGTTGGTTGTTACGCCTTGCGTCTAAAGAGCCTGAGTATGCCGTATTCTTGTCGTGCCTATGCTCTCTACGGTAGCCCTGCCCTGCAAGGTTGGGAGAGATGAATACGACCGCACGAATATTGAAAATGGCAATACCACCTTGAAAAAAAATCCTGCGGTGGAGATTCTTCTCTCCATCCGCAGGACTCGACCTTGTCAGGGCAGACAGGCTGCCGTTGTACCTTTGCACGATAAGAAACGGCATCAGGGACTTTGCGTGCGCCTTTGCTTACAACGCCTTCGGGCTTGCTTCCTCCGTCAGTCTGACCGTTGGCAGATTGTTGCTCTCGATGAGCTGCACTATCGTGCCTGTGAGTTCGGTGTAAAGACGGTCGTATTGTCCGCTTGCGGCAAATGTGTCCGTCAAACCGAATTTGTCGAATGTGGCTTGAACAGCCTTGTTCGACAACAGTATAGGTACGAGTCTTTCGGGGAGTGGCATTGGCAGCTCCCTCTCAAACTCGTTCTCTAAGACAGAAACAAGCGTGTCGTACTTGGAAAAGTGCAAACCTTGATACAATACCTCACTTGCTATGCTCTCTGCTTCGAGGTGCGTGAAACCCTGCACTACAGCATCGCAGTAGGCTGTGAGAGCCAAATCAGCTCGTGCGGTGATAAACTCCCTGTCTTGCAATCTTTCGGGGTGATGCTCACTCATATAACTTCTTAACTTCAATCGAAAGTAAGAAAGTTCCTGTTTGTTGTTCTCTTTCATAATCGTTTGGTTTTCAATCGTGAATAATAAATGTTTGGTAATTACTTCCTTTTTATGCTTGTTGTAATGGAACGTTCTGCCGTGCTATCGACTCACAATAACCTTCAAAGGCAATATGCTCCCTATCGGTGAGTGCAGTCATATCCTCTTGTATCTTATGGTCGGTTATCTTTCCGTAGATTTGTGTCGTACCGATATTGCTGTGTCCGAGCATCTTGCTGAGCGTTTCCATCGAAATACCATTGGAAAGACATATCGTGGTTGAGAATGTGTGGCGAGCCATGTGAAAGGTCAAGCCTTTCTCTATCCGGCATATCTGCCCGATGTTCACACACGCAAAGGATGCTTTCCTTATTGTAAGATTGGGGAATATCAATTCGTCTGCTTTCTTGTCCTTGACATAGAGCGAAAGTATTTGTTTGGCAATGGGCAGAAGCGGAATGATGGCTTCCACGTCTGTTTTCTGCCTTTTAATGCGGATTTCCGCCGTGCCGTCAGCATTATGGATGATGTGCTTCGGCTTGAGCCGTTGCATGTCCACACGAGCCAGTCCTGTAAAGGCACAGAAAAGGAAGAGTTGTCTTGCACGCTCAAACTGTCTGTCAATGATGGGTGTTTGCAGTACCCGCTGCAGTTCCTCCGTTGTGAGATAACGCCTTGTACGGTGTGGAAGTTCTGCCTTGTAGTCCGCAAAGGGATCAATGCGGATATGCTTCTTCTGCTGACCGATGCCGATGAGTTTCCGCAGGAAAATGACCGCAATCTGAATAGTGGCAAGGGAAAGGTTGCGCTCTGATTTGAGATAGAAGTCCATCCCCCCGATAAAGTCGTAGTCCAACAGGGAGTAGCGGATATCCTCCAGCCCTAAGCGTTCACGCAGATAAGCCTCTATGAGTTGTGTGGCATAGATGTAGTTGGCAAAGGTCGGCTTGGCAACCGTTATTCCCACACAAGGACGCTTTTCCTCAATAAATAGTCGGGCTTCCTCCAAAAGAAAACCTTTGGGCTTGTCCTCTTCCATGAGTTCACGCTTGAGGAGTTCAGCGGTGATATAGCCACGCTGCCAAACTAATTCTTGGTATTTGCCTTTGGCTTGTTCCTCTTTGGTTTGCAAATAGCGGTTAATTTCCTTTATCTCTTCGCCTGTTCCTTTGCACCGTCCCTTACGACTGTCCCAAAGTTCAGGAGCAGTTTCCTTTCCCGTGCTGTATTGCACCTGCTCACCGTCTATGGTAATGCGCCCCATAATCGGGCATTTGCCGTTCTTCTTCTCTTTGGAGCGATTGATATAAAAGAGTGTCTTGAATGTACTACGTGTCATGAGGTCAAAGTTTTAAGGTGAATGTATCTTGTATTCGTTGCTGTATCGCCTGCATATCCCGATGGATTCTCTCGGAGGAAACCGCCGCATATACCTGTGTTGTTCTCAGGTTGGTGTGTCCGAGCATACGGCTCACCGTTTCGATAGGTACACCTGCCGAGAGCGTGATAAGCGAAGCAAAGGTGTGTCTTGCCATGTGGAAGGTCAGTGGCTTTCCATGCCGATGTTTCTCTGTATGTAGTGCATGCCATTGAGGATAATGTCGGTGGTCGGCACGTCAAAGACAAAGCCTGCACGCTTTCCTCTGTACCGCTCCATTATCGCCCAGGCAGGAGGAAGTACTTGTACACGATACGGAGTCTTGGTTTTCATTCGCCTTCTTCCAAGACGATGTTTTCCTCCCGAAGATTACGGACGTCGGAGATTGCCAGACCTGTGAAGCAGGAAAAGACAAAGAGATCACGGACAATGCGGTAGTTCTCCCATTCAATCTTCAACTCGATGATGCGCTCAAGTTCTTCCTTCGTAATGCTTCTCGGCTCGCCCTTTGGTCGCTCGTAACTGTAGCCCAAGAAAGGATAGAAGTCCAGCACACCTTTCTTTACCGCCATGCGGACTATAGTCTGCAAGGTGGATAAGGTACTCGATATGCTGCTGCGTTTCAGTTTGCGGTCTATAGTGAGATAGTACTCGAAGCCCTCGATAAAGGCTTTGTCCAACAGTGAAATGGGAATGTCGCTTACTTTATGCTTCTTTTGTACATACTCACGGAGCAGGGAGAGCTGGTAGGTACGGAGTTTGAATGTCTTTAAAGCTCTATCAATGCCTATACGCTCCTTTGTCTGTGTGAGATACTCCCCGAAACTCTCCAAGAGCAGGGTTTGGCGGTGGATTTGCCCCTGATAGGCATCCCTCACGTCTGTGGCGGTGAAGCATTCTTTCCTCTCACAGAGTTCGTGAAAGCGTATGTGGATAAGTGCGATGCATTCACCGAGTTTCTGATTGACGGACACTGCCATTGCACTCTTGCTGATAAGCCTTTGCTTACGACTGTCCCAAAGAGCGAGCGGAGTCTTGCACTTAGTGGAGAAGCCCGAATGGGTTCTGCCCACTGAGATGCGCCCGATGACAGGCACAAGTCCTTTCTTGTCGGTTCGTTTCGCCTGAACGAAGAACGATACTTTCAGTTTGTTTTCTTTCATTTTTTTCTGTCGTTTTTTTCTAAATTTCCTTTGTTTGCAAAGGTACATACGAACAAGTATTCCTGAGCGATGCAGAAAAATGAAAAATGAAGAATAAAAACCTATGACACAGTTGTTTAGCTTCAATTCGTAACCCCATTTTGCTTTTTCACGGGTGGGTTACGATTTGGTAACGGAACTCCTGCCGTTTGATGCTCGTTCTTGCTTACCCTCAAAATAGTAAGAAAATGCTAAATGATATTATTTCAAATAGTTACATTCCTTACATTTCCCTCTGTTTCCCTTAATTCTTAATGACTGATTATGCCCGCAAGATGAGCTTAGATTTACGCATGATTGATGAAAATGCTTACTCAGATCATATCGACAACAAGGCAAGCCACTGTGCCAAGATGCTCAATGACTATTATCAAAAGTACGATACACAAAAAGGAACGCAGTTTGTTTTCTCTGATTTGGGGACTTACAAGCCTGGCGAATGGAACGTCTATTCTGAGATAAAGCGTAAGTTGGTAGATGACTATCATATCCCTTCCTACGAAATACGCTTTATCCAAGAGTGTAAGAACGAGAAGGCAAAAAAAGCGATGGTGGATGCGATGAACCGTGGGGATATTCGCATTATCTTCGGTTCTACATCCATGTTGGGCACAGGTGTAAATGCGCAACAACGTGCGGTAGCCATCCACCATTTGGACACGCCTTGGCGACCTTCGGACTTGGAGCAGCGCAACGGACGAGCCGTGCGCAAGGGAAACCTTATCGCCAAGGAATTTGCGGACAACAAGGTCGATGTGATTATCTATGCCGTGGAACGTTCCTTGGATAGCTACAAGTTTAACCTGCTGCATAACAAGCAGCTTTTCATCAACCAGCTGAAGACGAACACGCTTGGTAGTCGTACCATTGATGAAGGGTCGATGGATGAGGACAGCGGCATGAACTTTTCAGAATACGTAGCAGTACTTTCAGGTAATACCGACCTTTTAGAGAAAGCAAGATTGGATAAGAAGATTACCACCTTGGAATCAGAACGTAAGAACTTTCTCCGTGAGCGTGATGCCGCAACGGGCAAATTGGCAGAGATTGACAGCTCCGTGTCCTTCCATACGGATAAAATCAAGGAGGCACAGTCTGATTTAGCTCTCTATGAGAAGCGTGTGGAGCGTGATGATGAAGGTACACCTATAAATAAACTGACAATCAAAGGTGTGGAAGACTGTACTGACATTAAGACTATTGCTGCACGTTTACAGGAAATAGACGAAAAAGCTCGCACCAAAGGAGAGTACAACAAAATTGGCGAAATCTATGGTTTCTCCATTATGGTCAAGACAGAGAGTACTTCCAAGGACTTGTTCGACTGTTCGGTGAACCGCTTTTTTGTAAAAGGGCAGGAGAGTATCTACTATACCTATAATAACGGCAAATTGGCTTCGGATCCTAAACTTGCGTGTCAGAATTTTATCAATGCCTTGGAGCGTATTCCAAAGGTAATAGAGTCGCATGAGAAGGAAATGGCAAAGGTTGTGGCCAATAAAGAAGTTTACACCAACATTGCCAACAGTTCTTGGAAAAAAGAGGATGAGCTTCGCTCACTTAAAAGTGAAGCTGCTGAATTGGACAGAAAGATTGCACTTACACTTACTCCACCAGATGAAGAAAAGGAAGAAAAAGAGGAAATAAAGCAAAGAAAAGATTTATCCAACAACAACTACTCTGCCAAAATAAAAAATGAGAATAACCCTATCCAAAATAAAGAAGAGAATAGCCGGTTACAGAGTTTCAGACCCAAGTGGAGACACTAATGTAAGTGTATTTTTAATTATTTATTGAGCTGGTTAGATTTTGGCAATAATACTTGTTTGTTGCCAAAATCTAACTAATTATTTTTGTAATAGTTCGCTCGTCTTGACCCAATAGAAGAAAGCTTCAGGTAGTACTTTCTTCAATTTGTTGAGTTTATTATTGACGGAAGGAGACAATTCCATGGCAAGTATGGTGTTTAGATTTCCATCGTATTTCTCAATTCTCGTGCTTGATTTCTCTATTGAGGTAGCAAGATAAGCCGCACGAGCCGAATCTACGATAGCTTCTTCTATGCGATATTTCCCCTTATAGATGTAGCCGTCTATTTTCTTAATGCCACTTTGCAGCATATTGAAATCACCTTTACCCATTTGCCCTCTGGTAGCCAGACACAAGGCGGTCTCCCTAATATCCTTATAAATGAGTGACAGTTCAGCGGGTAAGCCCCGATATTGCAATTCGATTTTCCCTATTTGGGTGAAAGTATCCTTAGTGTGCTGAAAGTTACCGGAATGTTCAAACAGCCTGCCTACATCATACAGCTGCTTGATGCTTTCCAGTGAGCAATCCCTACCTCCCTTGATATAAGGAATGCCTGAGGTATTGGGGGCAAATGCCGTAAGTTTATCACCGAGAATATCATCAGCGGATGGCACGGTTACCTTCAACGGTTCATCATCCAATTCTATAAAAGGACCTTTAATCTCGACTTCTTCAGTAGCATGATATTGTAAATCCTCGTACAGGACATCAAGCAGTATATATGCAGGTTTATCATCGTTCTTATAAGCTATGTGATAAAAGAATTTCGAGTGGCTCTTGGGAATATTCGTGTCTCTCTGCTGCCGTTCTTCAAGGGTTTTGGATATGAACCCGAACTTTTCTATATCTTTCAGATAGGGCTCAATATCCGTCCCGGGTGGGCAGATAATGTCAATGTCTATGGATAGTCGATGGGCAGATTCTCCCAAAATAAGCATCAGAGCCGAACCGCCCTTGAAGCAGAAAGGGCAACCGGACAATTTCAGCATCTCCAGCAGGGACATTGCCCTAATAACTTTCTCTATCAGATTCAGGTCTTTATATTTGTTACGAACAGATATGGCCTTTATCCACTCGGTGGTCATACATTCCTTCTTGATCATACAAATTCCTTGATATATTTTTCTATTTGCGCTTTAATATTGCGCCGTGAGGCATATCGCAGTAACATGCCAATATTCACATTATAGTTGGCAAAGGCATTCTGCATCATGTACAAGGACTCTTGACCTTGCAGGTAGAAGAAATCCCTGTCACATTGGATATCAACTAAGAGTTTCTCTATTGTTGGTACATTTATGCCGTTTACTTCCAGTATGGGCGATTCTGAAACAAGAGGCTTCACAATAAAGGATTTTTTGTCCAACCGGATATAATCGGACATAATATCCTCCTTTGGCGAAAGGAAACTGCGTTCGTGCATATCCTGTACAAAGTGGAAAATGGTTTCAGTGGCATCACGCTCCGTTTCTATATAGATATTGTTGTTATACGACAGGTGATGCTGCAAGTCAGACAGTATTTCACCGTTATAGACGCAAAAGTCCAATAAGGGATATACCGCTTTTAATTTCTTATATAACCGAATGGAGTGAGCATTAGGAACAGGACGGAAAATGTTTTTTGGGATTGTTGTATATACTCCTTTGCTTATTCTGAATATTTTTTTTTCGTCCAACAACTTGCGTAAATGCCAAGACAACATCTTCTTGGAAAGTTCAATCTTCCCAGAAAGATACTCAGACAAGTCATTCGTTCTGAATTCCTTGTTGGCGTTTGCAAAATCTACAATTATATTACTGACATTCATTCTGCTAGCATTAATGGTTCGGTGCAAAGATAGTTAGATTTTGGCAATAAAACAAATATATTGCCAAAATCTAACTTATTATTATACTGTCTTTCGTTACCAACCATCTCGCTTCCGTATCAGTTCATCTATCTCTTTCCCGAAGGAAAAGTAACCTGCCATTAGCTTTGAGATAGGGAATTTTTCCTGCCCACACCCAATTATAGATGATCTTTTGCTCCACTTTGAGAATCTTGGATACATCAATGATATCCAGATATTCCGGTTTCAGGGGTAGATGGACAGTTGTATCAACAGATTGCTCTTGCAGGATCAGCAGGCGGTTGAGTTTGTCCTCGACACGTATCAGTTTATCAAACAATCGTTTC
>NZ_BAKF01000044.1 GCF_000614025.1 Prevotella aurantiaca JCM 15754
CCAGACTACCACTAAAAGTAAAGTTAGTTTCATCTCACTAAAAGTAAACTCCTTCTATTCCTCAAAAGAGCTTTTTAAGCAGACTGGAAAAACCAACTTAATTCCTACTTCTTATGATTGTACACTTACATAAATATTTTATGTGTGGTATTTCCAACACGTACAATGTAAACTCCCTTTGCAGGCATTCTTAATGTATAAGACTTTATCAGGTTGCCTTGCTCTATCATGGTTCCCTCTATACTATAAATGGAATAATGAATAGGCGATGAAAGCAAATTAGGAATTTCTATTACGAGTTCGTTGCCTTTTCCATATACTTTACATAGTTCGTTATTACTCATCTTGGGCGAAACGATTCCAGTTGGGAACTTATCTGTTTCAATGATATTCGTGAAGTAGTTCCAACCAAAAGCCTCACGATACTTTTCGCCTGAACCGATGGGAACGTAAACGGGAATATCACTGGGAGTAGATCCACCAAATGATTCATCACCGAAATTAACCATAGGATCATAATAACAAACGGGCGGTATTGGCGACATAGAATAAATCTTTTTTAGTTTCTCTAAATCCTCAAAAGCTTCTTTTCCGATGTATTCCATCGTAGCAGGGAAAACAATGGAGTCAAGGCTACAAGAACTAAAAGCACCATCACCAATCCATTTAAGTTTTGGGGGCAAATTGGTTTTAAGTTTTAAACAACCATCAAAAGCTCCCTTATCAATTTTTGTCACAGATTCTGGAATTACTGTCTGTTCTAGCTCTATACACGAACAACAGAATTTATCAGGAATCTCTGTAAGCCCTTCCGGTAAAACAACTCTCTTTAATTTACTGTTAGAACCAAATGCTTCAAATCCTATCTTTTTTATAGTCTTGGGCAAGACAACTTCAGTAAGTCGCGCACCATGCATGCTTAAATATCCGATACTATCCAAGCCTTCTGGAAAATTCATATCATCTACTAAACTATCGAAAAATGCTAATATTCCTATAGTTTTGATAGTGGAAGGCAAAACAACTTTCTTGAGCTTGTAACAAAATTGAAAACATTGGGTTGGAATTTCCGTAACACCTTCAGGAATTATCAAAGGATTCACCGAGAGCCATCTATTTTCATCGAAACAATTGTTTCCCAACTTTCTCAACGAGGAAGGAATATTGATTGTTTCCAATGTTAATCCATAAAATGCATATTTACCAAACTCAGTAATATTATCGGGAAGAATAATACGGCGAATATCCAAATGGTTTCCAAATCTGGACTTATCCCTATCAACAAATCCAAAGTCTGGAATTTTATTGTTCTCAATCTGTGCATATTGCAAATTGACAATCCGCATAGAGCCATCTCTCGCACAACGAACAATTGTCTTAAAATCGGCTTTATTGATTGGACCATGTACAATTAATGAATCTATCTTGTCCCATTTATCACCCAATACTTGCTCTAACTCTCCATACTTGCTCACGTGAGCATCAAAGAAAGAGGCTTGTCCATACATCTTTTGTGAACAGATTAACACAAAAGGTAACAAAAAAAGTATTATTCTTTTCATATCCTTAAAGTTTTGTTTTATAAAGATTATTGAAATTAACTTATCTTCTATTTTTTATAATTCAGAAACTACATAAGTATCTTGCATACAGCATTGCCCACATATATAATATAAGTATCTCTTGATGGCATTTGCAGGGTGTGTGAAGCTGTGAGATAGCCTTGTTCTATCATTGTGCCTCCTATGCTGTAAACAGAATAACGAACAGGGGAAGCGGGCGTGTTAGGAAACTCTATGAAAAGCTTTCCGTCTCTTCCATATACCTTACATTGTTCGTTTTTGCCCATCTTAGGCGAAACGATTCCGGTTGGGAACTTATCTGTTTCAATGATGTTCGTGAAGTAGTTCCAACCAAAAGCATGTCGATACTTTTCTCCCGAACCGATGGGAACGTAAACGGGAATATTGTTGGGAGTGAGACCGTGGAAGGGTCCCTCTCCTCGGTTTATTAAGTCCTCTGCACAATAAGGAGGGGTGGGGGCAAGAGAATATATCTTCTTTATGTGTTCCCAATATGCACCACTTCCCCCACCTAAATACTCAAGTGAGACTGGAAAAACAATTGAGTCAAATGCACATTTATAAAAGGCATTTTGTCCTATGTATGTCAAACCATTTGGTAGTTTAATGTCTTTAAGCATGCGATTTGAATCAAAAGCACAAGTTCCGACTTTTTTAATAGTATTAGGAATATCAACTCTCTCTAAAGAGTCATCATAGGCTGCAAAATAATTTGGAATATAATCAATATATCCATTTTCAGGAATATGTATATAACGCAATCTGTCACACATAGAGAAAGTGAGTGATGCAATTTTAGTTATAGAATTAGGCAAGTCTGCTATCTTCAAATCAGAGGCATAAAATGCACCATTACCAATACTGTCCAAGCCTTCAGGGAAATTAACTTCAGCTACTCTTGTATTATAGAAACAGTCATCCGAAATAATTTTCATTGAAGTTGGCAATGTTACTTTGTCAAAACATTGGCAATTCATAAAACATCTAGCAGGAAGTTCTGTCACCCCTTCAGGTATCACGGGATTGGTCTTGAACCAATGGCAATTGCCAAAAGCCGCTCGTCCTATTTTTCTAAGATTTTGTGGAAAATTTATCTCTTCTAATTTCATCTTCATAAAAGCATATTTGCCGATTTCCTCAAGATTGTCAGGAAGGATAATTTTTCTAATATTCAAATGCACAGAAATCGTTGCATCCTGTTTTTCATAGTTAAATAGTGCACAATCTGGAATTTTTCGTCCTTCGATCTGAGTATCCTCCAAGTTCAACACCGTGAGTTTTCCCTCAAAACTACATTTCCACATGATTTTGAAATCGTCTTTATTAATCGGACCATGCACGACCAGCGAATCTATCTTGTCCCATTTATCACCCAATACTTGCTCCAACTCTCCATACTTGCTCACGTGAGCATCAAAGAAATTGACCTGTCCCCACATCTTTTGTGAATAAACCAATACAAGAGACAACGACAAAAGTATTATTCTTTTCATGATGGTATAATATTTTAGATTGTAAGTAAAACGGCAACAAGAGAAAGTTATTCTCTTGTTGCCAAAAATAAAATTAACTATTTCTTGCTGAACTTCCTACTGTCAACAATTTGACCATCTACAGAATATGTTAGTACATAGATGCCACTTGATAAAGAGGTTGTATTAAGCTGCATTTTTTTTGCTCCAATAGGAATATTCTTAGTCAACAGAATTGTTCCTTGTGCCAGATCACTTACTTGAAGCATAGCATCTTTTGAGTCAACAGGATTCTGTAACTCAACATCTATAAAATCATTAACCAATGTTGGGGTGATTGATTTTAATCCGGTCTTACATTCTAATACAATGCTTCCATGTGCCATTTCACCTTGAGAAGAATGGATGGTAACGGAGAATTCATTGTTCTTTGATGTCGGAACTACTCTAACCTTATTACCCTCTCCTATGTTTTCGCCACTTCTGTTTGTCCAATTGGCAGAGTAGTCCATTCCTTGCCAATCTGCTGAAAGTTCATATTTTCCTCTTCCGATTTCAATTGGCACAATATCAATCGGCTTATGGCTAAGCGTAGGAGCTTCCACGACAAAAGTTTCTCCACCAACAATATTGCCCTGCTCGTCTTTTTGAATCAAATCGAATGTATATGATTCACCAGATTTTTTTGCTGGAGTTTTGAAATCGATATTTATCTTTACCTTTTCAAAATCCGATCCATTCATACAAATGTCTTCTAAACGACTATCCCATGAATTGAACTCTATTTTTTGGGGGGTTATTGTAGGAGTGTAGGCTATGCTCCTTGCCTTACATCCTCCACGTTTCCATGCCTGATATATAGGTGATGTCATTTCCATCTTTAATCTTGCTTTAGAAAGGAGTACTTTATCTGCAGGTGTATGAGGTCGTATTTCAAGAGAATATTTATGATTATTCTTGTAGATATTTCGTACAAAAACGATTGTATTTACCGTATGACTTTCTTTAGAAATTATAGAGACATTTTTCTGAGTAATTTTGCTGCTATTCAGGACTTTAATTTGATTATCAACAATTTCCTGTAATTTGCTTAAGCCATGCTCTCCCGTTTTGAGATCATCAAGGTGAGAGTTTGTGATTCGAGCCAACAGGCAGAAATGATGTTTTTCTGTATTATTATCATCCGAAGTTCCCATAAACTTATCAGGGAGAAGCCATTTTATCATAAATATTTCCTCGCCTCCCGCTTTGATATTCGTAAGTGTTTCAGTTCTGAGATGTTCTCCAGACACAAGACCATTATAAAGTTCTTCTCCTTGCCAAGCATTTGTAGAAAAGCCTGTTGAAGCTTTGGCCCAATATACATGAAGATATTGACCGCCTTTATAATTCTCCTTACCACGATTTCTGACTCTGACATAAATATATGCTATTTCATGATCTTTTGAAAAATAAGGATTCTCATATGTTTGATTTTTGATACCATCTTCTTGGTTTCTCACCCAGATATCAGGACTATTCCAAAATATATCTGTAGATGTATTTGGTTCTTTTCCTGTATCTTCATCATTGTCTTTAATATAAAGATCCACAGCTTCTGGTAAGTTGTTGAAAGCTAAATCCTCTCCAACGGATATAGGATTGGATTTGTGTTGGGGATTTTCCATAGGACGTCGCCTGTCATGCTGATAGGCATAATCGAACGCCTCTTCCATCGTCACCCTATGGTTGTTGTCAACATCCGAATAAATGGGCTGCCCGAAGGCATTGCCCTCATTTATTGCAGAAGTCCAATGGTAAACGAACTCGTCATAGGGAATGTCACCACATGACCAAGAAGACTCACTCCCCTTTGATGCCGCTGCCACAAAGCATCCCACCTTGGACAATTCCTCAATGAAACCGCCTGAGAAGCATTGCCCCAACACGGCATTGACATAGACGGACTTCTCGTTAAACGGGCGAAGCCAATCTGCAAGTTCATAGTCGTGCAGTTTTTCCTCATTCCACAAACAGATGTATGACTGATTATTTTCGTCCCTTGTGCCGCCGTGGTCTATCACATAGAAGAAAAGATGGTCGTCTTTCCCTATCCTTTGGGAAAGGCTGGAAAGGACGTTCTTCACGTTGGCACGCGTGGCGGCATATTGTATGTCTGGCTGTCCGTCATTGTCCAAGTCCAACGGAGAGGATTTGTAGCCTCCGGTCGTTGCATGCATGTCGGCTGCAGGGTCTGTCCCGTCGGACATCACGACAGAGATGTTGTTTTTAGGCACACCATATTTATTGACCAGTGTCTGATAGACAAAAGAGCAGTCGTTCCAATAACGCTCGTAGTTAGAATACTTATTATGTCCGCCACTGAGAATTACTGCATAAGTACGTCCTGCAGCACTTTTAACCTCATTGGTAAGTGTCGCTTTTTTCACATAAGGTTTTTGAAATGCTCGTACTCCATAACGATTTTTTACTTCTAATGGAGAGAAGTTCCCCATAGGCGGAAGACGGAATTTCGTCGATAGAGGTGCGGGAGATTGGTATTTCCCTATCTTCTTTGCAATACTAACGACGTAACAATCATGTTCCCAACCCTTCATTGGTTCTGCATCAACGAAAAATATCCATGCATTGCTTTGCAGGAAAGAGAGTTTTTCGCCTTCACTCATTACATTAAGAACAGGGTCATCACAGAGGTAGTAATCCACATCTTGGTCATTAAAACACATTTTGACAATGGATAAGGCTTCCTGTCTTGAGACATCACGCATTTGTTGTGCTATTGCTGGTGAATTAATCAAACAGCAAAGCAATAGGAATAAAAATTTAATTTTCTTTTCCATAGCTTTTAGTATTAAATTAGACAATAACGTGTTAATATACATGCTTATTCATGTTACTATAACTTTATTTTAATATTCTTGCAAAAAATCCGAGCAAAAAAATTAGCTAATCACTTGAAGGCAGTTCTGTTTCGTATGAAAGTCTGCTACTCTTCGGTACAAGAAAAAGTAACTTTTTCCTCATCTTATTTCTTTTGAACTTATAAATTCTTTCAAAACCATATAGATTGTGGCTGATTCCACATTACCGACATAGGTTAGATTTATAAACCATTTTCCCTTTGTCAAAGTAATTTCACGAGAGGTTATTCCTCCACATTCCCCAATATATTTCTTCTATTTCCTCGTTGGCAATAGGGGAATTAGAGAGAGCCAACACTCCATTTATAAATACTGCTTTTTCCATCATAATTTTATTTGGTTAATGAATAATATATTGTGTCTATCTGATTTTTAACTCAGAGACTGATAGCTGGCTACTTAAGGCACTTCTTTATGACAATCCAAGATAGAGATTTCTAATAGAAGAAATAGACTTAACGATTCGTATAGGATAATATTTCTTTTACTTTGTACTTTCTTTACCTATAGATGTTCCAAAATTTCATTATACTAGACTTAAAACAGAACGTTTGAACTGTATTTCTAAATGCAATTTTAGGGAAATTATTTTAATTAAGCAAAATTTTTGAAGTGTTTTTTGCAAAAAACACTTCTTTTTATCATTATACAATAAATAGTGGCCAATTTTATTTATTCCTGTAAACACGCTGTTTAATATAAAAAGTTATCTTTGCATTATCAGCTAATATAGGGGGCTGAAAATTTATAATTACAAAATAAAAAATTATAATTATAAAATCAATAAATTATTATTATAAATTTTTATTTTATAATTAAAAAAATATGGCAACAAATAAATGGGTAAAAAGTAAGTCTAAAATTCCAAAGATAAGAGAAGTATAGACTTACCCATTTTTAAAAAGAAAGTACCTTTCTTATATAAAGTTTAAAGTAAGTTGTGTTTAATATATTTTGAGTTCTATTTACTTTGTTCTAAACACTTAATAAATTTAAACCTCGCAAAAAGAAAAAGAGTACTTACCCTGTAGGATAAGTACTCTTTCTTTATCTGAGAATTATAAAATCTCTTTTATCTAACATTCACCTTTGTTACCTTATTACCAACACGTACAACATAAGTACCAGCAGATAGAGAAACATGTGTTTCGTTATCAGCCAATTTGTTTTGATAAGCTAACTTACCATCGATAGTATAAACAGCGAGGATGCTATTCTTTGCACCAAGAACTGTAATTCCACCATTTACAAGCTGTATTGTTACATCGTCAGCATTAACGCCATCAATACCAGCTGGATTTGGATCGAAGGTAATATAGTTGGTTATTTGGTAGAGATTAGGCAAACGAGTATTACGCATCAAACAAACAAGGTTGTTAGCAGCCTTTGTTAATTTTAGCGTAGTAACACCATTTACGATAGAGAACTCGTCAGCTTCTAACTCTTCACCTTGTGGTTCACCATCAATAACATTGATACGGTCAACAAACCAACGGAATGTTGTAGGTTCACCATCAACTATAGCTTCAGAACTTAAGTCTACCTTACCATTAACGCTCTTCACATCGAGAGGTTCTTGTAGGTTGTAAGAATACTTAAAGAACTTGCTCTTACCATCGCTATCTACTGCTATTGGCATTGTAGAGAATCTTAATTTGTTCTTAACAAGATTCAATACGGTGAGTTTTGTATTCTTAGAAATATCAACCTTTGTAAGTTTATTATCGTTCAACCAAAGTTGTTCCAAAGCAGGAGCATTGTCGAGAGAAACGCTTTCAAAAGCATTTTTGCTCAAGTCGAGATTCCAAAGATTTGGATTATCTATCTTAATTTCTTTCATGTTGTTGCCAGAAAGAAGTGCAAGACCGAGCTTCTTAGCCTTCGACAAATCGAAAGTCTTCAGCTTATTTTCATTCAAAGAGAGGAAGAAGAGGTTCGGGAACTTCGATAAATCAAGTTCTGTTAATTCGTTTCCACTGAGATTCAACTGTGTTAGTGCAGAAGAAGCAGGGAGATTAACCGATTTCAATCCAGCATCATCAATTGTAATGGTGCGAGCATCTTTCAAACCAGTGAAGTCAGTTTCGCCAATCTTAGCGTGTGAAATACTAAATACTGAGAGTTTATCTTGTTCGTTAGCAACAAGAACACGTACCTTGGTATTTGCTTTCGATTTAGCTCTAAAGATTTTGTAAGAAGTATCCAATGTATACTGAGTAACATTACCATCAGCATTCCATTCGAAATAAACAGATGTACCCTTAACTGGACTTGCCATAGAAAGTTCAACGCTATCTACTGCATTTACGGTTGTGAAAGATGCCAATTCGTATTGAGGCATAGCAATAGGTTGCACAAGCGTTGTTTTAAACACATTTGCACCTGTAAATGCAGGATAAGCAGCATGAGTCATCTCACAATAAATCTTACCAACACTTAAATTTAGGAATTTAGCAGCACCATTATTTATAGTATAATCTGTGCCTTCCTGTAATCTGTCGCCATTTGCTTTCTTCCATACATATTGTGTTGTTGCACCCTTCTTTGTAATGAATTGCTCAGAAAGGTCGATACCTGGAGAAGATTCTGAGATTTCGAGAACTTGCTGTGGAGCATAGATAAAGTTTGCACCTTCTAATCCGAAATCTGCAGGCATATTAGCCAATGTAAACTTATTGCCGCTTACATTTAAATAAGCCATAGGAGCAACTGGTGGAATCTTAATTTCAGTCAATTGGTTGTTAGAAGCATCTAAGCGCTCTAAGAGTTCACTATGATTAAGCAACAAGCGTGTGAAAGCATTATTAGAAATATTGAGCGAACGAAGGTTGTCTGCATCAGATACATCTAATTTAACCATCTTATTATTGCTTATATCAAACTTACGAACAGCATAGAAATCATCAAATTCATAGCTTTCCAATTGGTTGTTGCTTAAGTTGATGTCTGTCAACAAGCTCTTATAGAAATAAGATGATGGGCCTTTCAATGTGAGACGTGTAAGCATGTTACCTGAAAGGTCAAGCTTTTCAAGTTTATTGTTGTAGCTGAGGTCAATATTTCTCAAACCAGCATTCTTCAAAGAGAGTACACGCAATTGATTTAATCCAGTAAGATTGATATTATCAATAGGCAAATTATCAGTTTCTAAAGATGATACATAACGGTCTTGTGGTACGTAAACAATTATGTTTCCAGAACCTTTACGCTGTGTATCAATGTTTGCAACAGTAGGACGTTCTGACTTAATTGCTATTGGAGTAAGATTACCATCTCCCAAATCAACCTTAATAGTAACAGGAGAAGCTTCAGTAGCACCAATAACACCTATTGACATCTTAACAGGAGCACCAGCTGAACCAAGACTTGTTAATTCAACAGCCTTAATATCCTTACCAAAGTTTTCGGCAGTTCTAATGCTGAAATTCTCGGTGCGGATTGGATAATCTTTTAATACAGTATTAGTAAACTGAAGGAACACTTGGTCTGAAAGATCTTTCAACAAAGTTACCTTTCCGTTTTCATACTTATAATATGTATTGTCTAACTCAACAGGCTTTGTTGGATCTTCCTTTGGAACTCTGAAAAGAATACCATTGGTTGTTGTACCTTGACGCAATACACGATGGCTAAGGTCGATAACATCGCCAACTTTATAAGTATCGTTCAATTCCATTTCATGCTGTGCATGATAATATTCGAACCAGTTTCCAGGCCAAGGCAATGTTGCAAAGTCCATATAATTATTACGAACGTTTACACTGTAAAGGTCTGGGTTCTTACTTACATCAAGAGAACGCAAGAGATTATCGTCGCAAGCGAAAGTAAAGAGTTTTGGATTCTTGCTAATATCAAGTGTCTTGAATCTGTTACCACTACAGAAGAAATAATAGAGTTCAGGACAATGTGAAATGTCTATTTGTTCAAACTTGACGTCAGTATTTACAGTACCAGAAGAATGAGAAATATAAAGTTCTCTTATCTTTGAGTTCTTACTTAGATCGAGTGATTTAATACGTGAATCGCTGACATTCAAAACCTGCAATTCAGGGTTCTTAGTAAGATCTACAGAAGATACATTAGTCATATCAAGACTCAAACGTTGCAAATTAGGGCAACCAGTTGGGTCTACAGAAGTCAAGCCTAAAGTGTGATAAGCGTCGAATGAACGAATTGCAGGGAAATTGCGGAGTGAGAAGTTAGATGAGATATGACCAATCTGTGCAATTTCTAATACCAATAAGTTTGGCATAGAACCAATCATCAAAGGAGTTGCCTTTGTGAATGGGTTATCCTGCAAATAGATAATACTTAGGGTCTTTAAAGCATCTATGTTGAGAGCGTTCAATACGTTGTGCTCCAAATTAAGAATTCGAAGTTTCAACTTACTGCTGAACTTAATCTCATCAATTTCGTTTCCAGAAGCATTGAAATAGTAAATCTTATTGGGGTCGCCATAAATTTTTACCCAACCTTCTTTTGAAACTTGTCCTGTATAAAGTGAACCCTTAATAGATTGGTCTTCCTTTAATTGAGCTTCATCTACTTCGAATTCTTCTTCACCAGCACCGCAGTCGATATTTACTATCTGCTTGCCATCTGATGAACCAAGAACAAATGAAACACTTGGCGTAATGCCAGAACTTTGCGCCTTTTCATAAATATTTGTATGAAAACTTATGATTGGTTCCTCGCTTTGCGCATGTGCTTTGAGCGGAGTTACAATCATCGCCATCAGAACCAAAAGAACTGATGCTAAGAAACTTAATTTTTTCTTCATATTTTAATAAATAATAATTCGTTGTGCTGGGCTTCCGTTCACTTGAATAAGGTAAACTCCTTTCTCCCATGAAGAAGCATCAATGTTAGTTTCATTACCTTTGGCTACATGCGACTGTACCAACTGGCCAGAGAGATTATAAGCACGTACATTTAATTGCTTAGCGTTTGCAAGGAAAACTGTGAAAGAACGGCTACCTGTCATGTTGAGAATTGGCAATTCTTTTTGTTCTGTTTTCACACCTTGAATACCACTTGTATTCTTCTCAAGTAATACTTGCTTTAAACCAGCATAAGCATCAAACTTACCAGCACCCCATTGTACAGGGTCGCCTGTGCTTGTTACATAATTATCTTTTACTGCAGTTTCCTTAATAATGCGAACTACATCTTTATAAGTTAAGTTAGGATTAGCTTCCAACCAAAGTGCAATAGCACCTGCTACAACTGGAGTTGCCATAGAAGTTCCAAGCGATTGATGCCAGAAATATGTCTTTCCACCTTGCTCAAACTTAGCTTGCAATGCAGCATTAGTATAACCCATTGAAGGGTTAGTTACACAATATGTATTAACTGAAGATACAACAGACGCTCCAGGAGCACAGATATCTGGCAAGTTTCTACCATCAGCTAATGTTCCATATGAAGAGAAACGAGATACTTCGCCTGCAGGGAAATCATCGTTCTGTCCCTTTTTGTTATAACCGTAAACATAACCATCTAACGAAGGCCAATGGTTACGAACGTTGTAACTTCCAACACTTATTACGTTGGCTGCACATGCCATATCGCTGATAGATCCATTGCGAGAACCTTTTACCCAGTCTTTCTGATTATAATCGTCAAAATAAACAAACTGAGCATCGCCATATACATCAACTCGTTGTCCTGCTTTCTTGCTCTTGATAATCAAGCCTAACTTATAATTACCATCTTTATTAGTTGTTTGATTATCGCTTGTCAAGAACTGTGCAAGTACATAATAACGGCCAGTTTCTTGGTCTTTGATAGACGCAGCACTGATATAACCATTAAATGCTTTTGCAAAAGTAGAATTTACAACAGCTCCTGTGATTGCATATTCGCCACCAGAAGAATAGGTAACTGGCTGTCCATTTGTATTTGTTGCTACAGGAATACGTACTGCAACTTTATTGTCGCGTGCAGCATTTGTTACTACAATCTGCAATTCAAATTCGTCTGCGTTATTGCTATAAGCACAAATTTGACCATTACGAAGATTATAATAAGTCTTGCTTGGTGTTTTGTATTCACCTTCCATCATTGGGCGGATAAAGGTCTGAACTGTAGAATCAGCTTTATCAAATTTTGCTGTCAAAGCAATTGGTTGGTCTGCTTCGTTACCAGCAGCTACACAAATGATTGCTTCTTTACCACATAATGCAAGGAATCTATTCATTACACTTGTTGAATCGTGTGCACCAACGTTACTACCTAAAGAAAGGTTTATAACACATGGTTTACGCTTTGGGCCAGACAACTTTGAGTAATTGATAATGTCATCAACACCAAATGCAATAAATTGGTCGCGTAAATCACCACATGAAGCAATAATTTCTGATTCAGTAGCACCTCCATAATAAAGGTTTGGCACAGTTACGTTATAAGATACATCTTGGTTGTCACTCTTTGCAGCAACGATATTTCCTTTGTATCCACCTGCCATAATACCCAATGTGTGGGTGCCGTGGAAGTTTGTATAACTATCGGTTGCAAACTCTTCAATAGGGTATGTATCGTCGCGTTGTTGCATTGTATCAAGTACCGCACGAGGATAATAGTTCTGATAAAGATAGCCTTGCTTTGTTGTGGTGGTGGCTGTTATCTTACTAAGATACCCAAAACGTGTTGTACCATCAGGCTTTAAAAAGTTGATATGGTTAGGGTCGATACCTCCATCGACAATACCTGTTACAACTCCTTTACCGGTGTAAGCCTGTGGAAGATTAATACCTTGATGAATTTTATCGATACCTGTTACACTGCGAACAATGTCCATCTTCTGATAAACAGGACGTGACAATTCCATGCGACGGACGCATTTCAAGTCTGAAATACGTTCTACGTCAGCTGTTGGAAGCGTAACGATAGCAATATTACCACGAACTCTTAGTACTTTTACTCCTTGCTTTTCAAGTTCAGCAAGCGCATTTTGGCCGTTGAATTCAATCATTGCCATAACATTTTGCTGAACTTCTTTCGCACGTTCAAAGGTGCGCAAACGACTATTGTATGTCGGAATTGATGTATTCCGCAACTGCAATAGCATCATTTGACTTTGTAAGTCGAGCTTTGATTGGCCAAAGACTGAAGTAGCCATAGCTAAGCTCAAAATAGTAAACGCAAATTTTCTCATTATTTTTTAATTAAGATTTTCTTACCATTTATTATATACAAACCAGAAGGCAAGTTGTCGCCTTGTACACGGGTTCCATCAAGACGATAGATAGTTGCTTTTTTGTTTGCCGACTGTTCTTGAATGCCATCAATTCCGGTTGGACCACTGAGCAAAATCTCCAAACGATCGCCATTCTTTAAAGTTACTTCGAAGCTGGTTCCGCCTTCATAAACAGGTTTTACTTTCTCTCCATTCAGATTTACAATCATCTTGCTGAGGTCGTTACCATAAGCACCAAACATAAATGTATTATCATCGGCAGAGAACATCAGTGTGTTTTCTCCGCTTTGCATTGGAACTATTGAACGATCTGAACGATAGAAATTGAAACCGTAATTGGCAAGACTTATATCGTCAATATAAACAATTGCTTTCTGGTCGCGAACGATTGCTGAAGTTGTTATATCTATCTTCATTCCCTCAGTGAGTTTTATCTCGTAAGAACCATCGCCACCAGCTGTCATTGCTGTGCCATTTACTTTAAGGGATTCTATCTTGCAGCCACTATTTGGCTTTATCTGAATCATGCTACTTACTTCGTTCAATTCGATAGTGTTTTCGCCGTCTTTAATAGTTATGACTTTGTTATTGTAGCTACTGCCTTGGTAAACAGTTATATTTTGGGCTTTATCTACGTTCAATATTGCTTTAATGGTTGCATATTTGTGTGCTGTAATATCGAAAGTAGTTTCAGCTTTCACAAGATATTCGAAGGTTCCGTAAACGCTTGTAACTACGTCATTAACTTTGAAAGCGTCTAATGAATAGTTTGTTTTGTCGAAGGTAAGTGCGAGCTTTGTTCCTGCCTTCAATGTAAAGTTGGCATCGGTGAAGTTGGTTACTTCTTTACCACCGGCTGTAACCTTACTGATAATAGCTTTAACGTCTTCGCTTGAGAAATTGAATTTAACCGGACAGTCTACATCTGGATAATTGGCTGTAATAACTACTACGCTTCCTTCTTTAGGTGTTACAAAGAACTGATTGCCTGAACTATTTACTTCTACTCCGTCGAGTGTAACTTTATAAAGTGGTACATCGCCATAATTAGCATTACTAACGATTAAAGTTTTCTCTACATTTGGAATCCATTTCACTGTATTATCGCCGTTTTGTAAACTTACTGGTGTGTGCGACTCATAGCGTTCTATCTTTACTTTTGCGGCATTATCAACTTTAACTGTGCAAGATGAAGTACGTGCATCAGCAAGTACGCCCGACTTTACTGTAAAAGTAAGGTTGGCATCGGCATCTGATAAATAAATGTTGCAAGAAGTAAGACTTGAAATTGTTTGTTCTACAACCTCGCCGTCTTTGTTTGGTTTATAAACTCTCTTTAAATAAAAACCTTCCTTGGCTTCTATCTGAACAGAGCCATACTTTGGGACCATTAATTCGTTTACACCATTAACGATATTCGCTACTGGTGCGTAATTAACCTTTACCGTCACTCTACTGGCATCGTCTACATCTAACTTAATTGACGTATCTGCCATAGCATTCATTGACGTTAGTGCCATTAGCACTAAGACAAAGGCATAGTAGATTTTCTTCATACGCTTTTAAGATTGTTGTTATTGTTATTATCTAGTTTAAAATTTTCTTCAGAATGATTTTGCTTTGGATGTACTTATCTGATTTAATTCGTATGATAAGGCTACCTTACATGAGAGAACTTCGCTAAGTCTCTTTTAATGTTCGCTTACAAAGATAGACATAAAATATAATAAACAAAACTTTATTTCGGTTTTTTTGTTATTTATTTCAATTATTTCCTTTTTTTTAAAAACACATCACATTATAATATTTACCCCCCTATTTTTAATTTTGCAACGAAACAACTGGCAATATTTGCAAACTGTTAGCAACAAAACAGCATGAAGCAAACTTTAGACACGAAATAATAGCTTATATGTATCTTTCTTCTTACACATCTTATTTGTTAATGCTTATCTACTTGTACTATCTTAATAGGTGTAACGAACAAAATGGGCATCTGACTGATAAGTGGGTTTGTTAAGTGAAGAAAAAATAATTTTATCGATTCGTTGAAACGCTTAAGAAAATCTATTCTAAGCAACGATAAAACCGCAGTTAAAATAATATGATTGCTCATTCCAGAAAATATGTCGTCATATTTTTAGAGCCTTTAATCAGTTTGCTTAATACCTTATAACGAGCAACTTACAAAGACACGAAAAAAGCGTGTTTACCAAATGAGTAAACACGCTTTTTGAGGTTTATTTTTTCCTAATCTCTTAGGAGAAAATATGCATTATTTGTTACGCAACTTGTAGGTTTTTACATCGTTGTCGGTAGCAACCTTCAAGATGATTATGCCTTGTTGTAAGTCGGAAATGTTAATATTTGGTTCGTAACCACCTTGTTTCAACAACTGACCTGCTGTTGAATAGATGTGGTAGTTCTTGTAAATTCCGCCCATCTTTATGTTTCCGTCTACTACAATTGGTGTTGCACCATTGTCATTTTCTACATTTTCGATACCAGTATGGATATCGGCAAGTACTTTAACGATTGCAGGTTCGGCACCAGGAACCTGAACAATAAAGGCAGCAGCATGCTTCTTACCATCTTCGCTGTAGAAGATGAATGATGCTTCTCCACCTTCTGGATTCAACTCTGGAGTAAGTAACTGAAAGTTCTTCTTCATCTTTGAAGGCGATAAAGCAATGCTTACCTTATCTGTTGGGTTATTCTTGGTTGTTACCTTGAACACTACAGGTGCAGTCTTCTGCTTCGTCTTGTAAGGAACATAGAGGAATTCCTTATCGACTGTTATTTCTGGTAAATCAGTACGACCAAACGAAACATTGTCAATCATCCAGTTCAAACCAGAATAATTGCCACCTTCCTTGCTATAGAAAGAGAATGCAAGGTGGAAATTGTCGTCGATATTAACATCTGTAAGTTTTGAAAGGTCTATGCGATAGTTCAACCATGTACCATTATCGATTTCAACACCTGCAGGTTTGTACTTTTCAATATCGAGCACTTGTTCTTTCACAACACCATCTTTTTCGGTAATGATGTATGCTTGGAAAAGCTCTTCGCGCTGTTCATTTGTACTTAAGCCATTGAAGCGGAGACTGAAAGTAAGGATTTTGCTTGCAGCCTGCTGGTAAGAAAGTGTTGGAGAAACAAGCCACGATTCATATGAATTGTGGTCGACAACACCAGTTTTCCAGAATGTAATGTAAGCACCTTCATGTTCAACTTTTCCATCAACAAGGTTGTTTTCTCTTAACTTCCATGTCCAGAATGGACGATCGCCACGTATAATCAAATTCTGCCAGCCATCTATGCTAAGAATTTGTCTGTGACGCATATCGCTGAATCGTTCATTAATCAAAGACAATGGACTTGCATCAGCATTTGCCATCATAGCCTTAGTAATATCAGCAAATGTTTCGCGCTGTGAACTTTCGTTCTCATAAAGCAGAACAGTATTCACATTAACATCAGCTTCGGCAATATTCACAAAGCGCACAAGTGTTGGACGATGATTATCGAGAGTAAACTCACCAGCAGCATTTGCTTTTCCATCATTGTTCAAAGGCAACCAGTGCCCACCACCATCAATAGAATATTCTGCACGGAAAGAATTTACTGCAGCAACAGGAGTTAGCTTCACTTTATTCAAACCATTTACCAAAATATCATCGAAATAGAGCATACCGCCCTTATTCAGTGTTATATTGCTTGCGCTGTTCCATTTACCTTCTATCTTCCAATATCCAAGGTCGTACTTTCCGAAGTTCTTCCATTCTGTTTCGTTTGCATAACGTTCTTCAATAGTGTTAGCTGTAAACTTCTCCACCTTTGCTCCAGTTGTAGGTTCTTCGCATACACCTTTTAGATTGTAACGAACTGTATCGCCTAAAATAGTTGACACAACAAGTGTTGCGTCATATGTTCCTACAGCAAGCGGACGGAAATCAATACGGAGCTTTGATTCACCATAAATAGTTCCTTTGCTCTTGTTGTACATGAAGATATTTGTATTACTCTTAAAGCAATTCACTTCAGAAGAATGTTCGATGGCAATCTTTACATCAGTAATAATGTCATTTACATCAAATTCTAAGTTTTGTGTAACAGTCTTGCCTGGCTCTGCTTTCATCTCGGTGATAGGTGTATTTGCCGACAACTTAACAGAAGGTTTCTTGCCCTGTTCCATGAAATAAGCAATCAACAACATATCGCCATTTCGCGTTTCCTCTGCACCAGAGAAACTCAATCTGAACGAATCAGCATCTTTAAAAGCGCCTTTCTTTGTAGGAGTTACAATAAGTTTTGCTCCAACAGATTGGCTCTTACCTATTTCTTCGATATCAAGTTTCATCATATCGCTCGCCTTAGTGTATCTGTCGCCACCACTAAAGTTTGGCTTTTGTGCCTCACTTAAATGCATTGTTTGGATAGCAATGTCGTATGTTTTAGTCTCTCCTACTTCACCATAAATAGTGTGTACCTGTGGGAGAATTGCAACAAGCGGTTTAGCTTTTGCCTCTGAAGCTTTCATACGATTAGCACTGAAGTCGTCTAAACTTACTTCGCTATTCTCTTGTACTTCAACGGCAAACTCTAACTTTGTTGCATTTTCTGGACAAATCGTGCGGAAAGTCAATGTTCCCCACGACTTCATCTTACCAAATACAACTTTAGGATTATTGATAAAGGCATCTTCGTTACTTTGAACTGAATTACCATTATCGTCAAGCCAACGAAGTGCAAGGCGCAAAGCACCATCTTTATTTGCACTTGATATAGTTGTGTAATGAATCTGACACTCTATTTCGTCGCCAAGTGTTACATCGTTCTTCTTTAAGTCAATCACTTGTTTCAAGAAACCTTTATTGTTTCCTGTCCTAATGCCGACACCAAAACCAGTGTCTGAGTGATAGCTATCGCGCTTTTCACGCTTAAATATTTTTTCGCCTTTAACTTCCCAATTCTTTGGCAAATTGTTTGAATCGAAGTCCCAGAAGAACTGATTTTCCAATAGTTCTTTTTCAGGTTTGTCTTGCTGTGTTGCTTCTGTACCTTTTCCTTTCAATACGATGGTTTCAACCTTACTACCTGCTGTGATTGTAATCGATGCAGTTTTATCACCAGCAGTTTTAGGCTGAAACTTCACGAGCAACTTACCACCTGCTGCAGATAGTTCTTCTCCATTCTCAGTTCTTACAATAAATTCATCTTTATTATCGCCATCTAAAACAGAAAGAACCTTTTCGCCATTAAAGTTTGCAACTGTAATTGTCGCAGTCTTCTCTTCAGACATTTGATTTAGAACAACTGAACCAAAATCAAGTTCAGTAGGTTCAATAGTTATACCAACAGCTGTTTGCTGTTCTCCTGTCTTAATATTCTTAAGCTTAAATATTGCATAGTTATCTTTATTACCTTCTTCATAGAAAGCAACAAAACCCACACCCTTATCTTTTACAGATTTTGGGATAACTACTGAATAAGTTTCATAATCCGAAGCATTCGATGTCGTAGGAACTACATCTCCTACTTTAGAGATTAACACACCATTCTTATCAATTATAAGAACAGAAAGTTTAACATCACCTTTTACAGTTCCTGTTTTCCAATCAACATTCAACTGCTTGCCAGCTATATCAGACAAGTTCAATGCAGGAGAAACTAAATAAGATTTGAAGTTCTCATTCAACTTTTTTACTTGTGTATGCAATACATTCAAGCTAAATTCTTGATTAGAATAAGGTGCATTCCAATAAACACCAGTCTTAACATTAGTTATACTGAACCAAGTATGTCCTATGGCTTCTTTATAATTCTCAGTTTGCGATAAAGATTGTTGCGGTTGTGTATCGTCTAATTTGCTAAAGTCAAGTTCTTGCACTTGTGCATGAATATTATTAGCTACACCAAACAATGCAACCAACAACCAAATCCACACGGCTCTCCGTGCGATAGTCTTAAATTGCGTCATAATGATAAAAATTAATTAATATATAAATTCCGAATATAATTTTGCAAAGTTAGACACATTTTAGAAATAAAACAAATAAAAAGGCTTATTTCGTACAATTCTTTGAAACAGCACCATATATAGTCGTCCCTTAAAAACTATATTTCAGCATAAA
>NZ_BAKF01000043.1 GCF_000614025.1 Prevotella aurantiaca JCM 15754
AGGTTTTTAAGGGAGGACTATTTATTGCAAAAAATACGCCTCCACACTAAAAGTATGGAGGCGTATTTTATTATTATTTATCTATAAGGCTTTATAGTTTTCCTGCTTCACCAAGATAACTATCTTTAAATCCTAAGAAATAGAGTACACCATCAAGTCCGATGGTATTAATAGTTTGCTCAGCTGTTTCTCTAACACGTGGTTTTGCATGGAAAGCAATACCTAAACCAGCTTCTGCAAGCATTGATAAATCATTAGCTCCATCACCGACAGCAATCGTTTGTTCCAAATTTACTTTTTCGACCTGTGCAATAAGCTTTAATAATTCAGCTTTACGACGGCCATCTACAATATCTCCAACAAAGTTTCCTGTCAATTTATTATTTTCGTCAATCTCCAATTCATTTGCATAAACATAGTCGATGTTATACATTCTTTGCAGGTATTCACCAAAGAAAGTAAATCCTCCACTAAGAATAGCTATCTTGTAACCGCAATTTTTCAATACAGTCATTAAACGGTCTACACCTTCAGTAATTGGTAAGTTTTCTGCTATTTCTTGCATAACACTGGCATCAAGACCTTTCAATAGTGCAACACGTTCTTTAAAACTTTCTTTGAAGTCAATTTCGCCACGCATAGCACGTTCTGTTATTTCCTTCACCTTATCACCAACTCCAGCTTTCTTAGCCAATTCGTCAATACATTCTGTTTGGATAAGCGTTGAATCCATATCGAAACAGATAAGACGACGCATACGACGATACATATTGTCTTTCTGCAAAGAGAAATCTATCCCTTGTTCTTGGCTCATTTTCATCAAACCAGCCTGCATCTGAACATAATCTTCAGGAGTACCACGAAGTGAAAACTCTATACATGCACGAACATTGTTGTTTTCTCTTTTAATACTTTGACGACCTGTGAGGCGTACAATAGAGTCTATATTCATTCCTTGACTTGCAATTACCTCAGCAGTAGCTTCTATATTTTCAGCAGAAAGCGAACGACCAATAATAGTTAGAATGTATCGGTTCTTACCTTGTTGATTTACCCAATCTTCATATTCATCATCTGTAATTGGAGAGAAACCTATATTCACACCCAATTCTGTTGCTTTAAAAAGTAAATCTTTCATTACCTTACCCGAATTATCTTCGTTTGTTCGGATAAGAATACCGAGCGAAAGTGTTGAGTGAATATCTGCCTGACCAATATCAAGGACACGAGCGCCATATTTTGCCAATGTACCCATGATTGATGCAGTAAGTCCTGGTCTATCTTGTCCTGTAACTCTAACTAAAATCTGTTCTTCCTGAAGTTTATCTTTACTATTCATAATTATTCTAATTTTTCTTTTTATTCGGTTCTTTATCTAATAATATATGCTTTTAGTACTTTCTTATCTCATTTTCATTGACATTTTACCATCTGTCGTTATTTTGATGGCAATAACATAACTGGTAGAAGCATCAGGAATACCTATAATGGCATCAAAATACAATGCTTTTCCATCAGCATGATTAAATTCAAATTTGCGCAAAATACTTTTTTCTAAGAATTTCTTATCTATAAGCGAAGCAAATTCTTGTTTTCTGAAATCATGTGTATATATAGGTGTGCCTTGGCTTGATATTACAAGCGAGGCAACATTGTCCAGATAAGCATTATCTACTTCAATTCCGTTTTCATTATAAGAAGATTTTATTACTCTATCTGACGTTGTGTTTACAGAAATTTTAGTTTCAAAATATCCTAAATCTGTTCTCACTATTGTATCAGACTGTGTGTGCAAGAATGTATTCATCGCATACACTTGATAACCGAACGATGCACGCAAGTCTTTCTCCTTACTTTTTACCATGCGTACTTCATCGCCATTATCATTGAGGAATACAAATAAATTTTCCGACTGTTTGGTTATTTTGTATTCGTTTTGATTTTGTCCTTTCAAATAAAGTGAATCTTTATAAATCCAAAAATGCACAGGCATACTGGCAGAATCTGGATAAAATACGCTATCACCTTTTGCCAACAATGTTGGTTCTCCATTATCATCAGACACCCATAAGCCTTGAAATAACTCCTTAGCCTTTGCATCTTCAGTAGGAGAATTATCTTGTTTGCCCTTGTCAGTACATCCAACTATTAACAAGCAGAGAATAACTATGTAGAAACAACTTTGCTTCATTATTGCATTAAATGTTTTATCAATCTGTCTTAGAAAAGATCTGCATCCTTCCAATCTACAGCCCGATTCAAGTCTTTATCAGAAATAACAATATCTTTTACATCTATAGGCCATTCTATACCAACAGTTTCATCATTCCAACGAAGACTTGCTTCGCTCTGTGGTGCATAAATATTATCAACTTTATAGGTAAAAATAGCTTCCTCTGATAACACTAAGAATCCATGTGCAAAACCACGAGGAATAAAGAACTGACGTTTGTTCTCTTCTGATAGTTCTACCATAACATATTTTCCTAATGTTGGAGAGTCTTTTCGTAAATCCACAGCAACATCAAGCACTTTCCCTTTAAGAACGCGCACTAATTTAGCTTGCGAAAATTCTCCCTTTTGATAGTGAAGCCCACGTAGAACTCCATAGCTTGATTTCGATTCATTATCTTGAACAAATTCAACGTGTTGTCCTATATGTTCATCGAAATCAGATTGTCTCCATACTTCATAGAAATAACCGCGATTATCGCTAAACACTTTAGGCTCGATAATCCATACACCATCTATTTCGGTTTTCTTGTATTCCATATCTTTATTTATAATGGTATTTTGCAATGCAAAGTTACAAAAAGATATTGAAATGCTAAAACAAAATGTTTATTTATTAAAATTTTTAACCTGAGCATACAAAACTAAACACAAGGAGTTTTAGGCAGGTAAATAGCTTGAAAATTTATAATTATAAAAATTAAAAACGTAATTATAAAATAAAAATTTTTAATTATAATTTTACTGATTTTTAATTATAATTTTTTTATCTGTTATTCTCTCTTGATAGAGCTGTATAATTTCTCATTGAAAAGTAGGAATCAACTTCTTATCGCAGAGTCAATTTTCGTACAGCAGTTATTTATATCTTCCAATACTAATTTGAGGATTTACTTTTACAGAATTTACACTAAACGGACAAAAAGTTTCTTTACTTTTTTGCGCTTTAATTCAATGAAAAAAGTAGGATTGCAAAAATAAGCTAATTGCTGAATATTTTATCATGATATTTCTTTCATATCTACTATTTTATTGCTACTTTTGTATGGTAAAAGCTAACAAGATATAACTATTTTATGAAAGTAGGATTATTTATCCCATGCTATGTTGATACCTTATATCCAGAGGTTGGCATAGCAACTTACAAACTTCTACGTGAATTAAAACTTGACGTAGAATATCCTAAACGCCAAACATGTTGTGGACAACCTATGGCAAATGGAGGTTTTCAAAGAATGTCTGGGGATTTAGTAGAAAAATTTGATGACATTTTTAAAAAATATGATTACATAGTAACACCTAGTGTTTCATGTGCTGCTTTTGTGCAGTTCAACCATCCACAACTTCATAAACACAAATGTTCTACTCCAGAAAAAACTATGGAACTGGTACAGTTCCTACATGATGTTTTAAAGGTAAAGGAACTTCCTGGAAATTTTGAACATATTGTTTCAGTACATAATTCATGCCATGGGGTACGTGAATTACGATTGAGTTCACCTTCGGAAGAACATATTCCAAGATACAATAAAATTATTGACCTTCTGAAACTGAAGAAGGGTATTACAGTGAAAGAACCAGAACGTTCTGATGAATGTTGCGGTTTTGGTGGTATGTTTGCTATTGAAGAACCTGGAGTGAGCAGTCGCATGGGAGATGACAAAGTAAAACGACATATAGCAACAGGTGCAGAATTTATTACAGGTCCTGATTCTTCATGCTTAATGCACATGCAAGGAGTGGCTCACAAAAAAAAGTATAATATTCAATTTATGCATGTAGCTGAAATTTTAGCTGCTGGAATTTAGGTTATAAGGAGGAAATCTATGGCAACAAGTCATTCAAAAAAAGCAGCAGCATTTTTATCTGACCCTGACAAAGTAACTCGTCATGACCAAACTTTTTGGGGAATTAGGGAAAAACGTGATATTCAAGCTGCTATGCTTCCAGAATGGGAAGATTTAAGAGAACACGCAAGCGAAATTAAAGAACATACACTAACACATTTAGCAGACTATTTAGAGGAGTTTTCTAAAAATTTAGAAAGCAATGGAGTTATTGTTCATTGGGCAAAAGACGCACAAGAATTTAACGAAATTGCCTACAGCATATTAGAAAACAATAAAGTTAAAAAGTTGGTTAAGTCTAAATCTATGCTTACCGAAGAATGTGAAATGAATGATTACCTTATAGAAAAGGGTATTGATGTTGTTGAAACCGACTTAGGCGAACGCATTCTTCAACTAATGAAGTTAAAACCTTCACATATTGTTGTACCTGCAGCACATATAACACGTGACGAAGTCGGTAGTATGTTTGAAAAAGAAGGTATATCAAAAGAGATTGGTAACCATGACCCAACTTACCTGACACAATGTGCACGTTATAATTTGCGCGAAGAATTTATCGAAGCTGAGGCTGGATTGACTGGTTGTAATTTCGGTGTTGCAGCAACTGGCGACTGTGTAGTTTGTACTAACGAAGGAAATGCAGACATGTGTACAGCTATTCCTAAGTTGCATATTGTAGCAATGGGTATTGACAAGGTAATCCCTAATTACGACTCTCTCGCTGTTTTTCAACGCCTATTATGTCGTTGCGGAACTGGACAGCCAACTTCTTCTTTCACTTCACATTTCCGCAAGGCTCGTCCTGATGGAGAAATGCATGTAATCTTAGTAGATAATGGAAGAAGTGATATCATCGCCAACCCATTACACTGGAAAACTGCAAAGTGTATTCGTTGTGGCGCATGTATGAACACATGTCCTGTTTATCGCCGTTCAATGGGATATTCGTATAGTTATTTCATCCCTGGTCCTATTGGTGTAAATCTTGGAATGTTACGTAATCCTAAGAAGCATAGTGGAAATGTTTCGGCTTGTTCTCTTTGTTTAAGTTGCGACCATGTTTGTCCAACTAAAGTTGCACCTGGTAGTCAAATATATTTCTGGCGTCAAGAACTTGAGAAGTTTGGTACGGAAAATAAGGAAAAGAAATATATGTCAGCAGCAATGAAAAAACTATATGGTAACTATACTGTTTATGACATTGCAACGCAATATGCTCATTTTGCAAATTATATACCGCAGAAGATGATGGATATAAAGCAAAATACATGGAGTGAAGGACATGATATGCCACATTTCCCTAAAAAGCCATTCCATAAAATCTATCGTCAAATGATGAAAGAGATGGAAAAAGAGGAAAAGAGAAAATAGTTATCAAAAGGTATATATCGCTTATACCTTCATAAGAAAAGGGACGATAATGAAAAAAGAAGAATTACTCAACAAGTTGCGCAGTAGTGTTACACAGCAATTTGATATGCCAAGCGAACCTGTAAAGGGCATTACTTTCACAGATATTTCAAAACAGTTTATTGAGATGTCTAAGACCGTTGGTGGAAAGGTTATAGAAGTTAAGAACACCGATGATTTAAACACTATCATACACAAAGCCTATCCTAATGCAAAAGTATTTGCATCAGTTGTAAAAGGTATAAAAGCTGACTTAAATCCTGATTCTGTTGCTTCAGCAGCCGAATTAAACGGAACGGATGTTGGTATTATACAAGGTGTAATAGGTGTTGCAGAAAATGGATGTATATGGATTCCACAAACGATGAAAGAACGTGCTATTTGTTTTATTTCCGAAGAATTAGTTATCTTACTTGATAGAAAAAACATTGTAAACAATATGCACGAAGCCTATAAACGTATAGAAATAAATAGCTACGGATATGGTGTTTTTATTTCAGGACCAAGTAAGACAGCTGATATAGAACAAGCATTGGTAATGGGTGCTCAAGCAGCTCGAGGAGTCACAGTAATACTTATTGACTAAAAAGAATTATAATTACTATCTGTTCACTCTTTATGTATCAAACAGAATTAAGGCTAAACTTTCAATGATATAAGTTTAGCCTTTCTGTTTAAACACACGAACTCTTTAAATATATTATTCTAATCATCTTTTTCGTATATGGTGAAAAAAAGATACCTAGAGTGTAAAATGGTTCTTGAACCACAAGATTTTGTGAAAATGCGAGTTTAGCTTTTAGTAGCACTCTTTCAACATTTGGCATAATAGTTTAATTATCTTACTATGTAAAACTTAAAAATCCCTCTTCGATTTTATGTAATGTATCTCCACTTATCGTAAGACCAAGTAAACGAATTGTGCGCTGCCGAAACTCTGTCTGATGTAAAAGGTATTTTGCTAAAGGTAAAATATCATCTTTAGTTTTCAATATTTTATTTGTTGTAATACTTCTTGTTATCTGATTCTTAGCATCCCATTTTATTTTCAAAGATAATGTACGTCCTTCGAATTTACTTTTATTAATTCTTTCAACTAACTCTATAACAATATGATAAAGAGCTATTATAACTTTGGAATCTGTATTTAAATCTTCCAAAAAAGTTTGCTCACATCCTACTGATTTACGTTCACGAAAAGGCTCAACTGGACGTTGATCTATTCCATGAGCAAAGTCAAAAAGTACAGAGCCCATTTTTCCAAAAACTTGTTCTAAATGAGATTTGGAAACTTTACGCAGGTGTTCTCCTTTGTATATCCCCATTTTATGCATTGTATCTGCTGTTTTAGGACCAATCCCCCAAAACTTCCTTATTGGTAATTCAGCTATAAAATCCAACGCTTTATCAGGATGTACGATGAAAATACCATTCGGTTTACGATAGTCAGAGGCTATTTTCGCCAATAATTTGTTATAACTTACTCCTGCAGAAGCTGTTAAATGAGTCTCACGAAATATATCTTCTTTCACTTTTTTAGCTATATCAACTGCTAATTCTATTCCAACCTTATTATGCGTTACATCAAGAAAAGCTTCATCTAAGGAAATTGGCTCCACCAAGTTTGTATATCTATGGAAAATTCGATGAATTTGTTGTGATACTTGTTTATATTTTTGAAAATGTGGTTCAACTATCACAAGATGAGGACATCTCATTTTTGCTTGTGATAATGGCATTGCAGAACGAACTCCATACTTTCGTGCTTCATAACTTGCTGTAGTTACGACACTACGTGGGTGATCATGACACACCACTAATGGTAAGCCTTTTAACGCTGGATTATCTCTTTGTTCTACTGAAGCAAAGAAAGCGTCCATATCTATATGGATTATTTTACGCAATGTTAGGTCTTTTCTTGTGCAAAGATACACAAAAAACAAAAGTATTTAAGAAAAAAACATTATCTTTGCAACAAATTTCGAAAAATGGAGTTTATATATAGGTAGACATAAAAAAATAATTGTCCGCTTCTGAACTTACCCATCAAAGTGCGGTATTCAGAAGAAAATCTATTTAAACCATAATAAGAGCCGACGAACAATGAGTAAAGCAAAACTAACCGATGCCATGGGTAGCATTCAACGAGGCATAAAAAGAGCCTTGGATTTTACAATGGCTGCATTTGGATTAATATTGCTTTCACCCATCTTCGCAATCATTTCTGTTTTAATGAAATGCCAAGGGAATGGTCCCATATTCTTTCGTCAAACACGTATTGGATATAAAGGAAAACCATTTGTCATACTTAAATTCCGCACCATGAGTAGCATTGTGGAAGAAAATAAACCGCAACTGATGGCAAAAACGAATTGTAAGAATTCTACCCCATTGGAGCGATTTCTTAGAGAACACCATCTTGATGAGCTTCCGCAATTATGGAATGTATTGATTGGCGATATGTCATTAGTAGGTCCTCGACCTGAACGTAAATACTTTATTGATAAAATAATGGAGCATACTGACCTTTATCCTGTTGTTTATAAGATGAGACCAGGATTAACTTCAGAAGCCACACTTTACAATGGGTATACAGACACAATGGAAAAGATGTTAAAACGTCTCGAAATGGATATCAATTATTTTGAGAGACGTTCGCTTTGGCTTGACTTCAAAATTATCATTAAAACATTTTTAAACATCGTAAGTGGAAATAAATTTTAGGCAAATATGAAAAAATACGTCCTTTTACTTCTTGTTATCCTAAGTACGTTAAGTATTTATGCACAATCTGGTATGACCGATACACAGGTCATGGAGTTTGTTGTAAAAGAGCATAACAAGGGTACATCACAGGCACAGATTGTAACGAAATTGATGCAAAATGGTGTAGATATAGCTCAAATTAGAAGAGTTAGAGATTCATACGAGAAAATGAAAAAGGGCAACTCTTCATTGGGCAACGCATCAGATAAAGAAAGTAATACAGAGAGAAGTAGAAAGAATAATGGACAGCAACGTCCAGGAATGGATAAAAAAAAGGTTGCTGATAAAACATTGCAAGATTACGAGGACTCTGAGAATGAAGCAAATAAATTTTCTAACAAAAGATTAGAATCTGAGTCTAACTACCAAAACACATACGATGAAGATGATAAAGATTTCCTTTTAATACAGGAGGAAATGAATGATTGGATGCCACAAGATACTGCAGCAATGTATAAAAATCTTGTAAAACAACTAAAGAAAAAGAAGAAAAAAGTTTGGGGACGTGATATTTTCAACAATAAGAACTTATCATTTGAGCCTAATATGAATATGGCTCTCCCAGCAAACTATAGATTGGGACCTGGCGATGCTGTTTTTGTTGATATTTATGGTGCGTCGCAAAAGTCGTACGAAACAACTGTTGCACCAGATGGAATTGTTACTTTAGATGGTTTTGGACCTATTCAAGTAAGTGGTCTCACTATCAAACAAGCTAATGAAAGAATCAAAGCGAGACTTGGAAAACGTTATAGTAATTCTAAAATTAGACTTTCTGTAGGACAAACACACACTATTATGGTGAACGTTGTAGGTGAGGTAAAAGCACCTGGAACTTACACTTTATCAGCTTTCACAACTGTATTTAACGCATTGTACATGGCTGGTGGTATTACCGATCTCGGAACACTTCGTAATATTAAAGTTTACAGACAAGGACGTCTTATCAGCACTGTCGATATATACGACTTTTTGAAACGCGGAAAATTAACAGGCAATGTAAGATTAGCAGATAATGACGTTATTGCTGTTGATGCTTACGAGGTGCTTGTAAATGTTAGCGGTAAAGTAAAGCGACCAATGTATTACGAAATGAAGCGTAATGAGAGTCTTGATGCACTTATTAACTATGCAGGTGGCTTTGCAGGTGACGCTTATACAAAATCTGTTCGTGTAAGAAGAAAAACAGGCCGCCAATATTCTATATATAATGTGAACGAGTTTGATATGAGTCGCTTTAAGCTTTCTGATGAAGACTCTATCAGCGTTGATTCTGTTATTCCAAGATATGAAAATATGGTGGAAATAAAGGGAGCGGTATTTCGTCCTGGTATGTATGAAGTAGGCGGGCAGATAAACTCTGTACGCAATTTGGTAGAAGCAGCAGAAGGACTTACAGAAGTTGCTTTTGGACCTCATGCAGTTATGCATCGTATGAAGGCAGACCGCACATTAGAAGTTATTTCGGTAGATGTGGAAGGTATTTTGCTTGGCAGGGTTGCTGATATACCTTTACAAAACGAAGATGTCCTATTTGTTCCGACGCGAACTGATGTTCAAGAAGAGCAGACTATATCTATTTATGGGGAGATACAATATCCTGGAAGATATAAATATGCTGACAATGAAACACTTGAAGACTTTATTCTACAAGCTGGAGGATTAAAACAAACAGCATCTACTGTAAGAGTTGATGTTTCAAGAAGAATTATGAACCCGCAAGCTACTACTTCTGACTCTATTATTGCACAAAGTTTCACATTCAGCTTGAAAGATGGTTTTGTCATTGATGGTCAACCCAGATTTATACTTGCACCTTTCGACCAAGTTTTTGTACGGAAGAGCCCTGGCACAACAAGACAACAGAATGTAAGTATTGAAGGGGAAGTTCTATTTGAAGGAAGTTATTCGCTTACAGGAAGAAATACACGCCTATCAGATATCTTCAAGGCTGCAGGTGGTGCAACAGATATGGCTTATATACAAGGAGCAAGATTAGAACGCAGACCTAATAAGATAGAGAAAATGCGCATGGAAGCTGTTTATAAAATGCAAATGGAACAAGAGAACAAGAGTTTCCTTGATCTTGCTGCTAAAAGTTCAAATGCAGCTGGTATTCTTCAAGCTTCACAGCAAACTCAAGATTCTCTGATGAAGAAGTTCCAAATTCCTGAAACCTATCCTGTAGGTATTGAGTTAGATAAAGCTTTAGCAGCACCAGGAAGTGATGCCGATCTAATTCTACGAGAGGGCGATCGTATTATCATTCCACAATACAATGGTACTGTAAAAATCAATGGTGCAGTTATGTATCCAAATTCTGTAAGCTATCGTGAAGGCAAAAATGTAGCTTACTACATTGACCAAGCGGGTGGATTCTCTTCTGATGCAAAGAAAAGTCGTAGCTACATACTATATATGAATGGTACACTTGCAAAAGTAGGACATAATGCAAAAGTCCGACCTGGCTGTGAAATCATTGTTCCTAGCAAATCTCGAGCTAGAATGAGCCTTGCTGAACTTATGACTATCGGAACAAGTACGTCAAGTATGGCAGCTGTATTGGCTACACTTGCAAACATCTTGAAATAAAGATAAATACAGAATGAGTAAAAATAACGATGAAAAAATATAAACTTCGCGCAAGCACGTCTTTAAAAGGCGTGCTTGAATGCGGATTTATTACAATACATTTAAATAAATCATTTGGTTTAATACTATTATATTAAAGCTTCAAGCTAATGGAAAACGAAGAGAATGTAAAACAAATAGATTTACGATTGGTGTTAAAAAGAATTGGAGAACATAAAAAACTATTCTTTATAGTATTGCCAATTGTTATTGCGTTATCAACTTATATCATTCTTTGTGTGCCAAGAACATACACAAGTGAAACTGCTATGGCTCCAGAAGCAAGCTCTATGGCAGATGTTAGTGCTTTAGGCGATATAGCGTCTTCATTTGGTTTTGATTTACCAACGGGAAAAAGTACTGATGCTATCTCTCCTTTGTTGTATCCAGACTTAATGAATGATAATGGTTTTGCTACGAAGCTATTCGATGTGAATGTACAAACTATTGATAAAAAAATCAATACGACTTACTATGACTATCTAAAGCACCATACAAAACTAACATGGTGGGAGAAAACCTATTTATGGGCAGTACAAAAAGTATCTCCTAAGGATACTGCAAACTTTGCTCCTGAGAAATTCAATCCTTACCAATTGTCAAAGATTGACAATGACATAGTTAAGGGAATGAGAGACAATATAAAAATTAGTACTGATAAGAAAACAGGTATTATAAGTATTGCTACTGTAGCTCAAGATCCAATGGTAGCAAAGATTCTTGCAGATGCCACTAGAGCTCAACTTCAGGAATATATTATTGAATATAGAACTAAGAAATTAAAAAACGATGTAGAGCATTATCAAAGTCTTGTAAACCAAGCTAAGAAAGAATACGAACGAGTTCGAAAGGAATACGGAAAGATTAGTGATGCTGATATGGATGTTGTATTGGAAAGTGTAAGACTAAAGCAAAACGATTTGGAAAATGACATGCAACTAAAATACAATACATATACAACTCTAGTTGCTCAACTAAAAGCTGCTGATGCAAAGTTACAAGAACGCACTCCTGTTTTTACAACTATCCAAGGAGCAGAAGTACCTGTAAAACCTTCGGGACCTAAAAGAATATTATTTGTGCTCGAAATGTTTATATCTGCGTTTATTATTTTGTCAGTTTACGTAATAAGGGATATACTGCATTAACTTTAATATGCCCGATATAAAAGAATCAGCAAAAACCAAAAATATAGCATCGAACACACTATTTTTGTTTGTTCGTATGTTGGTTATTACATTTCTAAACCTTTATATTGTACGTATTATCATCAAAGGGTTGGGAGTTGAAGATTATGGAATTTTCAACACGATAGCAGGTGTAGTAACAGTTGCTTCTTTTTTAACAGGTGTACTTTCACTTTCAGTTCAAAGATTTTTCTCTTTTTATATTGGGAAAAACGATATTCAAAAACAAACTGAGATTTATTCTTCGTGTATTAACATCATTGCAATACTTTCTATTCTCATTATCCTACTATTTGAGACGATTGGATTGTGGTTCGTTAATACTCAATTAGTAATTCCAGCTGCAAGAATGACAGCTGTTATGTGGTTATATCAATTTACCATATTTACTTTTATTTTTTCCTTGTTTCAAATTCCATATACTGCAGCTATCTTTGCTCACGAAGATATAGGCGTCTATGCTATTGTATCTACCATCGAATGTTTACTTAGATTAGGTGCAGCCATACTAATTGGAATGTTTATGATAGATAACCTTTCTTTTTATGGAATGTGCTTGTTGATTAGCAGTTTCATTATCTTCATAATATACATATTATATGGAAAAGCGCATTACAAAGAATGTCATTATCGCAAAACAACAGACCGAAAGTTATATAAAGAATTACTTTCTTTTTCTGGTTGGACACTCTTTGGCAATGTTGCTAATATTGGAATGCAACAAGGAAATATTATTTTACTGAATATATTTTTTGGAGCAACTATAAATGCTGCTTTTGGTGTAGCTTTACAAATCAATAATGCGTTTGGAGCATTATGTAATAGTATTATTATTCCTTTACGTCCAGCAATGATAAAAGCTTATGCAGAGGAAAATTTCGGTTACCTTAACAAACTATTTTCTGTTGGTAACAAACTTATACTTTACGCACTTTTAGCTATTGGAATACCAATTATTTTAGAAATGCCCAATATTTTAAATTGGTGGCTGAATATTACAGATGAGAGCTTTATTTTATTTGCGCGCCTTATCATTATTTATATAGTTTGCCTTTCGATGAATAATCCGATTACAGCAATTATTCAAGCAACAGGTAAAGTTAAAGAATACCACCTAAAAGTAGAAAGTATTACTCTACTATGCTTACCTATTTCGTGGCTTTTCTTCACATTCCATTTGCCTTCTTATTTTGCCCTAATTTCTATGATTGCTGTATCAGTAGTCGCACATACTATAAGATTGTTTTGTCTACGCAAATATTATCGTAGTTTCTCTATAAATTCTTATGTTACAACTTTATTACTTCCAGGAATCACAATATTGATACTTGGAGTTGGGAGTAGTCACCTATTACAACAAAATATTGATAGCAATTTTCTACGAGTACTTTTTATTTTCCTTTACTCCCCTACTTTCTTTATAGTATCTGCTTTACTATTAGGAACGAATAAATCGGAAAAGAAGGTTATATATAGTTATGTTCATTCGTTTATAACAAAACGCTTATGTCGGTAATTGAAAGTAATTATATACTATCTGCATTTCTCATAGTACTATGGGTAATAACCTTGATTTGGTATCAACGCAAAAATAAGAACTTTGACGCTGGTAGCTTTATCATTGTAATGTATATCATCTATGCAGTCTTTTCCATTATGACGATTAACGATGATTCTATTCCACAATTTACAAACTACAAGCCTTTAACACTCTTCCCATATATATACTTGTACACAATGATGATGATTGCGCTTACACCTGTTATCTATCATCACGTACACCAAACTGACAACATTGAATATCCGCATTCAAATTTTTTACGAATCATTGCAACTCTTATCATTGTCGTTGCTATATTGAATTTGCCGGGTATCATTTCTGACTTCCAAAACGGATTAATGTCAATCTTTACAGATGCTCAAGCTGGTAGAGATGCCTATTTGGAGCAAATAGATAATGCGTCAAACGCTGGTGGAGCCATTCGCAATATACCTGCAATTCTCTTTAATTCTTTTTCTGATATTAGTATATACCTATTATTTTACTTTTTGACGATGAGCAAGAAAAACTATAAAATTATTTATGGTTTGCTATTTGCCAATATCATTAATTTGGTTATGCCTATTATGCGAGGGCAACGAAGTGGAGTTGCTTTAGCTTTTCTGACAATAATATGCGGATATTTCTTGTTTAAGCAATACCTTTCAAAAAGAATTAATAAGTTTATAAAGAAAGTAGGAATTGTTTTCATTGTTGTCATTACGTTGCCTGTGGCTGCCATAACCATAAGTCGTTTTGGCACAGAGAAAGGAGGAATTGCAGCTTTCATCAATTGGTATATCGGACAAGGAAATATATATTTTAATAATTACGGTTTAGACGACAATGGAATTAGATACGGAGATAGAACCCTCAATCTTTTCAAACGGTTAGTCGATTCTAAAACTTCAATGAATTATGTTGAACGTCGAGAAATTTATTCACATCTAAAAATAAACGACGAAGCCTTTTCTACATTCGTTGGAGATTTTACCATAGACTTCGGACCTTTTTTTGCAGTCGTAATATTTTTAGTGTTCAATTTCCTTGTTATTTCTGCTTTCCAAAGGAATAAGACTACAAATAGTAAGATAAAGATACATCAGCTGTTACTCTTATATTTTGTAGTTTGCATTAACATACAAGGTGGAATGTACTTGTTCGCGTACTCAGACACTGGGAATCTAAAGATTATAGTACTCGCCCTACTCTATTATTATTTGAAATATCACGAAGCATTGCTGGAAAAGTTTCCGCTTAAAAAAGAAAATAAATAATGAAAGCAAGAGTCATAGCATATTATTTACCACAGTTTCACCCTATTCCAGAAAATGATGAGGCATGGGGTGTCGGTTTTACTGAATGGACAAATGTTGCACGAGCGAAACCTCTATTCAGAGGACATTATCAACCGCATATTCCTGCAGACCTTGGCTTCTACGACTTGCGTCTACCAGAAGTTAGAGAACAACAAGCTGTATTTGCAAGAGAATGTGGCATCGAAGGTTTTTGCTATTATCATTATTGGATGGGAAATGGTAAATTACTACTTCAGCGTCCTTTCCAAGAAATATTGAAATCAGGTAAGCCAGACTTTCCTTTTTGCCTTTGTTGGGCAAACCATGAATGGACAACAAAAACTTGGCACAAAGATGGAAAGAACAAAGTAATTGCTCCGATGGAATATGGTGGAGAGAAAGATTATACTGAACATTTTAATTATGTACTTCCAGCATTTAAAGACAGGAGATATATTACAATAGATGAAAAACCTGTTTTCGTAATATATGATCCCTATCACTTTAAAGATGTAAGTATCTTTATGGAGATATGGAGAAAGTTGGCAAAAGAAAATGGATTACCTGGAGTATATTTTGTTGCTCAAATAGCTAACACATCAACTATTAAACGCAATCCAGATGGAACTTTAGCTCGTGTCATTCCTAATTTAAAGAATAGCAAGGAAGTATATAACAATATTCTTGCCTTAGGGTTTGATGGTATCAATTCTTATGGTAAATCGAGAGGAGAAATGTGCTATCAAGGCAAAACGATGCGTATAGCTAAACAAGTTATACATAAAAAACTTCCATTCTTGCCATCGCTTAAATTAGATTATTCAAAAGTTGTAAGCAATTTCTTTGCTCCTGAAGATAAATGGGACAATGTATATCCTATGATTATACCTGGTTGGGACAGAACACCACGTGCAGGAAATAGCGAAGGAATATATATCAATTCAACACCAGAGAATTTCAAAAAACATATCGAACAAGCTTTAAATATAATAGAATCCAAACCGCAAGAGCATAAAATTCTATTCTTGAAATCTTGGAATGAATGGGGAGAAGGCAATTATGTTGAGCCGGATTTAAAGTATGGTCATGCTTATTTAAATGCAATTAAGGAGAACATATTATGAAAAAATACTATGCATTTTTGTAGACCATAACTGAAGCTCTTGAGAAAGGAAGATGAAAGGGAATATGAGAGTGTGATAGTGATTTTTATTAAATCTATAAATAAGAGGTATGAAATTAGGATTATTATTACCAACGAACGTTTTTTTCTGTCCGTATGTCAGAAACTACACAGATATATTAGACGAAAACAATATTCAATATGATATAATATATGCTGATAAAAGAGGACTTAAAGAAAAAGCCGCTCACAGGTTTAGCAGAAAGATTGGAGACAACGCCCATCAAATAACTAGACTATTGTACTATTTAGAATATTCATCTTTTTTACGGAGAGTTATCAAAAAAGAACAATACGACAAGCTCATTGTCTTCGGTCCTCAAATAGCAATCTTCTTGAAACCTTTTCTTAAAAAGCATTACAAGAACAAATTTATATTAGATTATCGTGATCTTTCTATCGAACAGAAATTTAAGGGAACATATAATGAACTGATGAAACTTTCAGCATTACATGTTGTCTCATCGCCAGGGTTTATAAAATGCCTACCCAATGCCTGTTCATCTATCTTAAGTCATAATTTTGATATAAACACTTTGAAACGAGCCATCAATGATCATAACCCATCATACGAATTGGATAAAGGTCAAATTGAAGTCCTCACAATAGGTGGTATTAGAAACTACGAGCAAAATGCTGCTATCATTGAGGCATTAGGAGACAAGGAAGGTTTTCTGGTAACTTTCGCAGGAAATGGTATAGATGCCCATAAATTAGAAGAGTTCACAAAAGAACGAGGATATAAGAATGTTGCATTCTCTGGATATTATGATAAAAAAGATGAGCCTTCAATTATCCAAAAGAGTACAATGATTAATATTTTTTTCCCAAGGATACTCTCTCACGATACTGCTATGGCAAATCGTTTCTATCATTCTGTCTTCTTCCGAAAACCAATGATAACGACTGCCGATACTATTCAAGGCGAATATACCAAGAATTACAAATTAGGTTTAGCGATTACTAATACAGATAATCTTGCAGAAGAAATAACAACATACTTAAATACTTTCGACAAAGAGGAATACGAAGAAAACAGAAAGAAAATTCTTAAAGATTTCTATTCTGACTACAAGTTGTTTGAAGAAAAAGTATTAGCCTTCTGTAAGCGCTAAATATATTATGGGCTATTATGAAAACAAATAAGATAAATAAAAAAAGTGATTTCAAGGTAATCGATATTTTCACTCTGTTTAGTGATGGAGTTAGCTTTGAAGATTTTCTTTCTTACTTAAATAATCATGGTGGAATTGATGCTGTTAGCGAAAGAGGAACGAGCGCCTTTTTAGAATGTATTATCAACTATAATAATGTAATGGTTGACTTTCCTTTTGCAAATGGGTATGCAAAACGACTAATAGAATTAGGTGCAGATATAAACAAACCGGATATAAATGGGCATGTTGCACTCCATTACTGCATTACTTCTAAGAACTATGAAATGTTCAATTATCTATTGTCCAATCCCAATATCAATATTCAGGTTGAGCCTCCTTTGCTTGGATATGCTTTAGCACACGATATCGATTATACTCCAAATATCATTAAACTTCTTGATTTAGGCTTAGACCCATTTAAAAAAGGAACTTTGTTCTCACCTTATCAGGTTTTAGTAGGTATTGATAATGGGAGTATTAAAATAGGAAATCAGACAAAAGATGTTAAGCCAATATTGAACCATATAAGAGAATTATACGGAGACAGAACTGAATAAAAGCTTATCAACAGCAACTATATCGAATTAACTCAATTTTAATAGGATCTCTAAAACTTAAATTCGAATATTTTATAAAAGTATTTTAAGGCTATCAGAAACGTATTAGAATAGATACGGTTCTCTCTGCAAGCACGCGCATCTTCTTTCAGTAATAGCTTATGACTACTTACTCCACTTGTGCTCGCACCACCCATACGCATTGTTACCATATCTTTCTGAATATATTTATAACTTATGCGATGTTTCTTAAACAGACGTACCATCATTTCAAAGTCTGCCCCAATTTTATAGTCAAGACTATAGTTTCCTGCTTGTTCGTAAACAGAACGCCGAACATAGAAAGAAGGGTGAGCAGGCATAAAGCCAAATCTTAACAATGTTGGACGGAATATTTTAGAAGAATAGTATCGGGCAACTTTGTGCGGTTGTCCATCGCGTATAAAATGAATATCGCCATAAACGGCATCTACCTTACTTGTTCTAAAGGCATTTGCATAGGTAGACAACACATCGTTGCTTGTGTAATAGTCATCAGAATTTAAAATACCAATGATATCACCCGTAGCCATTTGTATGCCTTTATTCATTGCATCATATATACCACGATCACTTTCAGATACCCAACGAAGTCTACCATTAAATCTTGAAGCATTTGCTTTTACAATATCCAAGGTAGCATCAGATGAACCACCATCTATCACTAAATATTCTATATTAGGATAGTCTTGGCTCAATACAGAATCTATTGTATCGGCAATTGTTGCTTCGCTATTATAGGTAGCTGTAATAATTGATATTTTCATTCTTATAGTTCTCGGTCATACCTCTGTTAATAACGTTCAAACTTAAAAAATATTTTAGTTTTATCCACTAATTTTGCATTATACACAATAAAAGTAAGAAAAATGTGTTATGTTACTAAATCTGTAAGGAAATTTTTTAATCGACTATGAATATATACGTATATATCGTTATTAGTTTTATTGCTTTTAGCCTAAGCACCGTTTGCGGATTCCTTTTCATCCCCCGCATTCTGAACTTCTGCAAAAAAAGAAACTTATACGATATTCCTGATTCCAGAAAAGTACACAAGCGAGCTATTCCTCGCTTGGGTGGAGTTTCATTTCTACCCAGCATGCTAGCAGCTACTATTGTTGCACTTCTTGTTTGGTCATTTGCTTATAATGGACAAAAAATAGAGATTAGTCCGTGGACTATCTTTTTTGCTGTCGGTTTGGTAGTTATCTACACTACAGGACTGATTGACGATATTTTTGGTGTAAAAGCCAAAAAGAAATTCATTATACAGATTTTTGTATCATCTCTACTACCTATTTCTTGGCTTTATATCAATAACCTTTATGGTTTCTGTGGAATTTACGAAATTCCGTTTTGGGTAGGAGCACCGCTGACAGTATTTATATTGGTTTTTATTATGAATGCTATCAACCTAATTGATGGTATAGATGGACTTTCTGCCAGCTTATCTTTCATTGCTTTAGGTGGTTTCTTCTATAGTTTCTTTATAGAAAAGATGTGGATTTATTGTATCCTCACAGCTGGATTGATGGGCGTTTTGGTTCCTTTTCTCTATTACAATGTGTTCGGAAAACAAGAAAAAAATCGTAAAATTTTTATGGGCGACTCTGGTTCGCTAACTTTAGGTTACATTCTTGGTGTATTACTCGTGAAGTTTTGTATGGATAACCCAAACGTAATGGCTTATCGCAAAGGGGCAATATTTCTCTCAATAACTTTACTAATCATTCCTATCTTTGATGTTTGTCGTGTAATTATTGTACGAATATTACATGGTTATGGAATATTTCACCCCGACAAAAACCATATTCATCATAAATTTATGAGAGCAGGACTTACGCAGCACCAGGCACTTATTGCTATCTTAGTGTTCGCTATTGTCTTCATCAGTATGAATGCACTATTGTTTAATTTATTAGATTTTACTCTGATTATAATAATAGACATTGCTATTTTTACCTTATTTAATATGTTTGTTTTAGATCCTGCTATCAGACGAAACAACAAACAACCTTTTCAAAAAGATTAAAATATGTCTTAAAACAGCTGAATAGGAACAACTCAACACATAGGAATAAGAGGCTAAAAAATTATAATAACAAAATAAAAATTTA
>NZ_BAKF01000042.1 GCF_000614025.1 Prevotella aurantiaca JCM 15754
TCCTTTATTTCGCATATCGTGGAGCATAGGAAAAGAAGCGAAAGTGCAACGCTCGTAGTGGAAAATAGAAAAGGTGGCTATCTCAAAATGCGAGATAACCACCTGATGAAATAAAATAAATGATTTTACAGAACTGTGCTTCTCAAAGCACGCATAGCAAGATGGCACAGAGTATCGCCAGCCAGAAGAGAATGCTCAGCAGCGTAAAGGTAACTTGGAGAATGACTCTGACTATAAAGCGTAGCATCAGAAAACCTGCAATGACAGAGACGGCAGTTACGACTTGCGGCGTTACCATCTTCGAGATAAGCCAAATGGCACCGATAACGACGGAAAGCAGGATAGTGAGTTCGATGAAGCGTGTCCAATCGAAGCGGCGGACTTGCTTGGGAGAAGTCGGTTGCTGCTTGATATTATCGGTTTTGTTCGATGCGTCTGCCTTGATGAAGGCAGGTGTGTGAACGTCTTGATTCATGATGATTGTATTCATATCGGAGCTTTTAATAGTTCAAGAGCAGTTACAAGATATTCTGCCTCACACGAGTTGTTGAGAGCTATGCTCGAAAAAAGCCAAGTGTTTGCCTAAACTCTTGGTGTGTGGGGAAGAATAGTTATCTTGGCTCTTGACACTACAAAAGCTCCCGATGGTGTTACATCAAGTCATGTTCTCACTATTGACGGTTGGCAGACCATTGACCTCTATGAGCAAAACGATTGTCCCTGTCAGTTCGGTGTAGAGTTTCTCATACTCTGGAGTTGCGCCAAAGTCGTCTGTCAGTTCATACTTGTCGAAAATACTTTGCACAGCCTTATTCTTCAAAAGCATTGGTGTTAGTCTTTCTGGAAGAGGAGAAGGAAGTTCTTTCTCGAACTCATTCTCTAAGACGTATACAAGCGTGTCATACTTGGAAAAGTGCAAACCTTGGTATAAGACTTCACTTGCCATTGTCTCTGCTTCGGGATGCGAGAAGCCCTGTACCACTGCATCGCAGTAAGCTGTCAATGCTTCGTCTGCACGAGCAGTTATAAACGTGTTTTCATTCATTCTCTCTGGGTAATGCTCTCCGAGATACGCTTCCAACTTCAAACGGAAGTAAGAAAGTTCTTTCTTTGTTGTTGTCATAATCTTCTTGGTTTAGGGTTGTACATTATTTTGAGTTGATGCCCATAGCAACATTGAACTTGTCTAACTTGCCAGCCAACTGTTCCATATCGTGTTCTATTTTCTTATTGGTAATACGGGCATAAATTTGTGTCGTTTTAATGTTGGTATGCCCCAACATCTTCGACACGCTTTCCATTGGAACGCCCTTACTGAGCGACATAGTGGCAAATGTATGGCGAGCCATGTGGAAAGTAAGATTTTTGACAATACCGCAAATATCAGCTATTTCTTTTAGATAAGCATTCATTTTTTGATTACTTAGTACAGGAAACAGTTTTCCTTCACGATAAGTATTATTGTTATATTTAGCTATAATCTGCTTTGGAATATCAAGAAGAAGAATATTAGATTCTACATTCGTCTTCTGTCTCTTCGTCATAATCCACTGTTTATCGTCCATACTAACTAAATGTTCTGGTGTGAGATTGGCAACATCTATGTATGATAGCCCTGTGAAACATGAGAAAATGAATATATCACGGACAAGAGATAAACGAGGTATCGTAAGTTTTTTATTCACAATTTTGAGAATTTCTTCATCAGTGAGAAATCCTCTGTCGACAAGCTCCAAGTGAAAATGGTAATTAGCAAACGGATCATGGTGCAACACACCCAATTTCCGACCTAAAATGGTTATTGTCTTAAAAATCTTCATTGTCTTTGTTGCTGTGTTACGACATTGTCCGGCAACTGTTTGAAGATAAAGGTCAAAATCATAGATGACTGTATAATTTAATTCACACAACTTTATATCTGTCCGACCATATTTCTGCTTCAGAAACTCTGCAAAGTGACGCTTGCATAATTCATACTTTCGCAAAGTAGTAGCAGATACAGAAACTCCTACTTGCTTTCGGAAGTCTTCATTATGCTTCTCGAAAAGAGCCATAAACGTATCTATGTCCCCTTTCTTTCCTAAAAACTCTTCTTTGATTCGTTCCAAACACAAATCATCAGAAAACTCCAAACGTCGGAAGATATTAAGCAACCCAGTACTGATATTATCGAGTTGCAAATTCGTCCTCAGGACTTCAGTTGTTCGACCTTTGAGACGTTCTTTGTCAATATCCCAAAGAGACTTCAAAACAGAGATTCCCGTTGATCCAATCGAGAGACGTTCATTATTGAGATAGATTCTCAACATCACTGGATTCTTCCCTTCTTTGTTCACATAATTACTTCTAAGATAGAATGTTGACTTAAAAATTGACTTCATAAATACTTGTTTTTAATTGTAGCCATAGTATGGATTTTGTGTAGCCAAAACTAAAAAGTTGTGTAGCCATTTGTATCCACAACCATGCTGCAAAGTTCAACATAATTTTCAAATGATGAGCAATTCTTACGTACTCTTGATGTACTCTGTAGCCACTCTTGCTACAATTTTTGAAATTCAAGAATTTCTGTAGCTGAATTGTAGCCGTTGTGGAGTATTTTGGGATATTTTTGTGTATCTACACATACTCCGAAAAGAGGAAGTGATACAAAACAAAAGTATCATAACTCCTTGAAGTTATGATACTTACGATTTTCTTTAGAAAACTCTGATGCTATTTTCAGAGTACTTAAAGCGGTGCGTACGAGACTCGAACTCGTGACCTCCTGCGTGACAGGCAGGCATTCTAACCAACTGAACTAACGCACCAAATGTGCTTTATCTAAATAATAGTTGCGGTGCGTACGAGACTCGAACTCGTGACCTCCTGCGTGACAGGCAGGCATTCTAACCAACTGAACTAACGCACCAAATCGCGGATGCTAACTACTATTTCTGTTTAGCGAGTGCAAAGATACTAATTTAATTTGTTATAGCCAAAAAGAATAGTGGTTTTTTATAAAAAAAGTTGCATTAAATAAGCATCATTGTATTCATCTGTTTGAAAAAACCAGTCTTGTAGACAAGCAGTTTTCTGAAATCCAACAGATTTCAAACATTTTAACGACTTTTCATTATCTACATCTATATAAGCATAAATTTGGCGAAGATGAAAATATTTTTGTGAATGTTCAATTATTTTTAAAATTGCAGCGTGAGCATATCCCATTCCTCTATACTCGTTTAATATAATTATTCCCAGTTCAGCTCGTTGATGTCGAGGGTCGAAATTCACTAAATCTAACAAGCCTATATTTGCTTTTCTATCATCGGTTTCAATAATTAATCTGACTTGATTATCCGCAAAAATATCGTTTTTGGAATTAGCAATATAGTCATGTAGTACATAACGACTATATGGAACGTTGGTCGTACTAACGCTCCATAAGCTTTCATCGTTTTCTATTTTATAAAGTAAATCTAAGTCTTCTGGCTCCATTGCACGAAGCCGTATTTTTTTTGTTTCTATCATCTCAAGACATCTTCTCCGGTTATGATGCAATCTGCTTGACAATTATACGTACCAATATGTATGTTTTCTTGTGGTTGAGATGCAAAAAATGAAAGAGCATCACCATACGTATACGCATCCATATCGTAAACTACATAATTTAAGATCTTTGATTCAATTAGTTCCAGCTTGTCGAGGTGTCCATTTGGCAATGTTTGTTTATTGCCAATAACATATTTTCCAACTACTCCCCTACTCTTTGCTATTTCCTCACAACGATCTATACTTTTTTTATTTCCAATAAAAATATAATTGGGTTCTACTGGATGTGCATGTGGAAGAAAACCTAAAAGTTTCTGAGATTTCCTATATAACATATTTAAAAGAGAAGTTGTTGCCTTTAAGCAAATAGCAGCCTTGATAGGTATGCTTAGTAAAATGCTCATTCCGCTATAATGTTTACGGAAGAAAATGAGCATCGCTGCATAAAAGACATGAACATATCGAAAACTTGAACGTTGTGTACTTTCACCTTTATAATGTAATATTGTAGAAGGTAAAAACCAATTTTCAAATCCTCCTTTCAATATTCTATAACTTAAATCAATGTCTTCTCCATACATAAAGAACTTCTCATCAAGTAGCCCCACCTTATCTAATACTGAACGACGCAATAAACAAAATGCTCCACTGATTACTTCTATTTTTCCTGGCTCATCCCAAGACAAATTACTCATGTAGTAGTGCCCGAACTTAGGATGTTCAGGGAAACGCTCACATAATCCTATCATTTTATAGAAAGATACCATTGGTGAGGGAAAACCTCTACGACTTTCTTTTGCACGTAAACCACTTGTGGTAAGCATTGTAACACCTAATCCGCCTGCATTTTTATTGGTGTCCATAAAGTTTAGGGCATCAACTATGGTATTTTCACTAATGAAAGTATCAGGATTCAGTAATAAAACGTACTCACTATTACTCTGCTTAATTGCGAGATTATTTGCTCTTGCAAATCCTAAATTATGCAAAGAAGAAATACAGGTTACCCAAGGGAAACGTTGTTCTATATATTTTACAGAACCATCTTTAGAATGGTTATCTACAACAATTATTTCTGCATCAACACCTGTAATAGCTCGTTTTACACTTAACAGGCACTGTTCAAGATAATATTTTACGTTATAGTTTACAATTATGATACTTAATTTCATGGTATTAAATCATTATTTAGATCTGTTTTGTCTTGTTTAAAATTCCTTTCACTTTCACATCTTTCTTTTGTAGGATAGATAAAGAAAATGCTAATCATTAAAATCAACGCTAAATAAAAGAATCCAACCTCTTCTCCATAAATATAGTAGAAAAGAATATTCAGAATGATGGGAATACAAAGTAGACAAATTCGCACGCAAGCCCATATTTGAAATCCTTTATATGACTGTATGTTAGTAATACTTTTACAAACTCGTGGAATCTTAAATAAGTAAAGAGCAAGCGGAATTAAAAGCAATGTTATCGGCTGCATAATAAACTGCACAAAAGTCAGACTTTTTTTACCAGCCAAACAGCCTGGTAAAAGAATTGGCAATTCATATATAGCAACGATACAGATTAATATGAGTAAGAAAAGACCTAAAACTTTTAAAAGCAACTTTCGTGTTTGTTCCATAGTTTTATCTTTAACCTTCGATTATAGTTCTGTTTAATATACTTCGTCCCAATGTAACCTCATCAGTATATTCCAATTCATCACCAACCGATATGCCACGAGCAATCACTGTTAGCTTTATATCAAAGCCTTTCAGCTTACGTGATATATAAAAGTTTGTGGTATCACCTTCTATAGTACTTGCTAAAGCAAGAATAATTTCATTAACTGTGCCAGTTTTTACTCGTTCCACAAGCGAATCTATTTCTAAGTCGTTTGGTCCAATGCCATCTATTGGTGAAATTATTCCTCCTAACACATGGTATAAGCCATTATATTGTTGGGTATTTTCAATAGCAAGAACATCTTGTACGTTTTCAACAACACATAATATTGAAGTATCTCTATTTGGATTTACACAAATAGAACATTTATCAGAGTCGGAAATATTGTGACAAATATTGCAGTATTTAATATCATGCCGCATTGTAGAAATTGCTTTAGTGAAGCTATCGACATCTTCTTTAGTTTCACGTAATAAATGTAAAGCATACCGGAGAGCAGTTTTTCTACCTACTCCCGGTAATTTAGAAAATTCTCCAACGGCCTTTTCGAGCAGTTGAGAAGGAAATTGCTGCATATCAAACTTGTCGTTTATACAGGCTTAATCGTCAAATAGATATATACCAAGACCAATCTTAAGACCTACAGTTGAATAACTCGTATCTTTGAACGAATGATCATAATAGAGTGCTGGTTCTATTGTTACAGAACGATTAATAAAGAAAGCATAACCAACTTCAGTACCGACTAAAAGATCATTATAACTACGATTGGCATGTAAGAACTTACATCCAACGCCTAAATATAAACCATTTTGAGAAATGTAGTAGCGTCCTCCAACACCTAACATAAAATGGTCTGCGACAGTTTCTGAACCATTATGTTCAGCACTTATAGTTGCCAACAGCATCGTATTGTCCCATGCTAAATAACCAAGCTTTGCTTCTAGTCCTATATTAAATTTATTGCGACTATTATAATGTAAATCTAATCCTGTTAGTGAAGCTCCTATGTAGCCTTTACCTTCTTGAAATTGTGCGTGAATTCCCAACGATAATGTTAAGCCTAATAAGAGGAGAGATAGTTTCTTCATCATAATTTTTATTGTTATAAATATAAAGTTTGTTTATTATTAAATTTCAATGACAAAGGTAGTAGAATTATTTGAATTACAAAAATTATTGCCTATCTTTGTGGTCGATTTAGAATTGGCTTCTCTCCTATTTGTCAAAAATATGCTTTAAAAAGTATGAATAAGAAGATAATTACACTGTTATTATTAAATTGGTTTTTTATTAACTGTTTTGCACAAACAAACGATATATTTATAAGTTGGGATACAACTCCTTTTAAGAAGCGTGAGACTCGTGCTGTTTGGCTAACAACTTTTAGTAATCTTGATTGGCCTCATCATTGGCAAACTCAGAAGAAGGCATCGAAAGACAAAAACAAGAACTTATTGATATCTTGGATAAGTATGTTGCAGCAAACATAAACACAGTATTATTGCAAGCACGTGTACGTGCTGCTACTATTTATCCGTCGAAGTTCGAGCCTTGGGATAAATGTTTAACAGGTAGAGAAAATGGAAATCCAAATTACGACCCTTTGGCATTTGCCGTTGAAGAATGTCATAAACGTGGGTTAGAAATCCATGCTTGGGTTGCTGCTATGCCTGTTGGTGCAGCAAAATCATTAGGATGTAGACTTATGAAGCAGAAAGGATTTAATATTAAAAGTTTCTCTTCTGGTTCTTATGTAAGTCCAGAAGACCAAAATATTGCTGGTTATTTAGGGGAAATTTGTGCAGAAATAACTCAAAATTATGATATAGATGGAATAAACTTAGACTATATAAGATATCCCGATGGATGGCCACATCCAACTTATAGGAATGGTGATACTCCTGAGGCGCGTCGAGAAAATATTACTAAAATTGTTAGAGAAATTAATCGAAGAGTAAAAGTACTAAAACCTTGGGTTAAAATATCATGTTCACCTATAGGCAAATACGATGACTTAAGCAGATATTCGTCTAAAAATTATAATGCTAAGAATCGTGTTTCACAGGATGCACAATTATGGGTAAAGACAAGAATAATGGATCAGCTCTATCCTATGCAATATTGGCGTGATGAAAATTATTATCCATTCTGTGCTGATTGGATGGAAAATTCAAATGGACACGATATTATTTCGGGGCTTGGAACTTACTTCCTTGATCCACGAGAAGGAAATATGACGCTTAAAGAACTTAGACAACAAATGTATGTTAGTAGATGGTTGGGAATGGGACATGCTCATTTCCGTTCTAAATTCCTATTAGATAACTTACAAGGTATTTATAATTTTGAGAAACGTTTTAATGCTATACCATCTATTCCGCCTGCTTTAACTTGGATGAATAGCAGAAAGCCTGAGGCCCCCAAGTTTTTTCAAGGTAATTCTGTTGTAGCATTGATAAGTGCACAAGGAGCAAAAACGATAAGTTGGAAAGGAACTTCACCTTATTATAATATATACATGAGTAATAGCTACCCCGTAGATATCAACGACCCGCGTAATCTTGTTATGGCAAGATTTCAAGGAACTTCATTTGTACACCAAGGGGCTAAACACCAGTATTATGCTATTACAGCAATGGATAGATTTGGAAATGAAAGTGTTGCATTACAAAGTGTACTTGATAAAGAAGGTTTTAAAAGTAGATTACTGATAAATGATGGTAAAAAAGTTACCCTCCCAGCTAATATAAACGCAATGGATATAGACTATTTTTGTATTGAATCGTTGCAAGGCAATGTAATTATGAAAATATATTATGTTGCTTCTAATCGTAAAACCTTAAATATCTATAGTCTAAAAAATGGAACTTACAAGCTTTGCGCACATTCGGCAAAGCGCAAAATAAGTCATGAAATTGGCTATTTCTTTATAAAGCGATAGATAAAAATAATTCAAGCACTTTCCTTCCAATAAAACAAAAATTTGTTATAACTTTTTGTTTATGGTGAAAGTGCTTGAATTATAAATTATTAATCCTTAATCTTCAATAGATTCAGAATTTTCTTCCACAGGAAAATCATTTATTGGAAGTGGGCGGTCTATTACTGCATTGTATGAGATAAGACTTACACTTCGTGATAATCCCAATGTTTGGAGCTTACTATGGATAATGTTTAAAAGATGATGATTGTTTTGAGCATAAAGCTTGATAAATAAATCATATTCGCCTGTTGTGAAATGACATTCCACAATTTCAGGGATTTTCTTCAAAGCTTCTACTACTTCATCAAATTTCTCAGGGTTCTTTAAATTCAATCCCATATACGCACAGGTTTCATAACCTATTTTTTCTGGGTCAATAATAAATTGTGAACCTTTGAGTATACCCAAGTTTGTCAGTTTTTGAATTCTTTGGTGAATTGCTGCACCACTTACCTTACACTCGCGTGCAACTTCCAAGAATGGAATACGCGCATCTTCAGCGATAAGGCGTAAAATCTTTTTGTCTAATTGATCTAAACTTCTATGTGCCATTTATCTTAAAAATTTGCCGCAAAGTTACAATAATCTTCTTAAATCACCAATTACTTTTTCATAACAAGTTATAATTCATAATTTTTTCTATCATAAAATAACACCTTTTAAATTTTAGATGTTAATAGTAAAATTTAAATGAATCCCTCTTATCCATAAGATAAGAAAGAAGCAATAATATTCATTATTTTTTTCTTAAATTTACTGGTTTTATAACTCGCTTTACATCAATATTTTACAAAAATATTTTTTCGATACAAAGAAGGGCTTTTAGAATTATAAAAGTGCCTATTTTGAAATGCAAAACAGACACTTTTAGAATCTCAAAATACAGTTATTGTTTTTTAACGAAATGTTTTTGCAAAAATAATAGTATTTTTATGTCTTTGTCTTTATAAAGTATCTAAAAATTATCATTTCTAAGAAAAATAACATTTATATTAGCTTTTTTCGAGTTTTATCAAACACCATTTACCTTACTCTTGCTTCCAATAGTACGACATTTTCAACATGAGGTGTATGAGGAAACATATCAACAGGCTGAACTTCAACAACTCTATAGTCATTATCTAAAAGTGATAAATCGCGTGCCTGTGTTGCAGGATTGCAACTCACATAGACAATACGTTGGGGATGTGCACCTAGAATAACATTTATTACATCAGCGTGCATACCAGCGCGAGGAGGGTCAGTTATAATAACATCAGGTTTACCATGTATTTTTACAAAGTCTTCTGTCAGAATATCTTTCATATCGCCAGCATAAAATATTGTATTGACAATATTATTAATCTCTGAATTTATTTTGGCATCATCAATCGCTTCAGGCACATATTCTATACCAATTACCTTCTTTGCATTTTTGGCAACAAAGTTTGCTATTGTTCCAGTACCTGTATATAGGTCGTAAACTAATTCGTTCCCTGTGAGATTTGCAAAGTTTCGTGCTACACAATATAAGTGGTAAGCTTGGCCTGTGTTTGTTTGATAAAAACTCTTCGCTCCCACTTTAAAACGAAGGTCTTCCATTAGTTCAAAAATATGGTCGTTGCCTTTAAATACTATCAATTCTAAATCGTTGAATGTATCATTGCCCTTTTGATTATCAACATATAATAACGAGGTTATTTCTTTAAATTCATCAGCTATAAATTGCATTAGGCCTATTGCAAGTTCTTCATCTCCAGGTTCATCGTAATGAAACTGGACCAATACTAACCATTCGCCAGTATTTGAGTTTCTCATCATAACATCACGTAACAAGCCACGTTGTTCTTTGATATCGAAGAAAGTAAGATTATGTGATAAAGCATAATTGAAAATGGCATTTCTCACCTTATTACAATAGTCGTCCATCAATACGCATTTTTCAATAGGGTAAATTTTATCGAATGCGCCAGTTATGTGGAAACCTATAGCCCCTTGAGCTAAACCTACATTTTGGGGTAATGCCTCTAATTCTTCTTTGGTATACCAACGCTTATTAGAGCAAGCAAATTCCAACTTATTACGATATTCTTCGGTTTTCTCAGAACCTAAAATAGGAGAAACTTTTGGTAAGTCAATCTTTCCTATTCGTGTAAGTTGGTCAATTACTTGCTGTTGTTTGGCAGCTAATTGTTCATTATAAGGTAGATTCTGCCACTTACAACCTCCGCAGATACCGAAATGTTTGCATTTAGGATCAATACGAATTGGACTTGGTTCTATCACATTTACTACTGTAGCTTCACAATAGCTATGACGCTTCTTAAGAACTTGTAAATCTACAATATCTCCTGGTACTACAAAAGGAACGAAAACAACCATGTCATTTACGTGTGCTACACATTTCCCTTCCGCTGCAACAGCTTCTATTTTAACCTTTTCTAATATAGGTAATGGTTTTCTTTTTCTGCTCATTTTCTTTTATTTGCTGCAAAGTTAGTTATTTTTTTTATTTTGAACTGCACCTTGATTTAAAAGTAGTACAAATTCGATGTAAGAAAGTTGAGTAAAAATTTCGGAAATAAATATTTAAGATGACATTTTAATTGTTATCTGCTTATGTTTAACTAAAATACAAAATGAATTTCTAATAATTCAACAAGTAAATAATATCTCTCAATCTAAATAATAATTACGAATAGATAAATTTATAATTACAAAATTGAAATTTATAATTACGTTTTTAAATTTTATAATTATAAATTTAAGTGCTACCTCTATAAATCAATAAGACTAGAAAATATATTAGGAATACTGAATATATAATATAAAATGTAATTTGGTAAAAGTAACAAAAGTAGCTGCTCATAAAGAAAAAATTTATTGTATGATTATGCTTTTAGATGGCTTTTTGTCAAAAAAGTTAAGAATTGTTTTTAATTCCTATAAAATATCAGTACCTTTGCCACATAAAACTTTAATCTTAAAATAATAACAGGGATTTATGAAAAAGTTATTTATGTTGGCAGGTTTGGCATTGACACTTTCTAATGCATCTGCACAGACGGCAAAATGGATTAATAATGTGAAGCTATCTGGTTATGGCATTGCACAATATCAATTTGTTAGCCAAGATAACGCAAAATCAAATTCGTTCAACTTACGTTTAGGTCGTGTTTCTCTTGATGGACGTATTTTTGACGATTGGGCTTGGAAAGCACAAATCCAGTTCAATGGAAACACATCTACTTTAGGTTCATCACCACGTGTTGTTGATTTGTTCACAGAATGGCAAAAGTACACCTTCTTCCGTGTGAAGATTGGTCAGTTCAAAAACCCATTTACATTTGAAAATCCAATACATCCAATTACACAAGGGTTTATGGGATATTCACAAGTAGTAAGTAAATTTGCAGGATTTGCAGATAGAGCTGGTACGCATAGTTCAAATGGTCGTGATATTGGTATACAATTTCAAGGTGATTTCTTAAAGAATGCTGCAGGTAGAGAATTGCTTCATTATCAAGTTGGTGTTTTTAATGGACAAGGCATTAATGTAAAAGATGTTGACGAACAGAAGAACATCATTGGTGGTATATGGGTAATGCCAGTAGCAGGTATGCGTATTGGTTGTTTTGGTTGGACAGGCTCATATGCTCGTAAAGGAACATGGACCGATGCAGCTGGTATAACACAAACTGGTGTTCGCAAGTTACAGCAACGTCGTTATGCAATCTCTGCAGAATACATTGTGAATGATTGGACCTTCCGATCAGAATATGCACACAGCACAGGTGATGCATTTGCAAAAACATTTATAAATACAAATGATGCAGCATCAAAAGATTGCAGTCTTAGTAGCAATGGTGATAAAGCACAAGGTATTTACGCTGCCATTATAGCACCTGTTATAAAGAAAAAACTATATGCTAAAGCACGCTACGATATGTATCAGCCTTCAAAAGGAACTGAAAAACAACGTACCTTGTATGAAGTAGGTTTGAATTATGAATTTAATAAAAATGTACTACTTACGAGTGAATATGCTTATGTTCATGATCGCAGTTTAGCTAAACCAAACTATTCATTAGTAGACTTACAATTAAGTTTCAAATTTTAAATAAAATAATAAAATACATGGAGGAGACATTGTGTTAAATGTTTCCTTCATGTAATCATATTTTCTGCAAAAATTAATGGGAAAAAGACAAGTGGATAACAAAAGTAAACATCGATACGATCAGTATACAGGATTTAATCAACAAAGATATTCTTCATCTCTTCGTAAAAGAAAACTAATATCGCGAATTATTTTATTTTTTGTATGCGCAATAGCTTTAGTTATTACGCTATTTGTATTTTTAATGTATGCAAAAATAATTTAGTTTATATATCATCATTTATTTCTAATGTATGGTATAAACCATTAAATGTAATTTGCATAACCTTGTTTTGTATCTGCATTTCATTGTATAGGGACAAAGCAACATGCCCCATAGTACGGCGAAAATTTACTTCTACAAGTGGATGAATATAATAATGTTGAGAAGTTGAATGTTCAAAAGAACATCTACTTCCAACTATCATCATATCAATTCCTAACGGACCTTTATATTTGTCCTTAATATTTTGATTTAATAGATACATTAGACATCCTTTAATTGTATCTAATAACTCAGTTTCTATATACTGTCCTAATAGGTTGCGCTTCTTCTCTTCGCTATCAATTAAACTTCCTGTATAAGCACCATGCAAAGAGGAGAAAAATTGAAAGACCGCAATAGTTCACTTTATTGTCTTCTAAATAAAATTCCATCGCAAAGTCTTGCACTTTATTATAATATGACTCTAAGATAATACCATTTTGGTAAGCAATAATATTTTTTGCCCAATTTAAATGAACAGTAGATATTTCTTTATCGGTAAATCGTAGCCCTCTCCCACTACCACTCCACGGAGCTTTTATCACAGCATTTCCTAAACTTTTACTTTTTATGTACAAATCTGCAAGATTATCAATATAGTAAGATTCGCCAATAACAGACTTTGCTGATAAAAAGGACTTCAGAATAGAAAGTAAATGAACCGCAGTTTTTCTATTACTCAGGTTACATATCCTTGCTAAGTAATCATCTGTAGGAAGAATCTTTTGAGATACTCCAAGTCGTTTTAATTGTTCTTTTATTGTACAATCCCACCCCATGGTAAAACAGTTTCTATTTTCTCTGTTATGGTTGATAAAGTAGCTACATCAACAAAAACTATTTCTTTTTTTTTAAATTTAAGCTTATTGATGGCATCTATTGCCTTTTTTATATTATTTACCAAAATAGCATCGCCTTGTTTTGCCCATATATATGGTAAGAAAGCCAAGTCGTTACGTATTCTTAATGCAGCACGTGAAGGGGTATAATTAGAACTATTATGTGCTAATGACATATCGTGCTCAGGGTTGAAAATATGGAGTATCATTCTGTATTCTATCAATATAACATGGCTATTGTATGGCTGGCATGTGCAAAGAAAATCTGCCTTTAACTTAATGAGCACAACCTATTCTTATGCAAAGATACAACAAAGATATAAGAAGACAAAATATAAATAATAGTAAAAATATCGTTTTTGCAATCTATAGTTTGCAAATTTAAGAAATAATTAGTAACTTTGCACGTGAGAAATGTCATTGGTTGCATGTTTCTAAAAGTATATTTTGCCATCGACATTTTCTTAGTATGAAATAATTTAGCAAATTAAGATGGACGCATTTTTCCGTACTCACGCTTACTTAGTAGAGCATAATCATGCACCAGTACGCCGTATGCTTATGGACGAAGTTAATTGGGATGACCGACTAATAGGCATTAAGGGAACGCGAGGGGTAGGAAAAACAACTTTTCTTCTTCAATATGCGAAAGAAAATTTTGGTGCGAATGACCGTCAATGCCTTTATATAAATATGAATAACTTCTATTTCCAGGAAAGAGGAATTGCAGATTTTGCTGGAGATTTTTATAAAGGTGGTGGAAAGGTTTTACTCATAGACCAAGTTTTTAAGCAGCCTAATTGGAGTTGCGATTTGAGAAAGTGCCATGATAACTATCCTGAATTAAAGATTGTTTTTACAGGGTCAAGCGTTATGCGTCTCAAAGAAGAAAATCCTGAACTAAACGGTATTGTTAAAAGTTATAATTTAAGAGGATTTTCGTTTAGAGAGTTCCTAAATTATATGACAGGGCTTAATTTCCCGACTTATACTCTTGATGAGATTATTAGAAACCACGAACAAATTGCAATGCAAATTCTACCAAAGGTTAGTCCGCTAAAATACTTTCAAGATTATATTCATCATGGTTATTATCCTTTCTTTTTAGAAAACAGAAATTATTCTGAAAACTTACTAAAAACAATGAACATGATGACTGAAGTTGATATATTGTTGATTAAACAAATAGAACTGAAGTATCTCACGAAAATTAAAACACTTTTCTATTTACTTGCACTAGAAGGTCCAAAGTCCCCTAATATAAGTAATTTGGCAAAAGAAATTAACACAAGCCGTGCAACTGTTATGAACTATATTAAGTATTTATCAGATTCACGGTTGATAAATATTATCTATCCTGTTGGACAAGAATTTCCTAAAAAGCCAGCAAAGGTAATAATGAACAATTCTAATCTCATTTACGCAATTTACCCAATACACGTAGAACAACAAAATGTAATGGAAACTTTCTTTGTTAATACGCTATTGTCAGGACATTTGGTAAATGAAGGAAATAAACAAGGAAATTACATAATAGACGAAAATAAGAAATTCAAGATTTGTGATGCGGAGAATACAAAGTTACGTTTAAATAACGAAACTATCTACGTTCGCTATAATACAGAAGTTGGGAAAGATAATAAAATACCACTCTGGATGTTTGGATTTCTTTATTAAGACAGATGTTAAAAATAAAAATACGAGACTCCCAAAAAAATATAACATAAATATATTGATCAAAAACAGGCCTATACAAAACAGCCCAAAAACATTATAGAATCATTTAATAAATAAAGAAAATGGCGAAAGAAAAAAAGTATATTACCTGTGATGGTAATGAAGCCGCAGCTCATGTGAGCTACATGTTTTCAGAGGTAGCAGCTATCTATCCGATTACTCCGTCATCTCCAATGGCAGAGCATGTGGATACATGGTCAGCAAAGGGACGTAAGAATCTCTTCGGTCAGACAGTAACAGTTCAGGAAATGCAATCAGAAGGTGGTGCAGCTGGTGCTATGCACGGTTCACTCCAAGCTGGTGCACTTACAACAACATTCACAGCTTCACAAGGTTTGTTGCTGATGATACCTAATATGTATAAGATTGCTGGTGAGATGTTGCCTTGCGTGTTCGATGTTTCTGCACGTACACTTGCTACTCACTCATTGTGTATCTTTGGCGACCATTCAGACGTTATGGCTTGTCGTCAAACAGGTTTTGCAATGTTCTGCTCTGGTTCAGTACAAGAGGTTATGGACCTTACAGCAGTTCCACATCTTGCTTCGTTGAAGACAAGCATTCCATTTGTAAACTTCTTCGATGGTTTCCGCACATCTCACGAATATCAGAAGATTGAGATGATTGACCAAGATGAAGTAGCTAAGTTACTCGATCCAGCTGACGTTAAACGATTCCGCGACCGTGCACTCTCTCCAGAGCGTCCTGTTACTCGTGGTACTGCTGAAAATCCAGAAACATTCTTCACACACCGTGAGGCTTGCAATCAATACTACGAGAATATTCCAGAAGTAGTTGAAGATTACTTAGCAAAGATAAAAGATATTACTGGTCGTGAATATCACCTTTTCTCATACTATGGTGCTGAAGATGCAGAAAACATTATTATCCTTATGGGATCTGCTACTGAAGCTGCGCGCGAAGCTATTGACTATCAAATTAAGCACGGTAAGAAAATTGGTATGATTTCTGTTCACCTTTATCGTCCTTTCTCTGTTAAGCATTTGCTTGCAGCTGTTCCAAAGACAGTAAAGCGTATTGCTGTACTCGACAGAACAAAAGAACCTGGTGCAGAAGGAGAACCATTGTATCTTGATGTAAAGAGCGCATTCTACGATGTTGAAAACAAACCTTTAATTGTAGGTGGACGTTATGGTCTTGGTTCTTCTGATACCACACCTGCACACATTATTTCTGTATTCAACAACCTAGAACTTCCAGAGCCTAAAGACCACTTTACTGTTGGTATTGTAGATGATGTTACTTTCACTTCGCTTCCATTGATTGACGAGATTCCTATGGGTGGCGAAGGTATGTTCGAAGCTAAGTTCTATGGTCTGGGAGCTGACGGTACCGTTGGTGCAAACAAGAACTCTGTTAAGATTATTGGTGATAACACTAACAAACATTGCCAAGCATATTTCTCTTACGACTCTAAGAAGTCTGGTGGTTTTACTTGTTCTCACCTTCGTTTTGGAGACAGCGAAATCCGTTCTACTTATCAGGTAAATACACCTAACTTTGTTGCTTGTCATGTTCAGGCATACTTACGTATGTACGATGTAATTCGTGGTTTACAGAAGAATGGTACTTTCCTTTTGAATACAATCTTCGAAGGCGAAGAACTTGCAAACTTCATTCCTAACAAGATTAAGCGTTACTTCGCTCAAAACAATATTACCGTTTACTACATCAACGCAACAAAGATTGCACAGGAAATTGGTCTTGGCAACCGTACCAATACTATTCTTCAGAGTGCATTCTTCCGTATTACAGAAGTAATCCCTGTTGATTTGGCGGTTGAGCAGATGAAGGAATTCATTGTTAAGTCTTACGGCAATAAGGGACAAGACGTGGTTGATAAGAACTATGCAGCTGTAGACCGCGGTGGCGAATACAAGTCATTGTATGTAGATCCTGATTGGGCTAACCTTGCAGACGATGAGGATGATGCAAATGACGATGCTCCTGCATATATAAAGGAAATTGTTCGTCCTATCAATGGTCAGGTTGGTGACTTACTTAAGGTTTCTGACTTCATCAAGTACGATATGGTAGACGGAACTATGAAGAATGGATCTTCTGCATTTGAGAAACGTGGAGTTGAAGCTTTCCATCCTGAATGGACTTCTGAGAACTGTATTCAGTGTAACAAGTGTGCTTATGTTTGTCCTCACGCTTGTATCCGTCCATTTGTTCTCGATGAAGAAGAAGTAAAGGGCTTTGAAGATAAGACATTAGAGATGAAAGTTCCAAAGCCTATGGCCGGTATGAACTTCCGTATTCAGGTTAGCATACTCGATTGTGTAGGTTGTGGAAACTGTGTTGATGTTTGTCCAGGAAACAAGCAGGGTAAGGCACTTGCAATGATTCCTTTTGAGCGCGATCAAAAACAAATTGATAATTGGAACTACCTCATAAAGAACGTCAAGACTAAACAACATTTGGTAGATATCAAAAGCAACGTAAAGAATTCACAGTTTGCTCAACCATTGTTTGAGTTCTCTGGAGCTTGTGCAGGTTGTGGTGAAACACCTTACGTTAAGTTGATTTCTCAGTTGTTCGGCGACCGTGAAATGATATCTAATGCTACAGGTTGTTCTTCTATTTATTCTGCGTCTATCCCTTCAACTCCTTATACAACCAACGAGTATGGTCAAGGTCCTGCTTTCGATAACTCATTGTTTGAGGACTTCTGCGAATTTGGTTTGGGTATGGCACTTGGTAACAAGAAAATGCGTGAGCGCATTACCAAGCTTTTGAGCGATGCATTAGCAGAACAACATGTATCTGAAGATTTTAAGATTGCTGCTCAAACTTGGATTGATGCTAAGGATGATGCCGATGCTTCTAAGGAAGCGAGTGCCGCGTTAAAGCCGATGATTGCTGCTGGTGCTGAAGCAGGTTGCCCAATTTGCAAAGAATTAAAGACTTTAGATCACTACTTAGTAAAGCGTTCACAATGGATTATTGGTGGTGATGGTGCTTCTTACGACATCGGTTATGGTGGTCTCGATCATGTAATCGCTTCTGGCGAAGATGTTAATATTCTCGTACTTGATACAGAGGTTTATTCTAATACAGGTGGTCAAAGTTCTAAGTCTACCCCACTTGGTGCTATTGCACAATTTGCTGCACAAGGCAAGCGTATCCGCAAAAAAGACCTTGGCTTGATGGCAACCACCTATGGTTATGTTTATGTTGCACAAATAGCTATGGGTGCTGATCAGGCACAGACTCTTAAGGCTATTCGTGAGGCTGAAGCATATCCTGGTCCATCGCTCATCATTGCTTATTCTCCATGTATCAACCACGGTTTGAAGGCTAAGGGAGGTATGGGTAAGAGTCAGGCTGAAGAAGGTCGTGCAGTAGAAAGCGGCTACTGGCACTTATGGCGTTACAACCCAGTATTGGCAGAAGAAGGAAAGAATCCATTCTCTCTCGACTCTAAAGAGCCAGATTGGAATAAGTTTCAAGACTTCTTGATGGGCGAAGTACGCTATCTCTCAGTTAAAAAGGCTTATCCTAATGAAGCTCAAGAACTTTTCGATGCTGCTGAGCAAATGGCGAAACTCCGTTACCAAAGCTATATTCGCAAGAGTAAAGAAGACTGGAGCGAAAATATTTAGTCGTTCCTTAAAAACTATATTTCAGCATAAAGCTTGTATTGACAAGCTTTATGCTGATTCTTTATATAAGGTATAAAAGAACTCTCATAGCTCTTTTGAAGTTTTATGCTGCTGCAGCTAATAATACATTGGTAGCATCTCCTTTGTCACCTTTATAAAAGTTGCGAGATAATCGGTGGTCTTCTTTAATATTTCCTATCGTTGGCTCTATACCAGCTCGTTTACAAGCCTGGCTTATATGACAAAAGTGTGCTTATTTTAGAGTCGTTCTCTTTTATGTGACAAAAATGTGCTTAAAAAGTTCCATTCCCCTTTTATTTCTTAGGGGAATGGGACTTTATAAAGTCTTGAATGAATATCTTTCTTCTGGTTCATCGGGGATTTGGAGTGATAAAACAGATAAAATAAAAAAGAAACCGCTGTAAATATTGTATATTTGAATAAACACAACCAAATGTACAAAGATGAACAGCAAGTTTCCTATATCATGCTTGGGGTCTTTACACCCACGAATGCACTTGTGAAGAATACAAAGGTAATAGAATTATTTTGTATGTACAAACAAAAGAGCGAATAAGCTGTTGCCCTTGTTGTGGGGCTCGCTCTGTTGTGAAGAACAGGTATCGCCTGCGGGACTTTGTTAGACTTCCCATAGGTGGCAAACGAGTAACTATCCGCATGAAGGTGCAACGCTATAAATGTAAGGAATGAGATTTCGATCAGCAGGAGAATATTCCCTTTGCTACTGGCAGTCGCAGCTATACTCATCGCTTTGCCAAGTATGTAGTAGATTTACTTCGTGTTATGACGCTTCAGGATGTATCGCATCATCTGGGTGTGTTATGGGATATGGTAAAGGAAATACACTCCTCTTACCTTGAGCGTCATTATAGCCCTCCATCTCTGGATAAGGTGGAGAATATAGGTATAGATGAGTTTGCAGTTAAAAAAGGACATGTTTATAAGACCATCGTCGTGGATTTGGACAGTGGCAAGATAATCTATGTTGGCCATGGAAAGGGTACGAAAGCTCTGAAAAAATTCTGGCAGAAAGTCAAACGTAAGAATATAAAGATAAAACATATGGCAACAGACCTGTCTGCGGCTTTCATAGCCTCTGTCATGGAGAATTGTCCCGATGCAGTACATGTGTTTGATCATTTCCATGTAGTGAAGTTAATGAACGAGAAACTTGACGATATCAGACGTAAAGTTTATAGTATGGAAAAAGATATAAATAGTCGTCCCTTATAAACCT